>CAZIJV010000026.1:0-77446 GCA_964539645.1 uncultured Syntrophobacter sp.
TCCTAGACAGGCTCCGAGGAAGGCATGGTAGCAGTTTTTGTGTAAATCACCTTACAGTTTATTCCGCAGGAAAAACCTTTGTTGTTGAGTGCTTCTACTGACAAGGCAGCAGAGTCGATCCAACATGGTGGTCTTTTAGCAGATGATTTTTTATAATGAACCTCGATGCGGTATGTGAAGAAACCTGATGGCGGCATGAGTGGAGATTCTACAGTGTCCTTAGACGATAAGAATGAGACAGCAGCAGAACAGAATCAAGGTGATGTCAGGGAGGGAGAACAGAGATCCTCAGTGTCTGATACTCCGGATACGGCAGATCTGTATCGCCTGGGCTCAAAACATTTTGAAGCGGGAGACTGGACAGGCGCCCTGGATGCATACTCAGCGGCTGTCGCAAAGGATCATGGGAAGCCGCAACTATATTTCCGGCTCGGAATAGTATACGGTAAACTGAACGAATGGTCGGCCGCGGAGCAGGCGTATCAAGCCGCATTTGCATTGGATCCGACAAAGGGTGAATATATTTTTGCCCTGGCGGAAGCCCTCCGGAAGCAGCAAAAGGTTACTGAAGCAAGGGATGCCTATTTTTCTGCATTACCGGTCCTCTCCATTCAGGCCAAATCCGGTGTCACCAGTGCTCTTTTCCGCTGGTCCTGGTCTTTGCTTGAATGCCAGTACCTGGATGAAGCATTAGAAGTGGCGATCGAAGCAGCGCGTGCGGAGGGCCCCTGCCTCAAAATCGGATTTTTATTGCGAAGGATTTGCAAGGGACTGGGCGATAAGGGAGATATATACACAGCGCTCGAAGGACTGGATTCTTTGCGCTCTGCCGACGGCTTTGATGAAATGGTTCTCAGTAACTATGTATGGCTGTGCTGGATGTATGCCGTTTTTGAAGATAACGCGCTTGCTGCCGCACGGGAGGTGCTCTTCGGCGCATATGGTGATCCGTCGGCCAAAGAGGCTGCGCTAAACCTTCTCCTGGTGTTCCATGGACCGAGTCTCGAGCTGGCTGAAGGAGGCCTGAGGGCGATAGCTGATTCCAGCGCCCCTTATCCAAACCTTGTCCTCTCTGTTGCAACTATGCTTTTCAGCCTGAACGAAGAACACAGGCTGCTGGATCTCTATTCGAGATTTCCGCAACTCAGGGAATATTGCGGAGAATCCCCCGCCATAGCACATGCCTTTCTGAAACTGATGCAATCAGAGGATTTTCCCGAGACACGGGCTTTGGCGCTGGAAACGATGGCTGCCTTCGAATCGGTAAACCGTGCTCAAGATGAAATCTGGGAAAGAATCAGCGACTCATCGCTCTCGGTGGCAATTGTAGGTAACTCCGGCAGAGAGATTGGCGGGAAACGCGGGAAAGAGATTGATAGTCATGACCTTGTCATTCGGTTTAATGACTTTTCCATTTCTCCTCCTTATGATGTGGACTATGGTCAAAAGGTGGACATTATTATCCGTGTCGGTAGGGATTTACCAATATTCGACACCTACTGTGAGTCCCGGGACGTTATCCTAAGGACAGTGCGGTTCCTGGATACTTGTAAAAGTTGGGGATTGATCAGGCGTCTGATCTCCAGGGGATGCCGAGTGGCCACATTTCCCACCCAGTTTCAAGAGCAGTTGCTTCATATACTCCGGCGAGACCCAAGCGCCGGGCTTACTGTTACATTGGCTGCAGCCAAGCTGCGGCAGGACATAACGAATGTCTCACACTACGGATTTTCGTTTCTCGACCAAACGGGAAGAAATCCCACTTCAGCGCATTACTTCGACCAATCGGCTCCCGCCGGTCGCCACAAATGGGAAGGAGAGGCAGAACTATTTCAGAAAATCACTGGGGTCACCTTAAGTCCCCTAAGTCAGAGCGAATCGGTAGAGACATATGAAGGAATAAAGCGGATCAGATTAGAAGATTATCACAGTGGATATCATTGCGGGTGTCGAGCAGTGATTGAATACTTGAAAACAGCCATTGCACCGTTGGGCGTTCTTACTGAAGATAAAAACTATGATATCCTGATTGTCAATGGCGAAGGTTCCATGCATCACGATTCGATTAATTTCAATAAGAAAATGGAGGTGCTTTGCGAAGCGATAGGGCGTGGAAAGAAAGTTTACTTGGTCAACACGGTATGGCAGTCGAATCCCAACAAATATGATCACATCCTGAAACATTTGGATGGAATAGTCGTACGCGAACAGTCGAGCTACGAAGATCTATTAAAAAACCACGGTGTTGAATCCTTAATTCGGCTCGATGTCTCGTATTGGGCAGAAGTCGATGAGAAGGCGCCTTTTCAGGACCTGGAAGAAAAGGTTGCTGTCGGGGATTTTTATTCACAGGAGTTTGAAACCTTCGTGCGACTGACCGGCGGTTCGCTGGTAAAACATCCTTTCATAGACATGGGCGCGACAGACTGGTCAAGCCTGGTCAGGACTCTTCGGACTGCCTCCCTTCTGGTCACCGGGCGTCACCACGGTGTCTTCGCCGCCTGCCGTGCCCGTACTCCATTTGTCGCGCTTAGAGGAAACACGCATAAAATCGAAGGGATGGTGAGAATGTCCGGATTACCTCTACCTGTTTGCTCTTCTCCATTGGAGCTGCCGGGAAAAATAGCATGGGCGCGGGCAAACAGGTCTCTCTACGAAGAGTTTTTTCACTGGATGGATGAACAACCGCGATTTCGACTTGAAGATTTGCCTTAAATCGATGCTTTAAATGGTTATGTTGACGTTAGCCGGCGTCCTCCTTTGAGAGCTTTATCTCTCCCTGCCTGGTGACAATAATCAAGTCGGGCGCGTAGGGTTCCGCTATCCCGGAGCGAATGTTAGAATCAATTTTGGTGACAGCGGCATCAATGTCCGAAAAGTCTGCTCCGTCGAGAGCACTGAGCCCGTATTTCCACCAGGAAAGCCTCTGCAATTCGCTAATGATCGGTTCTTCGAAACGGTAGCGTATCAACTTGGCAGGAATCCCTCCTACTATAGCATAAGGAGGAACATCTTTCGTCACGACGGCCCTGGACCCTATGACAGCTCCATCATTGATCTTGACCCCGCGGCGTATGAACACTGACTCACCAATCCATACGTCGTTTCCAATATGGATGCGATTGAATTGCTGTTCTGCTCTATCCCTTGCAACCCGGATGCATTTCTCAATCGATTCCTTATTTCGTTCATAGAACGTCTTCGTCTGAAGCCAAACGTCTGCCCAGGCAAAAGAACGTAGAAACCCATGGGTACTTACATAATCGAGCGGATGCTCGAAAGGACCAGTCGATAGGTTTGCCGCTATTGAGCAGAATCGACCGATTTTACCGATATGACGAAGCAAACTGTCCATTCCACTACCAAGATAAGTAAAAGCGCCAATATGCTGGACATCATAGATGGCACGCCGCAATTCAACCGGCGGTTCAAGACGCATATCGCATAGGCCTGAAAGTCGGATATCCTGTGGCCTATTACACTTAAAAGAGATTCCCAATGTCGCCAATCGCGATAAGTGTTCTGGTGTGAACTGCATCATAATTTATCACCTCTTTTGTGCATAACCATATCAATGCATAGACAGTTCTATACATGCATTGCTAATTCTATAGCAGCGCAGAAATATTCTTTTAAAATGTTGTTCACAGTTTTACAACTTGGTCATCGGTCGATCTTGAACGTAATAGGGTTCAAGAAATATGGCTCACGTGGACATAGAGCTAATCTCTCGATACAATCTATCTCGATAAGAGACAACACTAGGCGCATAGTTGGAACATTCCACTGCTTTTTCAGCAGCAAACAAAGCACCACTATTGTCTCCGGCTTTTCGCAGGATCATCGCGAGAGTTCGATACCCGACAAAGTTTGATGGCGCAATGGTGAGCGCTTCATTGACTACAGCTTTAGCTTCCAAAAACCGTTTCATTTGCATTAAAACCGCACCCTTATGGATTAAGGCCGATGCAGAGCGTCCAGTCGTTTTGACAGCCAGCTCAGCATATTTCAAGCTGCCCTCTTTGTTGCCATTCTTCAATTCAGCTCTGCTTTTAATAATGGCAAGCTTTTCAGTCCATCGTCCAAAACGACACCAAGCATCAATAAATGAACTGGCTTCCCTATTCTCACCATTCTTCTGCAAATTACCTACATACTGTGTCACCACTTCATCTAACGAAGAAGGACTACTTGAAAGTAGACCATCCAAAACCTTGTATATTGGATTTGCCTGATCAAAATTTAGCCCTCTCATAAAAGCCATAAGCAAGAAATTTCCAGCCTCTGCATCAGAACGAACATCAGAGAGATAACGTTCCACATTGGAACTAATGATGTGAGTGGGTCTAAAAGCGTAAACAGCTTCAGGATGCATAAACGGAGTACGGATGTATAGAGTAAAACGGAAGAAATCTGTTAGCATTGAAATACAATGATTAATGAATGAATCTCCGAAGATCAACAATCTCGTATCGCCAGGGGCATAAGGATTAACAATAGTACGAAGTATTCCTAAATTATGTTTAAAGTTATTATCGGCATATATTTTTTTATAAACATCTGGATACCATGTTCCTATCTCACTTTCAGGTGGCGTCAGCTTTTTGCCGCAATCTCCAGATGTCGCATGGACAAAGGTCTTACTGCGCATGTGATTAAGATGCTCTACTGCTCCATTAAAGCCTAATCCGATTTCTAAAATGTGACCAGCGACTACCTTGGCACCAGTATCATTCCAGTGAGAATCAGTTATATAGTACACGTTCTGTTTTGATTTTATATCTCGCAACTCATCCAGCGGGTAGAGAAATTTCTCGCTGCAATTCTTCGCATACACCTCTCCAAGATTCATAAAACCAGAATAGGGATATTCTTCCCGGTATACACTCTGTTTATCAGGGCATAAAACATGCACAAACTTGGCGCCCACTTTTTTAGAGAGTATGCGCCGATCTCTAAGATTATTTTCGAAGTTTCTAAATGATTCTTGTTTAATTTTAATTCTTCCGAATATATAATCTTCTACGCGCTGTCTACCTCCACTAATAAAAAGATGGCCATTCTCTCCCCTTATCACCTCGGGATGTGGTTTATGGATATCAGTATCAATATTATTGTGCGTTGAACTGTCAATATTCATTGAATCCAGTTTGACCTTATACAAGCAAGAAGAAAAGTATCGAGCTAAACTCATCTTCGTTTGCGTATTTCAAAATTAGCTGCAGAGACGAGCATTTTTTGACAGCCTTTGATCAACAAAACAACCCAAGTTGACCACCGAACCACAAGAACATTCTTAGTCGTTTTCCAAGAGGACGGCTGAACCGTCCGAATTGACCTGAATGCGCTTTCCTCTGTAAAGCTGAGCTCGACCTTCAGAAATTGCAGCTTCAATAGCGTCCATGGCATGATGTATATTGCTATGATCAGCCCCCCGCAAGGCAGAGAGCCCATAATCCCACCATCGGATTTTCAGCAGTCTTTCTACTACTGCCTCATCAAAACGAAAGCGGATCAGTTTAGCGGGCACACCACCAACAATGCCATAGGGTGGCACATCCTTCGTGACTACAGAATGAGCTGCGATTATAGCACCATCACCTATCTTCACGCCACGTATAATGAATGCACCCTCACCAATCCAGACATCGTTGCCTACCTCTATCTTTGTCCTGAGATTCAGTACACGATTCTTATAAGCTACAGCAGCAGTCCGCATCTCCCCTGCGTAAGCTTGGTAAAACTCCTTTGTTTCCGGCCACACGGCTGACCAATTTGCATAGAACATATTTGATGTGGACAGAAAATCCGTAGGATGCTCAACAGATCCTGCCGAGATGCCACCAGCAATTGAACAAAATCGACCTATTCTTGCAATGTGCCGCAATACAGATGGCGCCCAGTCCGCACCTCCCAGATAAGTAAAAGCTCCAATCTCATCGGCCTCAAAAACACCGTTGCGAAATTGAATCGGTGCTTCTAAGATCATTGGTTGCCAACCCTTTCCGATCCCAAACTGTGCGGTCTTGGGATTGTCCCCCAAGACCTTTATCCCATACTCTTTCAGTTTCTGCAGCAAGGTTGGATGCATTTTCTACCTCATCTAAGCATGAAGAAATTGGGAATGCTGCCCCATAAAACCCAAATGCGAGGATTCCTCGAAATATGCAGCCGAGGCCATACCTTAATCCAGAGACTTTACCGAATGGTATCACAGGCCAATCTGGATAATTCTTAACAGAATACAAGATTCTCGGCCACGGCATTAAACGTCCTCAACAAAAATGTTCAGGTTTTATACGGCATGAGCACCTCCTGACTTTATGGACTCGTCCAGCATTATGATAAAAAAAGGTTAATCAAGCTTGAAGGCCGCTTCTTCTAAGCCTTTAGTACTAAGAGACACAGCAAATGCACTTTCTTCGAAATAATAATACCCTTTAAGCTCAAAATTTTAGGCATTAGTTCTCAGCGACTGCAGCTCACACCTAATAGCTGGCCTCATCTTTGTTTGAAAAATATCGCTTCCAACAAAGCAGATTACATAGAGGCGGTCGGGTCTTCTTCCTCAGGAAATGCAGACACCTCGTCCGCCTCATAATTATTTCTTGGTTATAAAGGGTAGCTGTCGAAAGACGATACGTCAGAGAGTAGAGCAATCGAGGTCCGAGGACTGCCTTTGTTGTGCATTATCAATGATAACCGTGGCAAACACTCTATCAACCAGACCTTGCCTTGCTGGTAAACCCTAAACTCCTTAGCTCCTGTTGTACCTCAAAGACCCTGATGGTGGGCCAATGTAGCTGAAACTGTAGTTTTTCAGCATCTGAGAGGTGCATGAGCCAAGATACCAAATTATGCGCCCAAAGACGGCTAGCCGTTATTCCTGCACAATATAGTCTGCGTCTTCAACGTTTTGAAATTCCTGGTAGATTTAATAACAGACAGCAGTGCTCATTTAACTTTTGACTCCTCTTAGGATAAATATATCAGTAAAACCCCACTTTTCGAAGCACTTTTACACAAAAGGAACACAGCATTCCCCAACCGATGATCGGATAATCTGACATTTCACTTTAACCTTTTTGCCGGAGAATGCGCACCTGCAATATAGGCGTTAATGATTTCGGCGCCTTCTCTCCAGAGACTTCCCCTTAAGGTCCCCCCAGGGTCCCCCTGAACTACATGAATCAGGGATCGAGAGTCTCTGCCGCTATAGACATTTTCAAAGGCGACGGCGTTAAACATCCGAGCCTCCAGGTAGGCAGGCTTCGACAGCATGCCGAGGTATCCGGATGCGGCGCTATTACCGTCCAGAGGATATCTGCAGAGGTCGGGTCCAAGCACCTCGGCGATATCACGGGTGAACTCCGTTACCGCATCATGCACCTTCCGTATGAAATCGATCCGTTTAGCTTCTTTATCAAGAGGCAGAAACTCGGGCGTCAGACCTCCATCACCGCGGGTCATTCTTACGAAACTGCCCTCATCGTTGAGAAATATGGCCTCAAACATGAGCAGATAGCTGGTATAGGGATGATTCTTTTCTTTCATGTTGATGCAGTCGGCAAGATAACCCTTTCCCGACATCCCGAGTGCATGCACGCGATTCTCAATCTCTTTGTCGGTTACGAAGTAGTAGCCGCCGAGAGACGGTTCGCCGGCGAGCTTGGAGATCGAGGCCTGCAGACTGCCGTGGTGGCCGATATCGACGATAGCCTTGGCGATCCCTCTATCCATCAGGCCTTGTTCTGCATAGTAAGCCAAAAGGTTTTCCCGCTCCGATTGCGCATTCTCAAGAATGCGAGGAGTGAGTTCATGGAGCAGGAACCGCAGTTTTTCACTGTCACGTTTATAATCCGCCAGGTCATCGACGCTTGAATATTCGGCCTTCTGCAATGCTTCAAGCGGTATGCCATCAAGCCCGAAACGATATTCCAGCAATTCACTTATCCGGCAGGGAGTGAAGTTCACTTCCAACATATCGAGGACGTCCGGCTCGGATCTCAGCGCAGGCACGTTGACACCGCGGCGCGAAGCCCGAAGGTAGACCGACTTCGGCGCTCCCGGATAGTAAGGCGCCAGGATGTCATAGCAGCGCTTCACGATATCCCCGTCCCGGGACAGGAAGTACAAAACCTCCATACCATCCTGCATTGCCTGTTCAAGAATCCACTTCGCAAAACCGAAGAATATCGGGCCGGCGACAGCGTATCCGAATGAACGGCGATAGCCGCCTACATAGCTTGGAGTAGGCAATCCCCAGGGATTTCCGGCAAGGCGCCTGGCAGCCAGACCGCGAATAACTGAACCCATGACAGGATCTGAGACATTCAGACTCTTCGATAGTAAGCTGCGATTGAAAGAAGCGGTCGCCCCGGGAATGCAGAAGGTCGAAAATCCCGCCGCCTTAGCCATCTTGATGTCTGAATGAGAATCATCACCAATGTGCAGGATCTTCTCAGGCGCGACGCCGAGATCTTCCGCGACCACCGGATAAAGATTGCCGGTATGTTTCAGTTTGCCGTATTCTGAGGACAAATATGTTGGGTGCTCCGTGTCGTAGCCATTCCTGCTCAGAATCTCGCGCACGAATTCACCGGAAAAGAAAGTATCGGAAACGAACGCAATACGCTTACCCATCTCAAGGGCCGCTCTGTAGACCGCCCAGCCTGTTTCCCGCCGCTGACAAAAACGCGTCTCGGCCGAGAGTTCAATATCCATCATCTGCCGGGCAGCTTCATCGGGCAGCCCGTAATGGGCGGCAAGAGCCCGGTAGCGTTCATCGAGCGTGATTTCCTCACCGTGAGTCCCGTCCTTTACCATCTGCTTGGCTTCCATCCTTGCCCTCCGGAAGGCAGGAATAGAATCGCCCGTGATTTCCAGCATCTGCGGCTCCACGAAGTCGAACAGATGCTCCGGTTTTTCGAACGGGCGGGCTATCAGGGTGTCAAAGATATCGAATGTTATTACATCATGAGCGTCCATAAGGGCAGTTATCTCCCTCATGACCTTCCTCCAGGCGCGGCCCGGTTTGACCGGTTCGAACTTCTTCACAGCGGGTGGAGATATGGCCTTTACCTGGGCCGCGACCGTCTGAACCCTCCTGTCCACGGCAATAAGCGTCTGCCTCATGTCTTCCGTTTTGTCTACAATGCGGTAGCTCCAGTAGAAGTTGAGCATATCACGCAACTTGTCCTTACCCTCCAGGAACATCACACGCTCACAATCGCGAGTCGGCATTATCGGCCGGAGGATCTTTGACCAGAAATGAGGACTGACAAATTCCTGGTAAATGGACAGGTGTTCCCTGCCATACTGCTCGCCGTAGCGGATTACCGGTTTGAACAGGAATTCAGTCTTCAAGCCGAAATATTTGGCCTCATACACTACTGAGGAAGAGACAGAGAATGCTTTGGCTATTTTGCCGCTGGCAAGGAGATGATAGGCGGGATAATCCACCACCTGGGCAAAACCAGAGTTCTTCACGTACCGAAGGATGGCCTCATCACCTTTGCGCACGTAAGGATGCCGACTGTAGCTGACATGGCCATACTCTGCGCCCGCGGCTTCGAATTCTTTCTTGAAATGGAGCACGTTGAGCATCTTTCCGCGCCTGCACACCGCCTTATCATCAAGGGTCTGCCCGACGAACAATGCAGAACCGGGCTCCACCGGGACTACCGGGCGCCTGTAGCCTTTGTAGAACTGGATTCTCAAACGGTCAGCATACAGGTAGAAAACATCTTCAGAGACTCGAAAGGACTTTATAGCCTCGTATACGGACTGCTCTGAAGAAGAAAAGGCAAACAGAATATCATCCAGGAATCGTATCGGGTGAAGCCAGATATCCACCCAGGGAACTCCAATGTGATCCAGCAATCGCCGGGTCTGTTCCGAGAGTTCATATCCGATAATCAAATCTTCCGGGCCAAGATGGGTGGCAAGGTATTCGACGGAGTTTGTTGAAATGGCCGTGTCATCGAACCAGAATTGCGTGGAATCGATGTTCAGCTCTATTTCGGACAAATCGAAAAAATGAGAGCGTGACAGTCTCTGGCTGTCAACCAGCGAAGAACTGAAGCTTGCCGGGAAAATACCCGTGGCCATCCTGATCGGTCGGCGAAGCAGGTCCAGCATCCATCGGCGATTGGATTCCTGTTCCTTTTCTTTGGTCATAAGAAAATCGGAAGTAATCAAAATCCTCTTGATCCTTCCAAAACCTCCCCAGCTTTTTTTCTTCCTTTCTTTCCCTATTGTGACCAATTTCGGCTTAAACAGTATCTCCCATTTGTCGCGAAGCAGTTCGAAAGCGACTTCCGGTGGGATCTCATGCTTGGTCTCAGGGTCATAATAGCGTGGATATAACACATAGGCCGCGGCAAAAATCTCACCTGTCGTAAGTGTTCGATTCCGGCGGCTATTAAGCTGCCTGTCATCGGTAAGGCCCCAGCCCGAATAGAAAGGGCAGCCAAGGGTAGTTACTTTGATGCCGCGCAGAAGTGCTTCGAAACCAGCCAGTGACGACACGGTATAGACGTGGTCTATCGTCTCCAGGGCCTGCGAAATAGGAATGTCCTGCTCCAAAAAAAGACAGGGGGGCTGCACATCCGGTTTGACCAGGGATTGGGTTCGTTTCTTCGACATCATATTGGGATGGGGCTTATAAATGATCTGAGCATCGGGATTTTCCGTCGCCGCAAGCATAAGGAGATCGCTGTTCGTGGTTGCCCCGGGCATAATGGTAGATTCGTCTTCGATCTGCCCAAGGACCAGTATCCTGCGATGCTCTTTACGCCCATATATCCTCTGGATATCATCAACCCGCGCTACATGATTATACTTGCTGAGTCCGGCGAACAGCAGGCTGCTCATTAACTTATCCGCACGCACCATTAGTTCGGGGTCTCCAGCAAAGTCATAACTATTGAGCAGGCACTCGAGATCCGATGATCCGGTCGAGTCCGAATACGGGGCGCAACTATCCATCGTCAGCGAGTAAGGCGGGATTCCACCGACCCGTGGCCCTACGGAATGAAAGAAACCTTCTTGGACATAGGTGCACTTAAAATTGTTTTCCGCAATGAATTGGATGACCTCTACATTCGGCTCAGCCCAAATAAAGATCTCTGCCTGCGGATCGGCTGCTATCCTCCCAAACTTTCGGGTGAATTTTTCCAGAGTGATACTTCGTGGAATGAATGCAACCTTACGTTCCGGAAACCAGGAGACAAAATGTTCACGCCATTGAGGTGCGCCGATTACAAAGGTGTTTGTCCTGATGTCATCCATTTCTGCAACAGACTCGACTGAACCGGATTCGAGTCCGGGCGCCTCGTCTTCAGTCGTTTTAGCTGACTCCGGATCCTTTTCGAACCCAATCGGCATCACATATTCATGCTGTTCGGAGACCTTTTCAAAGAAAAGCTCAGGAGTGGTTTCGACATTCTCGGCATCATAGTATTTCGGGTAAAGCAGATAGGCTGCGGCAAAGAGTTCATGCAGAGAAAGCCTTCGCTGACGACGTTCGTTCGGCTGGCGATCATCGGTCAGACCCCAACCGGCGTAAAAAGGACAACCCAATGCAGTCACCTTTATGCCGCGCATCAGCGCCTCGAAGCCGGCCAGCGAAGATACTGTGTAGACATGATCAACCGTCTCAAGAGCCTGGCTAATGGGAATTAATTTATCAATGACAAGGCACGGGTGTTCTATATCGGAAACAGCCTTTTCGGTTCTGTTAATCAATTCAAGAGGATGGGGCTTGTAAATGATCTGAGCGTCAGGATTCTCACTTGCCGCTATAGCTACTATGTCACTGTTCGTGTAAGGTCGCTCACTTCCATACAGGACGCTTCGAGCATTTGCCGGTTGTCCGATGACCAATACCCTGTAATTCTCTTTGGGACCGTATACCACCTGTACATCATCGATTTGCCTCTGGACGTTATACTTGCTGCACTCCTTTTCCAGCAGAACAGTCATGAGTTTGGCTGACTTTTCCAGCAAACTCGAATCGGCGGAGAAATCATAGCCATTTATTAAGTTCTCTAAATCGGTTGGCTTTCTCGCATCGAAGCAGGGCGCCTTGCTGTCCAGCAACAGCGAAAAAGGCGGCAGACTATTTCCCTCAAAATCATGAGTCCCTACAAATCCTTCATCGATATAGGCACACTTGAATTTGTTTTTCTCAACGAATTTCAGCGCCGCGGTATTGGCCCCGCTTGCCCATACAAAGACCTCCGCTTTCTTGCTGACTATCTTTTTCCTAAGCTTTGCCAGCTCCGCGGAAGTTGATTTTTCGGAAACAAAAATAAACTTGCGCTCGGGAAACCAGGAGGTCAACCGCCGTTTCCAATCAGGAACTCCGAACATGTAGGTTGTAATAGGGTCCGATATTGGTTGATGCCTCTTGGCAACAGCATCCCTGAAGAAGTCGCCCGGGTTCGTGATGAATTTAGTCAGTTTGCTCACTTTATTTCCCCTCGGTTCTGTTTTGCCAGTGCCCGCCGCTGGTTGTGTTTCCCGCCTTTTTAGAGTGGATTATCCCCACCAGGTTAACTCGGCATTTTACCCGCTCTATTTAACAGTAGTCCAGACAAAAACTACCCCTACCGGGCGCCGACGGACAAAGGCCTTCGTAGATGTCGGACCTTCAAAATTTGCATGGAGTAACACCTTTACTTTTTTCACAGTTTCATTGACCATGGGCGGTCATTTAGATTCCCCCGCATTCTCGAATGAATGTTCCGCTGATTATAAAAGAAAAAAGAAGGAAGTAAACTACCGCCGGTTTAATCGGTCGGCCTGACAGGGCTTATGGCTGAATTGGAGATGTCACGAAAGATTATTCTGCATTCAGTATGCAGGCACTATAACATCAAGCATCTTACGTTCTTTTTCCCAGTCGTGCCGAACCTGGCGCTGTGTGCCAATGCTGTACTGCAATCCGCGGTTTTTTGGCTGATCGGTGAGTTCAAAGCCGCGCACGGAATCGCGCGCAATAGGGCCGGTGAGCGTGTAGATCCAGAAAAGTATCTGCAGTCCCGCGCTGGGAGGCGCTTTCAGTTCCGCAACCAGTCGCCTGTACACATCGAAGGGCACTATTCCCACTGAAGAATAATCCGCTATCAAATTGGAAAACAGCTTGAGCCCGTCCTCCATGCGATGGGGCCAGTTGCTCCCGCTGACGATAACACTCTTGATGTTATAATCCATTCTTTCAGTAATGCCCATGAGACGCGGATATCTGACCCAGACGTCCGTGCGCCTGCCGTAATCCTGCGCGAACGGATATTGGGTCGAATAACTGTTGAAACGAATCACCAGCTTACGAGCGTCTATTTCGGCGCCCCTCCCGCTGCCGACTTCTTTCGGGGAGTTTCCGACAACGCAGAAGTCACCTTTGGCCTCAAGAATGCGGTTTTCAAAATCAACCGTAGTCTGCCTGAGGACCTTGCGTACCTGAGAAGCGCTCTCCAGGCCGGCTTCCCTGGAAAATAGGCTGGTGTCGCTGCAGGTATGGGCAAGTTCGAGATACTCGAGCCTGCAAGGCTGATGGTTCTGGGAAACCACAGATTCCACCACTCTTATCGCCTTGTCGTAATATGCTCCGCTATTAAAGATTGCAGCAAGCATTAGTTTCCGGTCCGTGCTCATCCCCTCGCACTCTGACAGTGCAATCGCAACTTTATGCAACTCTTTGTCGTATCCTCTGAATTCCCAGAGAAACCTGGCGTAAGCGGATAAAGCAGAGGGGGTCCTCCAACCGTCGATCTCGCAGGCAGTCGCCAGATCTCTTTGTACACTCTCGTTTACACATCCCTGGGCTATACTGATCTTTGCCCGCTGCACGTAGGCGGCAGCACCCGGTGAAGCGGTTATCGCAAAATCCGCGAATCTCCTGGCCGCGGTGAGATCGCCTGCTGCAAAGGCGGCAGTGCTCCTCTTCATGTGCAGTTCCGCGGCTTTTCCGCCATCAGGGGTATCAATCGCCAGGACGTTATTTGCCTTCATCCATTCGAGAAGATCGAGAGCCTCTTCGATCTCGATACGCTTCCTGGTGAAAGGATTCAGGTATCTTGGATAGAGAATGTATGCTCCGGCAAATACCTGTTCCACGCTGAGTTTCCTGCGGCGACGGGCAACCGGCTGCCGGTCCTCGGTCAGTCCCCAGCCTGAGTAAAACGGGGCGCCGAAAGTGGTGACCCGAATTCCCCTCATCAGGGCTTCAAAGCCGGCGAGTGAACTGATGGTATAAACATGATCCACCGTCTCCAGAGCATCCGCAATAGCAATGGGTTCATATAACACCTCAGAAATCGATTCGACCTGTGCAGGGTCCGAGAGCCTCTTTCTCAGCCCTGTCAAAACGTCGGGATGCGGCTTGTAGATAATTTGAGCGTCAGGATTTTCAAGCCGCGCCTGGATGACCAGATCATTGTTATTCATCCTGCGGTCGCAGCCAAACTGAATGGAAGCATCGTCCTCCACCTGGCCGACGATCAGTATCCTCTTGGCCTCCTTTTTGCCATGAATGGAATCGGGATCGACTTTGTCGGCAAAATTATACTTGCTTATGCGCTGTTTGAGCATTTTCTCCATGCAACGTCTGGCACGTTCGATGAGGGCGGAATCGGAATCGAAATCATACGTATTGAGTATCGTTTCCAGGTCGGAAGGCCCCTGCGCGTCGAAATAGATGCCCGTCCTGTCGTATACATAAGAGAGAGGGGTACTGTGCAGGCCCCCCAAATCAACCGAACGGATGAAGCCGTCCTCAACCCGGTGGAGCGGGATAGATCTGGCTTTGGCAAAGGCGCCAAGGCCCTTTGGATCTTTCTTTCCCCAGACTACCAGGATGTCGTTTTCACCGAAATCGACATTTTTGAACATTTTGCCGATCGGCATTGCAAGCTGTCTTGCCACCGGCAAATCCACACTGTATGCATTGTAGCCTGACAATTCTCCTGCGTAGAACGATCTCTTGTGTTCGCCAAAGCCGATGATGTAGGCATTTGGAAGAGCAGGGTCAGGGATTTGAGAAGAATTACGGATAAGTTCAAAAGAAGAGGATGAGTCAGATCCTGCTTTAGGGCGCTTTTTCTTGACGGCATCCCTGAAAAAAGCGTAGGGATTCGTGACCAGTTTTGAAAACTTGCTCATAGAGTTCCTTCTGCAAAAACACAATTTTCCTTAGCGGATAACCCCCTATCCGCGATTGTCAACCAATAGCAGCGTCCCGGAGTTTCTCCCGATATGCTCTATTCTTTCACTCCCGATCATCGCTCCCACCTGATTCTCTCTTTGACCACCATGGCCGGGATCCCCGCAATGACAACATTGCCGACATCGAAAGCTTTGTTGACAAATGAGGCCGCTCCGACAACACAATCCGAGGGTATCCTGGTTCCTTTGTTCAATATGGCCCTGGCGGCTATCCACACTCTGTCGCCAATGATGATGTCGCTTGGCAGATTCAACATCCTGCCGTCATCGAGACTGTATATCTTGTGAGCATCGGTGCTCCTGATTTCAATTTCCCGGGAAAGCATACAATTACGGCCTATGAGGATATCCGCGCCGGCCGACAGAAGATAGGCGCTCCGGGCAGTTGTATTTTCACCTATTTTGATCGTCCTCTTATTTCCGGCGATCAATATACGGCCGCTCCAGCGAACGTTGGCGCCAAGCTCAACGCGGCATCCGTCTCCCTTGAATATTATTTCCAGATCCTCCAACACGCATCCCGGGGACAAGACAAGGGTGTTGCCCTTTCCTCGTCGGAAATCGACAACAGTCCTCCTGCTCCTTGCCAGATCCTTTCCAATGAAGGTATTCCCCCCGGCGTTCTTTACCCGCAGTCCCCCTGAGAGCCATGAGTAAGCATTTTTGAGGGTAGCGATCAAACGAGAGGCGCCATTGGACCGGTTCATAATTTTTCCCATCGCGATGGCCCCAGGCTTAACGGGCCGCCGTTTCCGAACGATTTTTCTCCCACAGGGCTATGAGCCTTCTTCCTCTGCCCGCAACGGAGACTACACCGTTTTCGAAGGCATAGAGCATATTAGGGCGTTTCCGAAGCAAATCGGCAGCCTGACGGCGCTCCAGTTCCTCCAGCGCTTTTTGCGGCTCCTCAAAAGGAACATCCTGCAGGGACTTCAGCGTATAATCCCACCATTGCAGTTTGAGCAGACGCGCAATGATTTCAGGTTCGAAGCGATATTCTCTAACCCTGGCAGGCACGCCCTCTACTATCGCATAGGGAGGAACATCCCTGGTAACGACCGATCCCGGGGCGATGATCGAACCATGCCCAACTCTGATCCCCCGCATCATGGTGACATTGCCGCCAATCCAGACATCGGAGCCGACCCAGCCGACGGCAGGCTGCTCAATCGGCTCTATCGACGTCCGGAACTCAGCCCATTCCCGGCAGTAATCAAAGGCCACCCCTTTGTATTGAAAGGGGTGAGTAGACAGATAGTGTGTAGGATGCTGACCATCTCCTACCGTCAAGCCCGGTGAGATGGTGCAGAATCGGCCAATAGCTCGCAATGCAGATATTCTGCCGCCGCGTATGTAGGTAAAAGCCCCGATGGTCAGGTTACAGCCAATGGCGACCCCAAATAATTTCACCGGATCTTCAAACAACACGGTCTTTCCCTGCCTGACAGTGCATTGCCGGAATTGATTGCCGATTTCAATCGTCTTGCTCATCAATAAAGCTTCTTTCACTCATTGCCGCCAACGGGAAGGACCGTCCTACTCCACAACAGAAAGCACCTTATCCTGGAAACGGAACACGGTTGAGGAACGTTTTTCAAGTGATCCGGCAGCCGCTCTACGCTCCAATTCGTCCAACGCCGCTCCTATTTTATCGAAGGGGACCCCCTCCAGGGATTTGAGCGTATAATTCCACCATTCCAACTTGAGCAACCGCTCTATAATCGCCGGCTCGAAGCGAAATCTGAGGTGCTTTGCTGGTACTCCCGTGACGATTTCGTAAGGGCGCACATTCCGGGTGACAATTGCTCCGGCGCCGATAACCGATCCGTGGCCGATCCTTACTCCACGCAAAATTGTCACATTGGCGCCAATCCACACATCCGAGCCGATCACCACGGGTAGAGGCGGCTTTATAGTCTTGGTTTTGGTTCGAAAATCATTCCATTCCCGGTTGAAATTAAAGTCAGTTCCCTTATACTGAAAGGGGTGAGTGGACAGGTAGAACGTAGGATGCTGACCGTCGCCCACAGTCAATCCCGGGGCGACCGAACAGAACCTGCCGATGGATTTCAATGCGACGATTCTTCCACCACGGATGTAAGTATATGCGCCGACCGACATGTCACAGTTGATCGAGAGCCTGGCAAGGCGTATGGGATCTTCGAACTGTACCGCCTTCCCCTGCAGAATCTTGCAATTAACTATATACTTGTTGAGATCAATCATTGTGCTCATTCAATGCCTTCTGTCTCCCGGCGCCTTGTATTATATCCTCAAATGAGTGCGTGAACATCCAGGGTAAGATCATTTGTAGTCGGCAGCACCGTCGCTCTTTTCCCTGAAGCCCCGCCCGTGCATTTTGATCAATCTTTCCTTACGCGCCGCACTCCGCGACTCGCCCGCCCGTAACCGTGTTGGCCCTTGGAGGGCGCTTCAGGATTTGCTCTCTTTTTGTGACCGGCACATCGACCTTCACTTTTGTGGCTTTATCGAACCGATTGTTCAGCACCCGGTTTTCATCACCCTCTATCCGAATCGCCACATCGTTTCCGCAAAACTGGTTATCTGAAACGATGTTCTTGTTGGCAAAGTCTTCGTAGTACTTTCTGGTCGCATCCATGGGCGGGTCGCTGCAGTCGGTACGGGTCAAGTCCCGACTTTGCCGGGAAGCGATCCATACTCCTACTTTTTCCCTAATGAAGCGGTTCTTGCGTATCTCATTATGCTCACTGTGCTGCCAACGCGTTACACTTTTACCCTCTGAAAAATGCTCACCGCAGTTCTTATAGAGAAAAACGCCACCGGCATTATTTCCCTCGAACAGGTTTCCCTCTATTATATTGCCGGCTGAGGAGTCAACCGCAATCGCCTCCCTGTGATGGCGTTTGAACGAATTTCCAAAACCGTTTCTCAAAAATGTATTGTTCACGATTCGACAGTTCTTCGAGCTATGCTCCAAATAGAGCCCCACACCACCCGAATCTTTAATCACGGAATCCTGAAGTGTCACGTTCGCCACATAGTCATCGATGTAAAACCCGACTCCCCCACTGCCTTCGACGACAATCTTCTTCAAGGTGATGTCTTTCGGAGTGCGCGAGTAAATCTCGTTGCGATTCGAACCTTTCTTGAAATCCGGATCGGACCAGGTTATGCGCACACCGGTTCTCTTGAAATTGCGAAAAGAGCAGTTCTCGACCTTGACGTTGGAGAGCGGCCTGCCTTTCGAGTCAATGAACAGACCAAACGCATGCTGGTTCCTGCCGTCAAAAACAGAGCCGTTGCAGTTAAGAGAGGTATTGCTCCGGGTAATCGTTATGGGTTTGTCATACACACACCCCGCGGGCAGATTGACATTGCCGATCAGGACTTCAGGCAATGCATCGCGGCAGGAATCGGCTGCAACGGAACAAGCTCCCCAGCTCAAATAAAGGATGGCAATAAAGACCCTGACTATGTGCTTCAAATGACAACTCTCAATAAAGGGTTTTCCCGGTGAAATAGAAGGTCTCTTGGCTCACGGCTCACCTGGAGATCAATAATTCCAGGAAAGCACGCTCTTTCTCCCAATTGTGCCTCACAACCTGTTGCGTGGTCGCGCCATACTGGCGATCTTTGTACATCGGTTGATCAGTCATTTCAAAACCATAGACACATTCGCCCGGAATGGGACCAACCAGCGAGTAAATCCAATAAACAATCTGCAGACCGCTGCTGGGTATCGTACCCAGCTCAAACACCAGGGATTTGTAGATATCGAAGGGCACAACCCCCACCGAACCGTAATCTCTCAGCAGACCTGCAAAAAGAAAAACACCGTCAGGCATGCGGTGCATCCAATTGCTGCCGCCAATTATAACCTGCTTGATTGACGGGTCCAACCGATCGGTGAGCCCTACATTTCTTGGCATCCTCACCCAGATGTCCGTGCGCCTTCCGTAGTCTTTATAAAACGGGTAACGCGTGGAAAAGGCATTGAACCTTATCACTGTTTTATGGGAATCAATCCGGTCGCCATTCCCGCTGTCGATCTCCTTTGGTGAATTGCCGACGATGCAGAAATCCCCCTTGGAGTCCAAAATCATCTCGGTAAAACGAAGGGTCCCGGACTTGACGGACTCCCGGATATCGGTGGCCCGTGGAAAGCACAGGCTGGTTCCGGGCAGAGACTGGGATAGCGTATGACTGAGTTCAATATAACCGATATATTGATGCTTTGTTTGCCGCTCCGCTGCTTCACATGCCAGTTCGATCGCCGCATCATAATACCCGCAAGTATTCAGCATGGCCGCAAGACTGAGTTGCCGGGCAGGCGATATTCTTCCCAGCCTCCTTATTCTGGTCAATACCTGGTGAAAATCCCTCGTGTTCCCTATGAATTCCCAAAAGTATCTCGCATAGGCCATCAGGATGTC
Organism: uncultured Syntrophobacter sp.; assembly: GCA_964539645.1. Taxonomy (GTDB): domain Bacteria; phylum Desulfobacterota; class Syntrophobacteria; order Syntrophobacterales; family Syntrophobacteraceae; genus SbD1. The sequence goes on from CAZIJV010000026.1 coordinate 19,644, forward strand.
GGCGTTGTTCCAATTGCTCAGGTTACAGGCGAGCAGAAAGTCGCGTCCTACAGCCTCTCCAACTGTTCCGGCTTTCATATTTATACGCGCCCTGTGGGCATAGGCTCTCGGTGATGCGTTTGCGCTCACCGCGAAATAGGCGACTCTCTTCGCCTCCGCCACATCTCCGGCTTGCAGGGCTTTTTCACTGCGCCGTATAAGCGCACTGGAGATTTTCTCATTATCATGAATGTCGTTTGGAGCGACTCCGCTCGTCTTCATCCATTCGAGCAGGTCCAGGGCTTCTTCGATTTCAATGGGCTCTTTGGTAAAGGGGTTGATGTATCGTGGATACAATATGTATGCCGCCGCAAAGACTTCTTCAAGCCTCAGGCGCCTGTTGCGGCGCTCCACGATCTGCCGGTCGTCGGTGAGGCCCCAGCCGGAGTAGAAAGGAGCGCCAAAGGTAGTGACCTCGATGCCTCTCATCAATGCCTCAAAACCGGCGAGAGAAGTGACCGTGTACACATGGTCTATCGTCTCCAGGGCGTCCACGATGGAGACCGGTTGATAGAGTACCTGAGCGATCGATTCGACCTGGCCGGGATCGGACGATGTTCTCCTCAAGCCTGCAATGATATCAGGGTGAGGTTTGAAGATAACCTGGGCGTCAGGGTTTTCGAGTTTGGCGCGAATTACCAGTTCGTTGCACGTAATTTTCTTTGTGCACCCGTACAGGATCGACGCATCATCCTCAACCTGTCCGATCACCAGGACCCGCTTCGCTTTTTTTTCGCCATAAATTGAGGAGATATCAACCCTATCCGTAAAATTGTACTTGCTGGCGCCGCTTCTTTTCATCCGCTCCATACATGTCGCGGCACGTTTCAACAGGGTCTCGTCAGCCCTGAAGCCATATTCGTTCAGCAGAGTCTCGAGGTCGGACCGGCGTCCGGCATCGAAATAGATTCCAGTTCTGTCGTATATGTATGACAAGGGAGTAGCGTGAATGCCGCCAAGGTCCATGGACCGAATAAAGGCATCCTCCATTCTGTGGATTGGAATAGAGCGCTCTTTTGCAAATGCAATGAGCCCTTTGGGGTCCTTTCGCCCCCATACGACTATGGTGCCTCCCTCCTTGAACCCGATCCCACGGAATATTCTGTCGGCGGAAAGCTTCAACTGCCCGGCAACCGGCAGCTTCAGCCCATAAGCATTGTATCCGTCAAGTCTATCGGCGTAAAAGGCGCACTTATGCTCATGAAATCCCAGCATGTAGGCCGCAGGCAGACCCGGCTCGGCCGGCCTGTTTCCGACTCGTGTGAAAGAGAGCGAAAATAGCTGCACAAGTTGAGAAATTGAAAGGCTCAATGACGATATTCCTGCCCGGACACCAGCGAGGGTCTCGGTACTCAGGCTTCGTGCAGAGACTACCGAGCGAAAGCCGGTCTCCAGTCTTTTTCCGGCATCTCGGAAAAAGGCGCCCGGGCTTCTGAAAAGCTTCTTAAGCTTGCTCAAAGTCTATTCCCCCAGGTCTGCATACTCTCGAAGATTCACTTCTATTCCCATCTCATGCCGATACACCACTTGATCAGGCCGCTACCCGCCAGTTCTCTCGGAGACCTGTGCAATGGACGGTGGTGTCGACGCTTCGAGCGAACTCACGGCGCGTTTTCGGCGATTGGACAAAAGACCGCTGGTGACAAGGTGCTGGTAAATAAATCCGGCGTATGCGCAGTACTGTTCCGGTTTAAAATGTTGCTTGTTCTCGGTTTGATAAAGCGGGCTCACCCGCAGGCAAGGTATTATATGCGCACCATCGAAACTGAAGAGCTTTTCGTATTCTTTTGTGCGAACTATGCGAGGGGGTGACTCCCGGTACATATTATACGGAAAGTTGATGAATACGATCTGAGCTGTGGGCGCCTTTGTCTTAAAGAACCTCAGTATTGTTTGCATATGGCGAACCCCTTCCGCAGGCTTGAGAAACTCCCCCCTCACCCAGTCGAGAGTGTCCTTCGCAAGGTCGAAGGGGCGCAGGAACAGACCTGCATTGGCGTCACCCTTTCTTGAAACGAGGCGAGCCGCCAGATCCATGTAGTTATCGGCGATGATCAGATCAAAGTTTTTCCTCTTCAAAGCCGAAAACAGGCTATAGCCCCCAGGCAGGCGATGCAGCCCAAGTGTTTCTTTGTATTGATTGCGAAGTATCAGTGCAGGGTCGGCATCCGGATGGGTAATGGTCCAATCTTTCTTCAAGAGCCGGAACATATCATCGAAATCGTAGGACATCCAGTCCCGGCGGAGGAATTTACCCACAAAGGCATCGGAACGATTATGATAAACGCATGAAACGATCCTGCCGCCGAAGAGCAGAATAAAGTGCTCGGCCGTATACCTCGACAGGCAGGAGCCAAAGGTCAATATACGCATTGATAAACCTCGAACTTGAACTAAGCCATTACTATTTCTTCATAAGCTTGCGAACCCGCTCGAGGTCCCCAGGGGTGTCTACCGCAACAGAACTCTCGGAGACTTTGATCATGCGCACCTCGAAGCCCAGCTCCAGAAATCTCAGAATCTCGATATCCTCAACTCCTTCCAGCGCGGTCCTGCTCACAACTTCGGCAAAGGCTTCAAGAGCGGGCCTGGGGAAGGCATAGATGCAGACCTGTTTCATAGCCCCATGAAAGCCGCAGTCCTTGCTGCCCGGAATCGCGGCGCGGGACATGTAGAGGAGGCGGCCGTCCGGTCTTGCCACGACTTTGGGTACGGTCAGACTGCGAAAATCTTCCTCCGCGAGAATCGGGCACATTGCATTGATCACCTCGCCGGGATAGCGCCGGGCGGCCTCTATAACGGCCAGAAGGTCCTCGGGAGCGATAAGCGGTTCGTCTCCCTGAACGTTTATATAGATGTCCGCTTCCAGTTGCCTCGCTGTCTCGAAGACACGATCCGTTCCGGTGAAGCAGGTGTCGGGAGTCATCACGACCTGTGCGCCGCCGTTCACGCAAACCTCGCGAATCCGTTCATCATCCGTGGCAATGCAGACCCGCTCACGTCCAACTGCTTCGACACACCTGTCCCACACATGCAGGATCATGGGGCGCCCGTTGATGTCCGCGAGCGGCTTGCCCGGGAAGCGCGTGGAACGGTAGCGGGCTGGAATAACGACTAAAAATTGCATCGGCAAACTCCTAAAAAAGATAAACCGACGTTTGAGGCACTTCATAATGAGTCGGAGTCAAAGAAATCATCGGAGTATCCGGATAGACCTGGCGAATCAGCAACAGGATTTTGTTCATCTCATGAAAGCGCGGATCACGCCCGTCGTAGCCATCAAATCCGGCCAGGTAAACCGCTTTGGCGCGGCCTGCTATGGCGGCGCATAAAGCGTAGGGCACCACCAGCACTGACGGTATAGTGCACCCTGTTTCCCCTGCCCTCAAAACATCCTTTTCCACCCGCATGCCATAATCCCAGATATCTCTCTGTCCGAAGCGCGATCTCAGGTTCTCGGACAGGGCGCAAAAGGGAGTCATGAGAGGCTTGCTCGCCGCGCCGGCAGATTCGTTGAAAAACGGGACAATCCTGCCCGGATGGCAGGCCGCAACCGCTGATACCTGATTCTCGGGTACGAACGGAAGATGATTGAGAGTAACTACAACCGGTTTTTCCCGTTCGATGAACTTCTCCAACCCTTCCCAATGGCGTTGCGCGCCCTGACCGCCCGCGACCACAAGCACGGGCCGTCCGTCAAAAGCGGAACGGGAGTTCCAGTTGCCGCACTCTTCGGTAAAGCGCGAGGTCAGCGCCTCGAAAACACCTCCTGACTTGTAAGAAGAACCGCCCGATTCTCCCAGCATCTGCACAAGAAATGCAATATCATTGGGTGAGAAAGTATTCTGCGCCAGCATCTCCTGAACATAAGTGGGATGCACTCCGTACAAAGCGCTGATGTAATACCAGACGTTCAACCCCCAGTCATATCTTTTCTTGAGGTCTGCAAAATACTTGCATGCCAGGTCGATAAGGGGGGCGGGCAGGACTTCTTTCAAGCGCCGGTGGTAGAGTTCGGCAAGCAGGTATTCCATTTGGGCATTGCCTGCTCCACGCCCCATTCCCATTATCGTCCCGTCCAGCCACGTCACCCCCGCATCGGCCGCAGCCAGGGTATTGCTCACGGCTTTGCCTATATTGTCATGGCCGTGAAAACCAATCGGTCCGGACCATTCCTGTTTAATGACCGAAACGATCTTCCGGATCTCCTCATTATCCATGTTGCCCAGGGAATCGGCAAAATAAAGAATATCTACCGCCTTGAAATTCTCCGCGGCCCGGACCAGTTCGCCCAGGCGCTGCTTGCTGCATGTATTCGACTGCATGATATTGATAGTGGTATTGTAGCCCAGGTCCTTTAGAGTCTCGACAATGGGCCCGCATTTCTCCACATCCGCCACATGCGCTGCGACCCGTACCAGTCTTAGCCTCGACTCAACCCGGGGTGCAAAAATCCGGCGAATGGCGACATCCGCGCCGTCGGCAGCTTTGAGGAAATCAGAGGCGTTGATCATGACTCCGGGAATCAGCCCCTGCGGAATATTCAACCCTTCGAGAAAACGGTCGGTTGTGTAGCCATAGGCGCCGACAAAAAAAGGCTTCGGAAGAAGACGAAAGCCCAGTTCGACGGCGTTAATCCCGCTGGCGGACGCTGCCTGGAGGTAGGACTCGACAAGATTTCTGTCAAAGTCCCAGTTGTTGTAATAACCGCCATCCCTGAGGGTACAGTCAAGCAGCACGATCTTATCAATGTTATCCATGTTCAATTCCTCATAAAGGAAGAGTATCCACTGGCTGAAAGCATACCTGCCGGCTGCTACTGCGCAATCATCCGATCAAAAAGCGCACGCTCCCTTTCCCAGTTGTGCCTTACGACACGTTGCGAGGTTGCCCCGTACTGCAGGTCTTTGTGTTTGGGTTGGTCGGTCAACTCGAAGCCGTATACACACTCCCTCGGAATGGGTCCAGTGAGCGAATATACCCAGTAGAGTATCTGCAATCCACCGCTGGGCACTGATTTCAGCTCTGATACCAGGCGCTTGTAAACATCAAAGGGCACAACCCCCACCGAGCTGAAATCATCCAGCAGGTTGGAAAAAAACCAGATGCCGTCGGGCATCCGATGCGGCCAGTTGCTCCCGCTCACTATTACCTGCTTAATGGATGGATCCACTCTGTCAGTCAATCCCACATTCCTCGGCATCCGTATCCATATATCCGTCCGGTTGCCATAATCCTTGTTGAATGGGTAATCCACGGAATAAGAATTAAACCGGATCACGATCTTGTGAGAATCAATCCTTGGACCGTTGCCTGTACCTATTTCCTTCGGCGAATTACCAACTACGCAGAAGTCTCCTCTGGAGTCCAGAATGGCTCCGGCAAATTTCAACGTCTCTTCCTTGAGATGCTTGCGGATCTCAGTCGCCCTGGCCATGTTCAATCCATCGCCCGGTTTGACCTTGTTCAGTGTATGGCAGAGTTCAATATAGCCGGGGGGAAGAGGCTCGGTTTGATTCCTGATTGCCTCGCAACAGAGATCTATAGCCGCATTGTAATAACCGCAGGAATGCAGCATTGCAGCGATGGTCATTTTCTGGCCGGCAGATAACATTTTGATTTTTCTAAGCCTGGATACTACCTGATAGAACTCCTTAGTTGTACCGCTGAATTCCCAAAGATATTTCGCATATGCCATCATAGACTCAAGATCGTTCCATTTGCCCAAATTGCAGGCCACCAGATAATCCCGCTCAATGACTTCTCCAACTGAACCCGCCATCAGGTTTACATGGGCTCGCTGACAATAAGCGGCAGCACTCGAATTGGCGCTCACCGCAAAGTCGGCGAATCTTTTGGCCGCAACGATGTTGGCGGCTTCAAGCGCTTTTTTGCTGCGCTTGATGAGAATACCCGAAACTCTCTCATCATCATGGATGCCACTCGGCTGAATGCCGCTGGATTTCATCCATTCCAGCAGCGACATGGCTTCTTCGATCTCGATCCGCTCCCCGTTAATAGGATTCAGGTAGCGCGGATAGAGAATGTACGCGGCGGCAAAAATTTCGGCAACTTCAAGGGTTCGCCCGCGACGCGGCACGGGTTGCCTGTCGTCGGTAAGTCCCCAGCCGGAGTAGAAAGGCGCCCCAAAAGCAGTGACTTTGATGCCCCTCAGCAAAGCTTCGAAACCGGCAAGAGAGGTAATCGTGTAAACGTGATCGATTGTCTCCAGTGCATCCGCAATGGGAACCGATTCATACAGAACCTGTGCAATGGACTCAACCTGCGTGGGGTCCGAGATCCGTTTCCTCAATCCCAGGAGGACATCGGGATGGGGTTTGTAGATAATTTGTGCATCGGGATTCTCAAGCCTCGCCCTGGTAACCAGATCATTGTTAGTAATGCGCCTGCTGCATCCATACTGGATGGATGCGTCATCTTCAACTTGCCCGATAACCAGGATTCGTTTATCCGTCTTCTCGCCATAAAATGAAGCGATGTCGACCCGATCTGCGAAATTATACTTGCTGGTTCCGCTCCGAAGAAAATGCTCGATGCATGCGCGGGCGCGCGCCATTAGCGTGGTGTCTGCCTTGAAATCATACTCGCTTAAGAGCAGTTCAAGATCCGACGGTTGTTCGGCGTCAAAGTAAATGCCGGTCTCATCATAAATGTAGGATAGCGGAGTGCCGTGCACTCCGCCGAGGTCGATGGAACGAATAAAAGCATCTTCAACCCTGTGAATCGGAATCGATTTGCTCGCAGCAAATTGTCTGAGACCGGGGGGATCTTTTCGTCCCCAGACTACTATGACATCATTTGGCCCCAACTCGACACGGCCAAACAGACTCGCAGGAGAGAGTCCCTGTTGCTCGGCAACCGGCATGTTTAAGGCAAATGTATTGTAATCGGTCAACTCGTCGGCGAAAAATGGGACTTTGTGCTCCACAAAGCCGAGCATATAGGCGGAGGGGAGCATCGGACTGAGAGACCGGCTCCCCACATGGGCGAAAAATAAAGAAGAAGCGCTCATAGTGTCCTTCTTAGCGGAATCGTCAAGTTCCTTATCCGCAAGAGGCCGGCTCAAAGCTGTCTCAAAAAAACCATCCGGAGTGATCTCCTTGTCCAGTTCATCATAATACTTCGGATACAGCAGATATGCCGCGGCAAAAAGCTCTTCCAGGCTTAGCGCTCGGCTCCTCCGTTCGTTCGGCTGCCTGTCATCGGTAAGTCCCCATCCGGAATAGAATGGACTGCCCAGCGTGGTCACCTTTATGCCGCGCATCAGCGCTTCGAAGCCGTCCAGTGAGGCTATCGTGTAGACATGATCGATTGTTTTCAGGGCTTGTGCTATTCGGATCCTCCTTTTTGGGACCAGGCATACCTTCTTGAGATCTGCAGGACATGTAAACGAAAGACCGCCCTTCTTGAACATCGAAGCATGCGGTATAAATATGATTTGTGAGTCGGGATTTTCCGTCGCCGCAAACCTCAAAAGCTCTTCATTTGAAATTGAGTTCTTCTTTTCGGATTCCCCCAGCACCAAAACCCGGTTACTCGTCTTCGCTCCATAGACCGATTCGATATCTACCAAAGGCGCATCATTGTACCTGCTCAACCCGGCATCCAGGATAGAGGACATTATCTTGCGCGCTCGAGTCAACAGAGCCTCATCCGAGGCAAAGTCATACTCATTGAGCAGGCGCTCCAGGTCCGACGGCTTTGTAGCATCATGATGCGGAACGCTGTCCAAAAGCAGAGAGAAAGAGGGAGTCTCTGCGGCAGTCGGTTCTATGGAATGGATAAACCCATTATCCAGGTAAGTGCATTTCAAATTATTCTGCTCTATGAAAGCAGTTATATGCGGCGCCAACCCGGTGCTCCATGCAAAAATTTCGCTTTGCGGCTCTGCCAGAATTCGTCTTTTGAACTGAGCGTTGAATTTCTTCTCCGCAATCTGGGATGAAATGAATACAAACCTGCGCCCGGGGAACCTGGCGGCAAGTCTTTCTTTCCACGGAGGCATTCCGAATGCAAAAGTGTTTATCAAGTCATTGGAAGACATAACGGATTTCATTTTCAGGCGAAGAGCCGATGCTATCTTTAGAGGCAATCCAGTCGGTTTGCTCATGATTCACCTTTCCTGAAGTCTGTCCGTGTGATCAAAGCATTCGGCAACTTCATTGCCGCTGATGATATTGCCCCTGGGCGGACGTTTCAGGATTTGCTCACGCTTCGTGACCGGAATTTCCACTGATTTCCCGGCAGCTTTATCGAAGCGATTGGTTAGTATTCTATTCTCATCCCCCTCTACCCTGATTGCCACCTTATTCCGGCAGAACCAATTATTCTCGACAACATTCCTGTTTGCAAAGTCTTCGTAATATCTTCTGCTCGAATCCATCGGCGGGTCGCCACATCCCATATGACTAATGTCCCTGCTCTGTCTTGCGGCAATCCAGATACCGACCCTTTCTCCAATGAACCTGTTGTTCCTGATTTCATTTCGTTCACTAGGCTGCCACCGAATCACACTTTTCCCCTCTTTTATGCGCTCACCGCAATTTTTGTAGAGAAAGATCCCCCCCGCACGGTTGCCCTCAAATAGGTTGCCTTCAATGAGATTGCCCGCTGATGAATCCACCGCCACTCCTTCACGGGCGTGCGGTTTTGACTCACTCCCGAAGCCATTTCGAACAATGCGGCAGTTCAGTATCCGATTGTTCCTGGAACTGTGTTCGAGATAGAGCCCCACACCGCCGCAATCCCTGATCACACTGTCCCTCAGAGTCACACCGGAGACGTAATCGTCAATGAAGATCCCTACACCACCGCATCTCTCGACCGCGATATTACGCATTATAACCTCACTGGGAGTGCGCGAATAGATCTCATTACGATCCGTGCCTTTTCGAGAATCGACCTCCGACCAGGCTATGCGGATACCACTGGACCTGAAATTTCTGAAGGTACAATTCTCCACCTTTATATTTGAGAGGGGCTTGCCTTTAGAGTCAATAAACAGTCCATTCTTGTGTTTGAACACTCCATCGAATACAGAACCATTGCAGTTAAGAGTCGTGTTGCTCTCGGTGATTCTGACAGGTTTGATGAAAATGCACCCGGACGGCAAAGTGACGCTTCCTCGCAACACTTTGGGCAGCACATCTCCGCATGTATCGTCGGATAAGGCGTGAGACGGCGCCCAGAAGACTGCGACAAAGATCAGAGCAATGATTCTTAACGAAGTTCTCCACATGTCCTTATCATTCTGATTGTTGACTCAAAGAAGGCGACTGTGAACACATACTATGAGGTCGCTCCTCCCGAATGCATAGTCAGCTACAGGAGATGCTGATAGATCCAGCCTGCATAGGCGCAGTATTGCCCATGCTTGTAGTGCTGTTTACTTGCTGTTTGAAAAATCGGAAGTATTTCGATGCAGGGAATAATGAGTGCGCCATCGAAGCTGAAAAGCCTCTGATACTCCTTGGTGCGTTTTATCCGGTTCATTGCCTTGTAGGTGTTGTACGGGAAGTTCATAAAGACCAGTTTGGCCTCGGGTACTTGAGACCTGAAGAATTCGAGTATTCGCTTCATGTAATGAACCCCGGCCTCGGGAGCGAGAAAGTCCCCGTAGACCCAGTTGGGATCCTCGACCTCGAAATCCGTTGGACGCAAAAAAATCCCTGCGCGGGAATCCCCCGGTTTGGAGACGAGTCTGCCGGCCAGATCCATGTAGTTCTCAGCAATGATCAGATCATAACTTTTCTGTATCAGTCCCTCGAACAACCCGATTCCCTTCGGCAGGCGGTGTAAACCCATCCATTCCTCATACTGGTTGCGAAGGATAAGCGCGGGATCGGCATCGGGATTATCGTCGGCGCTCATGGGTCTCAAAAGCCGGTTCATTTCCTCAAATTCATAAGAAATCCAATTCCGGTCGACAAACCTCTCGATGAAGGCATCTGAGCGGTTGTGGAATACCGAGGTCACTACCTCACCGCCAAAAAGCTTTATGAAATTGTTTGCCGTATATCTTGCGAGGCATGAGCCAAACGTCAGTATGCGCATTTTCCACCTCCGGTCAGCTTTTCCAATGCTCTGGGAAGAGCCAGGCAGATGCCCCTTTTAGTATAGAAACTCCCGTTGATCTGGGTCTCATGAATAAGAACGCGCTTGAAAGCAGAATAGAGTTCGATGTCAGGTCGAGCGGGCGCCGACCAGAAGCTGTCCAGACCGTCGCTATGGGTTAAACCCGGTATATTGTAAACGGCCTTTCCCAGCGCCATGGTGGGGCATCGGTAGTGAAGAGACGACATGCCCATCGTGGAATTTACCACTACGGCGCCTTCAGCCGCTCTCAAGTAGGCAGGCAGGACTCCGCCATGAGTGAAAAGCACCCGGTCGCTGATGCCCAGACTGTCGGCGGTTGCAAGGGTAAAGCCCTCCACATCTTCAATTCCCGGGTCCAAAGGGTGATTTTTTACCAGCAGGCTCACATACGATGGCGCATGTTGGGCAAAGGATGTCAGCACCTCCACAATAGCCGAACACATATCCGGATACTTGGAATGACGGCGAATTTGATAGTCGCTGCCAAGTTGCAGCCCAAAAAGGAAAAAACGACGTCTGGAATCAAGCAGAGATTTCTGGAAAATCAGATCACGCTTTTTCTGAGCCGGAAGCCGTATGAATTTCGCCATCCAGCTCCGAACTTCCTTCCCTTCGTCAAAGGGGCGATGGGTCTTGAAGTTGGGATAGGACATTCTCCCGGCAAAAACCGCCATATAGTAGACACTGCAGCGCCACATCAAAGCCTGTGTGACTCTTCCAGCCGACTGAGTTGGAGGGGTGCTGTTAAGAGAGCCTGCCAGCGCCCTGTACCACGCGGGATCTCTGGGCATGGACGAGTTGCCGTTGACTCCGCCCTGCTCGAGCGTTATCCAGTTCGGCCGGTCGTAGCCTTCCTCGAAGACATGAACCCTGATCTCCCTTTCCTTTGCCATCTTTATGGCAGTCATATGCAGGGGCCTGCAATCGCCGAACAGGACCAAGTCGGAGGATCTGTTCACCTCAATGAGTTGGGCCAAGAACTTCTGCCAGTCTTCAGCTCTTTCCCGAAAAGGCACAGCTTCCGGCCCCATCCAGTCAAAGGCATCTCCCCCGTTGAAATTCACCCGGACAACTCTACATCCCTCACGCACAAGCATTCGGCCAACAGAGTGAAAAAACGGGCCTTGAGGCCCCTGCAGGAACAGGAAGGATCGTTTCATTTTCATTTGCTCAAGAAAATCTCCATAACCGGGCCACATGCTCTAACACGCTCTTGAATGGTCTTATGAGGCGATATCCATGCCTCGCCGCCCGAAAAATGATGCGGCTGACAGGAAAATCCGGGCCATCCCTACTGGACAAACGCAGAAGCACGGTCTCCGGCCCGCAAAGCAAGCCGGTTTTCCAGTCATAGTAACTCGGATAGAGGATCAACGCTGCGGCCACCAACTCATCAAGAGTAACCTTTCTGGACCTGCGCGGAAAGCTCAGCCGATCATGTGTCAGTCCCCAACCGGCGTAAAAAGGCCCACCGTAGGTGAATACATCCTTGCCGCGAATAAGCGCCTCGAATCCGGTGAGAGAAGTCATGGTATGCACTTCGTCTACCAGAGGGATGAGGGCCCCCATTGACATTCCCCGCGCTATCATATCGCATCCGCCCGGAAACAGCCGGTCGGGTATCCGTCCGGCGCGGTTGCCGGATTCCACATCGGGATGGGGCTTGTAAATTACGAAGGCATCACGCCGGGTCGCGAGAACGGTTTTCAGAAGTTCCAGATTGGTTTTGATTTCCGGTGAGCCCAGCCGAACGGAAGCATCATCTTCCACCTGTCCGGGCACCAAGATAATCCGCCTGTCCGCCGGAAGGTTCAGAACTCCTGTTCCGGCGCTTCCGGTATTGTACTTCGTGATGCCCTTGTTGATGATTTCCTCTCGCAAACGTTTGGCCCGCACGATGACCTGCTCACCAAAACCGCCTTTTTCCAGGAGTAATTCCAGATCGCTCGGCCTGGAGGGGTCATAGTATATACCGGTTTTATCCAGGATAAGAGAAAGGGGTCGATGATAGTTCGATCCAAGTCCAACCGAACGAAGAAATCCATCTTCCATGCGCACAAGGGGCACCCCATCCCGCTCAGCAAGCCGTGCGAGCCCATCACTCTCCCGTGCTGCCCAGATCACCATGCGTCCATTGCGGGCCTTTGCTTTTTCTATCGCACGGGCAGAATTATTCTCGAACAGAATTGCACCATCAGAAGAGGAGAGGAACGCCCTGGCATAAGGCCGCTTCCACCTCATGAAACCGCTGCAAACCGTTGTTCCGCGTCTCTCTGCATCCTGCACGCCCAAGCTGCGCAGAATCTCCAGCGCATCCTCGATCTCACATCTTTCCCCGGTATACGGATTGACATAGCGAGGGTAGAGTATGTAAGCGGCGGCGAAGATTTCTTCGACCGTACGGTTTTTGCTCCTGCGCTCCACCGATACTGCGTCTGTGGTTTGTCCCCAGCCTGCGTAGAAAGGGATTCCGAAGCAGAGGGTTTCTTTTCCCAGCAGCAATGCCTCAAACCCTAAATGTGATGACACGGTGTATATCCGGTCAAAGCAATCCAACAGGGAGAAAGGGGAGAAATCGCCGGAGATGATTGTCACGCGGTATTCGGGTTTGATGGCCCCCAGGCAACCGGTTTTCTCCCCCGGCGCTGTACCGGGATGCATCATTATATAGAGGTCGGCATCAGGGTTATCGAGCCTGGCGGTATCGAGCATTTTGACGAAAGGGTCTTCGGCCAAAGTTCCGTGAGAACCGGAGGCATCTTCCGGCTGATCAACCACGAGGACCTTCGGTGCGCTTCCCGGGAAAAAAGAGGAGGGAACCTCGCGGGTGTGATTGTACCTGCTGAGCCGGTTTTCGATAATAAATCCGATAGCCGCCCGGGCTCTGTCCAGCAACCTATGATCCTCCCAGCCGGAGGAACTGAGAAGGTTTTCAAGATCCGAAGGCTTTGAAGGGTCGTGATAGATGCCGCTCCTGTCCGCGATAAGGGAAATATGTCGGCAGGTAGCGAAGGGTGACTTTGACAGGGAAGGCAGAAAACCATCATCGAGGGAGATATAGGGAAGGTTGTATTTTTCGGCTTTCCGGCGAACTGTCCGTGCCTTCGGCCCGGCGCCCCAATCGGCGACCGCGGTTAAGCGGGGATCGGGGAGTCTCGGCCTGTAGACAACCTCCTCTCCCAAAAAGGAATCCAGATAAGGAATGGCGATGATTCCTCCGGAAAATACACCGATCATGGGCTTTCGGTCCTACCTGTTCTGAAGCGACATGATCCGGCGCACTCGTTCCAGGCATTCTGGGGTGTCCACACCGGGACCAGCCGCGGTCGTTTGGACAACTTTTATCCGGATGCCGCTCTGAAGCAGGCGGAGCTGTTCGAGTTTTTCGGCTGCTTCAAGTGGGGAGGGAGGCAACTTGGGCAGCAACCGGAGTATCTCCAATCTGTAGCCGTATACTCCGATATGCTTCATATAAGAAACCCGTGCATCGTCTCTGGGATAGGGAATAGCGTGCCTGCTGAAATAAAGGGCAAAGCCGTCGTGTGTTGTCACCACCTTGACATCATTCGGGTTTGCCGCGGTATCACTATCAATCGGATGACTCAGCGTGGCGACTTCGGCGCCTGGGTCATCGATCATCGTTCGGATAAGCAGGTCGATGTCACCGGGCCGTATTAGCGGTTCGTCTCCCTGGACGTTGATGAAGATGTCCGCCGCGACAGTGGAGGCGATTTCGATAACCCTGTCCGTTCCAGACTGGTGATTCGGATCGGTGAGGGAAGCTTTGCCGCCAAAATCTCTTACGGCCGCGGCAATACGCTCGTCATCCGTCGCCACGATCACTTCGCTCGCCAGGCTTGCCTCGGCGGCGCGTTCATAGACGTGCTGGATCATGGGTTTGCCATTGATGTCGATGAGGGGCTTGCCCGGCAACCGCGTGGAGGCATATCTGGCTGGTATGACGATGACTACCTTCATGCGGCCCTTCCCTTCACCAGCAGATCGATATCTTTCAACTGCTTGAGAAACTGGGGCAGATCTTTAAACGAAATCATGTTGGGACCGTCACAGAGAGCCTCTTCGGGTACCGGATGAGTCTCGACGAAAACAGCCGCCACTCCGACAGCCACAGCCGCACGAGCCAGGGAGGGAACGAATTCGCGCTGCCCGCCGCTGCACGTTCCCTGCCCACCGGGAAGCTGCACGGAATGGGTAGCGTCGAAAACGACCGGATATCCCAATTGAGCCATGATTTGAAGAGAGCGCATATCCACAACAAGATTCCCGTACCCGAACGTCGTCCCTCTTTCGCAAAGGGTGATCTGATTGTTTCCGGTAGAAACAGCCTTGTCGATTACGTTCTTCATGTCATAGGGCGCCAGAAACTGGCCCTTTTTTATGTTTAGAGGCTTGCCCGTTTCCGCGGCAGCTCTGATCAGGTCGCTCTGGCGACAGAGGAATGCCGGAGTCTGCAGCATATCGGCCACCGCTGCCACTTTGGAAGCCTGCTCCGGCGTGTGCACATCGGTCAGGACGGGAACGCCCACCGTCTCACGAACCTGATGCAGTATGTCTACGCCCTCCGAAATCCCCACCCCTCGGTAGGAATCAATTGATGTCCTATTCGCCTTATCGAAAGAAGACTTGTATATGAAACCCAACCCTGCCTTCTCGAAAATCTCCCTGAGCCTGGCCGCGGTTTCGAGTGCAAAATCCCTTCCCTCGATTACACATGGGCCGGCAATAAAGACCAGTGGGAGATTATTACCAAATGTAACTGACCACTCTGGGCCTTTCACTTCAATATGATTCAAATCAAATACCTCCATTGATTCGGCTGCGATCTAGATCCTCAGAGCAACTCCGGCGCCAACCGCAATCTGGTAGAGTATCTGCGTAATGGTGGCTGCAATCTGGATGAACTTGGATTCGACCTTCGGCAACACGAGCACCTGGTCCCCGGGACCAACCTGCGGATTTTGCCCCGTAACCGTTTCGCCGTTAGGCTTGATAACCACTACCTTGGACTTATCGGCCCGCGGACTGAAACCACCGGCGGCTTGAATGTAATCCTTTACGCTGCTTCCAAGAGAGGCAACGATAGCCTGGGGCATAAGCACTTCGCCACTGAGGATTATTACATCGCTTTTCTGAGAGATTACTATTTCATCTCCATCCTCGAGGTTGATGTCAGCTAATACACCGCCCCTGGCCACTATCAACCTACCCTCGGGCTCGATGAGTTTTGCCCGGGAAACGAACTGCCCTACCATCTCAGCCTCTTTCACCCGGATCGAGGCCTCTCCCTCCGTTACCGCTGGTGCGGTCAGCAGAGCTTTCTCAAGCTGAACGAGAGACTCTTCAAGCGCTTTTTTCTGCTTGCTTGCTATACCCCTGCGCTTGATGTAAATTCCCTGGAAATCGGCCAACTCGCGATTGACCGGTATATTCCTCAACAGATCGTGCAGTCTGGCAGTGCGCTTAACGGCAAAAGCCGAGCGCCCCTCATAGGCGCCACCGGTAATCTTTACCTGAATGGTGTCTGGTCTGGCATCGGCATAGAAAGTCATCGAATCGCCATCATTTATCGTGATGCAGGAGAATTCGTCGATGGTCATATAGGCATTGAAAGGCGCACCCGAGCGTACTCCAGCTATCCATACATGGGAGGTGCCTGGCAGCGTTCCGGCAAATTCGAGCATGTTCTTTCCCAGTACGGTTGGTCCCCTGAACTCGAAGAGTGCATTATTCCTGACCGAACCGGTCGCGGCGGCCGAGGCCCCTTTTCGTTCAATGACAATCGTATCCATATCCTGAAAAACGACCGGCGGCAAGTGCCCCTCCATCAAAAACCGATAAAGATCCACCGTAGCGACCTTCTTGCCTTTGCGCATCACTTTTGCGTGGCGGTAGCTTCCCGCCTTGGGGTCTATTCCGCCCGCCTTGTTTAAGAAGTCGATAAAGGAATCACCCGGCCCCCCCGGGTAGTGGCCGGGCCTGAGCACGTAGCCGGTGACGAAAACGCCTATTTGCTGAGCGGCAACCAGATTGGTATAGATATCAACTTTATCCTTGAAGACTCTGCCCACGTGGTCGCGGACGATCTGATTCAACTGGGCGTTTCTCACTCCCGCCAACTTCAGCGGGCCGACTTCCGGCACAAAAACATTGCCCGCCGTGTCGACGGTCAGGATATCATCGGCGGTCTTGGCGCCCCAGACGTGAAACCCCACCCGGTCTCCAGGCTGTATGATGTAGTCCGGATTGGCGGCATCATGTCTTTGAACTCCAGCCTGCCCTGAAAACAATGATGCCCCGAAGGGAGCAAGTCCAACCGCTGAGGGCGGGGCAGCCGACTGCGAGGGCATCGCGGTATAGGGAGTAGACGGTAGACTCTGCGGCGTGGCAAGCGCCGAAGGGGGCGCCACTGGCGTGGCAGGTGGGGAACCCGTAGACTGCCCGTGTGGTGTCACCACCGGGACCGGCTGAGGAGTCATCGGCGTCTGCGCCAACCCTGGGCGGGTAGAGCAAAGGTCCAAAACGAGCATTACGACAAGCGTAGTCCGAGTTGCGGCATTTCTCATAGTCTCTTTTTGTCCCTATTGACCGGAATGTTCCTTGATGGCAGCCACCCCCAATGAAATTATGACGAAGGCGAGCAGAAAAATCCCGAACACCGAGGCAACGCCACGAATGCCCCGATAAATATCATGCCGCTCAGGAAGCATGGGCATGACAATAGGCTCCAGGTACCGGCTCTTAGCTATGGCCTGCACCCTGGCGGCCTCAAAAGCCGTAAGAGCAGACGTGTAGCGCTTAACAGCAAACTCCTGTTCCATCAACAGCCGCTCATAATCTTGCACCAGACCGCTTACCACTTTGCCGTCGGCTCCGGTCAATCTGGCCTTCTCGGCATCGATTTGTCCACGCAGGGCTTCGATCTTGGTCTTTAGAGCCACTATCCTGGGACTGTTTTCACGCATGTAGGTCTTTGTTTCAGCTAGTTCCGCATTGGTCTTGGCCAGTTCGGCATCCAGAGTGCCCACCAGCATCAGAATGGCCTGAGCGGTAGCCTGAGGGTTAATCTCTCCCTGCTCATTACGAAAAACCTTCAGATCGGAACTGGCCTTTATCGCTTTCTGCTCGGCCTGCTCAAGTTCCTGCCTGGCCAGTTGTAGTGAATCTTCCTGGGCCCGGTCGGATATCCTGTTGACCAGCACTTCGCTCAGTTCAAGAATAGTGTCGGCGATAAGCTTTGCGTCCTCTCTTTTATAGGCTCGAACACTCAGCGTGGTTATTCCACTGGAAAAGTCGAACGCAACCCCAACACGCTTTCGATAATACCTAATAAACTCCTCTTTTGACGCATCAGCCCAAAGCCGAGAGAAGATATCGATGGATCCGTCCGAATAGAGCTTGCGTAACTGTATCTTTTTATCAAGAGCATTGATCATGTCAATGGAAAGGATATAATCCTGCACCAACCACGAATCCTGAAAACCACCAGTCCCGGCTACTCCGAGAACCATCCCCACCAATTCGCCGCTCTGGGGAGTCGACTGTGATCCTTTTACCGTAAATCGCGCCTCCGAGACATATTCATTGGAGGCGATAAGAAAGAAGTAGATTGCCGCACACAACGTGGGAATCCCCACAAAGATCAGCAGGGATTTGGATAGTTTCCTTAATTTCATGCAGCCCCCTGCGTCTGTCTGGCGAGCACAGCCTGTTTTCTCCGGGCCAGGGCAGCACGCTGTCGCTTGAGAATGAGAGCGCGCTGCTCCAGTTCGGAGGGCTCCAACTTAAGCTCGACACTCGTATAAAACTGAATTGCCTCTTCAAGACTATCAAAGAAAACAAGGTTCTGCTCCGACAGAACCGCCGCGGTCTCACAGTAAAGTTTGATGGTTGAAATGCTGTGCGAGACCATTATCACGCTGGAGTTGGCGCGCCTTTGCGCAAAAGCCGAGTGGCACTTCCTCTTAAAGGAGGCATCTCCAACCGCGGTCACTTCATCGATAAGATAACATTCGAATTCGATCGCCATACTTAAGCCGAACGCGAGTTTGGCCCTCATACCTGATGAATATGTCTTGACTGGCATATCGATATATTCACCCAGTTCGGCGAAATCCTGCACAAAGTCGAGGACCTTGTTGAAGTCGACTTCATAGATGCGAGAAATAAAACGCAGGTTCTCCCGACCCGAAAGACCCATGTGGAAGCCGCCACTGAAGCCGATCGGGAATGAAACCTTCGCGTTTCTAACGATCTTTCCCTGATCCGGCGCTTCCACTCCACCGATCAACCTGAGCAGGGTTGACTTTCCCGCACCGTTTTTTCCTAGAATACCAACGTTTTTCCCCCTTGGAAAGACAGCGCTCACATTATCCAGTATTATCCGTCTGCCGGATATCGTCTTATATGATTTGGTGACATTTTCAAGTCTGATCATACGATTAACTTCTTTCTGTTCATCTTCTCAAACACGAACCCTAAAGCCAAAACGGTAAAAGCGAACCACGCCCCATATTCGAACGAGGTGTGGGCCGGTACATACACGGTAAAGAATCCGCCTCTGACCTTATCAATCAGATGCATAATCGGATTGTACAGCAGTTCTTCCCGAACAATGGGAGGTACGCTCTCCACGGTGAAAAAGAGACCCGAGGTAAAATAGAGTAGGCGAAAGAGCGGGTGAATAATAGTGGGTAGCAGGGGAAAGACAATTGACCAACTGGCAATTACCAGACCCACGCCGAGCCCTAACACAACGAGAAGTGCGAGACCGGCCGCAATCTCCAGACCGTCGGCGATGCTGACTTCATAGCCGAGAAACGACGTCACCGATATCAGGATCAAAAAAACCACCGCCATGGTGACAGTATGAAGAAAAGCCCTTGCCAGAATCAAATCTATCGGCGTTACCTGCTTATAATAGAGAAGCACTCGGCCACCTTCAATGGCGGTCATGCACCTCATTGCGATACCGGAGAATAACATAAATGGGAAGAAGCCGGAAAGCAGGAAAACGGGTATGGACATACCATAAGGCACACCACGTCGTATCGCGGTGAACAGTATCCAGAATACGGCAATATGGATAACGGGTTCGACAAGAATCCAGACCAGACCGAAGTACCTGCGGGCCCCGTAACTCGTCCGTAACTCCCGGAGGACAAGAGCTCTAATAACCGATGCTTGTGTGGCGAGTGCCTTAGTCATGGTTTATCTGCCAACCGGACTCATCCCGGAAATATCATTTACAGCACGCCACTCCCCATCGTAGCATTCTGTAAACACCTTAGGTTCCTCGCCAATGAGAGAGAGCTTCCGGCAAGGCTGGCCCAGAGCAGATATGTAGGTCGTTTCAATCCTCGCCGCACCGATCTTCAGGTCGACGATATCACCCCGAACTCCTCCGGTCCTCTGGTGGGTGAATTCTTGCGGAATCGGTCGCACAGGGACCACATCGGCATTCGGCCCGGCGCAGGCGGACAGGAAAAAAAACATAAAAATCGGGGCCAGACACATTAAAGCTGATCTATTCATTATGAACCTTTCCCGGTTACAGAAATCCGGCAATCCTTGCGTTTATGCCGATTGCACGCAAGTGTTCAAAATCAGGTCAGCTTGCATTGTAATATGTCTGGCTCAAGGATGCAACCTACTCGATTCCTGCCCGCAGGCAATCATGCAGGTGCAAAACGCCCACCGGGCAGCCGACCTCCACAACAAACAGGTTCGATATATGATTCTTATGCATGATTGCCACCGCTTCGGCAGCCAGGGCCCCAGGCAGAATGGTCTTGGGGTTGGGGGTCATGACCTCCCTGGCGGAGAGCGAAATAAGACTCTTGTCCATATGCCTGCGGAGATCGCCATCAGTGATGATCCCAATGAGCCGGTCATTTTCCACAACTCCGGCACAGCCGAGTCTTTTAGTGGTCATGATGATGACTGTTTCCCGCATGTTTGTATCGGGGGTGACCAACGGCATTTCCTCCCCCGGATGCATGAGGTCTTTCACCAACTGGAGCTTGGCGCCCAGGCTGCCGCCGGGATGAAAAACCTTGAAATCCTGAGCGGAAAACCCGCGTCGCTCAAGAAGCGCGATGGCCAGAGCATCCCCAAGAGCCAGCATCATGGTGGTCGATGTTGTCGGAGCAAGCCCGTGGGGACATGCCTCCGGGAACTTCGGGGTCACCAATGTGCAATGCGCATGCCTGGCCAGCGTCGAATCAGGATTGCTGGTCATTGCAACAAGAGGAATGGAAAAACGTCTGGTATACTCGATGATACTGGACAGCTCGGCAGTCTCCCCCGAGTTTGATAAGGCAATCACTGCGTCGCGCTTGAATATCATGCCGAGATCGCCGTGTCCGGCCTCACTTGGATGAACAAAAAACGAAGGCGTCCCGGTCGAAGCAAAGGTTGCGGAAATCTTTCGCGCGACATGTCCACTCTTCCCCATACCGGTGAGAATAATCCGCCCAGAGGTTCTCAGAATCAGGCTGACAGCCTCATCGAAAGACTCGTCGAGCTTTGTTGCAAGCTCATACAGAGCCTTGGCCTCAAGCCGAAGAACCCTGGTGCCGGTCATGGTACTGGTGGGAATATGCTGCTGGAAAGCATCAGCCTTAGCCCTCACACTTGCGACTGCGTTAGATAGCATCCGTTTCTCCTCACGATTGTGCTGTCACCAGCTCCGGATATGGCCACATAAAACTACCCCATTGCCGGACCGTCAGCTTCAATACCTCTACAAGATTGACCAGGGAGTCTCAGGCTGAACATGATAGGGTATCAAGCAAGCTGAGAGGAAGCATTATGGAAGTAGACCTGAAACAAACACTCCCCAAATTCAAAAACCGACCTCGAACGAGCTGCAATCCGGAGCCACATTCACAATATTGCAGTTTAACATAGAAAAATAAGTTGTAAAAGCAGCATTCTCGGACAAGCAAAACACCCCGGCGGCAACAAGTCAATAGGAATTCTCACTAGATATTCACTGTCCCGAATGCGCAACGCGGCAGACTCCGAAGCAGATATAGCTAATCGCTGAAAATTTAACCACTTAACACAACTCACCTTCCACAGCCATGCTCTGCTTATTTCTCTCCCCCCCGAAAAACAGGTATACTTTACTCAAATCGGTAAGTTCCACCACACACTGGACCCCAGATATTCCAATAAATGGAAAAACAGCCCATTATTTTGACACTTTCTTCCGCTTTGAGTGCTAACAGTGCATTTGCCATACCAAGTGTCAAAATTTTGCCTCAGTCATTGCCTGCAGACAGGAATCTCCAGCACTCCGCCAATGAAGATCGGCTATTTTCAGCGAAACGTTATCCGTTAATAAGCAATTATCGTGCCGCCACATGGGGCGACTTACCCCTCATCGCTTGATTGGCTCCTGAGAGACCGCTTCCAATACACACATGGCAGTTTTGAGAAAAAGAGAAATCTACCTCTGAATTATTGACTGAGTTCTAGTTCTCAACCTTCGATTACAAGCACTCACGCGAGGAGGACAAAACCTGGGACTGGTTATAGCAGAAACATTCATGTCGGTAAAACCCTATACAGAAAAACTATAACCCGAACTTCAGGTTAATCAAGAAATTTTTCTCTCTTGCTCAATAAAACGGTAGCCAACCAGAGGATGCATTGAACAATGCCCCCCGGGCGAATACCGGCTTGTGAAATGAAGGGATAAGCCTGCACCGTGAATGGATTTGCAGCCAAATCCTCATCGCCCCCTGCTCCGAATCGGCGAATCCTCTCTGCATGGATCACTCTGCCGCCGTTTGCAGAGTGGTCAAATTAACGATACTCACAAAAGTTGCCGATATTTAATAAAAGCGTCCATGAACAATATTTTGACGCTCCTTCCTGTTGCGGATGTTTCAAGAACCCGGTGCTCTTGTCTTATCCAATAAATCCCGCACAACTTCCACAAGTTCATTTCTCAGCAGCGGTTTCATCAGACAGGCCTTTATACCGGACATGTCCGACCTGTTCTCCTCTATAGTCTTGCTGTATCCCGAACTGAGCACAATGGGAATGTCCGGGCGAATGCGCAGAATCTCCTTCGACAGTTCGATGCCGGTCATGTGAGGCATCGTCTGATCGGTAATAACGAGGTGGTATCTCCATGGACTGCCCTGGAAAGCTTCCAGGGCCTCGAGACTGTTGTACCGTGCAGTGACGGTGTACCCCGCCCGCTCGAGGATTTCCCTTTGCAGATCGAGCACGTCTTTTTCATCATCGACGAGCAAGATGTTGCCGCTGCCGGTCTGTGGATTATCGGCCTGACCGGCCGAAACTGAGTCGTGGGATTCCACTCGCGGGAGAAGAATGTGAAACGAGGTGCCATTGTTGGGGGAACTCAGAAAGTTTATTTCACCACCAAGGTTATTTACAATTCCATATACCACGGACAAGCCGAGTCCGGTGCCCTTGCCCGGATCTTTGGTGGTAAAATAGGGTTCGAAGATTCGTTGCTGCGCCTCCTCATCGATACCGCATCCCGTGTCCGAGATTGAGAGTTTCAGGTAGGCGCCGGGCGCCAGGTTCACATTGCCCCAACTATCCCAGAGGTGAGTCTCCTCACTGGAGAGTTTTATAGTGAGCGTGCCGCCTTTCTCGCCCATTGCATGCGCAGCATTGGTGCACAGGTTCATCAGGATCTGGTGTATCTGCGTTGGGTGCGCCAGAACGGCCCCAGAGGCGGCATCGGGGTCGATTTGCCGTTGGACCTCGATATTCGTAGGCAGAGAAGAGCGAAGAAGGTGGAGCACCTCCTTGACCACCAGGCTCACCTGCACCGGCTTCGGCTCCTGCTCATCCTTTCTGCTGAAGGAGAGTATCTGTTTCACCAGGTCTTTTGCCCGGAGGCTCGATTTCAACACCTGCTCGATCATTCTGTGGACCTTGGCGCCGCCCTGGTTTTCCGAGAGCGCGAGTTCGCAATAGCCGATGATCGGCATCAGGATGTTGTTAAAGTCATGGGCAATCCCGCCTGCCAGAGTACCGATTGCCTGCATTTTCTGAGCCTGGCGGAGTTGCGCCTCAAGGCGTAATCTCGCTTCAGCTTCCTGTCTCTGATCGGTAACATCCCTGAAAGTGATGACTGCGCCGGTAACCTCTCCGTTCTCCACAATCGGCGTAGTGGAATAGACGGCGGGAAAGGATCGGCCTTCCTTTCTCCAGAGTACTTCGTCTCTTACGTGAGATGGAATCCCGGAGACGAGGGTCTGGTGCATGGGGCATTGCTCTATGGGATAAATTGAACCGTCAACCCTCGAATGATGGATAAGTGAGTGTAGGCTCTTCCCAAGGAGCTCTTCCGGCTCAAAATGAAGCATCTGAAGTGAAGACGGGTTGGCGAAGACAACGGCGCCACGCACATCCAAGCCGATAATCCCCTCGCCCGCCGCATCCAGGATCAGTCGATTACGGCGACTCAGGCGCTGGAGTTCCTCTTCGGCCTGTTTGAGTCTGGAAATATCGGTAGCAATCTCAATCAGGCCTATTATCTCCCCCTGGGCATTGTAATGGGGGCCGTAATTGCCGATCATCCAGACTTCTTTGCCGGTTTGGGGCGTAGTAAAGCGTATTTCGTTGGATAGACAACTCTGGCCCGCAAGGGCCTTCTGCATCAGAAGATCAATGCCCTGCTCCCGGATGTGTGGAAATAGCTCCAGAGCATTCCTGCCGATTACCGAGTGGGCAGGAAGGCCCGTCCACTCCTCCATGAACCGATTCCACACCACGTAGTCCAATCGAAGGTCGTAGACAACTATCCCATTTTTGGCGCTTGAGACAATCTCCCGATTGAACTGATTAAGGGACAACAACGACATTTCCGCTTTCTTGCGGGCGCTGATATCGCGAATGGTGACCAGGACACGGCTCCTGCCCCCAATCGTCGCCCCCCGAAGATTGACCTCGGACCAGAACAGCTCTCCGGAGCTTTTTTTTGACTGCCACTCGAACTGTTGAGATTCACCACGGGCGGCCTTCCCGAGCCGTTCGATCCCCAACGCATTCGTATAAGGCTTCTCACCCGAACCCAGGTCGGCAAAGTTGAGCTGAAGCGCCGCCTCCCGTGAGTATCCGAACAATTCACACATACGGTGGTTCACATCCAGAATGGCGCCCGTTGCAGGACTATGCACGACAATCGCATCATTTACCGAATCGAAAATGGTGCGGAACCGATGCTCGCTTTCCACAAGGGCAGCCTGCGAATGCTGGCGCGAAATCTCATGGAATTCCAGGGATTCGGCCATCTGGTCAAATGCAGCCGCAAGCTGTCCCAACTCTCCCTCTGAGTGGCACAGACCCGTTCTTACACTCAGGTTCCGGCTGCACAACTCACGGGTGGACTCGATCAGGGTCCTCACCTTTCTGAGAATGAATAAGTTGCTGCCGATGGCCATTACGGAAAAGGCCAGAAATATGACGGCCAGAAGACTTACACTCCACAAAACAAGGCTTCTGCGGTCTTGCGAACAAACAAGCGCAGTCGGCACCCCGAGGCTGAGGAAAGCCCCTCCCCCGCCATCATTGCCCGAAAGGGCGATAAAAGCGTGCACCCACTCGGCGCCATCGGCGCTCCCGCTCCTGATCACGCCCTTTCGATCTTTTTGCATTGTCGCCACCGGTGGAGCGCCCGGCGCGGAATTCCCCGTCCTTTTATCTCCATCAGGATTACGGGCGAGAACCATCCCGTTTTGATCCTGAAGAGTAAAAACCCATCCTTCCGGAATGTTGACCCTGGAAGAAAGCTCACTGAACCAGCTCAAGTCAATTGCGGCGAACACGACAAACCGCAATGCGCAGCTTTGGTCGTAGACCGGGAGCGCCGCCCCGAGGACCGGAACTCCATCAGTTTCCCATTGCTGATAGTCCCCCAATGCAAAGCCCCCTGCCTGAAGGCAACGCTGAAACCATGAACTCTCCGAAATATTGGAGGATGCGCCCGATGGTATCCCACCGCAGATTATTTTCCCGGAGGCGTCCAGCAAAGAGGCATGAGTAACCTGGGGATAGCTGTTCCTGATCTGTGAGAGCAGAGCATTGCAGGCGGTTCCATCCGTATCCGTGACCGTCGGAACATGGGAAAGCAGCAACAGAATCTGGCGTGTATTCTCGATTGATCGCTGGTACTCGCTCCCCGCAAACTGGACCAGCCTGTGCAGTTCCTTATGCACCAGTTCGCCGGTCGCCAGATGTTGCCTGTAGAGGTTGTAAGAGGTCAGACCGACAGCAGGTGCAATTGCGATACAGAGAAGCGTGATCAATCGGAAACGGAGGTTCCTGGTGAAAGAAAAACGCATCGAGCCTGCTCGCCCTTTCGCTGTTACCGGAAAATGTACCTGAAATCCAAGAAATGTAACCGGAGCGGCAATTGGGAATCCCTGCTCACGCGATAGCTCTTCCCAGGGCAATCCGCAAAATGACGATATATGGGCAATTCAGCCATATGTCAAAGACAGGCCAAACCACGCTTTGCCTCCTCCGAAATCTGCTCCGGTAGCCGAGATACGGACATTTTCCGCCCCCCGTATCGGCCAATTTGTCACGTGATACAACTAAAAATATGCAAAATACACACCACTAAGGCGCTCTCAAAAGGCTTGACTTGCCCTGGCGCACCGATAATAATTCCAAGCCGCAAATAATCCCTCTCTTCTCCTTTGCAAGCTACTGTTAACATAATCTATAGTGTGGCGCGGCGGCTATTGTCTCAAGACAGTATCCAGCATCTACCGGAACAATGACATTCGGCCTTTCAGGGCATCCATCGGCAATTTCAACCCAGGACAACAAGAGGTACTCATGAGCAGGAAAACCGTAGGCGTGTGCGCGGCATTCATCATCTCCCTGATTATTGCAGACCCCGCGGGGGTCCATGCCATCAGGGCGCCGAAAGATGATCCGCTTCCGTCCGTGGATCACGCCCACGCCATACAGGCATCCGGGATATCCCAACAAGATCTGATCGGTCGTCTCCAGTCTATCGATATCCGCCCGACGGCGCGGGAGGGGATCGCTGCGCCGGATACTCCTGGAATTCCGAAGATAGTGGATGACCTGATGAAGAAAGCACGCTGCAATGCGCGAGAAAAGAGGGTCTTTCTGGATGAATTCGGACGTAAACACGTACGCATGGGCCAGTTTTATAAAGGTCTTCCAATAGTCGGCGGTGAACTGATCGTACACCATGATCCGGAAGGCTTGGTGGAGCAGGTGGACGGGAAAATGACTCCCGGCATCGAAGTGGATACCGTTCACTCCTTCGGCGCCGACGTCGCCGCACAGATCGGGCTTGATGAACATTCGGGAAAACCTGAACTCAAACTGTCCGAAGAGCCCTCGCTCGTGGTCCACGGCAACCAGCTTGCGTGGCGTTATATGATCAGCCACGAGGGGCAAGATCCCGGGCGATGGATCTATTATGTCGGCGCGCACACGGGCGAAATACTGAACCGTTTCAACAACATCAAGCACCTGAGTCCCTCCGCGAAGGGGAGCTATCAGAGTGTTTACGGCAGATGCCTGGTGGGAGAAGGTGATCGCCAGGTGAGCCTGAAGGCTTGGAAAGATGATACTGCCGGTAACTACTTCCTCTACCACAGGGCCTGGCACTGGGGGATCTACAACTGGCAGGAAAAGACCTGGGACTTCAATGGCACAAACAACTGGGGGGCAAGCGACAGGCCGGCTATTTCCGGTGCACGCAATTTGTTCCTCACACAGATGTGGGTCAGAAATTTTCTCTTGAGGAACAGTTTTGACAATATGGGAGGTTTTGCCCGGGCCAACGTGCATTACGGCCAAAATTACGTGAATGCGTACTGGGACGGCAAGGTCTTCTGCTTCGGTGATGGAGACGGGGTGGAAATGGGTCCGCTGGTCAGCCTCGACGTGGTAGCGCATGAATTCGGGCATGCCCTTACCGAGCACACGTCCAACCTGGACTATTATGGGGAATCAGGGGCTCTGAATGAGTCTTATTCCGATATTGCAGGCACGGCGGTTGAGCACAAGTACGGATATCAGAAAAACTGGCTGCTGGGAGAAGGCTGCATGCTCTCCGCTCCTGCCCTGAGAGACATGCGCAACCCGAAAGCCTATGGTCAGCCATCCCGCTACAAAGGAAAATACTGGTACTCCGGCAGCGCCGATAATGCAGGGGTCCATACCAACTCGGGGGTCCAGAATTTTGCTTTCTACCTGCTGGCTGCAGGCGGGAGTGGAAGCAACGAGGGCCTCCCGTACAACATTACCGGATTGGGCATAGAGGCTGCCGCAAAGGTAGCGATCCGAGCAAATATGGTCTATCTTATCCCCACCTCGAATTATTCGGATTCAAGGCGAGCCTGGATAAAAGCGGCAACAGACCTGGGTTATCCGGTAAAAACCGTGGCTGCCGTATGGGATGCGGTCGGAGTATTCTGACCTTTATGGAAATCTTCCGGATTGGGGATTCTGGAGGTGAATGCTCCGGAGGCCAGGGCTTTTACTTCTAGAATCCGACTTTAATAATAGAAATTCTCATCGGTGATCGATTATAAAAGCCTCCCAATAGATGCCGCAAAAAGAGATTTCCACGGCCAGGGGGGCTACATCTTGCTGCTCGGCCCCGGTGGCTCTTTCAAAACCTCTTGGCGCGCTCTGTTTTTTTGCCAGGACCTCACCGGGCCGGGATGAAGCGATATACTGTTCTTCTATATGTTCCAGTTCCGAGAGCATCTGCCCGGCAAGCTGCGCTCTCCGGCCCGATTCGGCAGCGACATATTTCTCATATGTATATTCGATATCGAGCAGGCGCTGGTCTGATGCTACAAGATAAAAGGTCTCTCTGCCCGTCTTCGAGTCGAGCTGGAACCAGGCTTCTCCCTTGGGAACATAATATTTCCTGGCAGGCTCATAGTCGGTTTCAAACTGTTTGAGCGCATAGGGAAACAGCATCGAGACCTCTCCTTGTGCATTGCTGTGAATCACGTAGATAAAGCACCTGCTCGTGATCTCAATCATCATTTTCAGCTTATCCCCCGAAGTCAAACTCATATTGCGCGCAACAGGTTCAACCCCTTGAGCAGGCGAAGCACTGCGAACAGCGCCGAAAGCCCACCGGAACTTCGATGACCTTCTATCCTTATCGGCGCCTGGAGCCGCATTGGAAAATGCCGTGCAGATCAGGAGCGACAAAAGCAGCAGGAAGACCGCGCGAAGGTATCTCATACTGGCTCTCCAGAGTATGCGTGTATGCTAGACGACGGCAAATCTTACTCCTTTGCCCGGGCATTGGCAAATGGCGGAATAATTTAGGCGCAATAAACAAGGAATCTGCTTCAGGCGGCCTGTTGGCATCAACACACTGTTGACCCTGTCACGCTTTCGGGATAAAAAGCGCTATCGGATACGGGCGAAGTCTTTTTTGAGGGGCACTGAATGATCATCGATGCAAATGTCCTTGAGCGAACCTGCAAGGACATGATTGAAACCATCCTCTTTTGCCTTCGAAACGCCACGAAGGGCACGATCTACAGGATCGGCCCTATGCCCGATTTGCAGACAGTGCGCGTAACAACCGGTGTCAGGGACGAAGAGAGCGGTGAGATTCTCTGGGGACTTCCCGAATCGTCGGATTACAACCTCCCCGGAAAGGGCTGGGAACAATACAAGGACAAGCCGGGGCGGGTTCTCGAAGCTATGGCCTGGTGCGTTGAAAAAGGTAAGAGCTGGACGGCCGACGATCCTTACCAGGACATTCGTAGCGTTCGGAAACAGTTGATGGATGAAATTGAAGACCATCACCACATGGAACCCGTATTGATCAAGAAGTCGTATCTCTACGGCGATCAGATCGATAATCTGGACTATCCTATCAACTACCGGGGAGAGCCGATCTGGAAGGATTGTGAATCCCTGGTCATTGCCGTGATCAAAATTCATTTCAAGACCGGGTTCATAAAACGAGGCGATCACTCAACCAAAGTTATAAAGAAGCTGTCCCGCACTCTTGGAACTGAACTGCTCTCTCTTCACATCCGCGAAAGTCTCTCTGAGGCGCAAAAGGAGCTTGCGCGCCAGCGGCTTCAAAGCTGCAATGTTCTTGCTCATGAGCTTAGGAATACCTTGATCAAGCTCGGCTTTATCTTCTCAGCTATCAATGCCGAGATAAGCTTTTTGAGAGAGCAGTGGGAATCCCAGATCGCCATGGCGTTTCCTGATATCGAGAGCAAACGCACCATTCTGGACCGTCTGAATCAACTCATCGATTCAAACAGGCCCGATCCCCGCAGTCCATCGGCATTGACACAATTATGTGAAACCCTGATGGCCGAGCAGTGCGAACTCGCAAGTCTTCCACTCATGCCTGGGCTGGGTGAAAAATGGCTGGCCAATAAAATACGCCCGAAATGGTACAGACTGCTCGGGGAGAGCAATGCCTGGGAGCAGAGCCATGACGAGATCGAATCGCTTCTCGACCGTCTTCAGAGCGCGATGTGGCTTGGGATGGATGAGGGTCTGGCGGAAAGACTTGAGCACCTGCCCCGGGATCTTCGCTCGACCTGGCCAAGGCTTGCCTATGTAGATTTTACCGTAGACAAGATCGTCCTGCTCGATGAGATACTAAAGTTGCTGGACCACCCCGGATTGAAGATCCCTCACAAACAGCAGACCAAAAAAGTGCTCACTTCCTTGAAGGCCCTCGTGGAAATGATCCCCGAGGTGGAAGAGAGAACCAACCGCATTATCCACTCACTCAAGAACGGCGGAACATTCGAGAAAGCCTGATCGTTTCTCCGAAAAAAGGGTCAGGAGAACAAGGCCATGACAGAATACCGAGGCGAATTCCCCTTGCTGATCGCACAGGTGGATTATGCACAGGATGAAGCAACGGGTGACTTCTACTACAGGACCTTTGCGCCTGGAGCCGGGATGGCGCATTGGGACGGAATCCATGTGGTCAACCTGGTCTCTATGCACCGGTTGCGGCATGAAGTGATGTACGATGCCGACATCCTGATTCTCAATAATATCTGCGACGCCGATCTGCTGCCGGTCATAAAGGAGAGGAAAAGCCGACGAAAAGTAACCGTATTCGAGCTTTGCGACGATGTCGAGGCGCTTCCCTCCGACAGCCCCGACTGGCATTTCTACCAACAGCCCAATAATCTGCTTCTATTAAAGAGGCTTGCACATTACTGCGATGCGCTACAGTTCAGCTCCAGGGAACTGGAAAAGAAATACCGGTATCTCAACGAAACCTGCCGTGTTTTCCCGAATCAAATGCTGGTGAGACCTCCGGAAAGGGAAAAGGTATGCAAGGGAACGGTTGTCGTCGGTTGGGGAGGCTCCATAAGCCACCTCCAGGACATAAAGAAGATTTCCGGTTCCCTCATCGGCTGGATAATGTCCAGAAATGACGTACATCTCTATCTCATGTGCGCTGACGAGATCTGGGAACTCTTTGAAAGCCTCCCGGCCAACCGGAAGCGGCATTTTCCTCTCGGCCGCATTGAAGACTACTATGATTTTGTCTCACACCTCGACATCGGCATAGCACCTCTGGAAGACACTCCCTTCAATCGATCCAGATCAGATGTGAAGGCGCTCGAATATGCGGCTCACGGCGCCGTCCCGGTTGTTCAGGCCACCGGCCCGTACCTGCTCTCAATAGAGCAGGCCAGGACGGGCATGTTTTTCAACACACCCGACGAACTCATCTCCTCGCTTGATTTCCTGGTTGAAAACGGCGCCGTAAGGCGAGCCATATCGGCATCCGCACGGGAATACGTGCTTCGGGAGCGGAATTACCTCGACCAGGGGCTGAAGAGAATAGAGTTCTACCTCAGCTTGGCTGCATCGACAGACAGCGATGGAATCCCTTGGGGCGGCCGGGCCGAAGAGAGCTTTGACCGGCTGTGCCGTAACGCGGGCGCCATAAAGAGCGGCAGGCATTTACTTCTAAGTCGGACCCGGTATGAGCTTCTCCTGCAGGCAGGCATACTTGCGTCCAACCTGTCAGACCTCTCACGGGCAAGGAGCAGGTATCTGGAAGCTGTCGAAATGAAACCTGATATATACATACCATACCTGTTCGGGGCCTTCGTTTCTCACGATCCCATAAGCATGCTGAGAAAAGCTTTAGAGATCAATCCGCAGTCCATATCCTCACGTATTCAACTGGGAAAAACTTACTTGTCCAAGGGAATGACAACAGAGGCAATCGAGAGCTTCAAAGCGGCTGTCGATGTTTTTCCGGAATACGAACTGCCGTATATCGAATGCGCCAATTGC
Organism: uncultured Syntrophobacter sp.; assembly: GCA_964539645.1. Taxonomy (GTDB): domain Bacteria; phylum Desulfobacterota; class Syntrophobacteria; order Syntrophobacterales; family Syntrophobacteraceae; genus SbD1. The sequence goes on from CAZIJV010000026.1 coordinate 51,129, forward strand.
CTATACAACATGGGGCTCAAACGAGAGGGGACGGAGCTGTTAAGGAAGGCCATCGATCTCATTCCCAAAGCAATCCGTGACCCCGATACCCGTTCATAATTACCTCTCTGCCCAAATCGTCTTGCATCTCGTTCTCCTTTGGATGTAATAGATACTAAATAATTCTTGCCAACCCGCATAACTCAACCAAAACAAGGAGACAATCATGGCTCGCGTACTTGCTCTTGGTGCTGGTGATATGGGGTCCAGGGCTGCACGGACTTTATCGGCTTATAATGAGGTCGATAGCATCGTTGTAGCCGATTTGAACAAGGCGTCCGCTGAACGCGTCGCATCGGGCTGCGGGGGTAAGGCCCGGGCAGTGAGTGCCGATGTGACAAGAACCGATGACCTTGTAAAGCTGATGAAAGACTTCGATGTGGTGATGAACTGTGTGGGACCCTTTTTCCGCTTCGGCGTTCCCATCCTGGAGGCGGCCATTGCGGCGGGAGTGAACTATACCGATATCTGCGACGATCCGGAACCTACCCGCGATATACTGGAAATGAATGATAAGGCAGCCGCGAGGGGGATGACGGCGATCGTGGGGATGGGCGCCAGCCCCGGTATCACCAATCTGCTCGGCGCCTGTGCATACCGGGCGCTCGATCAGGTCGAGGAAATGCTGACGGGATGGAATACCGAAGAAAACCTGAGTGGAAGCGCCTCGGAAGGAATGAAATTCTCCGCGGCGGTCGTTCACTGGATGCAGCAGTGTTCCGGTGGAATTCTAGAATGCAGGGAGGGAAAACTGATTTCAGGAAAACCGCTGGAAGACATCATTATCGATTACCCCAATCGCGGCAGGCGTACACTCTACTCCGTCGGCCATCCTGAGCCGGTTTCCTTCCACTACTCCTACCCCGGGCTTAATCGCACACGCTGCGCCATGGTGATGCCCGCAGAAATCATCCCCTATTTCCGGGAGCTTCAGCAGGAGATCGACAACAGCAGGCTGACCGCCGAGCAGGCCGGACGGAAACTGGTGGAGGCCTTCGAGCAGGGCGGCTCCCTCGATGACATGGAGCAATCGGGGGCGGGATTTCAGGAGGAGCCGCGCATGCCATTCTTTTTTACCGCCGCAAAAGGTAGAAAGAACGGGCGCCCGGCCACCGTTTATGCATCACTCCACTCCATTCCCGACGGCATGGATGGCTCTACCGGCATTCCTCTCGCCATGGGAACCCTCCTGCTCCTCCAGGGAAATGTGAAGCAACAGGGTGTCCTTGCACCGGAGAAAGCTATCGATCCGGACCGCTTCTTCAAAATACTGGCGCCCTTTTGCACCGTCCCGAAACCCTGCCCGGCAGACGAACTAGTGAAGCTGGAATGGGCCGATTAGTCTGAGATAATTGGAATCAGAATACGGATTTATTCGCGATAAGGAACCTGCCCGCTTTATCACAAGCCTTTAGAGTATAACAGCCAGGGAAGGAGTACTTATGCAGATCCGAAAGCATACAATTACTTTCTTTCTTTTCCATTTTCTGGTGGTTTGCGCCGCTCCCCAGCCCTCATACTCGGGAGAGCAGCCCGTAGCCATCTTCCATGCCTTTGACCAACAATACAGTGAAGTCGAACGATTCGTCTGCGCCCTTGCCGAACAGGGTTACTCCCACATCCAGGTGGCGCCTGCTCAGAAGTCCAACCCGGGCCCGAAGTGGTGGGCGCGCTATCAGCCCGTCGATTACAATACCATTGAAGGCAGAGGCTCCGAAGATGACCTGCGAAGACTCATTGCAGCGGCCCACGCCTGCGGAGTCAAGGTAATTGCCGATGTCGTCCTTAATCATATGGCTGACATGGAGGAATACCGGAACCTCAACTTCCCGAGCCTTTCCGCCGCGGATTTTCATCACCGCTGCGGGATCAATTATGCGGACGGCGATCGGATCTCCGAGACCGAATGCTGGCTTGGAGGACTTCCCGATCTCGATCAAACGAAACAAAACGTGCAGTTGATTCATAAAGCGCACCTGAAAAAGCTGCTCGGCCTCGGAGTGGACGGTTTCCGGTTCGATGCGGCAAAGCACATGCCGACCACGGTAGTCAAGAATTACATTGACTTTATCGACCGGGAGAGCCGGGGAAATACCTGGAACTATCTCGAAGTGATCTCCGACGGGGATACCAGCCCCTATGAGTACAATCGTATCGCCGCCGTCACCGACTTTGTCCTTTATCACTCCATGAAAGAAGCATTCAGTTACGGCGGAGACCTGCGCTCGCTTCGACTTCCGCAGGCGATTCTCGACCCACGCAGCGTCACCTTCGGCCGAAACCACGATAATATCCGGGAAATCAATACAAATGCGATCAGCCCTTATGATGATCGGACCGATTCTTACCTGGCGACCGCTTATGTGCTGGCCAGGGAGGCAGGCACACCCCTGGTCCTGAACTGGGACAATGCAGATGCAGCCTTCATCAGGACCGGCGTAAAATTTCGCAGAACCATGCATCAGAGGGGGGCGGAGGGAAAGAACACCGGTGAATATGTGCTCGCGGTCATCGACAACCCGGCGCTTCTCATGATGGAAAGAGGAGAGGAAGGTTTCTTCCTGGTGAACAAGGGAGCAGAACGGTTTGATCTCCCGGCGCTGGACCTTACCCTGACCAGGCTTGAGGGATGCTATCGGGAGTTGGGGAACGACTTTACCGTCGCCATCCAGCGACGGGATAATGGAAAGAAATATGTCACGCGGTGGGGAAGCTGGAATCGAGGGGGTATGCAGATCAGCGGACGCAACGCCCTCTTCTTCACCAGGGAAAGCTGGGATCATTGCAGGTAAAGCGGTCAAAAGCGGGTACAATACAGGAGAGTTTTGCCCTGTCTGAACGCAACTTGCTCTCATTCCTGTTTCGCAATCTGCGTGAAGGCTTCCCGTGCCGCTGAAATGCCGTTTAGAGCAGCCGGGAAGCCCGCATATACCGCCATCTGATCCATGATCTCGATGATCTGCTCTTTTGTGAGTCCGACGTTCAACCCCGACTTGATATGCACAATGAGCTGCGGCCGCTGGGTTCCTGCGGCGCACATGCCGGCGATCGCCACCAGTTCTGTCTCCCTCAGGGAGAGAACGCCTCGGGAAAACACATCGGCGTAGGAAAACTCGAGGATGAAGTCCGCCATCTCCGGAGCTATATCCTGAAGGCCTTTCATCACATTTTCAGCCCCCTCCGGGTTGAGCATCCGCAATGCACGCAACCCCCTTTCGTATCGTTCTTTACTCTCTGCCGCGAACACTTTTTCTACTCCCGGAATGAAGATCAACACTGCTGTCAGCAATAGAGCCAAATGAATCCAGTTCGTTTTCACCCCTGTCCTGAATTTCATGTCAAACCTCCTTAGCGCAAAATGTCTTATAGGAACTTCCAGCGTCCCTCCCCTGCCCTCTTGTTTTCTGTTTACTCCAGCTCAATACGACTTGCATCCGAAGCTAAGTCATTTTATTCTCATCTACGGACATTCATCTGGGGGAGAGTCTCTCAAAATGGACGGGAAGACTGGGGACAGGAATGTCAGGGTCCATATTCCGCTCGCGGGTCAGTTGGCTCTGACTCTGAGAGGTCGCCTGGAAACCTATTCCACCAGGCGAATGCACACCCATGCCTGCCACCAGGTGCTCACCATTCAAAACGGGGTGTCTCTTCTGGTGGATCACACCCGAAAGCAGCCTCTTTTCGGAATTATGGCTGCGCTTATCCCGGCGGGATTGCCACATCGCTCAACAGTCGTCGGAGATTCGGCGACTTATAAGTCACTCTATTTTGCCCCCGAGCTATTTCGAACCGACGATACCCAAATTACTATCTTTAGCTTGAGCAGAGTGGGAGGCGCCTTGTTTGACAGGATCGTGATCCGCACCGGGTCAGATCTTGATTCGGGGCTAAACCGGGAGTGCATGGATCTGCTGTTGAAAATTCTCTATGAGGATATATCACGACCGGTAAATCTGGTTCGTTTGCCTCAGCCCAATCAGCCCCAAAGCCGGCTCATCGTGGATTTTATCGAGAAAAACTATGCTTGCTGGCTGAGCATGTCTGATTTTGCCTCTGCGCTGCCTTATTCCGGGCGCCATCTGTCGAGGCTGTTCAAGGCAGATATGAGGATCAGTATTTTCGATTATCTTCGGCTCTACCGGATACTGATTTCATCGATTGAACTGAGTGTTTCGACCCGGACCATCACTGAAATTGCCTATGGTTCGGGTTTTGAATCGATTTCGACATTTTATCGTGAGTTTAGCCTGACGTTCAATCTCACCCCCAAGGCTTTCCGACAACGAATGACAAAGGAGTTGATGGACTAATCAGGCATACTTATTGAGAAATCGTGGAGGCGCCCCATGGCCGGAGAATTTTTCGAGGATCTCAGTGAAGGCGACCGTCTTGACTGCCTTCCCGTCATTTTCACCCGGGAGAACATCGTCAACTTTGCCGCCGAGTTCGATCCGCAGCCCTTTCACGTCGATGAGAAAAGGGCGGGAAAAAGCATCTTTGGCGGGCTGGTAGCCTCCGCGCTGCACGTTTTATCCGCATGCACCCGCGTGGTCGTTGACGCTCAGGGCGAGCTGGCGATCATCAGCGGCCTGGGAATGGACGAGGTGAGGATATTCACCCCGGTGCGGCCGGGGGACACCCTGAACGTCGAAGCACAGTGGCTCGATCTCAAGCGGTCGAAAAACAAGCCGGACAGGGGATTTGCGAGGATTCACTGCAAGGTTTTCAACCAGAAAGGGCAACCCGTTTTTGAATACGGCTATCAATACCTTATTGCCTGCCGAGACTATCCAACCTGTAATATCCGGCAGGAATCAGGCAAATGATGCGTATACAAGCCATTCACTGCCCAGACGGCTGTCCAGTAGCAGCGGCAAAGGCACGTAACCCGCCTTTCGGCCTGCCGGCGCCGCCAGGTGAGCAGCAGTGCCCAGAGATGCTTTCACTATTGCAGTGAAATAGTCCATATTCAGAGTTGCGGCAAGGTCCCCGGCCGTATGGTAATAAGGGGTTTCATAATTCTCATCTTCGAAGATAAACACGGCAGGAAAACCATTAGCCCAGAAGGAATAATGGTCGCTGTAAGCCATGGTGCTGTCGCTGATAATGATGCTTGAAATACTCTCTCCCAGGCCGTAATCCTGGATAACGCTTTTGAAAGTATTTGCAATCCCCAGGTCGGCTTCATAACCCGTGCTACCGACTGAACGAGTATATATGGTGTGCTTCGGGGCGCCGGCGTCCGTATTGTAGCTGACCATATCCAGGTTCACTACTCCAACAATATTCTGATCGGAGACAGAATCCGCATAATAATCACTTCCACAAAGATACTGCTCTTCTCCGGTAAAAAGAACAAACCTGACGGTGCGCTCGAACCTGTAGTTCTTCATGATGCTTGCCGCAGCCATAACGGCGGCAGTGCCGCTCGCATTGTCATCGGCGCCGGGCGCCCTGCCGGATTCCGGCATATTATCAATGTGGGCCACGATAAGGATTATTTCCTCTGGAAGAGTGGCGCCTGGAATTTCGCAGATCACATTTCGGCCGCTCCACACGTAATTTGGCCAGGACCAGGACTGGAAACCGGTATTAAGACCGAGGCCTGTAAAGTATTCGTACGCATACCGGGTCGCTTTCTGAATTGGCTCTCCTGATGTGGTGCAGCGGGCGGAGATAGTGTATGCGGCGCCGTCCACGACTACCGGATCTTCTCCGCTCAACTCTGAAATCCTGCTGGTCAGTTCACTTTTATCAACGGTGCCGATCATTTCGCTGACCAGAGCGCTGGTCTCGAAGGCGCGCTCTTTCAGATCGGATATAAAGGGCGCCTTTTTCAGAACCATCGGGGTCTCGCTTACCAACCGAAGCCTGAATCCCATCCCGGAGAGCACCTGGTGTAAGCCGGGAGCAGACCTCACGACAATCTGGCGCCCGTCATCGTAGAGAACCTTCGTTACCGACCGGGCTTGCCGGCGCACGTCTGCTTTTTTTATGAACCCAAGAACATAGGGTATGCCGGGAGTAACAGCATCAATGACCGTGTAGCTCACACCCGCTGCCTGAAGTGAGTCGTCGGTCGCCATCACCAGGGCATAGCGCCGCCCCTTTGCATCAGTAAGGTCCGCATGAATCGGGAGTCCAAGGTCCTCCAGAAAACCGGTGACTTCCACCCGCGCCAGTACACGGTCGATGTCATTGGTTAAGCCTGTCGCATTTGGCGGAAACGTACAGTGGAGGAGAAAGAAAAGAATGCAAACAAGAGCGCGAATAGCCGGTAGGTAACGCTGAGACACAATTGCAACTGCTATCATAAAAGCCCCTCCTGCGGGGTGGAGGCGATGCTGTCAGTGTACTCGGGCAGCTTTCCGACGTGTCGATCTCATCATTGACACAAAAGGAGAACGGTGGCAACAATGCTTTTCCTATTCTTCATATAAGACTGAGCAACAGGCGGATTTGGCTGTTGTGCTGCTCGCCTGAGAATTGAGTCTTCAATAGCCTTGAGGCTTTCGGAAAGGAGCTGTTTTTTTATGAACTCTTCTGCCCGGTTTCATCGTCCGGTGTTTATTAGCACTCTGTTTTGTCTTCTTCTATTCTCCGCGCTCAATGGAAGGGTTTCTGCCGAGGCGCCCATGGCCAAATTCCAGGCGCCGGGGTTCTACCGTTTGATTCTTGGACAATTCGAAATTACGGCTCTTTGCGACGGATTTGTGGACCTGGATGTCAAACTTCTTCATAACGCTCCTGAGACTGAAATCCAGGAACTGCTCACCCGCTTGTTCGTCAGCACTCCCAAGATGTCAACTGCTGTGAATGCCTACGTTCTCAACACCGGCGCCAAACTGATACTGATCGATGCCGGTACGGGTAATGCATTTGGTCCCATTCTTGGATATTTGCCAAAGAATCTGGCTGCAGCAGGATATACTCCGGATCAGGTTGACCTTGTCCTGGTCACCCACATGCACATCGATCATATTGCCGGCCTTCTCGACGCGGACGGAAATCCTGTTTTTTCCAAAGCTTCCGTAATGGTCTCAAAGGCTGAGGAGGACTATTGGCTCTCCGATTCCGAGATGGAAAAAGCCCCCGCCAACCTGCAGAAATTCTTCAAACTGGCTCGTGAAGTCCAGGCCGTTTATGCGAACATGGGGAAATGGAAGACGTTCGAGGGAGGGGAACTGTTTCCGGGCGTCAAAGCTAATATTCTGCCCGGGCATACTCCCGGTCACACGATCTTTGAAATTACCTCGGGCGACCGTTCATTGCTGGTATTAGGTGATATGGTCCACAGCATGGCCGTGCAATTCTCACGACCGGATGTCTCGTTTGAGTTCGATAAAGATCCGAAACAGGCAGTCGCGGCACGTCACCATACCTTCAGAGATCTGGCTGAATTCAAAGCGATGATTGCGGGAATGCATCTTCCTTTTCCCGGAATTGGTCACATTCTCTCAAACGGGAACAACAGCTACGCCTGGACGCCGGTCGAATACGCACCGGTTAAGGACTAACCTTGCTGGGAATAGCTTCCCGGGTGTTTCGGTATAGAGTTTAATGCCACTTCAGCAGGCAGGACCCCCACGTCAGCCCTGCGCCGAAGCCAACGAGAACCATGGTGTCGCCGTGTTTGATCCGTCCCCCGGCAACCGCCTCACTGAGCACTATTGGAATCGAGGCCGCGGAAGTATTCCCATAGCGGTCGATATTTACCAGAACTTTATCCATGGGCAGTTCGATCCTGCGGGCCGCGGCTTCGATGATCCGAATATTGGCCTGATGCGGTGCGAAGAGATCGAGAGCGCCGGGCTCCAGCCCGGCTTTGTTCAGCATGCGCAATATGGAGTCTCCAAGTGTGCGCATGGCGAACGCGAACACGCTCCGTCCATCCATATGCAAATAATGAAGACCCGCTGCCACCGTTTTCGCGGAGGCAGGCAACCGGCTCCCGCCTGCGGGCATGATGATGCTTTCATAGCCGGAACCGTCAGCGCCGAGTTCACAACCCAGCAGGCCGTAGCCCTCCGGCGTTTCACCCAGGACCGCAGCCCCTGCGCCGTCGCCGAAAAGAATGGCTGTAGTGGCGTCTGTCCAGTCGACTACTCTCGACATTGTCTCGGCCCCGATCACCAGCACTTTTCGGTATAACCCGCTCGAAATCGCCTGGCAGCCCATCACCAGGCCGTAGACAAAACCGGTGCACCCGGCGCCCAGATCGAATGCGCCGGCTCTTGCGGCCTTGAGGCGTGTCTGTACAACGGGGGCTGTCGGAGCGATATTGTTGTCAGCAGAAAGCGTGGCCAGAATGATCAGGTCTATTTCATCAGCGGCAACCTTTGCGTCTTCCAGGGCAAACCGGGCAGCCTTCACGGCCATGTCCGAAGTCGCCTCCTCCGGTCGGGCAATTCGGCGTTCCCTGATTCCCGTCCGCTGCAAAATACCACCAGCGGTTATTCCCAGGCTTTCAGCAAGTTCCTCGTTTGTCACTATCTTTTCCGGGACGTAGAATCCCAAGCCGATAATACCGGCGCCCATAGTCGATTGTGCTCCCCGTAACTCCCATGTAACTCTCGGTCACACGATTAAGGTTAATCTGATCGAATGAGCTGTTAATGTAACAGAATAAATTGCGGATTGTCTAAAGTATTCGGGGGTCATTCGAATTGGGATCGCCCTTGTCCTCAGCCAGCGATGCATGCCATTGATGCCGGCCATCTTGAAACCACCGTCATGATGATATATTTTGCCGCAATGGGGAAGGAAATTCCAGCCCCCTGCTCATTACTCGCTACAGCTTGTCACCTGGCTGTATCTGCGCCGGTCACCTTCAGTTGGACAGGAGATATATGATTGATTTCTGGACCAGACTCGTTGCGTACCAGTTTGAAGTCGCCCTGAACCTGACCCGAACCGCGCTTTTGATGTGCGGAAGAGAGACGCCGGGGCTAACTATTGAGAATCCCACCCGGAGCGCTGAAATCCCGGCTCGGGTGGATGCGCCCGCACCGGGTCCGAAGAGTCTGCCATCGCAGGGACAGGGCATGGATAAAGCCCTGAGCGCGGTGGAAGCGTTGACAGAGGGGCGGAAAGTAAAGCTTCCCGGAAGCGGCGCAAAAAAGGGCGCCGGACGGAAGACAAAAACCGGTGAAGCCATCAGCGCTGAAACTACGGTAATCCCGGGGATCATGGCTTTTCTCCGGACAGTGGAAAACGGGGCGACGGTCCGGGAAATATCGGAACACCTGGATCTGGAGAGAAAAAGTGTTCTCCCGCTCCTGAAGAGACTGGTCAGGGAGAAGAGAATCGATGAACTGCTGGGACGGTACTGCGTGCTGAAAAGTTGATTACCACTAATCCCTCCGTTCGCGGGAATCGCCTCAAACGCGTCCCGGAAATCATCGTCCGGCAATGCACGATTTCTTGATTCCCGGACCATGGAACCAACGGTATTGGGAGGAAAACACTGTGTCCGGTACGAGAATAATCTCTTTATTGTCTCTCAAGGGCGGTGTTGGCAAAACGACGTCGGCGGTAAACATCGCCTGCTGCCTGGCGCAAGCGGGAAAAAAGACGCTCCTGGTGGATCTCGATCCTTACACAGGCGCAACGTCGCACCTGGGCATCAGGCTCGAAGCCGCCGATACGACTCTTACGGACGTCCTCTGCAATCCTGAAGGAAGCATATCCGAGGCCGTTTACCCCAGTCCCACCTCAAACCTCCATGTAGCAGTTTCTGACGAAACCCTGGCGAACTGTGAATCGGAATTCAACGCCGAAATCGGAAAAGAGAGTATCCTTCTCGAGCGATTCAACGGCCATGAGGACGAATATGACTTCATCATAATGGATCTGCCGCCCATATCGCCTTTTCTGATGGTGAATGCTTTGCGGATGAGCCGCGAAGTGCTGGTCCCGTTCAAGACCGCTTTCATGGATCTGAGGGTCACGGAGGATATTGATCAACTGGTCGAGAAGGTACGTCGCAGGTTGAACCCGCAGATCCGCATACTCGGCTATTTCGGCGCCATGTCCAATCTTCGCGCAAGGGAATCTCGCCTGTCGGTCGAGGAGATGAGGAACAGATATGGCGACAGGGTTTTCAGGACGGTGATACCCGCCTGCACCAAGGTAGCTGAAGCCCCCCGCAAGGGAGTTCCCGTGACAATGCATGCGCGCTCGTCAACCGGGGCCAAAGCCTACCGGGAACTGGTGAAAGAAGTGTTTGGCGTGTGACCTGGAGGGGTTTTGCCTTCAAGCAAGGCTGAAGCGCACGACTGAGCCCGATTGGCTCTTCGCGGGAGCAGAAATCAATCCTCCTGCTCAAGATCTATTATCACCTCATCCGCTGCGCGTTTACTCTGGTTAACCTCTTGAGCACGCTCCAGGATTTCTTCGGACAGGTAGTAGTCCTCTATATCGTCTATCTTTTCCATAATCATTTCACGGATGTAAAAAGCCTTGGCGCGACCGGTATGACGCACTAGAAAATCAAGGCGGCGTTCGATATGCTCGGGTAGTCGAATCGTGGTGGGCATTACCTTCTCCCTGATCGTGCGGTGCTGGTATTCAATCACCTTGATCAGGTGGTTCCCCGGCTGGGAGTTGCTGTCGCCTCTGCCTTTTCGAGAGCCGCGGCGGCATCCGTTTGGGTAGAATCGACGGATAGCTGCTTCACGCTCAGCGATATGCTGAAACTCTGCTCAGTCTGTTCCCGACGCTCGTCGATCAGCGCCTTGCCTCTTTCCGGCTTGAGCAGCACATGCTCCCTGTTCCTGTCGATCATCCGGTCGACATTGCGCAGCAGATCTATTATCAACATGATCGACTTCAACACACGCCCGTCATCCACAGCCGCAAGTTCCTTGAGATCCTCATTGTCAAGCACCAGGCCGTCGATACTCTTTCCTTGCGCGTGAAGCTTCGAAATTTCTCCGAATATCCTGCGGGCGAACTGGAGAATGTCTTCCTTTACTTCCCTGTGGTCGCCATAGACGGTCTGGACCTTTGTCGCCTCCAGGTGAAAATCGAACTGGAAGAGTTCCCGGCGCTCTTCGCCGGTTCCAGGATCAGTGACGCTCAGGGCGGCCAGAAACGAAAAGTCGACTTTCAGAGACTGCGACCTGTAGTCATAGTAGCCGTTTGCCGAAACGTTTTTAATCTGCTCATCCGTATACTGCAGATCGAAGCTGAACATCATGGCCTGTTCACTGAAGGAACTGTCCGTGAGGTTGAGCCCTATATACCTTAAAACCTGCATAGGTTCGGACAGGGCGAGCACATCGGCTTTGAGCGCTCCGCCGGTCTTGTTGCGGCAGGAGTTTCCTTCCGCGCGCGGCGCCAAAGAACCCGTCTCCCTAACCCGCGAACGGCCCTCACCCGCACTCAGCGCCCGGCTCAACTGTGCATTGACGTTTGCAACCATGATCTCTCTCACAACTGAAATTAAGCTCTCTCACGAGCCGATTGTGTAATGAACATATCTCTACAATCGGCAGGGAGGACGAATTCCATGAATTCATTAAAGGGAGAGGATAATAGAGAGCTGGTGTAGCGTCGCCTGGAATCCTTTGAATGATCTGCCAAACGGCTGACATCTGTATGAGGTGTTCTGAATCAGGAATTGGAGTCGGACCGGGAGTCTCAGAAAGGCTCCAGCCAGTTTTCAACGCTAAGATTATCCACCCTGAGGAAATGGCGAACGTTTGCAGTAACCATTATGCACTTATGGCTCAATGCAGTTGAAGAGATCAGAACATCTTCCAAACCGATAAGCCGCCCCGACTTCTTGAATGAGGCAAGAAGCTGACCGGCGATCTCCGTTTCTGAAACATCCAGGGACAAAATGGTGACTCTTGATAATACTTCTGAAGTGATCCTCTTCCAGAAGATCTCAGAATCCGAACGTAACGCACAGCCAAAACGGAGTTCCATAACGCAAATGCAGGAAGTGAACAGCGACTCGGGTGATTTTGGCCGAAGGTGTGCTATTAGATGCGGGTTTGGCCGCTTCTTCAAAAGTTCGCTCAAAATGTTGGTATCCAGAAGATACTTCAACCCTTCACCCGTCCTTCTAACACCCGCGGGATATGCTTCTGGCGATCTTCGACCATTTGGCTAATGAGATCAAAGAAATCATCTTCATCGTCCAGCCAGCCTTTTGCCTCCGCGAGATGCCGGGATTCCGGAGTGACGGGCGCCAGCCTGGCCATGGGCTTACCTCGCCTGGTAATAACGATCTGCTCTCCTCCATAGGCCACACGTCCGAGAAGTTCGGATAGATGCTTCTTTGCTTCCGCAACATTGATAGTTTTCCGGATCATTACCTTCTCCAATCACAATATGGTCATGTTGACCCATTTGGGGACAAAAGTCAACAGCCATAGCCTGTATATTCCAGTGAAAAACATCTGCGGTCCCCATTCTAATAAAATGCCCTCAGGGTGGACACGGCGCCATCGTAGCCACAACCCCAAAGGCAAGAAAATAACACACGCTCCTCGAAAGCGGCGGGCGCGAAAAAACCGCGCCCACCTTAAGCTTCTCCATAGCGCTGCGATGATTTGCAGGATCAGGCATGAAAAGCCGGTCACCTCCGATCCGCACCGGGTTGAATCGACTGAAGACTTCGAAGAAGTTCGACGGCCTCCGGGGGCGGACGGCGTTCGACCCGGCGGTATTCGCTGCCATCCCTGGTTCTGCTCATCATGCCGTAGTCGCATAGCCACCGGCGCAGCAGGGGATGGTCGCCAAACAGGTGGAGGTCGTTGAGCCTCTGGTTAATCTCTTTCTCGGTAAGGACCTGACGGGCCGGCAACTTCGACCAGATGACCCACAAACAAAGTTCCTGCTGGCTGCGTTTAGGAGGCCAACGCGTCAACCGTTCGTCCTCATCGAACAGGCGCAACAGCCGATTGATGCGCTTGTAGTCAACTGGTGCGGGTTCCGGAGCGGGCTGCACCCTTTGCAGCTTTTCACCGGCTGCAAGCTGAGCCCTGAAATGCTGGAAATTCCGGTAGCCGCCGGTCCGCGCCAGCATGTTCAGCAGTTCCACATGACTGGGCAGATGCCCGCAATCAGCGAGTTGCTCTTTCAGAGACCGGGCCAGGGCGGAGATGTCATCCGAATGGAAGGGCAATAGAACTCTGGACATCGCTTATCCTCTAAAGCGTGCCGATCCGTCATGGATAGTCGGTGGTCGCCGTCTTCCGACCCGGCACAGGATAAGGTGTCGGTCGAGAAAGGAATTGAGGCAGGTTTAGCACCCCCAATGGGGGCGGCGACGCCTGGGTGAACTGCCGACCCGGATAGAAGAGTACTTCGCAAATCTGGGCCTGTCAACTACTACGGTCAGCCGAATGCTTCTAGTCCCTGAATGTCGACCCAATAGATACGAATTCATCGTCATGAGTAGAAACCCCTATGGAACCACTCGGCGTAAGCCTCTATTGTTCTTTCAATTATTACCATGAGCCCGACAATCGCGGATTGAGACTGGACGTCCCCTTCTTTTCCTTCAGACTGGGCTAGGATCGAATTCGATAAGACAATAGGCAGTCTCAGGCTGCTTCGGAGATCCGAAGAGTCAGCATAACAAACAAACCGGGCTGGGGCCTTGCAGTAGCACTCCCAGGCCCCAGCCCGGTTCGATACGATGCATTGAATTGTGTGGCAGGATGAAATTATCATACCTGCGCAGAGCAATACGTCCCAAACTAATGAAATGGACCGCTCAGTAAAGTTGTCCGGCAGCGGGCGAAACAACTCCAGACCCGCCCCTTTCCCTTACCCATTGCTGCTCTTTATGCTCCGTAGCGAACTCAGAAAAAGGCCGATGCCGCCCACCAACAGAACGAGAATCGTCAGCAGCTCAAAAGCGCTCATATTATGGAGGTGAAAGCGTGTCTGGGCAATCACGCCAAACCCCAGCATCGCGAGAGAGGAGAGCGCAAGCAGCCAGCCAAGGAAGTTCGATGCATTGTAAAAGATGATGCCGATGCCGAACAGAAAAGGCACAAGCACCATCCCGCTTGTGATTCCCATACCCCAGGCGCTGAAATAAGTATAGCCGAGGCCAAACCCGATGCTGACCTGGATGTTGTGCAAGAAAAGGTATCCTCCCACCACCATCATCAAAAGCCCCATGAAAAACCGTCCTGCCCCACCCTCCGTGCCCCCGGCGCCGCGCATAACCCCTCCTTTAAGCCGCATCTGTCACCTGCTGGAAAAAAGCCGACCCGCACCCGGCAAATATCACAGCAGAGGTGTTCAACCGTCATATTGAACCGCAGTTTACCACAAAACAGACAGGATATTTCTATCGAAGCTTATATGTGGACAGAAACCATGTCAGTCGTCTGATCGGGACTATACATCGAGTTGCCGGCATTTACCTGTTCGAGTTCAAGAAGAGCCCTTTTTCTGTCCAGACCTCCGGCATAGCCCGTCATGCTTCCGTTTGCGCCTATGACTCTGTGGCACGGAATCAGTATAGATATGGGGTTATGGCCGACAGCGCCTCCCACGGCCTGGGCTGACATGGAGGATAGCGCCCGTTCCGCGGCAAGTTTTTTCGCAATTTTGCCGTATGTAGTGACCTCTCCGAAGGGGATTCCCAAAAGAATTTTCCAGACTGCCTGCTGAAATGGAGTTCCGCGAGGAGCGAGCCGTGGCGCCGATATACACCTCTGGCCGGAAAAGTATTTCTCCAGCCAGTCCCGCAGTTCTCTGAAGACTGGATACTGCTGCTCACAAGTCCAGTCGCCTGCTTGAGCAGGGTAGTATTTTTGTCCCACAAACCATAATCCCGTGAGCGATCCTTCTTCCGCGGAGGCCGTCATTACACCCAAAGGAGTATCAATCCGGCAGGAATAAATCATATACTCTGCATTCCTTTCTTATTGCTCAGTTTAAACGGTCTTTTCCAAGCGAGCCCCATAAAGTGATGGTTGCATAGGACCGCCATGGGCTCCATTCCAATGACAGACGCAATATCGTCTCAGGATCCATTCCGGAAAGGGCCTTCTTTATGCCCAGGTCAGTATGGGGGAAAGCGTCCGGCCAACCAAGAGCACGCATGGCGATATACTGCGCTGTCCAGGGGCCGATACCGGGCAGTCGGCGAAGTTTTTCCATTTCCCTATGCGGGTCCGAACCGTAAGAGAGGCTGACAAGACCATTATTCACTGCATGTGCCAGGGCAAGGATGGAGCGGCTTTTAGCACCGGTTATCCCGAGCGGACCCAGATGGTTTTCGATTGGGAAAAGTCCGCAAATCTTTTCCGGATGCGGAAATGTGTAAGAGAGACCGGCAAACGGGGTCGTTATCTTTTCACCGTACATTGCAGCGAGCCGCTTTGCCAATGTGTTGGCAGCCTGGACACTCACCTGCTGTCCCAGGATTGCCCGCACCGAGATTTCAAAAGAGTCGAAACATCCCGGAAGCCGTATACCCGGCAAAATAATGTTCGGTTTGAGCCTGTCCATCGCTATAAGCTTTTCATAGATCTCATCCGGGCTGCAGTCTATATCGAATAAGCGCCTGATTCGTGACAACACGATGGGAAGAACGGGAAAGAGACTTGGTCCCAGGCTTATCAAAAGAGCACTCTTCTTCGGCCGATTTGAAACGCCGATCCAGCCGGAATAGATCGTTGAACCCTTTTTTATAGAAACCGTACGACGGTAGACACCGTCCTCAACACTCTCGACACCGGGGATGGCGCGGGCGGCAAGAAAAAAGAGCAGGTTTTCCCAGGCATATGGTGGCCGGTAGCCTGTTGATAAAGTGATTCCTTCATTATCTGGCGCGAGTTCCCGATAGTTGTTCCTGAGCATGCTCGGCGTGAGCCGGTAACGTTTCTTGAAAAGGTCGTTGAATCGACGAATGCTCCCAAAGCCTGCAGCCAACGCCACATCGGTCACTGCGAGTCTGGAGTCGGTCAGCAGATTCTTGGCGAGAAGCAACCGTCTGGTCAGCAGGTATTGCACGGGCGAGACTCCGTATTCATTATAGAACAGGCGCCGCAGGTGTCGATCCGAAATTCCGAGATCTTCCGCCAAATCTGGAATGCTTCGGCTGTCCAGTGAGTCTTCTTCCATGACTTTGACCGCTCTGTGCGCTAAGAGCGGAGATGAATCAGGCGGCGCCGAGCCGGGGGCAAGTTCCGGGCGGCGCCTGAGGCACGGCCTGTATCCCGCAGCCTCAGCCGCCGCCGCGCTTGCAAAGAAGGTGCAGTTTTTCTCGTGCGGGAGTCGTACCCGGCAAATAGGACGGCAATATATCCCAGTAGAAGAAACGCCGCAAAAGAACTTCCCGTCGAAGCGAGCATCGTGGCTTTTCATCGCTGCATAGCAGGCTTTTGAATCACGAAGCAGGCCATATGTTTCCTGCTGCTCCATCCTCTTCCTTCCCAGTCCTGTGGAGTTTTATGGGCCGCAGCCCCTGAATCACTTCTCAAGACTTATTGTAACAATGAAGAAAGTGGAATACCGGCCATTTTCGGACATCAACAAAAATGAATTGGGTGAAAAGAATCTGAGTTCTATCTTGCAGTTCGATGCGGATATTCTTTATCTCTGATCGGGTGCATGCGTTTGCGAACTGGTGTAAACACGGCTGTCCGCTTTTTTGATTTCGGATACTATCGATTCGGCAATGATCCTGTGCGCCAGTTCGTTTGGATGGTCATCCACCACGCGAGGAGGATCACCCCGCCAGATGGAATACTCCATCACATAGGCGGCTCGATCGGGAACCAGGAGATTATCGAGAAGCGCCTCATGGGCATTCACCACAATTGCACCAGCCGGGAACCATCCTGAATCCACCGTCACCGGTTTCCAGTCGCTTCCCATAATCACGATGATCATCTTGGCCCTGTTTTCTTTGGCCACCTTCGCGATTTCTTCATACACATTCCTGATCAATGCATCCTTTGAACTTTTCGAATTCGGTATTTTGCCGATCCCCCTGTTCAAAAGGTACTCCAGCATATGCATATCGTCATGGAGTGACAGAGGCAGGCTGACATTCCAGTAAAAAGAGAGCGCCTCCGTCCATCCCGATGTGGAGCCCCGGTATTTGTCAGAAGGTAAATCGAACACTTTTGCCGGGAAGACCGGAGGGTGAAGTGTGAAACCCTGCCCCGTCTCATAGAAAAACGGTACCGGCGTTTTTCCGTAATACGAGGGTGCAAAAGCGGCCTGTGCACGATCAACCAGCCAGGTCGAGTATTGAACGAGAAGATAATCTGGTTTGTGTATGGGAATCAGCTTTTTGGCCAGGATCAGCATCTGGGCCAATCCATAGCTACAAACCCCCGCATTTTTTTCAGTCCCGTTCAGGGAGGCGGCTATCAAGTGAGGATAGGTGTCTTCGGCCCGGACTCCATCTCCATAAGTAAATGAGCACCCCAATGCAAGCACGAGAGGCTTCGGACTGAAAACCGGCGCATCTCCGACGGGCGCCCGAAAGCCGTCCTGGTCATACCGCATGGGAATGTCCGGCCCTACCGGGAATACATGTGCCCCCCTGGAGTTGGGCACAGGGGCAAATCCCAGCTCTGCATCGGCTCTGTGAACATGCCCTCTCCAACCTCGCTGGTTTGTCTTTATGTAATCATAAAGGCGGACGCCTTTATAGAAAGTGTAGCTCAGGTAAGCCAAGGCAAAAAAAACAACGGGGATACAAAACATGATAATGTAGAAAAATATCTTCTTCTTCTTACTGAGGACCTGAACCGTTTCCATTTGCAGCCTTTGACCCGGAAAATACCATATTTTCTCACCAAACCAGCGGGAACAACCGCTTTCGACTTTTGGCAAACTCAGGATAGCCTTCCAGCCCGAAGAGTGACTTTTCCTCAACCAGTATCCGCAGCACAATCGCAGGCAGAAGGATAAAAAGAAATGCGCACAGGGTCAACCGGTTAAAGAAAAAGAGGCATATTCCGGCATTGGCGATGATCATGCCGGCATAAGCAGGGTGTCTTGTGTATCGGTATGGTCCCGATTTGACGATCCGGTGCTGGTCCACGGTTCTCACCCTGTGTGAATAAAACTCTCCCAGGGAGTTGATTGCCCAGGACCGATAGCAGCCGCCAAGCACGAAGAGGGTTATGCCTACGGCATGTGCGGCGTTCGGCGCGAGCCAGACGGAAGGGAACCAGAGAGCGGTGAGAATCGTGAGCGCCTGTCCAGTCCCATACACCTGGCAGGTCGCGGAATCAGAGGTCTTTTTGCCGCCGGTATATACATCCCTCCGAGAAACCCGAAACTCCATCAACATCCACAAGACATAGAACACGGCGAACAAACTATCGGGATTGAAGTAATAACCGTCCCAGAACCCCGGCGTCCTGCCGGGCCTGGAATAAGCAAGCAGGCATACTCCCAGCGTCAGAATGAGCCACATGATAAGAGGTGTAAGATCTTTTTTCATCGAATTATTCCCTACTTTCCGGACGCGTACATTGCCTCGGGTAGAACTGCCGGATACTATTGACATCAATGCCAATCTAAAGCAATGATGGACTGCGGGGTAATTGCTTTCAAGTTATTTTCCGGCCGTTGCGCGGCAGAGAGCCAGTTCTAAAAAAGGGAGTCGGAATGGGTGGTCTATTCGGTGTAGTATCAAAAACGGACAGTGTTTCGGGTCTTTTCTATGGAACCGATTATCATTCTCATCTCGGCACCCGGCTGGGGGGAATGGCGGTGTGCAACTCGCAGGGCATCCAGCGCTCCATTCACAGCATTGAGAACAGTTATTTTCGCACCAAGTTCGAGCCGGAACTGGAGCGTTTCAGCGGGAACAAGGGAATCGGAGTGATCAGCGACACCGATCCGCAGCCACTTGTAGCGCGGTCGCACCTTGGGACCTTCGGCATCGTCACCGTAGGCAGAATAAACAATATGGAAGAACTGGTGCTCCAGGCCCTGAGTGAGCGCAGGAGCTTTTTCGATACCAACGGCGGAGTGGTCAATCCTACCGAGATGGTGGCGAAGCTGATCTGCCTCGAACAAAATTTCGAGGAAGGAATTCAGAAGGCCCTGCACTCCATATGCGGCTCATGTTCCCTGCTCCTGCTCACCAGCAAGGGAATCTATGCGGCACGCGACCGCCTGGGGCGAACACCTCTCGTGATAGGCCGTCGCGAAGACGGGCTTGCCGTGAGTTCGGAATCCTGCGCTTTTGCGAATCTCGGGTTTGAAACGGAGTATTTTCTGGGCCCAGGCGAAGTCGTTTTCCTTACCGCCGATGGTTGGGAACAATGCGCCAAGCCGGGAACGGACATGCAGATATGTTCTTTTCTATGGGTTTATTACGGCTATCCGGCCTCCGAATATGAAAACATCAATGTGGAATTCATCCGAAACGCATGCGGCGCTGCGCTCGCCCGCAAGGACGACACTGTCGTGGATTGCGTTGCAGGCATCCCGGATTCGGGAATAGGCCACGCCATCGGCTACGCCAACGAAAAAAGGATCCCTTACCTGCGGCCCTATGTGAAGTACACACCCACCTGGCCGAGAAGTTTCATGCCCCAGAACCAGGGCTTGCGCGACCTGGTGGCAAGAATGAAATTAATACCGATCCGCAGGCTTATCGAAGGCAAACGCCTCCTTTTCTGTGAAGACTCCATCGTGCGGGGCACCCAGCTCAGAGACAACACCAGGCTCCTGTTCGAGAGAGGGGCGAAAGAGGTCCATATGCGGCCTGCCTGCCCGCCTTTGATCTATGCCTGTGAATTCCTCAATTTCTCAACCTCCCGCTCTACCCTGGATTTGATAGCCCGCAAGGTCATCCGGGATCTGGAAGGCCCGGGCGAGATGGACCTGGAGGCCTACGCAGAGGCGGGTTCGGAGAAAAACCGCGCCATGGTGGAGGAGATTCGCAAAGAGCTATGTCTCACCACGCTCAAATTTCAACAACTCGATGACCTCGTCGCCTCCATCGGACTGCCGAAGGATAAGCTTTGCACCCACTGCTGGGACGGAACCAGCAGTTGCTGAAGCAGGGAACGGTGGCTAATTCGGCCGCACCACCTTATCATCGCCCTACCCTTATTGCCGCTTCCAGATGTCCACTTTTCAGGACTTCCGTCCACGTTTCTGTACTGATGTCCAGAACCGTGGACGGGAGGCTTACCGAGCGCTCCAGTATGTCATTGAAATAACATCCATAATAGCCAGATGCATTATGGCGCGGTTTCTGCTCAAAACCGTCTCCCGTATTGCCCGGCTCTAGAGGCCCCCATACCGTTTCATTTGGCCTGATGCCAGGCGCACGTAAAACGGCAATCGTCTTCCTTTTCGCTCATTCGGAATCATCAGATCGCAGTTCTTGGTCGGAAGCCGCCAATCACCCGGCTTCTCAGGGAGGAACACTCATGCGAAAGCTCACTCTTACCGGTAAGCTCATGTTAGGTGGAATCGGTATCGTTTTCCTGTCCGTGGTGTCGATGGGTGTCGTTTCTTCCATGAAGACATCATCCAGCTTCGAAGCCAACTCGAAGGAGGAGGTCCGAAAGACGGCTCAGTTCATCACTGAACTGGTGCAGTTATCCCTGCAGCAGGAAATGAAAATGGTGCAGGCGCTGGCGGGTGAGCGCATCACCATCGAGACGGCATTCAAGCTGGCAAAGGAAGGTAAAGAAAATGCCTCGACACTGATCGGGAACCTTCAGAGAAAACTCAGCGACCTGCAGGCCCAGGTGGGAGGAAATTATGAGGCTGTTGTCGCCATCAGTCATGACGGCATCGTCTTTGCCAGCGGTATGGACGGGAAACACAAAGGCCTTCTGCTTACCGACCGGGAATACTTCAAGCAGGGCATGCAGGGCAAACAGAGTATAGGTGATGTATCCAAATCCAAGGCTTCAGGGAAACCTGTTTTGCAACTGGCCGCCCCGATCGTGACGGAAAAAAAGGAAGTGGTTGGGGTAATGGCAATTGTCCTGGAGGTGGATTACCTGATCGAAACTGTCCTGAGGGTGAAGGTGGGTGAATCCGGATATGCCTGGATGGTCGACAGGAACGGTTTGATAATCGCTCACCGCAACAGGGATTTCATTCTCAAGCTCGACACAAAGACACTGCAGGGCATGGAGAATATTGTCAAGGCCTCGTTGGCCGGAGAGTCGGGCGCCGGCTACTATGCCTTTGAAGGAGCGTCCAAGGTGGCGGGATACGCTCCGGTTAAAATGACCGGCTGGAGCGTCATAGTATCGGAATCCATGGACGAGGTCAATGCCCCCATACTGGGTCTCCAGAAGCAAATGGCGCTCATAGGTTTTATCCTGCTCGCGGGCATCACGGTAGTGGTATTTTTCGCGGGAAGAAGTGTCTCCAGGCCGATCACGGCCGCTGTGGGCGGCCTGTCCGAGGCGGCCCACCAGGTGGCGACCGCCGCCAACGAGGTCTCGGTATCGAGCCAGGAACTGGCCGAAGGCTCATCCGAACAGGCCGCATCCATTGAAGAGACCTCTTCGTCGCTTGAAGAAATGTCGTCCATGACCCGGCAGAACGCTGAAAACGCCGGAGAAGCCAATAATCTCATGGAGCAGACAAGAACCACGGCGGATCGGGCCAGCCAGTCCATGAAACGGTTGGCCGATTCCATGGATGAAATATCCAGGGCGAGCGAAGAGACATCTAAGATCATCAAGACCATAGACGAAATAGCGTTTCAGACCAACTTGCTTGCGCTCAATGCGGCTGTCGAGGCGGCGCGCGCAGGCGAGGCCGGGGCGGGATTTGCCGTGGTGACGGATGAGGTGAGAAACCTGGCCATGAGAGCGGCCGAGGCCGCGAAAAACACTGCCGCCCTGATTGAAGGTACAGTGAACAAGGTCAAGGAAGGCTCAGATTTGGCGGCAAAAACTGACGGCGAGTTCCGGGAGGTGGCCCTGAGTGTAGGCAAATCCGGCGAACTGGTGGGCGAAATAGCCGCGGCCTCCAATGAACAGGCTCAGGGAATCGAGCAGGTGAACAAGGCGATAGGCGAAATGGATAAGGTGGTTCAGCAAAATGCCGCCAATGCCGAGGAGTCCGCTGCCGCATCGGAGGAGATGAACGCACAGGCCGAACAGATGAAGGAATACGTTGGGCAGTTGGTGACCCTTGTAGGCGGCTCGGTAGACCAGGAGCAGATTAAGGAATCCGGATCATATGGAAGGAAAAACGCAAGGGGTAAGTCTCTGATAGCAGCGCCCTGAAAAGGGTCACATAAGGAATAACGGGCTCTGTAAAAGCCGGCACACAATTCATGCGGCTTTCAGAGTGAAATCCACGTGAACGGCGTCAAACGGAAAGTCGATGAGACCCTTGTTGGTTTTCTGCAGAATGCCGACATTCAAAAGCGCGTGGACGTCACCATGAACTGCTTTTACGTCCCGTCCTGATCTGCGAGCTGCCTCCCGGAGCGTCATGGGGCCGGCGCCGGTCATGAGTTTGAGCAACTCCCAGCGTTTACCCGTGAGGACTTTGAAAAGCAGGGAGGGAGAGTCGAAGCTTATAAAGGTTCCCTGCGCCTCTCCCTCGAAGGCTCGCAGAAAACGCCGGCTGGTTGTTTCACGTGAAGATACCACTAACGTTACGGTTCGCATTTCTAAGGTCTCCAACTGTCAACATCATTCCATAATTCGGCGATCAGGGCTTGAGGCGTGGTAAAAACGTACGGAAAGGTTTTCTCGCCGACATGTTTGTGATCACCCTTCCCCTGTTCATTGTCGTAACGCAAAACACAAAGGCCATTCACCACCAGTGCAAGCCTGTACTTAAAGCCGTGCAGGCTGCCCGAAACTGATTCCGGCAGGCGCCAGACGACTATTTCCACGAATGCCTCCTCCGAGACAACGCGGCGCTCGCTGAGAAGGAGTTCAGCAGCCATGTTGGTGATAATAACAACATTTTTAGATGTTGTCAAATGCCACAACACCTCGCATTGGCCCGCAATAACGCTCCATAATAGCAGCCTATCCCGCCGGAGCCGATAACTGGAAAGTGCATTGTCCATTTCCTTTCTTCTCGACATCAGCGACAATGCCGCCCTGAAGCAGTTTCAGGTAAACATATTTTCAATTCCATACCTGAACGGGTATTTGTTATCAAGGCAGGTAAGTCCGATTGGCCAAAGACGACTCTATCGACAAAAGCATAGTCAGGGCTGATAAAAAGCTCCGGACCCTGGTGCTGTTCGCACTTGCCGTGCTGGCAGCGGCAGGAATGCTCCTCATTCGGGAATTCCATTCCTCATTGACCCAGATCAGGGAATTAAGCCGGACAGAGCCCGCCCTGGCCATTCGGGAAATGCAGTCATTGTTGAACGCGCTGCTCGCTGTCAACGCTTTTTGTCGGCAGTATTGGCCGCTTACCTCCTCTGGCTGGGAATAAAGACATTGAGGACGGGGAGCTATCCCCCGGCAGGAATGCGTGTCATCCGGGATACGAGAGTTCAAGTGGGAGGCAAGGCAAGACTGATTGCGGCTGCTCACCTATGTCTTGCTCTTCTGATCCTCTCCACCAATGCAATATTATGGCAGTTCCGAATATTATTTGAGAAGCTTCTCCAGGGATAGAGTGCGGTTTTCTGTGTTCCTGGGAAGACTGCCCACACTGGAAGATAAACACGGAACCGCCGTGGGCGTTGTTGAAATCGCTCAAGGATGGCAATAATGGCAAAGGAAACGGAAGAGGCGGCAATCGACTCCAACGGCAAGGCGCCCGAAAGATCTCGCGGAAGCGCAGGGTCTGCGAGTAAGGAAAGCCGCCTTTTCACCCCTGATTTTGTCCTTGCGACCCTTTCCAACTTCGCCTATGCCTTCAGCCTGCAGATGCTGATCGCCACCCTGCCCGTTTATGTCATCAATCTGGGGGGAGACCAGGTGGACGCCGGCCTGGTGAGCAGCGCCATAGCCTTCACAGCCTTTCTCTCACGCCCTTTATGGGGCTGGCTGACGGACACCCGGAGCTGCCGCCCAATTGTGCTGATCGGCATTTCCATTCTTGGCCTTGCAAACCTCGTTTACCTGGCGGCAGCATCGATCTTTGCCCTGGTGCTGGGGCGGCTTGTGCAGGGTTTCGGCCTGAGCTGTTACACCACGGCGGCCAACGTGTACGTGGCAGAAATCACCCCGCTGAGGAGAAGAGCGGAGGCGATCGGACTTTTCGCCGCCGCACAGGCGGTCGGATTTGTCGTCAGCCCGGTGATCGGTTTTATGATCGTCGAGTCTGCCGGATTCCGGCAGCTATTCTATAGCACGATAGGGCTGACCGCTGTCGCTTTCATTTTCTCGGCTTTTACAGGGGAGCGGAGGCGGTCGCTGAAACTAAAACCCCCTCCGTGGTCGCTGCGCACCGGCATCGTGTCGATCAATGCACTGCCTGCAGCCTGGATGGCCCTGTGCATGGGGATAGGGTTCGGACCCATCATCGCGTTTATTGCAATTTTTGCCCAGGAGCGCGGTATTCAGAATCCCGGATTCTACTTCATGGCCCAAGCTGCCGCCCTCCTTGTCTCGCGGCTTTTCACCGGTCGTCTGGCCGACCGGTTCGGGCGCTTTACTGTGATCGTTCCGGGCGTCATCCTGATGGTCGCCGGGCTGGCAATACTGCCGCTTGAAGGCGGCCTGCCCCTCTTCATCATCTCCGCCTCCCTTTTCGGCCTGGGGTTCGGTTCGGCCCAACCCGCATCCATGGCGCTGCTCTTCGACCGAATCCGACCCGAAGAGCGCGGTGTCGCCACAGGCACCTATTTTACCGGTTTTGACATTGGCTTCATTATTGGCACGCTTTTCATGGGAGTGATCAGTCGGCACTGGGGATACCCGGCGATGTGGTCAATTTCTGCCGCATGCACCCTGCTTACCCTCGCGGGTATCCTCGCAGACCGCCGCCGCGGCGCACCTGGTGCAGATAAGCAGGATTCATTGATGTAATCTTTCTTATCGGGTTGACCTGCAACAGAGTTTCGTTTACACGATAGAAGCACCGCAACCGCGGCGTGCGTACTCATCCGTTTCTTATTCGTCGCCCAAAGGGGCGCTCATATCAGTCATGGGCTGACAGGGTTTTTGTTCTGCAGCCGGTTCAGGGAATTATGGATATTTTTCAGCGAAGCATTCATTTGAACGCAAAAAAGATCGACGATGACCACCTGCTTGTCTCAAGCTCCCTCCTGGACCTCGAGCACTCGTTCCATCTCGATCTCACCGTCCAACTCTCAACGCGCAAGATTGTATCGGCCACGGCCTCGATGAGCAAGGCGCCGCTCACCCAGTGCCTCTCCGCTCTCGCAAACTTCTCTCAACTGGAGGGATTGGCCATCGAGCGCGGAATCATCAAGGAGATGCACTCCAGGCTAGGCGGTCCGAAGGGCTGTACCCATCTTGTGGAACTCCTGACCGACGTTATCCGCTTCACCTCCATGCTCCTCCTTGGACGAATTATGGGTTTTCAGTCCAATTTTAAAGAGACCATGACGGAAGAAGAGATTATCGCCGAGGGTAAGCGGAAGCTTCGTAACACCTGCATCGTCTTTGCCGATGACCATGGAGGAGACAAGGATTTGAATGTATGACTTCAGTTACTCAAGACCTTCACCACGCAAACAGTGAAATCGATACCTGGGATGAGAGCGGCAAATGCAGCCGAGCGCCGCAATAGAGCGCGATTTGAACGTGAATGAAACTTCATTTTTTAGAGGCCATGCCAGGGGACGGAATAAATCTTCATCCTCCTTCAAACCACCCCAAAGGCGTGGCTAAAAGCGTGGCGGAACGTGGCTCCTCGGCTGGATTCCGGCTCAGGAGCCCTGCCGGAATGACGGGGTCCTGCAACAGCCCGAGGAGCGCAAGTACGCCGGTTTGATCTCTAAAATCTACTCGCAACGACATTGGCCGAACTTGCCAAAAGGTCAGGTTCCCATGGTTGTAGGTCTCCAATGCCAAACCGGTTTGCCGGGGGACCTCCCACTCCGATAGGGGTAGGGACGGCGCATTGAATTGCGCCACCCCTCCCTCCGAACCGGGCATGCGGATCTCCCGCACCCGGCTCTCCAGTTGATGGTTTTACCTTCTTAAGGACTGAAGCTTTGTACTGTGGGCGTTTTCAAGGCAAACAACCCATGCACGTGAAAGAACCCTTCCTTTCACCCCTCTTTCGAGGGCCTCCAGCATGCGCGCAGTCCATACAGACCGTTCGACCCAATTCCATTTACACGTGTCGGTCTCTCCTGCTTGCTTAGCCATCTCTGGCACTTCCGCAGGTTTGTCTTC
>CAZIJV010000027.1:0-76839 GCA_964539645.1 uncultured Syntrophobacter sp.
CGCACGTGTGGGTAATTGTAAGGGTTTTTAGTGCCCACCGCTTTCGAGAAGAGTGAATTTGCCCTCTCATTGACAAAGGCAATGTTATGTTTATTTTGGCGCATAATGGATAACATTTATTGGCATGCAGTGATTATCGACTGCACCGGAAGCTACACTACCCTGGAGGCTACCATGAACTGTGCCCAACATATTAGAGAAACCGCCGATCCGGAAAAAGTGAAAAAAGATGAAGAGCGCGAAGAAATCGAATTCATTCTGGCAGGGCAAGATGAAGGACATGATTTTGAATCGTAGACGAGCCTGAGACCGGGCAACCAGCGGTACCCTTCATCACAATGGTTGCCCGAGGTTACTTCCACATTGGACCCGGAAGGATCTACTTTCCGGGTCCTTGTTGACGTGTTACCGAAGTAAAGCGTCGCCTTGCCGTGCCTTCATGAATTCTGAAAAGCCTTCCCACACTCCCCACACTGGATTAATATCGAGCCGAAACGGGTGAAATTTCCAGATATCTGGAACCTCCGGTAATACCGGTTGTCTATAATAAGAGGGAAGCTATCCCTGAAAGCCGGCTATGGCGCAGAACGAGGATACAGCGGACATCAAGGCTTTCCTGTCGGGCGACGGCAGGGGGTTGGACAGGCTGGTGCTGCGGCACCAGGACCGGATTTTCAACCTCTGCTACCGCCTGTTGGGGGATTACAGCGATGCCGAAGAGTGCGCCCAGGAGACTTTCGTGAAAGTTTTCCGTTCATTGGGAGGTTTCAGGCTTCAGTCGAGCTTTTCCACCTGGCTTTATACCATTGCGGTGAATACGTGCAAAAACCGGCGTAAATCCGGGGAATATCGTTTCTGGAGGAGGGTATTGCCCTTCGGCCGTAACTCCGATGAGCGCGAAGATTGTCCGGAATATGAAATCGAGGATGAAACGCCATCCGCTCTGGCGCAAATAGCGGACAAAGAAACGGAGAGCCTGGTCCAGGCGGCCATCAACGGCCTTTCCCACGATCACAGGACCGTGATCGTGCTGCGACATGTTCAGGAACTCTCCTATGAGGAAATTGCGGCCATTACGGGGTATAATCTCGGAACATTGAAGTCCAAGCTTGCGCGCGCGCGTCAGGAACTCCAAAGAAGGCTTGAGGGAGTGTACGGGGAAAACAGGGATGGAATGCGAGCAAATTAGAGAAATCCTGTTTGTACATGCCGATATCGACATCCCGCCTGAGTTGAGGGATGCCGTCAGGGAGCATCTCGCCGTATGTCCTTCATGCACCCGCCGGTACGAACTGCTCAAGGCTCAACTGAACAGCCTGCGCACTCTTCCGAAGATGCCGGTCCCCGACAATTTCCTCCTGAAAGTTCGCGCGGAGGTAGAGAAGCCCGCCTTTTTTGCAGGATTATGGAGCAGGATTTCCGAATTCACCGGCAGAAGATCTTTTCTTCAGATCGCCGGCACGGCCGCCGTGGCTCTGCTGATTGTTGCGACGACTCAATTCGGGCTCAGGGACTCTGAAACCCGAAAGGCTATTGAGTTCTCACCTCCTGCTGAGGCGCCTTCTCCTATTGCGCCCCCTTCACAGGGGGAAACAGTACGGAGGAGCGACACGCCGGCGGATAGCAGTGAAAGGCTCCCTGCTCCGGGAACTGCTGCAACTCCTTCGCCTGCCCCGGAAGCGACAGGGGCTGCTCCTCTTCCGCAGGATACGGTCGCAAAGGGTAAAGCCCTTGAAGATCAAGCCCCCGCTCCTCCCGCGGCTCAGCCCGCTCCCCCGGTGCGGCAGCGTGCGCAGAAAAGAACGCCGGCCTGGGAAACCCTTTTGAAACATGATGGGACGCAAGAAAAGGCAGTTGGTCTTGAAGGAGAGCGACGGGCGCCTGCCTCGGCGCCGGGGGGCGCTCGACAGTCGGCGCCTTCTTCGCCTGCGCCGCGTGCCCGGGAACCGCAGGGTTCAAGGGCTGATGCTTCAGGAGTAGAGTTTAAATACGGGGGCAAATTTGGGGCCGGGTACTCCCCGTCTAAGCCCGTGGAGCTCAGCCTGCGGTTTCATCCCGCGCCTGAGAGCAGGGCGGAGGCGCATAAATCCGAGGCTTTCTCACCCGCCGCGCCGTCAGCCCCCGGAATGGAATCCACTTCAAAAGTGCAGGCGCCCCGCGCTGCGGCGCCCCGGCGGGAGCGAGCCGGCGGCATGTCCTTGCAGCAGGAAAGATCCGGGCGTACGCCCTTTCCGCCGGAACGTCATGGCGAAAAGGCGCATCTGGTCAGGCTGAAAGAGTTGATCACCCGGTCCGAAGGCAAAATCCTCAATGAAATTCCCTCTTCGGGTGATACTGCTACCGGGTCCTTTTCCATTGATTTACCCGCTCGGAATTACCCCGCATTCATAAGGGATCTGCGCCTTCTGGGACAAATCGAGTCCGGGGAAGATGTGCATGTGGATTCCTCTGCCGGTGACGCAACAGTCCGCATAAATCTGAAATTCAGCAATCAGGGTTGTTGAATCTGCAATTCGGTCACTTCCTGAAACCTGTCTACCAAGATAAAGGTTTTGACCTGAACCTGAACAATGGCAGATGTTGATGATGTTGCGAATTCCTCCAGGTAGGGATGCTTTTTGAGATAAATCTTCAACTGCATCTCTCTTCCTCCACCGGTAAGTTCCCGAGCTTTTCCAAGAATGGTCACAGCACTCGCTTCACCGAAATCGGACTCTTTGTTTGATCTATTGTCTACCAACAGTGCAATCTGGGGGTGTTCCAGTATGTTTGTAAATTTCCTCGTTGCCCGCGCGGTAACGAAAAACAAATGGTCCAGATCGTCTGACGCCGCAAATGCCACAAGACTGACGTACGGCTGGCCTCCTGAATAGGTCGACAAAACAGCCAGTTTCTGAGAGTCAAGAAGAGATGCAAGACTTTCCTTCGTCTTTTGAGGGGCTTTTTCCATTCAATCATCCTTTTTCAAGTATTTCTTGCAAGATCATCTCCCCTTTGACTTAGTATCAGGTTCTTCAAGTTGCTTACCTTCCCAGAAGTAAGCTGATCCAAATGGAGTTGAATTTCCGCCAATTCTCTATTTACGGGAGGGGCTTCCGCATCGGATTTCTCCAGTCGTGCAGAGTCGATAACCACTGCAGCTTCTGATGCGCGGCCAGTCGTTTGAGGCCTTCTCCCGGCAAGGGCTTTGCGAATAGGCGGAATAATCCTGTCATACCATATCCCAACAACGACAAGTCCCAGGAAGGTGATAATAGTCAGCCAGAAGAGCACTTTTTGAGTCCTTTCCTCTTAGTATATACCTGATTCAATGGATTCTATCGAAGAGAAGCAATTGCGGGCTCAGCTTCTATTTCCTGGAAACATAGATTTAGATGGCAGCATAAAAGATTATTCCTAAATTGGCAAGAAACTCTCAGCAGACGACAGAACGGCACTGGTGTTCGGAAAGAAGGCCGAGAATAGCTTCGTGGAACCTGTAAACAAGCGCCTGAGGTCAGGCGCTTGTTTAGTACTATTTGGATTGGGAGCATTCTTTTCCGTCAAGTTTGACGCCTGGGAATGTCCCATTCCTCTAATACCGGCCGGCCGCAAAGGAATGGGGTAAGTCACCGTTGACCTTTTTACTCCCAGGCAACAGGCCATAAGGAGATTTCCTCTTCCCTGTTTCTCAGTCAGCACCCTCCCTGGAATCCGTGTGATCCGGAGCGTGTGTTCTTAACCACGAAGAGCGCGAAGGAGACACGAAGCTCACGAAGAAGGACTCTCGGCTGAATGGAAACAGGATGCAGATGCTTCGCATTTTTTCCTTCGCGATTTTCGCATCTTTCGTGGACAGGCTTTTTCTGGAGTATTCAATGTCTTCACCCTAATAGATTCTGTTGCTGCTCCCTCCATCCGTGTCCATCAGCGTTCATCCGTGTCTGAGATGTGCGGAATGAATAATTGTCGTTGAACACTTTCAGATCTTGAACGTGTCTAACCAACAAATCGAGATGCCTCTGGGAAATGGTCACGGTGTCGAGCCCCTTCCGACGAGTCGAGCACGGAGGTTATAGTGAAGGAAAAGGCCGGCTTGTAATTTGGGGTTGGATGAGTTAGACTGGTAGTAGACTGGTTCATAGCGGAGGGTGCTTTATGAAAACCGTAGGAGCTTACGAGGCCAAGACACACCTGCCCCAACTTCTGGAGCTTGTCGCCAGGGGCGAGAAAATCACCATCACAAAGCATGGCGTGCCTGTGGCGATTTTGCAGTCTGCCAATGCTTCGAAGAGCACGCCTGTGCGCGAGGTTATCGACAAATTGAAGCAATTTCGAACCGGCCGCCGTCTAGGAGCGCTTTCCATTCGTGAAATGATCGAAGAAGGAAGACGCTGATGTCATCCTGGTTTGTCATAGACAATTCTGTTGTCATGTCGTGGTGTTTCGAGGATGAGGGAAGCAGCTATGCGGAGGTCGTCCTGGAAAGCCTCGATGCGGGGAGGGCCTTCGTCCCGGCGATATGGCCTCTTGAGGTGGGCAATGTGCTGCTGGTGGCGGAGAGGAAGAAGCGTCTCAGCCATTCTTCTGCCGTTCGTTTTCTCGATCTTTTGAGCGGTCTGCCGATCTCTGTTGAACAGGAAACCCCGGACCGTATGCTTAAGGAAATTCTTTCGCTCGCACGGGAGCATGAGCTTTCAACTTATGATGCTTCTTACCTGGACCTCGCCATGAGGCTTGATCTCCCCATCTCGACACTGGACACATCTCTGCTGAAAGCTGCCAAGAAATGCGAAGTGCCTATTTACGAACCGACCCCTTCAGAGTGAAAGGAGATGGCGTGATTGGAGAACGTCCTCTCCGATTCGGCGCCTTGCTCCCAGGGGTGCTCGATGATTGAAAGCACCGGGGAGCAATCCAATGGTAAAATCCACACTCTTATGCCTGGCTCCAGTCTTCAAGCACCAGTCCCGGCGCCCGTGCAAATTCTTTGACATTGTTTGTCACCAATATCCCTTGCTTGACCCGCTATCATCATATCGTAAGGTCCAAATGGGCTGGCCCATTCGATAAAGTGTGGCAGGGCTTGCATGATATCCTTGCGCTCCAGATAGGGATAGGCTGCCAGGATTTCCTCAAAGGTGTGACCGGCGCCCACCTGAGCTACGACCATCCCGACAGTTGCCCGCATGCCACGGAGGCACGCCTTGCCTCCCATCACATCGGGTTTTTGGGTGATGCGATCAAATTGAATATAGCTATCTCCTTGTCGAAGATCATTAAATAGTAATTCGTAGAAAATAGCATCTCAAGTATTGTTTACCGAACCAAGCTGCTTGGTCGAATTGCCGATAATTTGTCAAAATGGCCTTGCTTGAAGTTATGGTGCATCAGCGGTTCGGGCGATGAGGATGATCTTGGGACAACACTGCAGGGTATTGGAGCAATCTGTCGGAATATCTTGAGAACGATCTGCAAATGTCCAGAGTGCGTGTTTGGCCCCTCGCCCCCACTGGCCGACGGCTCCGCTGCATTTTGCGGATTAGCTGCAGCGGATGATGTTGTTCTGGAGAACAATCATTTCCTTCTTCCCCCAGAAGCGCAGGCTAAACACTGCAGTGATGTAGACGGCTGTCCAGACCCCGTCATTATTTGTCTCGACAATCCACTTGTATGGCCTGCCACCACGCCGAATTTCCTTTAGCCTACAGCATTCAGAAAGGCCAAAACCGACGAAATCCAGAGCCTCCTGTTCTGAATCGAAGTGCCCGTGCCAGTTTCCAAAGATGAGCGTGAATTCGGTCGGGTCCACGCTCACAGTAATCGGGAAACCACCTTCTGAAGGCTTCGAAATGGTCAATGTGGTCTCCGTTGCTTCGTACTGAAGGTTCGGAAACCTCGAGAGCTTCTCTTTCAATCGTTCAATAACCGACATGCTTCCTCGTGAGCTAACATTATTTGAGAAACCATACGAGGTTCCAGAGAATAAACGCGGCGTTATTGGGTATCCGAACGGCATGGCGGTTAGATCTTGTACCGATCACTGAGCACTTTATGCAGCCATTCTCGTTCCAGTTCAGTGGCTCCAACTGCGAGGTCATACCGTTTATTGCCGTGATCTATCGTGAGCCTGTTGCCCGAATCGAGTTCTCTCAGTCTCAGAGTCTTCAGGTGTGAATGATCGAACTCTTTTCTCGCTCTCTTGTGAAACAGCTTTCTCCACATATCCATTTGTGAGCCAAAACTGAATGATATCTCAAATGGAGGAACTCCAGAATCATAGATCATGGTGGGGTAGGATAGAACCAGCCTCTCGGGAACTGAAGGCCGGAAGATTCGATAGATGTAGTATACAACAAATATACCTCCAATGGTCCAGGCGCCCAGCCAAAATAACAGGAAAAGCTCTGGTCCCCTGGTTCCTTTCAACAACTCTGTTGCAGCATATTTCCAACCAACTGCCCATCCTCCCAACCATAACAACAAAAAAGCCCCCATGAAGAATCGGAGCACTCCTCCGCCGGGATAAGGTATTGTGATTTCAGGCTGGCCGGCCTGACTGTATTCGATACGGATATTCGAGTTCTCTGGAGGGGGCATTATCTCTTCTGAATTTTTGGATTTGAGCACATTTAATGAGCTGTAGAACCGGAAGCCGGTTTTGGGCAATAGGTTTGCTTGGCGTAGAATATGGCCATGGGGCAGTGGCGTCAAGCTACAATTATCAGTCTGAGGGAGCTTCCATGATGGGATAAGGAGAGGGACCATTACGCGAGATCTTAAACCCCGACAGGCTGGGAAAAATCCGGGGCTTTGTGTGAGGATCTCATGTTTTCGAGTAGCATGAGCATGTATTGGCGGATTGCAGCGAAGCGTTCCTCTTTTTCCAGAAGGGCGTCTGCTTTCTGAATATATTGTCCATCCACCAGCTCGTCGGAACAATTTTGTATCAGCGCTCCTACGCTTGCGGCAGAGGATTCCAGGTGGAACTGAAGACCCACTACCCGTTCGTTGTTGAAGGAGAAGGCCTGGGCGGGGCAGGCATCGCTTTCGGCCAGCATGGCTGCTCCCGGGGGGAGCGAAAATGTATCGCCGTGCCAGTGAAAGGCAAGAAAATCAGCGGGGAAACCCTTAAAGAGACGGGACTCCACTCCTTCGCCCGTGAGCTTTACGGGAAACCACCCTATCTCCTTGAATCGGTTTCTGAAAACAGGTCCGCCCAGGACATCCGCGATAAGTTGAGCACCCAGGCAGATGCCCAGTACAATTTTGTTCTTTTTGATTGATCTCGAAATGAATTCTTTTTCAGCGGCGAGCCAGGGATATTCTTTTTCTTCGTAGATGTTCATAGGTCCGCCCATGACTGCGAGCCAATCGAACTCTTCCGGGTCAGGAAGCCTTTCCTCGCGGTACAGATGCGTGGCGGATATTTCCCAGTCATTGCCGCGGGCCCACTCTTCAATGTTGGCAAGCCCCTCGAAAGAAACATGTTGCAGGTAATGCAATCTCATTTCTATATCTACCTTTGTAGCCAGTGAGCGGGTTCCAGTCGCAACCAGGCAGATCATCAATGCGGGATGCCCCGGTTACGTTTTCCATCGTGCGTTCATAGAGCATCGCTCCAGGTTTACAATATTCATGCCTGAGTACTTTGCGATCTTGTTCCGCCGCAGGGTTGGCACGAGGCCTTTTCGTGCGCACCATTCAAGGGCGAGAAAGCAGCACCCTTCTTCTCGAAAGCGGTGGGCACGAAAGATCCCGTGCCCACCCTACGCTTGCCATGGGGCCGTGGAAAGGAAAGGAACAGAACAATTGCATTCGCTTTACGGGAGTGTTGCGATATTGAAGCTCAGGGAGATGGCGATCAGGTCCGTCCCCCTGAGTTCCAGGGAGCGAGGTCTTATTCCTTTGCACCGTCGGCGATCCATTTTTGGATCAATGCCGTATCTTTCTCGGAAACCCAGGGAGGTCCATTTTTGGGCATTCTCGGTTTCGATTCACCTTTTACTCTTTTCAGGAGTTCACTTTGCTTCGGGCTGCCGGGTACGACTACCGCGCCATGTTTTCCGCCCGCCATCACTCCTTTGAGCGAATCCATGCGCAGGCCATAGGCAGGACGCTCTCCGCTGTGGCATTTCACGCACATGTTCTGAAAAACCGGAGCAACTTCGGAGTAGCTGACCGCGCCCCCCGGTTTGACCTGCTGGGCCGAGGCCGCCGGTACGATCAGGATGGCAAGAAAAAGGACAAGAACTACCGATAAAATTACTCGCATTTTTGACCCTCCGGAATGGTTTTAGGTGAAGACGTTGTTTGAATGCCAATGCGGAATCTAAGACCCGATTTCTAAAATGTGAAGCAGTTGGAAGGAAAAGAATCAACTGCAGGGGGGCTCTGGTTCAGGAATCCCTCGCTTCCGAGCAGGCGGCAGGCGGAGAGTTCCACACCCAGAATGTTGCGAATCGTCTCTACCCGGCCGTAAGTGAGGAGGTGTCGCCATCCTCCGATATATACCGGGCGCTGCGGCTCGAAACGGGCCAGGGCCGTGAGAATCTCCGAGGCGATATGCTCTTCGCGCTGCCGCCATTTTGTGCAATCCTTCGAGGACAAAAATTCAGGTTCGGGGATTGCGCACTTTATTTTGCGCGCCGCCTGTCTGTACTGAAGCGATAAGGGGATGGGCCTGTCGTGCAGTTGCAGGAGGTGGAGAATATTCTCGGCGGAAATCATCTCCTGCCATGTCTCCACCCATTCACAGCTGAAGTCCGAATAGTCGACCGGAACGACAGGGGCGCCCGTTTTCCGGGAAAAAGCCACTGAGGCGCGGTATTCATAGGGAAGGCTTATCTGCCGAAGGATCGCGGCTATGCGCCAATTCTTGAGGGCTGCTCGATACTCCAGGCCGAGGCTGCGGGAAACGCCCTTGAGCCGCTCAAGGAAAAGCTTGCGAAGATACGGCCCCTGTTCAATCCGGTAGGCCAGGGCGTACTCGCTCAGTTCGACCAGGATGAGGTCGGGCATCCTGCAGTTGAGGAAGTCCGAGGTTCGCCTGAAGCCCTGCGGATCGGAATGAATCGATCCGAGTAGCAGCAGCCTGTCTATGAGCTTTCTGCCGAGATGAGCGTCAGGGATCACTGGACTTTGGCCGTTCCGCAAAAATGCAATGGAGTTCCCGGAAATGCGAGATGTGAATATCTGCATTAAGGCCCGGGTTCTTATAGGCGACAAAGAGAACACCGGTAGCGCGGGCCAGGAGTTCATCGACCTTTGAATCCCCGACGTAGAGCACCTCCTGCGGTTCGACCTCGAAAGTATCGAAGATCCTGCGCATTATGTCCGGATGAGGCTTCGGGTGGCGAACATCGGAGGCGCACACCACCAGGTCGAAATATTGGGTAAGTTCGTAATGTTCGAGGAGTTCGAGGGTGGAGGTGGTTCGATTAGTCGCCAAGGCGGTGAGGAAGTGCTTCTTGGCAAGTTCGAGAAAAGAAATGAGTCCCGGTTCCCGCTGCAGATACCCGTTAAAAGGAGTAAAGTCGATTTGTTTGAAATACTCGTAGGCTCGGTCAAAATCACCGCCGTCATCTCCTATGAGATAAATGAGAGATTCGCGAACCGGATACATATGGATGTATTCGTGCTGGTCGCTCCTCACGGGAGGGCGTCCCACGGTTTCCATAATATGACTGTAGAATTGGATATTGGCTTCGCGGGAATCAAAGAGGACCCCGTCACAATCAAGGGCGACAACCTTTACCGCTGGAATTCTCGAAGAGAATGCTTTTGATTCCCCGTTTTGTATTGTAATCGTCATCAGCTTTGCCGGTTCCTCCGTGTTCTGTCATATACAGGCTCGATTGAGCCTTTACATGCATTGAGTTATGGACTAAATTAGCCCTGCAAAATGGCGAATAAGCATATGCACGCGCCGGATCGATGAAACCCGCATTCAGTGGGTCGGCCATTGTTCCGGCTTCTTTTATATGGGATTGCAGAATGAAAAATCAATTTGATTATCTCGTCATCGGAAGTGGAATAGCCGGCCTCACCTTCGCGCTCAAGGCATCCCGCAGCGGATCAGTTGCAATTGTAACCAAAAAAGACAAACTCGAAACCAGCACGAATTACGCCCAGGGTGGAATTGCTTCTGTCTTCGGGCGCGATGATTCCTTCGATCTTCACATCGAGGACACCTTCAGTGCGGGAGACGGCCTGTGCCATCCGGATGTCGTGGATCTGGTGGTAAAGACGGGACCAGAGAGAATCCGAGACCTGGTGAATCTTGGAGTCCCTTTCAACCGTAGCGGCGCCGAGCCGGATTCGTTCGATCTGGGAAGAGAAGGCGGGCACAGCCGCAACCGGATATTCCATGCCGAGGACATGACCGGACGGGCAGTCGAGAAGGTGCTGATATCCGCCGCAGAGGCCGACCCGAATATCGTTATCTTTGAGAATCATCTCGTGCTGGATCTGATCATACAGCATCATTCGATGAAGACCGGGTCTCTTAGCCTCTATCAGCAGGATATCTGCAGAGGCGCCTATGTGCTGGACATCGCCGGGGAGCAGATTCATACCTTTGTCGCCAACGCCGTTCTACTCTGCACCGGCGGCGCCGGTAAGGTCTACCTCTACACCAGCAATCCGGACGTCGCCACCGGCGACGGACTCGCCATAGCTTACCGGGCAGGCGCCCAACTGGCGAACCTCGAATTCGTTCAGTTTCACCCCACTTGCCTCTATCATCCCCTGGCGAAGAACTTCCTTATATCCGAAGCGGTCAGGGGAGAGGGCGGCAGGCTGATCGACAGGCGCGGTCGCGCCTTCATGGAGAAGTACCATCCGCTCAAAGATCTTGCCTTTCGGGATATCGTGGCCCGGGCGATCGATACGGAAATGAAGACCACCGGCGATGATTGCGTATTTCTCGATATCAGCCACCGGGAAGCTGACTTTCTGAAGCAGCGGTTCCCGAATATCCTCGAAAAATGCCTTTCGCTGGGGAT
Source organism: uncultured Syntrophobacter sp. (assembly GCA_964539645.1). Lineage (GTDB taxonomy): Bacteria > Desulfobacterota > Syntrophobacteria > Syntrophobacterales > Syntrophobacteraceae > SbD1. The sequence goes on from CAZIJV010000027.1 coordinate 10,986, forward strand.
CGATATCACACGTGATCCGATCCCGGTTGTCCCCGCGGCCCACTATATGTGCGGAGGCATCGTCACCAACTCTTCCGCGCAGAGCACTATCCAGAACCTTTACGCCATAGGGGAATGCGCCTGCACGGGATTGCACGGGGCAAACCGGCTTGCCAGCAATTCGCTGCTCGAAGCAATGGTGTTTGCGCACCAGGCTGCCGATGAGTGTGGAAGGCATATAAAATCCTGGCGCAACCGCCTGCTGCCTGAAGTGCCGGACTGCTCGGCGACGTTGAGCCCACAGCAGTCTCCCAGCAATGAAATGGTGCTTATCGCCCATAACTGGGACTTTATCAGGCGCCTGATGTGGAACTACGTCGGTATTGTCAGGACGGATAAGAGACTTGCGCTGGCCCTGAACCATATTGCCCAGATCAGAATGGAAATCAGGGAGCACATGCCGAAAATTCCGGTCAACAGCGACCTTGTCGAGTTGCAGGGGCTGGCGCTTGTGGCTGAACTGATCATCCAGTGCGCTTTACAGCGAAAAGAGAGCAGGGGACTGCACTACAACCTGGATCATCCGGGAAAGGATGAAGCCCGCTGGCTGAAGGACACCATCGTGTTTAAAAGTCCGGCCGAGGAGTTCTTGTCATCGGTGCTGTTTAAGAAAGATGAGCCCGCTTATGATCCGCGGAAGGCTCTATCGTTTCAGCATCGATGATTTGTTCAGGCTGGGCGGAAGGAGGCGGGGCGAGCAATTTCGGCGCATTGGGATTTTGCTCGATCCGCATGGTGAGCATGCCCCCCATAATGCTGATTTCGTAGTTCTTGTTGGAAAGGTCGGCGTTGTTAAAGGATTCTTTCAGCTTTCGAAACTGTTTCCTGGCCTTCCTGTATATGTAGACGAGCGCTCCGGCGAAAAGAAGGAAGATCAGCAAAAAGACCCATCCCGGCGTAGAAATCACCTTGCCGATGAACATAATGACGCCGAGAATTCCAAAGACGAACAGGAGCTGCAGCCCGACTATCATGTAGAGGTAATAGATGCCCTGTCCGATGGAGGATTCCTGCTTTTCGCGGACTTTCGCCTTTTCCTGAGCGTCTGCCTTCTCCTGAGCGCCTGCCTTCTCCTGAGCGTCGGCTTCGACTTCAGGTTTCTGTTCTGCTTTGCCTCTTTTGAACAGCCGTTTGAGCCACATATGATCAGGATTCCCTTGTATTCAGAAGTTGCGCGCCGTGCTCTCCCGCTTCCGTGCCGGGTGATTCGAGCAGGTGAGGAGTCGGATTTTGAGCAAGCAGTTGAGTCTGTATCCGGCACTTCTCGATTTCCAACTGATTTGCGAGCATCTGTTTGGAGAGCCTGTAGCGCAGGTAAATAACCCAAACCAGCAACCCGCCCAGGAAAAGCGCCAGGCCGAGGAAAAACCAGGGATACTCTTTCACCACATCGAAGCCGGAACGGATTACATCCCCTACCACAGATGGAATCAACCATAAAATAAGCATCGCCATGACTATTACGAATCCGACGCCCACCGGAGATATGGTGCGTGAAGCCGTCATCAACAGGTCCAGGCGGTTTTTGCCCGTATCGACAGTGCTCTCTTTCTCTTCCTCACGGCCGCTTCCGAAGATGGCGAGCCATACCTGAAACAGGAAGTAGATCATCAGGATCAGGCCGAGCGGCACGCCGACAGCGAGTAAGATCCAGGTTCGGTAGGCAAAGGGGACTGCTTCGGATTCAACGCGGGTGCTGAAGTTGCGCAGCGGACCGAAATTGCTCTCGAAGACCATCTTCTCGTAGGAAGTGAGGGTCGTGCCCGCGCTTTCATAGATCTTCGTACCATTGGAGTCGGTTACCACGACGCGAGTCTTCAGCCCGGACTGAGAGGCGATAGTGACATAGATAGCCAGTTCGAGCAGGAGGAGCATAATTACACCGGCCGTCAAAGCGACCCTGGGGTATTTCCTGCCTTCGAATAAACCGGAAAGATGTATATTTTGAGTCATTTTTTCCCGATGCGGTGCGCGTTAAAAACAGTCGAATCGGCGCCCCTTTTGAGGACATCCATCAACGTGGAAAGCTAACATTCCGGGATGGAGCGAGTCAAACAAAAACAGGGAAACTCCAGCCGATCCAAACCGATAGCAACCTCTCCGGAGCGACTTGCCCTTCTCTGACATCATCGGTCCCTTGAAGCCTTGGCATGAGGAAATTGTCAAAAATTCAGCCTTCGAATGCAGATGCCGATAGGTACAAATGGCCTTAGGTATTAGGTACTTACCCCTATTGTTGCGGTTGGCGCCCCATGATTACACTAAATACCGGATACGACAGGTTGACTCGTCAGGTACATCAGGAACTCTCAAGAACCTGACATCAATATTAAGGGAATATATGCTGGAGGTTTGTCATGGGGAATATGTCAAGGATCTCTGGTCAACTGGTTCCTGCTGATTCCATGTTAACAGGAGCGCTTGCAGTAGCGGTTATATTTTGCCTTTTAGTTTTTGGATCGTCGGCTACGGCGGCGGTGCTCGATGATTTCGGGCCTCCGCCCGGCGATGATCCCTCCGCATTGACCGGTCCGCTGATCGGACGCGAATTCGCCGAGGATTTTCTTTCCACTCTCCCGCCCAACAACAGGGGAGCTTTCGAGGGCGGGCCGACCGGTACCTTTGAAGATGCGGAATCTACCAACCCTTTTACGGAGGTGGATCGAACCAGTGCAAATGTTCCGACTAATGGAAAGCCCAGTCCGCTTTTCGGTGCGGAACCCTTCACACAGCAAATGTTGCTCTTTGAGGAATTTGGAACCGAACGGCTTGGTAGTGGTGCTTCCGCGTCTGGAGCATCTTTCCCGTCGCCTGAGATCGGGGCCGCTCCGGAGCAGGACCCGGTGAATGTGGCATCGAGCGGCCCATCGGGATCAGCGCTGGAATCCTTCCTGGCTCAGGCCGGGATTGCTCCATTTCCGAAGCAGTTTTCGAACACTGAGGATCAAAATCCCTGGAAAGAACAGATCGAAGCCTTCCTGGGGCGAAGTCTGGACTCTCCACCCGCTGAGGGAAGACCTCCGGGAAAAGGATGGTCCCATCAACGCTGGAACGAATTTTTCCCACAGGTTTTTTTCAAGACTGCACAGGCAGGAGCGCGGGTAAATGGAGGTTTCAGAGACAACAAACAGATGCACAGGTACGGCGCTGGAGAGTTCGGACCCGGCGGTCTCTATCACAAGACCTACGAATCTCCGGTGTCGGGAACTGTAATCGAGGGCACCACAAAGGGCATAGGAATTCAGTTCCATCCGCTGATGCCCATTCAGGACCACAATTCCTTGTGGACATTCGACGGCACGCTTCCTCCCAAGCTGCTCATGGCGCGATACGGAGAGGCGATTCTGATGCGGCACTACAATGCGCTTCCAATTGATCCCGCTGCTAACCGAGGCTTCGGACTGCATACCATTACAACTCATGAACACAATGGCCACTCACCGGCAGAGAGCGATGGCTACACAAATGCATTTTTCTTTCCGGGCCAGTTTTATGACTATCGGTGGCCGATACAGCTCGCAGGCTACGACACAATAAATACCGAGGCGACCGACCCTCGTGCGGCCTTCCCCTGTGCGCCGGGTGAGACCCTTTTCGTAAACGACGCCAACGCGGGCGAGAAGACCTGTGAAAACGGCTCCATAAAAATCCGCGGCGACTGGCGCGAGACGATGAGCACCCACTGGTTTCACGATCACATGCTCGATTTCACCGCCCAGAATGTCTACAAGGGAAACGCCGTGATGATGAACTACTACAGCGCTCTGGACCGCGGTAAAGAGGACTTCGAGGATGGTGTGAATTTGCGCCTCCCGAGCGGTACCGCTTTGCCCTGGGGAAATCGCGACTACGATGTTAACCTGCTGGTTGCCGACAAGGCCTGGGACCGAGAAGGGCAGTTGTGGTTCAACCCATTCAATTTCGACGGATTCGTCGGGGACCAGGTGCTCGCCAACTGGCTATATAAGCCGTACCTGAATGTTCGGGCCCGCCGCTACCGTTTCCGCATACTGAACGGTTCGGTATCACGTTACTTCGAGATTGCGCTGGTGCGCCAGGTCAGCGGCAACGGTGGAGAAATGTCCGGACCGCAAGGCTCCGGGGTTTCCTACAATCGCGTTCCTTTCCACATGATCGCCAATGACGGCAATATCATGGAGCATTCCGTCGCGTTTGACGGCGCCACGGACCTCGACCGCGACGGCGACCTGTTGGACAACAAAGGGGTCCTCCCCACACAGGCGATTGCGGAACGGTATGACATAATTGTCGATTTTGCAAAACATGGCATCAAGCCCGGCGACAAGCTCTATTTCATCAATATCCTGGAGCATACCACCGGAAGACGTCCCGGGAAAAGGGTTCCGCTCGCGGATATCCTCTCCGAGCGCTACAAGCCGGCGATGGAATTGGAAAATGGAGGGCAGCCGAGAAGATGGAGAGATGGAGATCCCGGCGTGGGTAAGTTCCTGGAACTCAGGGTGCATGCCTATACGGGAGAGGATGTGAGCATGGACCCGGCCGAGTTCGTCGCGGGCAAAAAGAAAATGATACCGCTGACAATTGACCGTGACAGCCCGGCGGATCGAGAGTTGCTTGCCAATGCACGACACCGCAGCTTTGATTTTGCTCGTTCGGGAGGGTCCGACACAGTGAGCTGGACGATTAAAACAGATGGCGGCAGCGGCCTGGGCATGGATACAAGGCGAGTGTCCGCGGCGCCGCAACTCTCGACCGGTCCCACGGAAGCAGGCGCTGCCGGAGAGGGGACTCTGGAGGTATGGAGCATACTCGGCAACGGTGGGTGGAGCCATCCTGTCCATGTACACTTTGAAGAGGGAGTCATACTCACTCGCGGCGGGAAAGCACCGCCCGAATGGGAAAAATGGGCCCGAAAGGATGTCTATCGCATCGGACCAGAGGCAGACAGCACAGAAAGTGTCGAAATCGCCATCCGTTTCCGGGAATTTGCGGGAAGCTATATGGAACATTGCCATAATACACAGCATGAGGACCATTCCATGCTGTTGCGCTGGGACCTGGAGCATCCGGGGCAGGTGGAACTCATGCCTGCGCCCCAGCCTTCATGGGATGGGGTCCAGTATGTAGACTCAGCAGCGCTTCCAACCTTCAGAACCGGCGATAGAGCCGGACCCTCCGAGCCCATACCTAATCCGATTCCCGTTACATCAGGTGGCGGGGGAAGTTCTGGAGGTTCAGGGAGCAATGGGGCCGGCAGCGTTCAAGCCGGTTCTGGCCAGGAAACGGAAGGTAATATAAGCCCCGTGAGGAGAAGCCGGACTGTGGTGACGACACCCGGCATTACCCCGTCAGCCGGTACAGGCGTTGGCGCGGGAACAGCCAACCCTGTGAGGGGTAGCCGGACTGTGGTGACGACACCCGGCAATACCCCGTCAGCCAACCCAGGCGCCGGTGCGGGAACAGTAAACCCTGTGGGGAGAAGCCGGACTGTGGTGACGGCGCCAGGCAATACCCCGTCAGCCGGTACAGGCGTTAGCGCGGGAACAGCCAACCCCGTGAGGAGAAGCCGGACTGTGGTGACGGCGCCAGGCAATACCCCGTCAGCCGGTACAGGCGTTGGCGCGGGAACAGCCAACCCTGTGAGGAGAAGCCGGACTGTGGTGACGACACCCGGCATTACCCCGTCAGCCGGTACAGGCGCCGGCGCGGGAACAGCCAACCCTGTGAGGGGCAGCCGGACCGTGGTGACGATACCCGGCAGCACCCCGTCAGCCGGTACAGGCGTTGAGCCAGGGCTGTCCTCACCTTCAAGGAGGAGCAGGATAGGCGTGGCGGCCGTAAATAGCGGCGCGGGGAACTGAGCGCCCATCCTTGAGTGGCGTGAGGTGTAACCCGGAATTATAATAAGACGATTGTGTGTCTTGGTGGAACTGAGGAGCCATTTATGGCTCCTCAGTCCTTCCCGGCAGGAAATGCCGAATACTTCAGGGAGCTATAAGCATGCAAAAAGATTGCCGGAAGCGCACCTTCTCAGTTGTCTTGATCGTGTGGATTCTAGGGGCGGTATTGAGTTCATCGGGGTTTACTGTCGCGGCTGTGGCCAATGCAGCCTCACCGTGGGGAGCGGATTACTTCCCGAATATTACGCTATTCACCCACGAAGGGAAAACGGTGCGCTTTTTTGATGACCTCATCAAGGACAGGGTGGTCGTCATCAATTTTATCTTTACTCGCTGTCCGGATGCATGCCCGCTGGAGACTGCGCGGCTTCGCGAGATGCAGAAAATCCTGGGGGAGCGCGTTGGCCAGGATGTCTTCATGTACTCCATAAGCATTGACCCGGAATACGATACGCCTGAAGTGCTCAAGCAGTATGCCGAGAAGTTCGACATCGGTCCGGGCTGGATTTTCCTGACCGGAAAGAAAGCGGATATCACAATGCTTCGGCAAAAGCTGGGGCTCTACGATGAAGAGACTGAAAAGAGCGGCAACCTGGCGGCGCATACGCTCACCCTTATCATCGGCAATCAGAAAACCGGTCAATGGATGAAGGGCTCTCCCTTTGAAAATCCCTATGTTCTTGCTGCTCAGGTGGGCAGTTGGCTTCATAACTGGAAGCTTCCGCCCAGGGAAGGACGTGATTATGCGGACGCGCCCGAGGTGAGGAGCATCTCGAAAGGAGAGAGTCTTTTCAGGACCAGGTGTTCCGCCTGCCATACGATTGGTGAGGTGGATGTCAAACGCACCGGCAAACGCCCAATCGGTCCCGACCTGTCGGGGGTGACTCAGAAGCGGGAGAGGGCCTGGTTGATCCGCATTATCGCGGAGCCCGACAAGCTGCTGGCGGAAAAAGATCCGCTGGCTATGGCGCTGCTGGCCGAATACAACAATGTAGTGATGCCCAACCTGCGGCTGAACTCTGCCGAGATCGATTCCTTATTGAATTATATCGAACAGGAAGGATTTCGAAATCAGAAGCACGAGCATCATCAACATGGAGAGGCGCATCACGAGCATAACGCTCACTCGCCATGATGCGGGATGTTTTGCCGGTCAGGAGCGGTTGAGAGGGAGTAAAAAGAGTTGATGACAGGCATGGAGAATTACCTTACGGGTTCGCCTTTGATTGCAGTGGGGGCGGCCTTCGCCGGCGGGCTTCTCGCCAGCCTTGCCCCCTGTGTCTACCCCATGATTCCCATTGTGTCGGCCTATGTTGGATCAAAATCAGCGGGCGATGAGACCCGTTTTAAAGCATTCCTGCTTTCCGTGGGATATGTGGTTGGAATGGCTACTGTTTATTCGTTGCTCGGCATGTTCGCAGCACTTACAGGGGGATTTTTCGGCAAAATCAGCACGAACCCGTGGGCGCTGCTGATAGTTGCAAATGTACTTTTTCTCGTTGCCTTAAACATTCTGGAGGTGATTCCGTTTCCCGCTATTGTCTCCGGCCGGCCCCTCGATCCGGCGGTGGGTGGGGTTCTTGGGGCATTTCTGGTCGGCGCCGCCTCTGGCCTGATCGCCTCTCCCTGCACCTCGCCCGTCCTGTTTGGTCTCTTGACCTATGTCGCGACGACTCAGAGCGTTTTCTATGGAGGCCTTCTTGTTTTCGCATTTTCCATTGGGATGGGCATTTTACTGATAGCTGTGGGAACTTTTTCGGGTATTGCAGCCGCTCTGCCCAAACCGGGTAAGTGGATGGTCGGCGCGAAAACCGTTCTGGGTCTTCTGATGCTCGCCCTGGCCGAGTATTATGTGTTCAAGGCCGGACAGGTTTGGTTTTGACGGAGCAGGACGTGACGAGAAGGATAATAATCATACTGACCGTTCTCATTTTTGCGGTGTCGGCTGCCGGGCTATCCTTCGGCACTGAGATGGGCGATCCGGCGCCGGATTTTAGGATTATGACCCTGGATGGAAACCAGGTCTCCAGTCGAGCGCTGGAGGGCAAGCCAATACTCCTTGTATTCTGGAATACATGGTGTCCGGACTGTATGCGAGAGCTTCCCAGGATCAACCGGCTGGCCGAAGTCTATGGCCCGAAAGGCCTTGCTGTGCTTGCAGTCAACACCGCCATGAACGACTCGGAACCAAAAGCCCGGTCATACTGGACAAAAAATGGATATGTCTTTCCCACGGCTTTTGACAAGTATTTCGATATCGGACAAGCTTTCGCCGTCAGGGGTGTGCCCACCATCTTTATGATCGATTCAAAAGGAATTGTGAGCTACAAACAGTCAAAGATTCCGGATGATGTGGAAGAGCGGCTGAATCAGCTCACGGGCCCAAAATAATCTACAGGAGATCGCCGGTTTCTCAGGATCTGGTTGATTCACAATAAAGAACCCCGAGGGTAAAACCCTCGGGGTTCTTTATATTTATGGCCTTGATGGGCCAGCAAATGCTAGGCCCGGTTGAGTTCCTTTTCCCTGGGGAAGAGGGGCAGGTACCTGTAGGAAAGGGAGATGATAAGTGCGCAGTAGGCGAGCATGGCAACGATGGGAGCGACCTCGTATACCGTCGGCACGTAGACTTTCCAGGCGTCAAAAGGCATGACCGGGGCTGCAATTGCCTGGATGGTCATTACGAAGCGGTTGATGGAGACTCCGATACAATTCAGGATGAAAGCGCTGAAGAGAAGAAAATTGCTTTTTCTGCCCGCAGGTGAGAGCAGTATGGCGGCAGGCAGAACGCCGCATATGCCGATTTCAGCAACGAGAAGCCAGATCCCGTAAGGTCCCCAGTAGAAATCTCCGATATTGAGGCCGAACCGCGGAGACTGAACGAATCCCCAGTAAGCGGTGTCGGCGATCTTAAGGACCATGTAGGCGCCGAGCAGGCAGCCCTCTATTTTGCCGATCAACTCGTAGACAGAGCGATCCACCAGCTTCTTGCGGCTCACTTTTTCAAGAGCCCTGCACACCAGTGCGGTGAAGGATGGTCCCGAGGCGATGGCGGAAAGAATGAAGAGAAAGAAAGTCCAGGGCCAGATGAAAAGACCTTCCCTGAAAGCAAAAGGCCTGGCGAAGAGAACTCCGGCGACGCCGCCGAGCGATCCCTGATGGAAGAAGCTCAGGAATGTACCGGTCAGGGCGAAAATCGCCATCACGTCATGCAGACTGTGAGAGAAAATCCTGATCGGCTTTATCTCGGCCAGTTTGCGGTTTTCGAGAACTATCGGCACATATTCGATGACGAGAACGATAGCATAGCAACTGATGCAAAAAATAACTTCGGTCAGCATGGAATGGACGTTGGCATGCCAGTAGCCGAACCAGCCGCGAAGCGGTTGGCCGATTTCGAGCAGAAGGACCGCAAGCGCCCCTGTATAGCACACAAAGCCGACGATTACCGCCAGATTGATTATCTTGCCCAGTTCCTTGAGCGCCGGAAAAAATCGGGACAGGCCGTAGTAGAGAAAACCGGTGAAAAAGGCCCCCGCGCCCAGGGCGATGATTGCGAGGTCGGCGGTGATATAGGCGCCGAACCCGAAATAATCGTTCAGGCCGGTGAGATTGAGCGCTTTGAGAAGCACCATCGCGCCTGCGGCGACGCCCCAGCCGATCACACCCAGCAGAAGCAGTATCCAGACCCCGAAAATGGGAAGCGGGCAGCGCTTCAATCCTTCTGGAATCAATGCTTTATCCATTCTAAACCCCTCGTGACCAAGGAAATCAAGTTTCGCCTGACTCTCGACGCCTAAGCCTTCTTAGTCAGAGAATTATCGGCAAGGTTCCTTATCCAGTCATGGCTGCTGAGATAGTAAACCTTCGGCTCGGTACCAAGCTTCTGGAGGATCCGAAAAGCTCGCGGATCTTTTGAGAGTTTAGCCACATCGGATTTCTCGTCCCTGATGTTGCCGAAGGAAATAGCCTTTGTCGGGCAGGCATCGGCGCACGCCGTGGTATAGGTTGCCTTATCCGGTTCCGTGCCGTCCACATAGGCTTTTGAGCGTGCTTTAAGGAGCCGGTGGTGGCAGAAGGTGCACTTTTCAACCACTCCGCGCATCCTGGTGCTCACCTCCGGGCTCAGCATGGCCTCCATGGACTTTGGCCAGGCGGGGTCCCACCAGTTGAAATCCCTGGCATGATAAGGGCAGGCGACCATACAGTACCGGCAGCCGATGCAGCGCGGGTAAATATGCGTCACGATCCCGTTGTTCTCGTCCCTGGTCGTCGCGTTGACCGGACAGACAAAAGTGCAGGGAGAATGATGGGGAGAGTCGCAATGCATGCATGGACGAGGCAGGTAAGCGAACCGGTAGTCCGGAAAGTCCTTGCCGTTGTTGAGCTGGTATATCTCCATCCAGGTGATCGAGCGGAGCTTATCGGATTCATCATGGCGGAAGGAGATATTGTTCTCGGCCTGGCATGCGACGCTGCACGCCCCGCAACCGGTGCACCTGTCCAGATCGATCGTCATCACAAAACGAACATTGCTCTGCGCATGTCCTTTTTCGCTCACAGATAATCCCCCTTACACGCGACGCAGTTGAGCACGAGTAGCCCATACAGTCCCCATGCCGCTCACGGGGTCGAGTTGGACCTCGATAAGACTGTTCGCATTTGCTCCCTTGTTCTGGATGTATTCATCATAAGCTTTGTGGCCGAGTCCCTTCGGCATATAAACGACGCCCGGGCGAGCCGCCGGAGTGATATTGACGCGTACGGAAGCTTCGCCCTGAGTGGTCCTCAGCGAGGCGGCATCACCCTGCGCAAAGTTCATCGTTTTGGCGGTCTGGGGGTTTATATCGATAAAAACGTCGTTTGCCCTGACCATGTAATCGGGAATGAGCTTGTTCATAAAAGGCGGGTTGGCGAGATATCCGCTGGAAATAAAGGCTGATTGGTAAGTAACGAGCAATAATGGGAATTCGTTCTCGCTGCCCGACAGTTTGAGGGCGGTCAGATGGGGAAGGTACATCAGATCGTCCGCAGGCGGCGAGCCCTTGGCGCCAATCGCCTGGCAGGCAAGCTCGAATTTGCCCGATGGGGTGGTGAATGCCGGTATCTGCGCGGGTCCGTTATACCAGCTTGCCCCGGCTTTGAGTTTTTTCCAAAGATCGGCCCCGTCCTTGAAATTCGGCTGAACGGAGGCGGTAAGGCTCGACAGATCGACTCCAGCCTTGTCCGCAACTGCCCCCTTCTGCGCCTGCGCAAGACCGTCAACCCGGAATTTCAGAAAATCCTCGTAGGTTTTCCACGGCGCGGCGGCAGCCACACTGCCGCCGATTTTTGCGCTGACCGCAAGCAGGGCGTCCCCGGCATGCATGGTCTTGGCAATGGGTTTCAAGATAGGGGATGAGACGGCATAATAGGCAAAAGGGGCCCCCGGAATGCCTTTTACATCATCCAGCCGTTCGAGGGCCGTATGATTCGGCAAAATAAGGTCGGCCTGAGAAGTGGTTTCATCCATAAACGAGGAGAAAGAAACCAGAGTGGAAATATTCTCGAGTGCAGCCTGGAAAATCTTCGTCTCCGACAGGCTGTAAGCAGGATTGGCTTCATGGACCAAAAGGATCTCTATTTGATCTTTCGGCCCGGAGCCGACAGCATCGAGGAAAGGATAGAGCCCGTTCTGTGCAGGAACCAGCGACTGTGCCTTCGCCATATCCAGCCGGACCTGCTGGCTTGCTTTCTCTGCGATGGCGTCTTTCTGGACGGAGGGCAGAGTAGCGAGTGGAATGTCGGCTGCCAGGCTGATGAGTCCCTCGGGCTTCAAATTGCCTTTAAGGGCATTTAAAGCCACAAACGCCAGTTCGTGCCAGGTGAAACTGGAGGCGTCAGCGCCGAAGCCCCAGATTGCAAGGGCGCCTTTGCGGCCTGCAAACTCCTTGGCGACTTCACGGATCTTTGCCGCATCGAGCCCGGTTTTCTTGGCGACCTCCTCAGGCGAGTAGACCGGCGAGCTGATAGCGGTCTTAAACCCCTGGCGCCTATTACCAGCGCTGTCTGTCCAGTCTTCGAATCCGAATACGTTATCCTTTACGAAGTCAGCGTCATAAGTTCCGCCGGTGACCATGAGATGAGCGATTCCCATGGCCAGGGCAGCTTCGGTTCCCGGCATAACAGCCAGGAACTGATCGGCCTTGGAGGCTGTGATCGAGCATCTCGATTCAACCTGGACAAGTTTGACCGAACTCTTTCCTCCCTGTTTCCAATCACGAAGAGAGGCAAAAATACGGTTTGGAGCACAGGAAGTCTCAAGCAGGTTGGCCCCGAAGCTCAGGACGTACTCGGCCTTTTCGAGAGCAAAAGTAAAAGGAACGCCGTTGCCGGTGGTCAGGAGAGCAGCGAGCCTGTTGTTGTCGGCCCAGGAAGGCATTTTGAACAGATTGGGTGAGCCGTAGGCGCTGAAGAACTGCGCCCATAGATCGTCCATACTGCTCAGCCTGGCGGAGGTGATGCAGGCCACTTTGTGGGACTTGCCCTCACCGCGCTTCATGGCCAGGCTCTTTGCGAGTTCGGCGATCGCCTCTTCCCAGGAGATCGGAGTAAAACCGGACAGGTTACCGCGGCCCTTGGTCTGCTTGAGAGGCTGATTGATCCGGTAAGGAGCGTACAGGTACTGAAGCCCGGCTGCCCCTAAGGCGCAAATGCCGCCTTTGGTCACTGGATTTGCAGGGTTCCCTTCGAGCAAAATGGCGCGGCTACCATTGACCAGGCGGGCGCGAATGCCGCAGCCGCCTTCGCACATCGTGCAGACAGTGGGTACACTGGTAATCTCCCCGCGTTCGGGAGAAGGGCGCCATGACCAGTTTTGTGACCATCTTGCCGAGTCGCCGGCCAATTGCCATGGCAAGGGCGAGAGCAACGTGCCACCCACCGCTCCAGCAGCAAATTGTAAAAAAGCTCTCCGACCAAATTTCATTCCATCCACCCTCTCATGCAAGCGATTACTTATGGCATATCTCGCAGTTGTTAGAAGCGCCCTTCTGGGCATGGCACTTTTCACAATCGGTCATTTTCATGGTCGATATGCTGTAGCCGGTAATGATATTCTCTCTGTAAGGCGGCAGTTTCTCTTCCTTGGAAACATCCCGATGGCAGGTTTTGCATTCGAGCCCCTGACCCTTGTGGGGCGCATGGGAGAAGAATACATTGTCAGGCTGCCAGGTGTAGACTTTCCATGGGATTTCGCGGTTCTTTTCGACATATTCGCTTACCAGGAGCGCCTCGGACTCCGTGCTGCCCATGGCGGACTCGTGGCACTCCTTGCATTTATCCAGTCTGGGAATGCCTGTGTAAGTCCCGTCGGGGCGAAAGGTGTGGCAGAAGTCGCATTCCGAATCCTGGTGCGCGACATGGCTGAAGTTCATCGGCTGGGCTTTCTGAGAGTAGAGCAGGTTCGGGAAGATCAGCCAGCCGAAGGCCATGGAGCCGACAAAGCCCGCCAGAAAGATAACTGTTCCCAGTGCCTTGCTCCCACCAGCGCTCTTTTTCTCTTCTTTCATAGGACAGCCTCGATAATCCCTGATAAATAAAGTGGTCCGATGAAGTTGTGCTCGTTATGCAAAATGTGAGCAGGTCCTTCAAGTGAGAGAAATAACAATGTTCCGATTGTCAAGAATGGTTGTTTCTGCAAAATTCGCGACCACTTAATCGTTTAAGCGCCTGCTTGTCAAGAGAAAAAGAGGAGACAATCGGCGAATAGCTGTCAGGTTTAATGCACTTACTTGGGATTACATACGAGAAAACATTCACATTCACCTGCCCTTTCCCCTCTTTTATCTATCTCTTTTCAAAATAGAACGGGAACTCCTGTCACTAGCCATTGATCCATGCTCCATTTGCAGATAAAAGAGAAGTGCTCGGTCACAACAGCTCGAAACAGGACCATGTGGAGGATTTTCCCAAATGCTGATCATGACGTTCAACCTCCGGTTCCAGAATGATTTTGACGGGGATAACGGATGGGAAGCCCGCAAAGAATTCGTTGTCGATCTGATCCAGCGCTATCGCCCCACGGTTCTCGGAACGCAGGAAGGAACGATCGGACAACTGGAGTACCTCCGAAAATATCTTACAGGCTACGATCTCTACGCCCCTCAGAGGTACTGGGACAAAGACTGCCATTATTGTTCGCTCCTCTTCAGAACCGGGGAATTGCGCCCCGTCGATGGCGGGGAATTCTGGCTCTCCGAGACTCCCGAGAGGCATCGGAGCCTGGGATGGGACAGCGCCTTTCCCAGGATGATGAGCTACGGCTTTTTTGAGCATGGCGCAGAGGGTAAATTATTTTGCGCCGCCGTTACTCATCTGGACCATATCGGCGCCGAAGCGAGAAAACGGCAGGCCGGAATTATCAGTGAGTGGTTATCCATGCAGAAATGCCCGCGGGTTCTGGCCGGGGATTTCAATGATCATCCCGATTCCGTAGTGCATAAGCTGCTGGTGAGCAATGGATTGCTCGATACCTGGCAGGTTCTCGGCAAAGGTGAAGACGAGGAAGGAATAACCTACCATAAATTCCTGGGTGTTCCGCACTATTTCAGGATGGACTGGATATTGGTCTCCCGGGAGTTCACGGTTATGGACGCTCGCGTAATCCGTGATCGCAGCCCCTCCGGCCGGTATCCATCCGATCATTTTCCATATGTCGCCAGGATCGCCTGGCCATGACCCTGGCGCAGGGGGACTCCCGGGCGCAGAACAAATTACGGGAAATAATAATGAAAGACATAATACGCATAGCTATTATACAACCCAAGCCTTACCCGGCATTCGATGATCCGCGTAATATCGGGCATGCTCTCCAGTTGATGGAGCGTTGTCGCGGTGAGAACCTCGATGTGATCTGTTTTCCCGAATACTTCCCCTTTGTGGGCGAGAGAGAAATCGGCTCCGCCGCCCGAAAACTGAACAGTTATATTATTGCCGGAATGATCGAAGAGGAGGGCGGCAGGCGCTACAATACCGCATGCCTTTTCAGCCGGCTCGGAAGGCTTGTGGGAAGGCAACGCAAATTCAATATCGGCGCACTGGAACGCGATAAATTAGAGATCTCTCCGGGCGACGGCGCCTATCGGGTATTCACTACCGATTTCGGCAAGATTGGAATACCGGTCTGCATCGACTTCTGGGGACAGCCGGAAGCTGCACGGCAGTTGACGGATCAGGGGGTCGAGGTCATCTTCAACATGAGCATTTTCCCCGTGCTGCGCGGACATTGGAAAACCGGCGCTCTGGTGCGCGCTTTCGACAATTTCGTCCCGGTCGTCGGTATCAATACAGCCGATTACAATGCGGTTTTCGAGGATAAACGGGTACACCAGCATGGAGGGGGTAGCTTCATCATTCAACCTCCGAAGATGCTTGATAAAGACGATTTTCAGCGATGGACAAGAAGCCTGGATAACATAAGCAACTGGGTGATCGCCGAATTGGATGAACTCGAACAGGTGTTTATCGGCGAAATCAATCTATCCACTGCAAGGCGGTTGCGGAGCGAATTCTTCGATCGATTCGGGTTTAAGAGGCGCTGATGGAAAAGCCGAAGAGGAACATTTATCTCAAGATGAGAACCCTGCACGAGGCTCGGGAGATCTGGACTCAGCGCACGGGTCCGCTCAGGACTGTTGAGGAACTCATCCCGTCGGTCTCCAGTCTGAATCGCGTTACCTCGCAGCCGATCACAGCCCTTCGCTCTGTTCCGCACTATCATGGAGCAGCCATGGACGGATACGCCGTCCCGGCGATCGACACCTTCGGGGCGAGCGACAACATGCCCGTGCGGCTGTTTGTCGGGAAGAACGCTTTTGCGGTGGATACGGGAGATCCGCTTCCTCCCGAGACCGACGCGGTGATCATGATCGAACAGATCGAGCAGATTTCCCCGTCGGAGATTCAAATCCGGTCTGCCTCTTTCCCCTGGCAGCATGTTCGCAAGGTTGGAGAGGACATAGTCGCCGGCGAATTACTTTTGCCGCAGCAGCACCGGTTGCGTCCCGCGGACGTGGGCTCACTGCTCGCTGCAGGCATCCTGAACCTGAATGTCTTTAAACAGCCTTCCGTCTTTATTCAGCCCACCGGCACCGAACTCATACCCGCGAGCCGGGCATCCGAGGCGGCGCCCGGCCAGATAATTGAATTCAACGGCATCATTTTATCCGGCATGGTTACCGAATGCGGCGGACTTCCCTTCCTTCAGGACGTTGTGATCGACGACTATGAAAGCATTAAGAAGGCCATCAGGCAGGGGGTGGATTCCAGTGCGGACGCCGTGCTGATCAATGCGGGGTCCTCTGCCGGGTCGGAGGATTATACCTCGGCTATCATTGCCGAACTGGGCGAGGTGCTCGTCCACGGTGTGACAATGATGCCCGGAAAGCCGGTAATCCTTGGAATTGTTTCCGGCAAACCCGTTATAGGAGTCCCGGGATATCCCGTCTCGGCAATTATGGCTTTTGAGCAGTTCGTAAGACCTCTTCTCCATTCCCTGCAGGGCCTGCAATCCCCGGCTTATCCCACCGTATCCGCTGTCCTGGGGCGCAAAATGCCCTCGAAACTCGGACTTGAGGAGTTTGTGCGTGTGATCCTCGGCCGGGTTGGGCAAAGGCTCGTGGCCATGCCTTTGCAAAGAGGCGCCGGAATCATCACCTCGCTCACCCGCGCTGACGGAATCCTTCAGATCCCGCAGGAACAGGAGGGAATAGATGAGGGAAAGGCTGTCAACATAAGGCTTCTTCGGCCCGAGGAACAACTCGACTACACCCTCATCATGATCGGAAGCCACGATAACACCATTGACGTGATCGCAAATGAACTCAAAGGTCGTGACAGCCGGGTGCATCTCTCCTCGAGCAATGTTGGTAGTCTGGGAGGGCTGATGGCCGTGCGGCGCGCCCAGACTCACTTCGCCGGCTCTCATCTCCTCGACTCCGGAACCGGAGAGTACAATTTTTCCTACATAGAGAGATATCTCAAAGGAACTCCCGTGCGCCTGGTCGAACTGGCAATGCGCCGGCAGGGACTGCTGACCCGGAAGGGCAACCCCAAGGGCCTCAAGAGCATAGAGGACCTGCAGAGGACAGACATCAGTTTCATCAACCGTCAGGGTGGGTCCGGCACGCGGGTTTTGTTCGATTACTGCCTTGATCAGCGCCGAATAACACCCACTCAGATCTCCGGCTACGATCAGGAAGAATTCACTCATATGGCGGTAGCGGTAAGCATTCTGAGCGGGCGGGCGGATGCCGGGATGGCCATTTATGCTTCGGCCAGGGCGCTCGATCTTGATTTCATCCCGGTTGCTGAGGAACGCTATGACCTGGTTATTCCCGAGTGCGCCTGGGGAGATTTCAAGGTCGAAATGATGCTCAATATCATTGTTTCACAGCCTTTTCGCCAACTGGTGGCTTCCATGGGAGGCTATGATATTTCAAACTCCGGAAGGATTATGGGTGTCTGGGATGGAGATAAATGGGTCGAGCGCTTTGGCGGCTGAGACCTGCGTACCCGGCAGGCCGTCGTACATCGATCTGTTCGAATCCGGAGAGCTGTTGCAGAGGGCTGAGGCGCTCGAAGAAAGACTCAGCCGCTGTGATCTTTGCCCCCGCGGATGCGGGGTGGACCGCAATAAGGGTGATACCGGCTACTGCGGGACCGGAAGCCGTCCCGTAGTCGCCTCGATAAATATCCACCGGTGGGAGGAGCCCCCTATATCCGGCGCCCGTGGCTCCGGCACGATATTTTTCTCCGGCTGCACTCTCAGGTGCATTTTCTGCCAGAATTATCCTATAAGCCAACTCGGTGTCGGAAGATCTATAAGCACGGAAGAACTCGCCTCGGGCATGCTCGATCTTCAAAAGCGCGGAGCGCACAACATAAACCTGGTTACCTCGACCCACCAGATGGCGGCTGTCGTTCGGGCGCTTCTTATCGCCGTTCCTCAGGGCCTTCATATCCCGCTGGTCTATAATTCAAGCGGATATGAAACGGAAGCTACACTGAAAACGCTGGACGGAATAATAGACATCTATCTGCCGGACATCAAATACTCGGACTCCGCCGTAGCCCGGAAATATTCCGGCGCATCGGACTACGTTTCGTGCAATCGTCGTGCTCTGCTGGAGATGTGGCGGCAGGTCGGACCGCTGGGGACTGATGCGGAAGGGATTGCCTGCAGGGGCATGATGGTGCGGCATATGGTCCTCCCCGGCGGCCTCGCCGGGACCGGGGAATGCCTGGATTTCCTGGCCCGTGAGATTGGACCGCAGATCTGGGTCAGCCTAATGAACCAGTACTTTCCCGCACACAGGGGACCTGAAACCCCTCCGCTCGACAGGAAAATCACAGCGGTTGAATATGAAGGCGCCTTTGCCGTCTTGACTGAACTCGGACTCTCCAACGGATTCGTCCAGGAGTGCCTTTCAGAGTGAAGAGTGAAGAGTGAAGAGAGTGATGAAAACTGTGGAAATTCGTCTCTATTGCTAGGATAATAGCGCCGGACAGACTTTTGCCGGGAGATGCCTTGAACCGCGAATTGGAAGAAAACGGCAGCTATAAAGCGCTGCACCGAAGAATCGTTGTCACCACACTCTGTTTTGCGCTGATCCCCCTCTTGGTTGCAGGCTTCGGTATTCATTTCGAATTCGCCGCAATATACAAAGCGAAGGTCCTGGAGAGCGTAAGGACGCTTGCCGAGAACCGCAGAAACTCGATTGACCTCTTTCTCGACGAACGCGTTTCGCAGTTGAATACCCTCATTTATACGCATACCTTCGACCAGTTGAAGGATGAGGAGTATTTGAACAGGATTTTCACCCTGTTGCAGATGAGATCGAGATCCTACGTCGATGTGGGAATCATCGACCGCGACGGAAACCACGTCGCTTATGTCGGCCCCTACCAGTTGAAAGGCCTGAACTACAAGAATGAAGAGTGGTTCCAGGAGACAATGCTCAGGGGCACCTACATCAGCGATGTTTTCACCGGCTTTCGAAAATTCCCGCATTTCATCATTGCGGTAATGCGAAGAGAAGGTGACCGCAGTTGGATTCTTCGGGCCACCATCGACACGGACATCTTCGATGCCATGGTCAGGGCTGCTCAGGTCGGGCGCAAGGGTGACGCCTTCGTTCTCAATCGCAACAATGTCCTCCAGACTACGCCGCGCTTTGGCGGAGAACTCCTCAGCACTCTGGCCAGTCCCCCTCATTCCAGGTTTTCCGGAATAGTGGTGGAAGAATCGACCATCAGCGGCGAGAGGGCGCTGCTCGGCCTTGCCTGGCTGCGCCATAAGGATTGGCTCCTGGTGATCAGGGAGGAGCCGGTCGAGAATATTCTGCCCCTTACGCAGGCGCGTTTTCTGGCGCTCGCCCTGATAGCCTGCGGTGTTTTCGTCATTGCGATGGGCGCGCTTTTTATTGCGCGTTCCATGGTTCGCCAACTGGTAAAGACCGACAGAGAGAAAGCCATGCTGGATGCCGGCCTGATACAATCCAGCAAGATGGCGGCGCTTGGGAAACTGGCCGCAGGGATTGCTCACGAAGTAAACAACCCTCTTGCCGTAATCAAGGAAAAGGTCGGCTGGATTCGCGATCTTCTCTCGGAAGAGGAGATCGCCGGGAGTGAGAACTTCGAGGAGTTCGAGGACGCGGTGCGCAAGATCGATTACCACGTGGATCGTGCGAAGAAGGTCACGCACCGTCTGCTTGGCTTTGCAAGAAGAATGGAGCCGATCCGCGAACAGGTCGATATTAACAGGCTGGTTTCCGAAACCATTGATTTTCTCAGCAATGAAGCGCACTATCGCAACATCGTGATCGAGATGGAATTCGACAAACATCTCCCCACGACGGTCAGCGATTCTTCCCAATTGCAGCAGGTTATTCTCAACATCATGAACAATGCTATCGATGCCATAGGCAAATCTGGAGAGATCAGGGTCAAGACCGGGTTTAACGAGGGAGAGAAGGAATTGCTGATCGCGATTACCGATAACGGTCCCGGCATCCCGGCCGAGGTCCTGGGCAAGATTTTCGATCCTTTTTTCACGACGAAGGAATATGGAATGGGAACCGGACTCGGGCTATCGATCAGCTACAGCATCATCGAAAAGCTGGGGGGCCGGTTAACTGTGGAAAGTGTGGTAGGGAAGGGTTCCACGTTCAATGTATATATCCCGTGGCTGGGTCATGAAAACGTCTGATTCGTCTCAAGCGGTCTTTCCTTTCCTCGTACAGAATCGTCACAAGAAAGTATAGGACAATGCGTAGATTTAAAGTCTTGGTCATCGATGACGAGCCGGATTTTCTGGAAACCATTGTAAAGCGCCTGAAGAAGCGCAATCTGGAAGTTATCGGTGTCGGCGGCGGGAAGGATGCACTCAGAGAGATCGAGGACCACGTTTTCGACGTGGCGATTCTGGACATGAGAATGCCGGATATGGATGGAATCGAAACCCTAAAAGAGCTTAAGAAAAAAAGCCCGCTCACCGAGGTCATCATGCTCACGGGGCACGGTTCGATTGAATCGGGAATGCAGGGCATGCAGCTTGGTGCTTTCGATTACGTGATAAAGCCCGCCAATTTCGAAGAGCTGTTCGAAAAGATAAACCAGGCTGGCGAGAGAAAAATGCTTCACGAAGAACGAATCCGAAAGAATCTGCCATGACAACAGATCTTTCTTGTTTCATTCCTCCTCAGCCTTTTGATGCGACCTGAC
This sequence comes from uncultured Syntrophobacter sp., assembly GCA_964539645.1. Lineage (GTDB taxonomy): Bacteria > Desulfobacterota > Syntrophobacteria > Syntrophobacterales > Syntrophobacteraceae > SbD1. The sequence goes on from CAZIJV010000027.1 coordinate 31,670, forward strand.
CTGCCATGCTGAATATCTCTTCTGTTTCCCGTTCCAGGATCTACCACTTTGCGATTCCACTATCCATACTGCTCCTTTGTCTCCCGCTCTACCTCTTTGCCGGACTCGCGGCAGCTATCGCTCCGGTAGCCGTCGCCTGCTTTTCTTTTCTGCTCACCAGTTCGCTTCTCCGGCAGGTGGAGAAGACACAGGCACAAAAATGCCTGCTGGACGAACAGCTCATACAATCCCAGAAGCTGGCGGCTATCGGCGAACTTTCCGCGGGGATCGCCCACGAGATCAACAATCCCCTGGCGATAATCTCACAGGAAATCGAATGGGCGAGGTATCAGTTCCAGGAAAAAGACCTGGATGAAAAATCCATATCCGAACTCCGGGACTCCTTGAACGAAATAGCTCGCCAGGTCGACAGATGCCGCGAGATCACTCACAAGCTGCTTGATTTTGCCCGCAAAAAGGAACCGCTCATACAGGGCATCGATATCAACAAACTTGTCGAGGATATGGCAAAACTGGTGGAAAGGGAGACTTCCCAGAGAGGAATCGAGATTATTCGGCAATACCGCGGGGACCTGCCTCAGGTCTACACCGATCCTCCACTTCTGCGCCAGGTGGTTTTAAATCTTTTGAACAACGCGGTACAGGCCGTGGGCCATGACGGGCAGATCGGAATAGAGACGAAAATGAACGCGGACAACACGGTGGAGATTGGAATCCGCGACTCCGGCTGCGGAATACCGCCTGAGGCTCTCGGCAAAATATTCGATCCGTTTTTCACTACCAAGCCCCCCGGTAAGGGAACGGGCCTCGGACTCTCTATTTGTCACAGCATTATCGTGCGATTGGGGGGAATCATCACTGTAGAGAGCGAACCGGACAGGGGGGCTTTCTTTTCCGTACGGCTCCCGCTGCGCTATAAATCCAGAGAAAAGAGGATTGGCGATGGAAGCAAAGCCTAGAGTTTTGATAGTCGATGACGAGGAGCGGTTCAGAACTACGCTGCGGAAGCTTCTGGCCGTGAAACAGATAGAGGCCTCCGATGTGGGCAGCGCGAGGGAAGCGTTTGCAGAGATATCCGAAAATGACTACGACGTAGTCCTGCTGGATGTGAAAATGCCCGAAATGAATGGAATCGAGGCATTGGGCAGGATAAAGAAAGAGAACCCGGAGGTCGAAGTAATAATACTCACCGGCCATGCATCCGTGGATGTAGCGGTTGAAATAATGAAGCTGGGCGGTTACGAATACCTGTTGAAACCCTGCCCGATAGATGAATTGATCGGAAAGATAGAATCCGCCTGGGAGAAGAAGCAGGCCAGGCAGAAAAGACAGCAGGGCGCGGGGCAGCAGACGGAATGAAACAGTTCGTGTGCGATAATTGATCCCATTAAATAACTAAGCGCTTTTGGGAGTTCAGCCTTCACCATCATACGATAGCCTGGATTCTAACCTGAATCCGGGAGTTTCTACAATGAGCAAAACAAAGATGGATCTTCGCATTGCGCTGTCATAGCAAGCTTTTAGAGCTTTTAGGGGAACACACATGGCATTGCGTCAAAGAAGATCACAAAGACTGCCTGTTTTGCTTACACTAAGCGAAACTCCCCGGATCCGAATACAATTCATGCCCTGAAATTTGATAGAAGCACCTGAATACGTCATAAAGAGCAAGTCGCTTTTATGCCGATGGACTTGGAGGAGCATCGCGTGTCAATGCAAATTTGGAAAGCTCAATGGCCCTCATCTCTCGAATAAGCTGCACGAGAAAGGCTTCCATCCTAGCGAAGATTTCTTTACCATTCTCAATGCAAGTACCCTCGAGGGTGCCGAAATTACCAGCAGACGAGCCGTCACCTGTTTTAAGCCACGTAAGCAAGCTTATGCCATTAAAGGAGATTCGATCCCAAGAAATTACATCTATGTTGGGTGAAATTTTCTCCTTTACATAAGAGTGCGCTTTTTCAAGTTTTACTAGTTCAGGGTAGTTGACCATTACAGCGGAGGCTTCAACAAAATCCGCATGCCCAGATAAAGAAAAACGCGCATCAAGCTGGCCTATTACCGAAAACCAGTCCACAATACAAGCGAACGCTCCACTCTCGCGCACAAAATCACAAACTTGCTGCAAACAGGCCGTATTACCACTATGCCCATTGATAAACAGAAATTTACGGGCGCCGTGACGCAACAGTGACCGTACAATGTCTTGAACGAAAAGTTTATATGTGTCAGGTTCTATGGCAATAGTTCCGGGGAAACATTCGTGATTGGAAGAATTTCCATAGGGGAGCGGGGGCAGAACTAAGACCTGCTCTTTTTTGGCAACCTCGACAGCCATCAGTTCCGGAACGACAGTGTCAGTCATAAGCGGCAAATGGTGCCCGTGCTGTTCGCAACTTCCTGTTGGAATGATAACCATATCATTAACACTGAAATAGGCTTTTATTTCGTCCCAAGTGCAGCGCTCATAGCGAAAGGAAGAATCCATTAGATCAATGCTCCTGTTTAAATAATTAGATGGCGTAAACAATAGGCGTAATTACTATTTCAATACTGGGAAATATCAGTATTGTCTCAATTGTTTTCCATAACAGCCGCAAAGGCATCCAGGTAATCCCGAGCGCCGACAGAACCGGCTGCGAATGAGCGTAGAGCTTCTGCGTGCAGCAGTTCGAGGGCTTCCTTTTTGTACATTGCGAATTCAGGAGAAGTAATCAAGGAGAAATCTCTAGGACGGGGTAGCTCGATGTCAATGCTTTTTTTTACCTTAGTAGGTTTGTTCGTAAGCATCACTAATTTATCAGCCAGAATTATTGCTTCATCAAGTTCTGAAGTGACAAACAGATTGGTTCTTTTATTTCCCTCGAACAGACGCAGGTAGTACTCCTGCATTAACTTCCTGGTCATGGCATCCAACCCGCGGAAAGGTTCGTCCATGATCATTATCTTGGGCTGATTTATCATAGCTCTTGCCAACTCAGCTCGTCTCTGCATGCCTCCTGACAGTTGCGAAGGATACTTATCTCTAAAATCATATAATCCCACCGTCTTTAGCAGTTCACTGGCTACCGTGTTTATTTGGTCGGCACTCATTACCCTGTTCATCCTGGGACCATAGGTTATATTCTCCCAAGTTGTCATCCACGGGAACAAGGCAGTCTCCTGGAAGACAACAAGCCTGTCGGGGCCCGGAGCAACAACATCTATTCCATCCAACGCTATGGAGCCGGAGTCGGGAAAATCATAACCCGCAATGAGATTGACCAAAGTTGTCTTACCGCATCCGGATGGGCCAATTATGACTGTCAACTTGCCTTCACTAAGTGTCATTGAAAGCTCGGAGATTATGCACTTGGCAGCCTCACCATGTCCGACATATTTGGAAATGCAAGATAGGACAACCTTTCCACCAATATTTGCGAGCTCGCAGCTTTTGTTACTCATTTTTCGTACCCTATACATATTTGCGTGAGTGGTTACCTTGATCTAATCCATGGCGTTAGAAAACATGATAACTGTCGGATGATTTCAGATGAAGCATAACCTGCCAAACCGATGCTGGCCATTCCGATTATGATACATGGAAACTCTCCTACCACGTAGGCCCGCCATGTCAGTTGGCCCAGCCCCAAAGGACTCGAAGAAATCATTTCTGCCGCAATGACCACAGTCCAGGCCGCGCCCATTCCAATGACCATCCCCACCAGGATGCTGGGCATACAGGCAGGGAGCAGTATGTGCCGGAAGACGTCCTTTGGTGAGGACCCGAGAGAATACGCGGCGCGCAGATACCGGTCGTCAATACTTTGCGCCCCTTCAACTATGTTCAGCACAACAGGAAAAAACGCCCCCAGGAATGTCAGAAACATCATGCTCGAATCTGTAGTGGGCCAGAATATAACAGCAACCGGCACCCAGGCCAGGGGAGGAACCGGTCGCATCATTTCAAAAATTGGATATACCAGGTCAAAGGCGTTTTTGTGGGAAACAATATATAATCCCAGTGGGATTCCCAGTATTTGAGCAGCCAGGAATCCGCCATATACCCTGTAGATACTCGCCGTCCAGGAATTCCAGTAACTAGCCGTAAAAACGTATTTGTCAAGAGAGATGAAAACGGCGGATGGCGCCGGTATGTTCTCCACGATCGGAAGATGCAGCCTAACTCCAAGCTCCCAGGTTATAAGGAATGCAATGTATGCAAGACAAGCCCTATAGGATTCTGTGCTGAACAGTCTCATGCTCGATAAATCACCTTTCTTGCTCATTAGCTTCAAAAGCCTTGATGGCTTCTTCGTGCACGGCAGCAAAGCATTCTTCCTTTAGTTTCAAAAACGATGGCGACGATGTCTCACGGAAGGACCTCGGTCGGGGAAGATCAATATTGAGTACCTTTTTAACCTTGGCTGGTCGCGTATTCATGATGTAAACCTTGCTGCCTAAGAAAATAGCTTCATCTAGATCATGAGTGATAAAAAAAATTGTCTTATTGGTATTATCGTATACGTCCAGCAAGAATTGATGAACAATGAGTTTGGTAAGAGCATCCAATGCTCTGAATGGCTCATCAAGCAGTAAGACTTTTGGATCATTTATTATCGCTCTGGCGATTTCTACTCTTCTGCACATGCCTGAAGATATTTCACTGGGGTAATTATTTTCTATATCTGACAAGCCCATATTTGCGAGCAACGTTCTTGCCCGCTCAATTCTTGACTGCTCATCTCCACAATCTTGAACTATGGGACCGAATGTAACGTTTTCCAAAACCGTCGCCCATGGGAAAAGAGCACCGTTCTGAAAGACCACGACACGGTCGGAGCCGGGTTTGGCCGGTGTTGTTGCCGAACAGAGCAATTCGTTATCCAGGTAAATTTCACCACTTGAAATGCCGTGAAACCCGGCGATTGCATTCAGAAGTGTTGTCTTTCCGCAACCCGAAGGCCCAACAATTACACAAAATTCACCACACTCGATGTCCATATTGCAATTTTGTATTGCAACGACCTCTTTCCCTTTGGAACCATATATCTTACTGACATTCCGTATACTCAACTTCCCGCGATTTACGGAATCATTCTTTCCTTCGTTGTTATTCATCGTGATTCTCCGCGCACTTTCCAGCGCATAAGGCGATTTCCCACTTTGCGAATCAGGACACTTGAAACTCCACCGACACATCCCAGTGTGACCATGCCGATGACGATATTGGGAAACTGGCTCAGTGTATATGAGTTCCAGATCAAATACCCAAGTCCGTATTCTCCTGCAACCATCTCTGCCGCAACAAGGGAGAACCACGCAAAACCCATACTGATTTGAAGCCCGGTAAAAATAAAAGGGAGAGCTCCCGGTATTATGATTCTTCTTAATATATGGTTAGGCCTGGCGCCAAGGCAGAGAGCTGCACGGTAATACGCTTCATCAATGGATTGAACGCCAAGAAGAGTATTTAAAATTGTTGCGAAAAAAGAGCCGAGGAACGTTAAAAAAATGATGGAAACTTCACGATTGGACCACATTAAAATGGCTAAGGGGACCCACGCCAGAGTGGGTATGGGACGAAACGTCTCCATGAGGGGAAAAGTGTAGTCTTTGAACCTCTTGTTCCACCCCATAAACAACCCTATGGGTATCCCGATCATGCTCGCAAGCAAGAAAGCGACGAGCACTCTAAAAACACTTATCGCAATATGAAAATAATAATCTTGAGTAAACAAAGACAAGCCGTAAGTAGGATGAGGTGACGCCCACTCTTTCAAGCTCTCAATAGGGCCGGGCAGCTTTGCAAAATGCGAAACTTTAAAGTATTCTGCCAAAAGAAACCAGCATATTACCAGACACAAAACGCCTGCGACATTCAGTAAAACGGATTTATTTGCCGAACGAAGGGCGAGCGGAGTGCTTTGTACTTTAGTCTTATGCATCAGTAAAATCCGGTCCTATACAATTTTTCGGCAAACCGCGCAGTTCTCCGGGAAACATAGAACTGCGCGGTATTTAATTAGTCTTTGAAAGGGGATCCGGAGGCAGGCTGCCCCTCGATGATCCCCAATACCGCCTTTTCGTTAAAGGGTTTATAACCGCTTTCTTTGAAAACCTGGCGCGCAAGGCTGTCATCGATAGTACCGGCCGGGAGTTCGCTTAGGTTGATAACCTTCTCACTGAGTAAAAAGGGCGTAACTACATCAACATACGCACGTTCTCTTTCAGTAAAGTAGAAATTTTTCCATTCGCGAACCGAATCCTGGTGATCGGCAGGAACCTTGCCGTAAATCGAATACCATAGAATGCGTTTTGGAATGCCCGTGGCAAATTTCGCTACCATTTCAATAACCTTCTCCTGATTGGCAGGATTGAGGATATAGCGCTGGGCCTCGAGTTCAGCACGCAGATAGCCCTTGGCCACTTCCGGGTATTTATCCAGAAAATCGGCGCGCATCATCAGTACCCCTACGTCCGGATTATCACACGACCGTCCATCCGCGACAATGCGGGCAAAACCCTCGCCCACGTCATCGGCAATACGAGATAAGGTCGGTTCCCAAACCGCCGCCGCATCAAGTTTTCCGATCCTGAAATTGGTGGCGATTACTTCAATGTTCTGGTTCAGGTATTCTTTGGGTTTGACTTTGTACTTTTCGAAAAACCGGCGAAGGAACTGGTCTGAACCACTTCCCCTCGGCGAAGCGATGACTTTTCCGTCTAGCCATCGAGCTATTTCCTCATACGATTTCATTTCCGGAGCGTCTTTGCGGACCAGCAAAACTGAACTGCGCGTGCCCTCTGAAATGCCCAGTGTGGCAACCATCTTGATTCTTGCCATTTGAGGTTTTGAGCACAAAATTACGGCTGGCATCATGCTGATGTAGCCAAGCTGTGTTTTGCCTGCCAGCATAGTGTTGGCCAAGGTCGGACCTGTAATAAAAGCTTCAAAGGTGAATTCTGTGCCTGGCGGGCAATACTTTTTCCACAATCCCAACTCATTGTTTACGATAACATTGTAGGAAATGGTGTCGTATGGAATGTAGCCGACGTTAAATTTTTCAGCCAATGCAGGTTGTGAAGAAATAAGAACAGCCATGCAGATGACAAACAGCGCTTTCTTCCACATTGTGATTCCCTCCAGAGTACAGTGATAGTGTTGGATACACAGCCTGTTATTACATCTTTTCCACCAGCGTAATCTCAAATCCTAGGCCGAAACGGGGCTCTTATCCCTGAATTCCAAGCTTCGGCGGTACGCACTCCTAAGCGGGATACCTGTGGTCCCGTGACGTGTTGCTTCAACGACGAGAACTTCATTCGGAGGTATGTTCCCGAGATTTACGTTGGCCCCTAATCTATCGATGAAAATTTCCTGCTGCTTCCTCAAAGGCGCTTCGAAAATGATGTGATCGATACCGTTTGCGGCATTTATGAGTGCTGCCAATCCTTTCTCATCCGGAACGCCATCATCATCCATGATTCCAACACCTTTTCCGACTTCCATCGCTTCCACGATAACGAATTTAGCCCCGTACGATAAGTCACGTTGCAAATCATGTATCAGGCTCTCCAATCCGGTCTTCGGCGACCATTCCTTGTTGCCGACCTCGCTAAAGACATTGAAGCCCATGTCCGCTGCTTTTCCGATACATCTTTTGCGAACCTCGTCGGACATATCAATTGTACCGTCGGAAATTTCAATGCCAGTGAATCCGAACTCCTTGGCCCGGCACAAAAAAGCATGAAAAACATCCTGCCAAATCATCACTTCGCTGCATGTGCCACCTGGACATACCTCTATGTTTGTTTCACGCAGCATATCAATCTTGCGCTTTAAAATGTCTCCCGGTTGAAACGCTGTAGTCATGGAGGTCATCTTAAGAACATCAACATAGGGCGCCGCAGTGTCCAGAAGATCCCGCAGCCCATTAATGCCGAGATGCTTGTCCAAAACGCATGTAAGGCCGCAAAGTCTTGGCTTCATTGCTCTGGGTTTCAAACAGTTTTCGAGCAGAGGGGACCAGTTAGTAGGTGGCTGGTATGTCATTATAGTATCTCCAAAAAATATCGCGGAGGTGCAATGAACATCTCAACACATTGCAATCTGGATTTTTTGACAAGCAGTCTGGATGTCTTTAATCTGGAGGACGCTTCTTTGGCAGTATCGAATCCAGGTACAGCGATTTTATTGTACATAATAAACGAAGATCCTATCTTTTCGGAAAGATTGTCAAAGATCATTTTTGTCATGTTGTCCGTCTTTGTTTCCTTGGTATAAATAACTGGCTTGCGCCCCATTTCTACCTTGGGGACGATCATTCGCAATTTAGGATTCCTTATTACCGATTCTTTTGATGAGTAAGAACTCATGTTCAACAGAAATTTTGAACTGGGAGAATAAAAATTTTCACAGTTTGGTACTTTCAATACTGTGATGAGCTCAGGAAAATCTTCGTGAATACATTGCGGTCTTATATTGTCATAACATGAACTACGGTAAAAAATAAGATCATCCCCTCTAATAGAAAAATGCACAAGTTCTGTTCCAAATACTCTGAGGTGCTTACACAAACCAGCCATAAGAGCAGGGCTTTTTCCTGAACCGGCTCCACCGAAGAAAACTATCAGTTCGTTTGAACTTTCATTGTAAAGCGCATTAGCATGAAAGCTATATATTTCGTGTTTCTTCTCTAAAGTCGAAAGAATGAGCCTGTAAAGCAGTCCTTGGTTTCCAAGGAGAGTAAAACGCTTATCTTCAGTATTAACTTCGAATGCCTCAAAATCACCAATTGCAACAGCTTTGCTATCATCGATAATTAATTCAGGCCCATCATGAGATTTAACTATGATAAGACTGGTATCCGATTTTGAATCGGCTGGAAGTTCAGTGATTTCGCCGAAATCAGAGAGTAGTGATTCCACATGGTCCGTAGAAAAATAATTCCCGTTGTGGATAAGTGCGGTATTTGAAACCAGCCTTATGTGCGCATCCAAGACTTTTATGACTTTTGTGTGCATTTGCCGTTTTTCTTTTTTAGGTTTATATGAATTCCACCAACCTTTGCCGTGTGTTCGCCAAATGAATCCTCATGCATTCTCTTGCTTGCTCGGAATCGCGCATTATCAAGGCATTAAGTATTTCCAAATGTTCATTAACGCTCTCTTTATAACGAACAGGCGTGCCCAGAAATCGTGCTCTTGTACATGTCGTTTGTATCGAATCCACAATAGATTTGAGCTTACTATTTCCAACTGAATCAATAATAAGGTCATGTATTCTGGCATCTATTATGTCATGTTGCTCATATCGACTGGGGTTTGCGATGTCTGCCTTCTCTAATTCTTCCAATTGTTGTGTAAGTTCTCTCAAGTCTTCTTCCCTGAGCACTTTTGAGGCAATGGCAGTTGCTGGTGGTTCTATGAATTCGCGAATTTGAAAAGCCTCGAGGACATCGCGTAGTGACAATTCCGTAACCACAACACCCAGATTGGGATAGCGTTTGACAAGTCCACTTGCGGAAAGAAGAAAAAGTGTCTCACGAATTGGAGTACGGCTCACTCCCATTTCTTCGGCCAATTTACGCTCATTGAGTTTTGTGCCAGGTCTAATCCTATGGCGCACGATGTCGTGGTAGATTTTCTCATAGAGTCTTTTTGCGATCTGCTTATCCGGGAGCGAGGTATGATCTTCCATGCACAATCCTCATTATCGCCTGAATGGTATACCAAACAAATACCGACATGAAACAATGAATATACCAACGAAATGCCATTGTCAAACATTTTTTTGATTCCGCTCAAAAGCAACACGAAATTCAACCCATTAGCTTCGGCTGCAGATCCGACGGCTCTTCTGGACCGCTTTGTTTTCTTTCCTGAAAGCTTGAAATGGCAAAAAGAGGGGGTCTACGTTCGCGGGTTTTACACTAATACATTTCCCGAAGGCGGACTGATACTCCGCAAGAGGCCGCCAGCCTCGGGATTAAGACTCAAAAGCGCTGCTCACATGGCCAACAGGAGAGCCTACAGGTTTCACGAAGCCGGCAGCAGGGTGTCTCAGGAGGTGATATCGGAGAGCAGTAAAGCTCTTTGCGTTTTCCGCCGCCTTGTTCTTTCCCCTGGAATGGGATTCGGCTGTTCGGCGCTTCCGTCCGCTTCCGGGGAGCTTTCCGGAAAATAGAACCGCCGGATGAATTCCTCCTGGGCATAAAAATTCCAATGCCTGTCAGCCCAGACGTTCTGGATTTTAGCCCGGTCTCTTTCCTCTATGCCCTGGATCAACAATTCGTGGTCCCTGCAGTTTTCCAGTTCCCACTCCACGATGTAGCCGCGTCTCGGGAAATCGTAGAGCCGCTGCTTAGCGGCGTCAAGAATGCGGCGAAGCCCACAGTTGTCGCTGAGGTCGAGAAAAACGTTGTGGAACGCAAGGTTCATTTCGTAGAGAGTATCGAAATCCTCACGTTCCACCGCGCTGATCAGGCCTGAGTTCAACCACTTCATCCTGGCTATCCGGTTTGCGTCAATCGTCTCCAGCCTGGTCTGGAGCACCACCATTTCAAGCCCGCCCGCCACTTCGTAGAGGTGCCTAATGATGTCCATGGTGAGCCTTCTGACGAAGACCCCGCTCCTGGGCGCTATGGTAACGAAGCCTTCGATCTCTAACTGGAGAATGGCATCGCGCAGGGGTGTCTTGCTGATTCCGAGGTGTCGGCTCATTTGGTTCAAATTTAAGGGCGAGCCCGGTATAAGATTGCCGCTGCTCAATTCCTGCCTGAGAAATTCGTACACCTGTTCGCGTAAAGATTTCAAATACATAATTTTGCTCGATTCATCCCGCGGGGCATTTGGAGAAGCAAGCGGGCATTATAACCAATAACCGCCGGTAATCCAGCCATTTCGAGCCTGTTTGCGTGGTGCATTATAGAGTCAGTTCGGAAGCCTCCGTTATCTGGTGGCGCAGACGAAGGAATTCCATCTCCGTATGCTCACGGGGCCGCGGCAAATTGACTTCGTAGGTTTCGTGCATCCGCCCCGGCAATTTTCCTTTAAGCGATATGATGCGGTCTCCGAGGTAGATCGCTTCCTCGATGTTATTGGTCACAAAGAGTACGGTTCGCTTTTCCGTCTCCCAGATGCGAGCCGTTTCTTTTTCCATGAAATACCTGGTCTGGGCGTCCAACTGGCCAAACGGTTCATCGAGAAGCATGACCTCCGGGCTGTTGCAGTAGGCGCGAGCGATACCTACCCGTTGCTTCATCCCGCCGCTCAACTGGTGCGGATAATGGTTCTCAAAGCCCTTGAGTCCGACAAGCTCGATATAATGCCGCGCAATATCACGTCTTTCCTTCTTGGGCGTCCCGCGCAGTTTCGGACCAAGTTCCACGTTACCCATGACCGTTTTCCACGGAAAGAGCATATAACTCTGAAAGACCAGGCCGCGGTCGGCCCCCGGCCCCGTAACTTCGGCGCCGTCAAGAAAGACGTCTCCCCTGGTGGGAACCTCCAGTCCGGCGATAATCCGCAGCAGTGTGCTCTTGCCCGACTGTCCGGGCCCGAGTATCACCAGGAATTCATTTTGTTTGACACTCACGCTGATATCTTCGAGAACGTGTACCTGCTGAGTGCCCTTTTGAATAAAAGTCTTGCTGATATTTCGACAATTTATCTTGAAACCGTTGCTACCGTTCACGGCGTTGATTCCTCTTGATTCAGAATGGACTCGAATCCCGGACCTGAGATTACATCTGGGTGGCCACCCGTTTCCAGGGGCAAAGATACTTCTCCAGGCCGGTCACCAGCAGGGTAGTGGCCCAGGCGACGAAGGCGAGCACCACCATTCCGGCCAGCACCAGGGCAGGCCTCGAGAGCTGCATCCCTTGTATGATTATGAACCCCAGTCCCGATCTCGCACTTACCAACTCGGCGGACAGCACACATGTCCAGGCGATGCTCACCGAGATCTGCAGGCCGGCGAATATAGCGGGGAAAGCAGCAGGAAAGCCGACCTGAAAGATTTCATCGCGCCTGTTTCCTCCCAGCATCCGGATAACGTCGTAGAGTTGCGGTTCGATCAGTCGAATACCCATATAGGAATTTAAAAGACAAGGTACGAAGGTCCCGACGACGATGATGAATATCTTCGACGGCTCGTCGATACCGAACCAGAGAATGGCGCAGGAGATCCACGCAAAGGGCGGCATGGGTTTGAGGAGGTCGAAAACCGGCTTGACAACAGCGTTGATGTACCGGTTGAGCGCCATCAGGATACCGAGAGGCACCGCAATCGCGCAGGCTATGGAGAATCCTATCAAAACCCGGTAAGTGCTTGCCCATATGTGCCCCCACAGCGACTTGCCTGCAATTGTGTCCGTCAGGAGCATATAGATCTGAACGACTACGGCGTCAGGGGCGGCGATACCGTTGCCGAGCACTCCCGTGTAATCCACATACTTCCACAATCCAAAGAACCCGCAAAGCGATACGGCATAGAGAAACCAGCGGTTTCTTGCAAGAGAGAGTAAAGAGAAGGCTCGTTTTTCCTTTACTTCCAGGACAATTTCATTGGCGATACTCGATGTTCCCGCAGTCATGTCGGCTATCTCCTGATTCCGGCAAGGAGGCGTTTCTCAACCCGTTCTATGATTATTCCGATGGCAACCCCGGTCAGGCCGACACAAATCATCCCGAGCACAACCATAGAGGGCATGGCAAGCCGGCGCCCCATGGTTATCAGGTAACCCAGTCCCTGGTCCGCGGCCAGGTATTCGGCGCCGACAAGAGTTGTCCAGCAGTAGGCCTGCGAAATCGTCATCGCGCCAAAGACCATGGGAAGAGCGGACGGGATGCAGATCTTCTTGAAGATTTCCCAGTCTGTCGCCCCGTATGTCCGGGCCATCTGGATAAGCGTGGGGCTTGTCATCCTGACGCCTACGTAAGAATTGATTACGCAGGGAACGATGCCCGAGAGCCATATGATGAAGACTTTGCCCGGTATGCCGATACCGAACCAGAAGATGGTGAGGGGAATCCAGGCGACGGGGGGGATCGGGCGGATAAGTTCAAAGATTGGTCTTGCCAGGCCTTCGGCGAGGGTGAACCAACCCATCAGGAGTCCGAGAGGAATCCCGACGGCGAGGCTCAGGAAGAATCCGGTAAACGCTTCCTGGATGCTCACCCACGCATGTGTCGACAAAACCGCGCCGTCCGGGTTGATCTCGAAAAGCTTTTCCCAAAAGAGCACCGCAACCTGGGTGGGGGAAGCCAGCATGGTGCTCGGTACGATACCGAAATCCACTATCGCCTGCCATATCGAAAAGAAGAGAAGAATGCTCGCTACGGGCAGAACTCTCAAAACCAGGGGCGTTTCCTTTTTGACCTGTTCGTAAGCCATGAAGATTCCTTATCCTTCGTGAAACTTGCCGGTATCAGGGCGGGGGACCGGCGGCCGCCGGTCCCCGAAAGGTGCAAAGCAGTACGCGCGTCCGCTGAAACGAGCTATTTCGCGATCATCTTGATGTACTTATCGGTAATGAAAGTGAGTTTCCCATCCTTCAGGACCTTGTCGGCATCTTCTTTCTTAAGCCTGCCCTGCTCCGTGAAGAAGCTCAGCACGCCCTGTTCCCATTTCTCCGGGATGTTGTCATTGAACATTTTTACCTGTTCAGCGAGTGTGAAGACCGGATGCATCTCTATGTCCTGTTTGCACATTTCAGCGCTCATATCCAGTCCGCCCCAGTCTTTCATGAATTTCTGGTACAGGGGAACCACCTGGTCGATAGGGGTGGTCTTCAGGTAATCAACGCCTTTGAAGAAGACTTTGAGGAATTTTGCGACGGTCTCAGGGTTTTTCTCACAGAAGTCTTTGTCTCCGATGATCACGATCGGCAGACCGCCGCCGCTCGAAGAGATATCACCGGCAATCTTCCATCCCTTCTTAAGACCGGAGTACATATGGGGCGCCCACAACACAACCGCATCGCCGATCCCGGACTCAAAAGCGGCTACCGCCTGCGCCTGGTCCATATTTTTGATGACGACGTCGCTGTCCTTAAGGCCGAAAACCTTCAACCAGGTGCTCAAGGCAAAGTGGGCGGAAGAAACCGTCGTGACAAGAACGGTTTTACCTTTGATGAGTTCGGGTGATCCAAAGACTTTGGGATGTTTGGGGTTAAAACCCTGTTTTTTGAGAATGGGGCTGTCAGGCCGAACCATAACCACGTTGGTCATCGACTCGTCGTTACCGATGGCGATAAGCTTTGCTCCATAACGTGCCGCTCCCATCACCATTGGGGTGCCGCCCGTTCCGCCAAGAACCCACGCCTTGGCAGGCAACGCCTCGAGTTGGGCCATGCCTGATTCAAAAAAGAGCAGGTTGAGGTCCAGTCCTTCAGCCTTGTCCCATCCTTTTTGCTTGGCAAGCCATGGTATAAACGTCTCATGCTCCGGCATCCAGCAGGTATTGAGCTTGATCAGTTTTTCGGCTGCCGTTGCAGGACCGAACCCTCCCAGGACAAAAAGAGCACCCAGTACGAAAACACTTACCAGAATCAGCTTCTTCATGTTTCGCTCCTTGTAGTTGAATCTCCTCACAATAAAGCCGGCGCCATCCATTTTTACTTTTCCCGGTTAACCGTTAGGCCACCTCCTTCCAGAGTCGATTACCGCGTGCAAATCCGAGCCGCTACCACCACCTGATCAACTCAGTGACCTGTTTGCGCAACTCAACAAATTGCGGATCTATCAGGCTCCTGGGGCGCGGCAGGTCCACGTGCACCTCGGCTTTTATCTTGGTGGGTTTGTTGCTGAGTATGAGAATCCGCTCGGCCACGTAGACCGCTTCCTCAATGTTATGGGTCACGAAGACCACAGTGGAATTCAAAGTCTTCCAGAGACGGATCAGTTCGTCTTCGAGGTAATAGCGAAGCTTTACGTCCAATTGGCCATAGGGTTCGTCCATCAGCAGAAGGTCGGGATCGACCGCAAAGGCTCTCGCGACTGCAATGCGTTGTTCCATACTTGCCGAGACCTGGTTGGGATAGAGGTCGGCAGTATCGGATAACCCCACAAGATCGAGAATGTATTTGAGTCTTCCCTCCATCTTGTCCTTCGGGAACTTTTTCACCTCCATACCGTAGGCCACGTTCTCACGCACCGTGCGCCAGGGCATGCAGGTGGGTTCCTGAAATACGAAAGAGATATTGTGTTTCTTCGGATCAGCCTCCTCGCCGTCTATAAGGATCTTACCCCTGGTAGTCGGAAGGAGTGTGGAAAGACAATTTAGAAAGGTGGTCTTTCCGCACCCCGTGGGGCCGACGATGCTCAGGAATTCTCCCGCACGCACGTTGAACGAGATATCGTCGAGAACCGTCAGAGTCCCGAAGCTCTTCGTCAGGTCCTTAACCTGGATTTTGAAGCCCTCGTGACTCCGGCCGTTATCGCCGCCGGGCGCCGGCCCCGCACTCTTTCCATTTCCACTATTACCAAGACTGTCGCTCATAGAAAGAACCGCCGTTCTCGCATGCTGCACAAAAGTGATCGGAAATTCACCTGCTACTGCGCCACACAACTCCGAACCGCCCCCGTCTTTGGACACCTCTCGGTACGGTCCGGTTCGGACTTTCCGGCAGGCGCCTCAAATCGTATGGTCGCAACCTTTGCCTGCGTGAAGAAATCTATGCCTCCCTTGCCCTGTACCTTGTCCGTACCGAGAAGCGAGTCTTTGATGCCGCCGAAGGGCAGGAACGGATGGGGCGCGCATATGCCGACATTTACGCCGACCATGCCCACGTCGGCATCCTGGATGAACTTCTCGGTGTAATAGAGGTTCTGGGTAAAAATGCAGGCGCCGTTGCCGAAGTTTTGCTCGCGGACCTTCGCCAGGGCATCATGGATATCATTGATGCGGACGATCGAAACGACCGGGCCGAAAATTTCCTCCTTCGCGATGGCCATGGAAGGATCCACGTCTACGAACACGGTAGGTCCAACAAAATATCCATTTTTATTCTTCTCGGGCAGTTGGGGATTGCGGCCGTCCATAATGAGCCGCGCACCTTCTTTGACGCCGAGGTCGATATAACGCTCGATCTTTTCCTTTGCAGCCCTGGAGATGACCGGCCCCATGTAGACTTCCGGGTCCATTGCGTCACCGACCTTTACCTCCTTCGATGCCGCGATAATCCTGTCCACCACCTCGTCGTAGACTTCCGGAACCACGGCAATTATCGACCCGGCAAGGCAGCGCTGACCGGCTGAGCCATAGCAGGAATGCAGGTAATTCTCGATGAAGACATCCATCTGGGCGTCTTCCATAACCACCAGGTAGTTCTTCGCCCCGGCCAGAAGCATGGTTCTCTTCCCGGCCTCTCCGCACCTGGCGGCAATGTTTTTGGCAGTGGGAGTGGAACCTACCAGGCAAACACCCCTGACCCTCGGATCGGTATACCAGACCTCAGGGACATTGCGATGGCCGTGAACTATGTTGACGACCCCGGGGGGAAGCCCAATTTCGGTAAATATGTCCCCCATTTTCTGCATGAACAGAGGAGATTGTGTCGAAGGCTTCAAAATGAAGGTGTTGCCCACTCCAATCGCAAACGGGATGAACCACCCGAAAACCAGCCCCGGAAAATTGAAAGGAGCAATCCCGCCGAAAACACCCAGCGGTTGCCGAATCACCCTGCCTGCGATATTTCCGGAGATACCCTCAAGAGTGTCGCCCTGGATAAGGGTGGGGATACTGCAGGCTGTTTCGATCAACTGGATGACCCGGAGGACTTCACCCCTTGCCTCGCTGATATGTTTTGCCTGATCGATGGCAATAGAGAATGCAAGTTCTTCGAGGTTTTTCTCCATGGCGGCGCGCATGGCAAATAGATACCCGACTCTTTTTCCGATTGGCTGTTTTCTCCAGGAATCATAGGCCCGGTTGGCGGAATCAATTGCCGCCAGAGAGGTCTCACGCGAGGAGACGGGAACCTCGCCAATAATTTCACCAGTAGAGGGATTGTAGAGCGGCTCGTATTCGACTCCGGTTTCCTTTACCCATTTCCCGTCGATATAGTTCCTGATCTGAACGAATTCCATCTGCAGCTCCGATTGGTATTTCTTTTGTGAACGGGTAGCGCCGTACCCGGCCGGAACGATCGGCCGGGTACGGCCTGGAACAACTTCCGGCGAGTCACCCCTAGACGGCGTACTTGTCCGCCACTTCAAGAGCCTGATCCATCAGGGCGATGCCTTCGTCGATCTCATCCTTTTTGATGATGAGCGGAGGCGCCATAGCGATCGTATTGCCGGGATTTGCGGCCATCGCCATCATTCCCAGCTCTCCGAGTCTTTTCGCCACCTCGAGCTTGGGATTCAAGCCCGGGCGGATCTTCGCCGCGACCGGCATGATCGGCTCACGGGTCTTCTTGTCCTTGACGAGTTCAATTCCCACAAAGAGGCCCAGACCGCGCACATCCCCGACGCAGGGGTGCTTTTCCTTGAGTTCAAGGGCTTTTTCGAGCAGGTATTTGCCCATCTTCTCAGAGTTCTCGATCAGTTTGTCTTCCTGGTAGATCTGGATGACCCGGATTGCCGCGGCGCAGCAGAGCGGGTGGCCGGCGTAGGTAGCGCCGTGGGCGAAAAACTGCTCCTTGAATCGGTCGGCAATCGGTTTGCGCACTATCGCCACTCCCAGGGGCAGATAGCCGCAGGTGGTCCCCTTGGCCATCGTCATGATGTCCGGTACAACATTCCAGTGATCCATGGCGAACCACTTGCCCGTGCGCCCAAATCCGGTCATTACCTCATCGGCTATCATCAGGACGCCGTGCTTGTCGCAAACCGCCCTGAGTTGCGGAAAGTATTCGGGGGGAGGCACGAGAATGCCGTTGGCGCCGGTCACCGGCTCGAAAATGATTCCGGCGACTTTTTCCGAACCGCCCTCCATCTCGATCACTTCATCGGCGTACTTGACGCATCGCAGTTCGCACTCGGGATACTTCTGGCCGAACATGCACCGGTAACAGTAGGGTTGAGGAATGGTGACCATTTCGGTTCCACCGAGCACCTGGGCCCAGCCGCGGGCATCCCCGGCCGACAGGGTCATCGGCACCGCTGTGCCGCCATGATAGCTTCTGTAGCGTGCGAGGATTTTTCTTCGACCGGTATACTGGTGGCATATTTTAACTGCGGCTTCGTTCGCTTCCGTACCGCCAAGAGTGATAAAGCAGCGTGAGAGGTCTCCCGGCGTCAGTTCCGCCAGCATCTTCGCCAGGATCGCGCGCGGCTTGCTGGAAAAGTTGGGTGCAAAGCCGCATAAGTTCTTCGCCTGCTCGACAATGGCGTCCACAACCCTCGGGTCCTGGTGCCCTATGTTGTGGCTGACGAAGCAGGAGCTGAAATCCAGGCGCTCTCTGCCATCCTCCGTGAAAAACCTTACCCCCTTGGAACCCATTACCCGAAGGGGCGCCTGGGCGGGCTGGTATGACCACGAGTGGAATATGTGTTCGACTTCGTACTGGTCCAGGTCCTGTTTTGTTGCGGAAATGCTTTTCAGATCGATCATTTTCTGCTCCTTTTTTCTATACCAACCCTTGGTCAAGAAGAGCTTCGGCCACCTTGACAAATCCTGCTATATTGGCCCCATACATGTAATTGCCCGGTACGCCGTATTGTTGAGCCGCATCCAGGCAAGTCCTGTGAATCGTTTTCATTATGGTTTGAAGGCGCGCATCCACCTCGTCGCGCGTCCAGTTGAGTCGCATGCTGTTTTGTGTCATCTCGAGGCCCGAAACCGACACTCCTCCGGCGTTTGCTGCTTTGGCGGGGCCGTAGAGAATGCCGTTTTCCAGAAAGATATGGACGCCCTCCGGCGTGGTGGGCATGTTGGCGCCTTCGCTCACGAGCTTGATGCCGTTGCGCACAAGGTTTTGAGCATCCTTACCGTTGATTTCGTTTTGTGTTGCACAGGGGAACGCCAGGTCGGCCTTGCAGTCCCAGAGAGGATTGTGCCCGAGCGCCGCGTCTACCGGCGTGTAGACGACGGAAGGGTATTTCTCGGCGTATTCCTTGATTCTACCGCGCCTGATGTTCTTCAGTTCTTTTACGTAGGCAAGCTTGTCGCGGTCGATTCCTGCTTCGTCGTAGATGAAACCCGAGGAATCGGAAAGGGTAACAGGCCTGCCGCCGAGTTCGAGCAGCTTTTCCACCGTAGACTGGGCGACATTTCCGGAACCGGAAACCAGGCTCGTCGTGTTTTGGATCGTCCTGTTTGCTGCCGAGAGCATCTCTGCGGCAAAATAGACGCAGCCGTATCCGGTGGCTTCCGGGCGGATGAGGCTGCCGCCCCAGTTGAGATTCTTGCCGGTCAGTACGCCTGAAAATTCATTCCTGAGCTTTTTGTACATTCCGAATAGATAGCCAATTTCACGTGCGCCCACGCCGATGTCGCCTGCCGGAACATCCGTGTCCGGCCCGACATGGCGGAAAAGCTCAAGCATGAAGCTTTGACAAAAGCGCATAACCTCACGGTCCGACCTGCCCCTGGGGTTGAAGTCCGAACCGCCTTTCGCTCCGCCCATAGGCAGGGTAGTCAGCGCGTTCTTGAATGTCTGTTCGAATGCAAGGAATTTCAGGATGCTGAGGTTGACCGATGGATGAAAGCGCAGCCCCCCCCTGTATGGGCCTATAGCGCTGTTCATTTGAATCCGGTAGCCGCGGTTCACCTGGATCTCTCCCCGGTCGTCCTCCCACGGTACACGGAAAATAATGATTCGCTCCGGTTCGGTTATTCGTTCAAGAACTCTGGCTTGCCTGTACCTGGGATTACGATCGAATATGGGCTGAACCGATTCAGCTACCTCACCGACTGCCTGATGAAACTCGCACTCGTGAGGATCCCTCGCCTGGACCATTGCCATAATAGATTCTTTCACGGAAGACTCCTGTAGTAGGGGCGGCATGAAGCTGAGAAGCCAAGGGCCTTGGGTCTGGTCTGGAAAACCGCGCCGGAGAAGGTTTTTTCTCGGCGGGGAAAGGCGTGAGGCAAGGATGGCTTTTAGCGGAGAGGCCAAAGCCCGTGCAGGCGCCGACGGTTCGCAGGGATACGAAAGTGCGTGCCCCGATTGGTGTTGAGGAGGCGAACGAAAAGAGAGTGAGCAGCCGGATCATAGAGTCCCCAATCAGATGGTGGATAACTGATACATCAGTTTGAAGATATTTGTCAAGAAAATAATATATGAAGTAATATGAAGTGGTTAGCACTGATTGGAGTGATGTGGCAGTTCGATCATAATCGTCAGTTTTGGCCCTGATATCCGGCCGTGAATCGGCGCTGAAGCGCCCAATCCTGCTGGTGACCGACCGAGGGCTACCGGTTCAAGAAAGGCCGATTGAAGATTTCGGATCAGAGCAGTTTTTTGAGATCCAGTTCCACGGAGGGCGCCGTATCGGCTTTAAGAGTCTTTCTCATGATGGAAAGGGCTTCGTGGTTGTCCGCGGGGTCGAGCGAGGCCACGCAGTCGGAAGGAATGATCAGTTCATAGTCGCGCAGGTAGGCGTCCCCGGCGGTAAAGAGGATGCAGTTATTCCCCGCCACGCCCGTAAGGATCAGGGTTTTGGCGCCCAGGTGCTTCAGCAGCAGATCGAGATTTGTGGAATAAAAGCCGGAGTTCTTGGGCTTGAGGACGAAATAGTCTTCCTCGCCGGGTTGCAGCAACTCGGCAATCGGGGCGCCGCGGACGTTGTCCTCTATACAGTGCCGGACAAGGGCGTTGAAATCGGACCTCCATCTGCCGAAGTTATCATTGACGTATATTGCAGGAATACCCAGCGCCGAGGTCCGTTCCTTGAACTCTGCAATATTCCGTGCCATGGGGAGCGCGTGCTCAAGCAGAGCCTCGCCGCCTTCGAACTCCAGATCATTTATCGTATCGATAAGGAGAAGCACCACGGGAGACTTGTCCGGAGCGCTTCCATACAGATCCGGGTCCTGTATCGGCATGACCACAATTCCTTTTTACCGGCAGGCAGCAGTCTACTTGTTCTCCGTCTTCGACACCTGGGTCGTATAGGTCTGAAAATGGTAATCCACCAGCAGGGAAGTCTGTACCTTGTCACCGCTTCGCCGTGTGGAAATCAGATCGATATGATGCGTTTTCCCCGCTTCATCGGGAAAGGTGATGCGGGCGCCGTCCGGGAAGCCGCCGTCATGAAACCACACATCCGGGGGCAGGAGCCATGTCTTCCCGAACTTGTCCTCGAATTTGAAATATTCCAGCGCATCGCGTGGGAATTGAACATACATGCACAGTTCTTCATCGGTCGCCGGTCTTTTCAAAAGCGATTCGAGCAGCCTGCGCCTTGCATTGAGATCCTCGGGCGGAAGATCCTGGATTCCGGATTCATCGGCCAGGATTTCATCCCACATTTTCCCGTCCGTCCTCCCATTTTCGAGGACCTTCTTGAAGATCCATTCGCGCGGATCATAGAAGGGGAACGGTCCGTAGCGCCCGAGCAGTAAACGCTTAAGGTCGTCGGAGGGCTTCTCATACCTGCCGTGGACGACGTTGTTCAAAGCGGTGGACCACAGAATCTGGCTGCCGGGGGTAACCATCCAGATGTTTCCCATCTCTTTGCGCACTTCGATCAGTTCACTGAATACATCGTGGGCGCGCTCGATCAGGCCTGCTTTTTCCGCCTGTTCCAAAACCAGGCTCGAAGCGCCTCCCGGGAGTTTGTGCCTCTTGACGGTGGGATCAAAGCCTCTAAAAGGGCTGGTGTGTTTTTCATACAGGCGCCGTTCGCGGCGCAGAAGGTCGGAGGCGTCCAGGATAGGCTGTATGTTGAGCCCCGGAGTTTTGAAGCCATAGTCGTGCAGGTTCTGAATGAGGCTGAGCGCAGGCGCCTGGCTGTAAATACCGCCATAGCCGTGGTCGGAAACCTCCACAATTTTCACACCCTCCTGGACGGCGGCGATCATTCGCGCGAGGTCGTTTCCATCCGTGTTGTGGCCATGGTAGGCTATGAGCAGATCGGGGAACCTTTCCCGGATGCTTTTGACCAGTTCGGCTATGCGGGCCGGGGAGCCAAGAGAGGAATGATTCTTGATGCACAGGATAATATCTTTGCCGAGATGCGAAACGATCTCTTCGGCCTTTTCCACGTAAAACTCATCGGTATGCCCGAATCCGGTGCTGAAGCAGATACAGGGCATGAGAACCTTGCCGGCCTTTTTCACGGCTTCGGCGGCCACCAGGAGATTGGGGATATGATTCAGGAAATCGTATAGTCTCCAGATATCGACGTACCTTGAAAGAAGACGGACGGTGAGTTCGACCACGTTGTCGGGATAGGGCCTGTAGCCGAAGAGATTGCGTCCACGGCATACTCCCTGGATGAGGGTGTTGGGCATGGCTTTTTTCACCAGCCGCAGCTTTTCGAAAGGATTGATCTGCTTTTTCATGAGATCGAGGTGCACGGTGGCGCCGCCGATTATTTCGAAGCCGAAAAATCCCGCCGCATCACGGTAGGGCGCCACCTTGAGCGTCGTCTGGGGCATGATGCGGCACTTAAAATCGGATTGTGAAACGTCGCGTTCATTATTGGTGAGGAAGATTCCGGGGGTCTCCCGCACGAAATCAAGAATTTCGCTGCTGCTCATCTGTGGTGAAACTCGGTCGCGCTCTGCCATCTGCCACTCCATCAGCCGCACCGGCTGGAATTTGCATAAAGAGTTTACTATCCGCTAGCCCGCGTAAGGATTGTAGCCGTGGGCATTGATTTCAGCCAGCAGGTTCGCCAGTTTGTCAACCGGAGGAACCTCTTCCTGGTAATCGAGAAGCTGAGGGTGCTTCTCGATATAAGATGTATCGAATTTGAGATTGATGAAATCAGGGTCTCTCACTATTTGCTTATAATAGGGAATGGTAGTCTTGACTCCGGCAATGATGAAGCCTTCGAGCGATCTGTGCATGCGATCCACCGCTTCCTTCCAGGTGAAGCCGTAGACGGTCAGCTTTGCGAGCATGGAATCGTAATAGCCCGGGATTTCGTAGCCCTGGTAGACGGCGCCGTCAATGCGCACCCCGTGGCCCCCCGGAGACTGGTAGATCTCGATCACTCCGGGATCGGGCATGAAGTTGTTCTTGGGGTCTTCTGCGGTAATGCGCAACTCGATCGCGGTGCCGCGAAAAATGATATCCTTTTGAGAGATAGACAGCGGCTCACCGGCTGCAACCCGGATCTGTTCCCGCACGATATCCACTCCGGTTATTACCTCCGAGACCGTGTGCTCGACCTGGATGCGCGTGTTCACCTCGAGAAAATGATAATTGTCATCAGGATCGAGCAGGAATTCGACCGTGCCCGCGTTGAGATAGTTGCATGCGCGAGCGGCCTGAACAGCCGTGTCGCAAATCTTGTTGTTCAGTTCCTCGGGAAGGAAAGCCGGCGCAATTTCGACCATCTTCTGGTGACGGCGCTGAATCGAGCAGTTCCTCGTGCCCAGTTGGATAACGTTGCCGTGGCCGTCAGCCAGGACCTGGACCTCCACGTGGCGAGGATTTGTGAGGCCGCGTTCGAGATAGACCTCGTCGTTGCCGAAAGCCATCTTGGCTTCCCTGCGGCCCATGTCGATGAACCTGAGAAGCTCGTCCATATTCTGCGCAACCCGAATCCCTCTGCCGCCGCCCCCCGCGACCGCCTTGACCATTATCGGAAACCGGTGCTTTTCCGCAAATTCCACCGCGGTCTCCTCGCCCTCCTCATCGGGTGAAAGGACGTCCGTGCCGGGGATGGAGGGAATTCCGGCTTTGGCCATGATTCTCCTGGCGATCACCTTGCTGCCCATGTCGATGATAACCTGGGGCGGAGGTCCGATGAAGGCCAGGCCTGCTTCGGTGCATTGCTTGGAAAACGCGGGATTTTCGGCCAGAAACCCGTAGCCGGGGTGAATTGCATCGGCCTGGGTGCTTTGAGCGGCCTGGATAATGCGCTCTATGTTGAGGTAGTCGCGCCTGGGGCCGCTGCCGATGCATATTGCTTCGTCGGCCCTCATGATATGCATGGCCATTTTGTCCGTTTCCTCGTAAACGGCGACCGTCTTGATTCCGAGTTCCTGGGCCGAACGCATTATGCGGATGGCGATCTCGCCCCGGTTGGCTACCAGCAGCTTCTTGAACATGTTGAACTCGCTTTCCCGTATCATGCTGAATGCGGCAGGAGGAGCGCTGAAAAACGGCCTTCCCAGAATCCTTGGCCGCCGGGGCCGAAGGCGCTCGCGCGGCAGTCAGCAATGCAGAATTTGTTGCGATGTTGTACCGGCTTTTCTCGCCTGGTTCCGCGATAACCACCCGGAACGGACAAGATGCTCGAAAGCAGCACTGTGAAAGGACCGGCGACTGGGCGCCGGCCCTTTGGAAAAAGGTATAACACAAGGAGCCGAAAGACATCAATGGGCGTGCTGTTGCGCACCGATAATTAGAGAGATGCGAAAGGCGCCGAAGGAGAGAAATAACGGTGGAGCAGTTGAAAAATCACAACAA
Source organism: uncultured Syntrophobacter sp. (assembly GCA_964539645.1). Lineage (GTDB taxonomy): Bacteria > Desulfobacterota > Syntrophobacteria > Syntrophobacterales > Syntrophobacteraceae > SbD1. Next base: position 56,188 of record CAZIJV010000027.1, read on the forward strand.
GAACAGTCCGGCTAAAAGGGTGCTGCGGCCCTCTTGCCAACCCGGCGTGAGCGAGCCCTCTGGTGGAGATTTTCCCTGTTCATCAGATTGCACTTAAAGGGTTTGATTATTGCGTTGGCATCCCACTTCGGCCTGTCCTGGTCTTTGAGAAGATCTTTAATGCTCGACCAGCGCAGGGCGCTGTAGAATTCGCAGGCATGCCCCTCATTAAAAAATTCACAATGTTGCTCGCTAACATACTTTTCGTACTTTTTACAGTACTTGATTTTCATAGCGATTCCCTTTACTTCCCTTTTTAACTCCATAACCGCCGTACAAAGATCCCTTGCGGACAGCGGCAATATAATCAGCAATCTACGCGTAGCAAGACGCGTTTTGTGCATAATCTTCTTTTGAACAAAATGATGTCTTGCCGGATTAATCGGAGGGAAGACGAGTGAACTGGAGAGAGCGAATGAAAAAAGTCCATCGAGAAAAGGAACTGGGCCGCTGCAGCATCGACCGGCGATTTTGTATTTTCAAGTCGTGCCAATGATAAACGATATGAGTGCTTTGTGAAAGAATAAAAGTAAGTAGGGCCGCATTTTGTGCATTGCCCTTTGATGCCGAAGCGACAGTTGACGGCCGATTGCGGCCGGATGAGTCCGGAACGCCCGCCTGCAAACGGATTCGCAGCATCGGACCAAAGGCCTCTTTCCGAACAGTTTGTTTGTGCATATTTCACTTGGCTGTTTTTATTTGGTAAAATAGAAAAGTGTGCGCTGAGGCGTTGCGGCTTTTTTTGCTTTACTCCGAAGTTCAAACCAGCTATATAGATTGGCTCCTGCAGGCCAGTAGCTCTAACGGCTAGAGCACCGGACTCCAAATCCGGGGGTTGGGGGTTCGAATCCCTCCTGGCCTGCCAGGAATTTTAGAAGCCCGCCGCCGCTACTCCCCGAATATGGAAGGGTTCTTCTCCACGATCTCCTCCAGCGCCGCCTGAACGTCTTCCCACGTATCCCTTGCTTCCGCATGATCTATTTCACTCAGGCGCAAAAGGACCGCCGTCCAGTCGAAGCCCTCTTTTTCGCAGGCCTCGAGCGCCTGGACCGGTATGTTCTTCAATGAGAGGCTGTCCCACAAAATGCGTATCCTTGGCTCCGCCTCACCTTCAATAAGGACGATTTCGGCTGTCCTGCCATGCCAACCGGAAAAATCGATTTTGAAATCCTGGTCAACCGTTCCATCCATAACCACCACGGGTTCATCGTAGAGAAAAGGAGAAAAGTTGATCAGGTGGTCCTCGACCTCGAAGAGTCCTTCCCGCCCCTTGACCGGAAAGGGGATTACCGGGCGGATGTCGTCGAATATCCAGGAAAACGCTTCGGGATCGATTTCAGTGACCATCGCGGCATCCTCGTCGCCCTCCCGCATCAGGCGGACATCGACCAACCGGGCCACGAAAAGGGCCTGACCGTAGAGGAAATCGCATCCGTATTCTTCCTCGAGTTCCAGCATGTCGTCATCGGAGAGTGCGGGTTTTCGAGAAGCGCATATGAGAGTGTCTCCGCGGTGAAGAGTATCCGTTTCGCACGCCTCAATGGTCTTAAAGCCGGTCATCATCTCATAGGCGAATGGCTGCTGGATGGTCATCGCTTTCATATTTGTCCTTTCTAAAAGCAGCGGGTAACGTCACGGAACAGGGAAGCCCATTCATTCCGGCTAGAGTACTACCCCACACAATGAAGTGTCCAGAACTGAATCGGCTCTTACGGTCTCTTTCCGTGTAATTTCACGCAATGGGACAACGGCCACAAGGGCCTATGCTACCAGTGCCCGAGCGTCATTGGCACGCAAGTGAGTAGATGTATGGCGATTCAATGAGGTTTTAACGGCGCAGATCAAAGAAGGTGTGCAGGGGGCAGTAGGATAGGGCCTTGTGCCCATGTTTTCGCCGGCGCCTGTGGGTACTTTTCATGCAGTGGGACAACGGGCAGAGTCTCATCTCCGTTCAATCCACGCCATAGGCGTGGTTACTAGCGTGGCCGGGATACTGGCTCCTCGGCTGGATTCCGGCTCAGAAGCACTGCCGGAATGACGGGGCACGCGAATCCTGCGATAGCCCAAGGAACGCAAGTACGCCGGTTGCCCCGTACAATTTACGTCCTGCGTCGCAACGATATTCGCCGAACTTGCCGAAAGGCCTGGTTCTCATGGTTGTAAGTCCCCTCTCCTATGCCAAACCGGTATGCCGGTGGGCCTCCCACTCCGTCATTCCGGCGGGGCTTCTGAGCCGGAATCCAGCGAGACCGCCGGTTTTCGGCCTGTTTGAACGAGAGACTCTGACTTTCAAGTCAGATAAGAGCCCTGGAGCTGCATCCGGGTATTCTTCTGAACTCCCTTCGAGAAGTCCGGCTACACGGCGCCCTTTACATGGGTTCAGGGTGTCCTGGAGGGGATGTGAGACTTCATTTTTAAAGGATCACGCCAGAGGGACATAGGTTAAGTTTCATTCTCGTTCAAACCACGCTCCCCCGTAGACAGGGCCATTACCAATTATGATTCGTCGTATACGACAGGGAGACCACCGTATGTATGCCGGTGATTCCGACATAACCTACCCCCGGCGGCAAGCATGAGAAGAAGGACCAAAATATTACCCGAAGCTATGCGCCTGCCCAATGTCATCCCGACCATCCCGTGTACCTCCATACAATCTACTTACTGTGCGCACATATACGACAATCAACCCTCCTGTTGCACGGAGGTTAAGGCCTTTCTCGTTTTCAACTGGTGGAGATAAAACTCCTTTGCGTGCGTAATATGCATGCTTGCAAGATCATCGAGCGCCGCAAGGTCCCGGGCCTCGAAAGCGGCCACGAATTTATCATGCTCATCGAGGATGGTGTGTACAATCCGTTGCGAGGACCATGAAGAGTGGCGGAGTATATGGCACCGTGCCTTGAGCTGATTGATGAGTTGCAGGAGCACCTCGTTTCCCGCAAGCTTAAAAATATAATCGTGAAAAGTGGCGTTCGAGGCGATCATCGATTGGATGTCCTCGGCTTCAAAGCTCGTCCGGATGTTCTTCGCCATGCGCTTGAGGGTTCGGATATCGGAGGGCTTCATTTTCTCGCAGGCAAGACGTGTTGCGAAAGTTTCAAGGTTCACGCGCACCTGGAATATTTCCTCGATAACCTCTTCTTCGAGGTTTCGGACCATGGCGCCCTTGTAGGGAACCATGGTGACCAGCCCCCTGGTTTCCAGAATCTTCAGCGCATCCCTTATCCAGAATCTGCTCACGTTGAGGGTGCTGGCCAGATTGAGTTCGATAAGTCTTTCCCGCGGTTGAAAAACCCCCGTCAGGATCATGCTCTCCAGCCTTGCAAGGAGGCCTTCAAATTCCAGCTTCGGATTCTTCTTCTGAATGGGCATACTCCAGCTCCGTTGTCGCCATCTGTACCGCCTGAGAGAATCGCGGCGGCCGACCTGGAAAACTTGGTGGATTCCTTTTGTTTATATATAATCCCTGTTTAGAAGCAAGGGATTCCGATTGTGTGGTGAAGATAAAAAAGCATTTGACAACTGTCAGCAATCTCGTCTACCATATTGTTAACAATATGGGAACTGAAAATTCACTTCCCCGGGTTACTTTATGCAGGTGTGCACCGCCAGGGCCTGACCTGATCGATGCTCAACATTTTCAGCGGCGAAGGCGAAGACCATGTTGATTTCCTCTCCGATTGGCATCAAAGGACGGCAGTTCTCAAGCAGAACCGTCATGTCTCCGATGGTCCCCAACTGTGCGAATGAAAATGGTTCCGTATCGGAACAATACCGCCGCTCTGCATGGAAGCTCTAAAAAAGACAGGGGCGGGGGTGCGCGGCTGATCACTCCGCGTGCTCCTTTTTTGGGGAATGAATGGTCGCTTGTAGGGGAAGCGGTGATCACTTACAGGGGAATTGGTGATCACCTCTTGGGGAATGATGTTCACCTCTGGTCCGGGGGCGGACTCCTGAACGACGCCAGTCAGGGGTTCTCCCCCAATTTTCGTTGAAAGACACTGTTCTCAATGTACTTGGCGCCGGGAAAAGGATATAAGAACAGCCTTTGGGGCTGATAAGCATGCCAATGCACCTGAGGAGCTAAAGGGGAATCAACCATGAGAGAAGTCGTTATACTGGGAGCAGCCCGCACTATCGGCGGGCAGTTCGGAGGCTCGTTCCAAAACGTGACAGCTCCGGAACTCGGCGCTGCCGTTGTCCGCGAAGTGATCGCACGCTCGGGAATCGCTCCGGATGTGATCGAAGAGACGATATTCGGAAATGCGTGGCAGGCCGGAGTGGGGCCCAATGCCGCGCGGCTCTGTTCAGTCATGGGTGGAGTGCCTGAAGATGTTCCGGCAGTCTCCGTCAACGTGCGCTGCGGTTCCAGCATCCAGGCGTTGATTCTTGGGGCACAGGCCATAAAGGCCGGTGATGTCGACACGGTCCTGGTGGGGGGAACCGAGAACACGAGCCAGGTGCCCTTTGGGCTGCCGCGCGCCCGGTGGGGTTACCGTATGGGCGACGGACAACTGCTCGACCTGATGCATAAGGATGGCTTCCGCTGTCCCCTTGGGGGCGGTCTGATGGGTGAGATCACCGAATGGCTCGCGGAGGAGCGGGGTATTTCGCGCGAGGAACAGGATGCTTTCGCAGCGGAATCGCACAATAAAGCGGAGGCCGCCGTCAAAGAAGGCAGGTTCCGGGACGAAGTTGTGCCGATCCCGGTCAAAGGCAGGAAAGGGGAACTCATCCAGGCAAAGGATGAGGAGATATTTAGGGCTGGAACCACCGCCGGCTCTTTGAGCAAACTGCAGCCGGTATTCAAAAAAGGCGGCACTGTCACCGCCGGCAACGCCTGCGCCCTGTGCGACGGCGCCTCAGCCGTGGTGCTTATGGAACGAACCAAAGCCGCTTCCATGGGACTCCAGCCCATGGCTCTGCTGCGGGGCTATGCCTTTGTGGGCGTCGATCCGAAGCGCTTTGGAATATCCCCGTCCAAGGCAATACCCAGGGCATTGAAGATGGCGGGCCTTTCGCTTGGCGATATGGACCTTATCGAACTCAACGAGGCTTTCGCGGCGCAGTATCTTGCCTGCGAGCAGGACCTCGGGCTGGACCGCTCCAGGGTAAATGTGCACGGCGGAGCAATCGCCCTGGGACATCCCGTAGCCGCGACCGGAACGAAACTGCTTACCACTCTGTTGTACGCCCTGAGGCAGCGTGATGCTTCCCTGGGAGTGGTCAGCCTTTGTATCGGCGGTGGGAACGGCGTGGCTGCCGTGGTGGAGCGGATGAGCTGATAGCGTATGCAACTTTGAGTTCTATTGCTGCAAACGTTGGGTGGGCACAGTTTTTTTCGTGCCCACCGCTTTCAAGAAGGTGGAGACTGCCTGGGAAACAGGCTGCCGTAGCGTGCAAATAATTAACGATCTCTTCACATTCATGACCCTGATCAAGATGGGGGTCGTAGTCCTGATTACGGTCAGCCTCTCTGTTCTTGCGGAGGTGGTGAGCCCGAGAGTCGCCGGGATTCTCACCGGATATCCCCTGGGCGCCGCTATTGCCCTTTTTTTCATGGGCTTCGAAATCGACCCGCACTTTGCCGCTAAAAGTGCGCTGCATACTTCGGCAGGTGTTGCTGCAACGGTAGTATTCGGCTACGGTTATTATAAAATGTCGATGTGCGCCGGAAGCTTGAGTGCGGTTCCGCAGATTGCGGTTTCCTGCGCTGCGGGACTGTCAGGGTATTTCGCGGCAGCCTGGCTGCTTAGCTTCGTCCCTTCCAGCCTGCTTCCGGCAATTGTATTGCCTGTAGTGACTATCCTGGTCTTTATTCGTCTCCAGAGGGGAATTCAAAACGTCGGCATCGGGCAGAGAGTGAGCATGAAACCGAGCCTGCTGCTCATTAGGGGAGCTTTCGCCAGCGCCGTGGTGGTGCTCATTATTTCATCGGCGAAACTCATCGGTCCCACTTGGGCCGGGCTTTTTTCAGCCTTCCCGAATATTATGCTTCCCCTGGTGGTGATTATCCATCTGACATACAACCCGGAGCAAGCCTACGTAATAATCAAAAATGTTCCGAAAGGACTGGTTTCGGTAATAATCTACTGCCTCACAGTCTCCCTTTGCTATCCTGTTTACGGCATATACATCGGCACCGTCATAGCCTACGCGAACGCCACCATCTATCTGCTGGTGAGCCAGTTCGGAAAAGATCTGTTGAAAAAAGGAGTTGCAGTAGTCTCCGATCGCTGAAATCAGATCACTCCCCGATAGAAAGCCAATCTTTCTGCATATGGTCGAAAGGCTTCAACAAGCATTGCCTGTTCTTCATGGCTGAGAGGTAAAAAGCGCTTCCCGGTCTCTGCGAGGGTCTCAACGTGAGCGGCAGTGGAGCAGCCCACGATTGCAACACTGATGGGCTGCGACAGCGCGAACCGGATCAGCATTTCAGGAGTGATTCCGCCCTCATTCGATATGTAATGCGAGGCGCCAAGGACTTTCATTGCTATGACTGCCAGGCCTTTTTCCTTCGCGGCGGGCAGGGCGGAATCCATAAAACCGCCGATTGCTGCTTCGACGGGGTTGATCGGCATCATGACCGAATCGACCGGCCATTCGCGAATCGCTTTCTCCAGCACGGCAGGATCGTGATGTCCGGTGACGCCTATAAAGCGAGTCTTCCCTGCGGCCCTTGCGTCAGTGAACGCCTCCAGCGCTCCGCCGGGAGCGGATATGCGCGCGAGGTCCTCGTCGGTTCTCACATCGTGGATTTGCCAGAGGTCGAGGTGGTCGATGCTCATATTTCTGAGTGTCTGGTCGAGATCGGCCAGTGCGGCTTTTTTGCTTCTCATTGCGGACTTGCTTGCCTGGAAGATTTTGGACCGGTATTCCGGGTGGGCGGACCAGATTGATCCGTAGTACTGCTCGCTCCCGGCATAAGCCCGAGCGCAATCGAAGTAGCCTATCCCGCGGGCGACGGCTTCGCGGATCACAACCCGTGCCGCTGCCTCCTGGCCGTGGGTTCTCAGGACGCCTTCGCCGCCGAGTCCTGCGATGGTCACCTCGATTCCGGTATCTCCAAAGGGCCTCGATGGTATGGCGAACTCATGCATGTCCTCTCCTGGTAACTGGTTCATTCCGTAGCGATAATGTTAAACATGCATGCCGCCATAGACCATCCATGTCTTACGGCGGCTCAGCTTATATGAAACTTCATTGGGGTGAATGTGCCCCAATGAAGTTTCGTCCTCGATAAAACCCCGTTCCAAAACGGGGCGGCGCCGCTCTTATGAAACTTCATTTTTGGAGGCCACGCCGGCGGAACAAAATAAATCTTCATCCTCCTTCAAACCACGCCAAAGGCGTGGCTAAAAGCGTGGCGGTCTCGCTGGATTCCGGCTCAGGAGCGCCGCCGGAATGACCGGGCACGTGAATTCCTGCGATAGCCCGATGAGCGCAAGTACGCCGCTTTGCTCACCACAATCTGGCCGACCTTGCAAAAGGTCAGGTTCTCATGGTTGTAGGTCTCCAATGCCAAACCGGTTTGCAGGGCCTCACACTCCGTCATTCGGGCAGGGTTCCTGAGCCGGAATCCAGCCCGGGAACTGCATTCGGTCTTCTTTTGAACTGCTTCGAAAAGCCGGCTACGAGTCGCCTTTACATGCTCGCGTGGACGATTCCCTGTCTGTTGCGAGCACACGAGGTCAAGCGCTCCGGATTAATGCTTTCCACCGGCTGCCACAGGGATTCTGAACTCACAGGGTACTTTTGTCTGGCACAAGCCACAGGGGCTGGTCTCGAAGCCCAGCCGCTCTTTCACCAGTTTGGACATTTCCTTCAGGTAGCTTTGGCATTTTGTCTTGTCGTGGCCGGACTGCGAGATGGCCCCTGCCGGGCATCTCTTTATGCACTGGTCGCACTCGCCCTGTGAGAAATGCAGGCAGTAATCGTGATGTCCCTTGTATGGCCGCTCTGTCGGTTCTACAGCCATTCGGGCCACTACCGAACCACAGCGCACGGCTTTTCCCACCGGGGTGATAATGCCATCGCACAATCCAAAAGTACCCAGTCCGGAAACGAAGGCCGCATGGCGCTCGGACCAGTTGGAGGCCAGGCCGTAGTTCTCGGATGCCTGCCTGGTCCAAAAAGGAGCGTTCACGGGGGCTACCGCCTGGATGCAGGCTTCCTTGAGACTGTTGCACACATGATCGCGAAGCAGCACATTGAAGGCCTCGCCAAAATGCCTGGACCTGGCCCACCTCTCCGAAGGATGAAGCGATTCCTTTCGGTGATCGGACCTGGTGGCTTTCGTTTGTGGAAGAATCCAACTGACCACGGAGAGTTCGTGGGGAAGGGCAGGGGTCGAGGGGAAGAACCGGTTGAAAACTTCGTCAGGGGTCATGTAGAAAGGACCGATGTCTTCCTTGAGCTTCAGGTAAACAGGGTCATTGCCGCGTGAGAAGCCGACGAGCGGTTCATCCCATGCCCGGTCGCCGGTAGGATTCTTCAGTGAATTCTCGGGGGAGTCGAGGCAAAACCTCTTGATCAGATCCTCGATCCAATGAGAAAGCTGTTGTTTTGCGGTAATCTCAGCCATGTCCATCGCCAGGTTCGTGGTTACCACCCCGCATGGGGGAAGAAAAAGGCTTCCCCGCATGGCGGTGTGAGTGTCGTGTGGAGACGACAGTGGTAAATGCAGCCGCAGGAACTTCCGGTTAATCTATTCCGGCAAGGCGTTTTACCGCATCTTTTTTCGCCTTGACGTTGCTTTCGCGCAGAATGGTAATGCGATGCGCTTTCGGAGATCCTCCGCCGTGAATGTCTGAGATGGTATCGGCGCTTTCCATGACAAGCTTTTCCACGAGCCGGTACATTTTAACCCTGTTCTCAACGGGAATATCGCCACGGCCCTTGAGATACTTCTTGAGAAGAGTTCCGATCTCGGGGTTGCTCAGGTCCCGGTCGGAAGGCAGGTCCGCAACGAACCCGCCTGCAATGTCGACGAGCAGCCTGCCTGCCTCGCTCATCTCTTTTCCCTCATGGATCTTCGATGCGTTTGCCAGTACGGGATCGATGAAGAAATTGCCCGAGGGCTCGGCCTTGCCTTCGTAGGAGGCGGCAAGACTGCAGCCATAGAGGGTCTCGGCCCTGTGAATCATGTCTATTATCTTGTTCTTGAGGTGGCTGGCTTTGTCCGTTCCATTGTAGTCCATCATGACCAGCGCGGCGCCCACCATGCAGTCGATCTTGCCGGCCTTGCAGCCGCCGTGGCTCTGCCTGTGGAATGCCGAGAAACGGTTTACCATATCGACCGCAAATTCCACCTCTCCGCACATGAAGACTCTGTCCCAGGGTACGAAAACATCGTCGAAGATGACCGTGGGACAGTACTTCGAATACATGACGTTGCCCCTGTCGCAGCCGTCGAGTTCACGGGTATCGAGGCTGGACCTGCCGACCACATGAATCAGCCCGGGGCTGTCAGAGGGAATCGCAAAAGAGAGCGCGTAGTCTTCATCGCCCTTGCGCAGCGCCCGGGTGGGAAGCACGATGATTTCATGCGAGGAGAGCGAACCCGTCTGGTGGGCCTTTGCGCCTCTCACCACAATGCCGTCCTTGCGGCGTTCCACGATGTGCAGGTACATGTCCTTGTCTTCCTGCTCGTGGGGGCCGAGCGAGCGATCTCCTTTGACGTCGGTTACTCCGGCGTTGCAGGTGAGATCGTTTCTCTGCACATGCTTCAGAAACTCGAGGTAGCGTGCGTTGTACTGCGTGCCGTACTTGGCGTCGATATCGTAGGTCACGATGGCTAGAGCTGAGAGGCAGTCGAGGCCGGTACAGCGCTGGAAGCAGGTGCCGACACGGTTTCCCATGGTGCGGTTGATCTTGACCCGGGCCACCAGGTCTTCAATTGACCGGGGAGGCAAAGTGTAGCGGTTTACCGGTTCATCTATCAGCGTGCTGTGGGTGATAACCAGGGATTTGTACTCTTCGATTTCGGCAAGTTCATAGGTGGCGGCTGTGGCTTCTATGCCCGCCCTTATCCTGGGATTATCCACAACATTATCAATGCGCTCGCCGAACATATAGACGGTCGGTTTCAGCGCACGAAGACTTTCAATGTATTCCTGCTTTGTCTTGACTCCCATGGAGACTCCAATTCAGTAAATTTATGCAGCAAGCGTTGCTTCTATTTCGTGGCGGCCTGATCTTTGGCCAAATTGAAACCAATATCGAAGGCCTTCAGGTTCACCTCATCCTTACCCTTGGGAACGGAGCTTACAATAATCTGTTCCAGGGCTTTTCTGCTGACGATCCCCGAGGAGGCGCACAAAGCTCCCAGCATCATAACATTTGCCGTCACCGGCGCATCCAGTTGGTTGCGGGAAATGCTGGTGGCGGGAATCCGGACAACATTTGCAATCCCTTCCGGGACCTCCTGGACCATATCGCTGTCGATAATGAGCAGTCCTGAGGGCTTGAGCACCTTCGCATAGCGGTTGATGGAATCCATTGCCTGGGCGACGAGGATATCCGGATGGGTCACGCGCGGGAAGAGCACCGGGGAGTCGGATACAATCACCCAGGTCGCGGCGAAGCCGCCTCGTTGCTCCGAAGAATAAGCCTGGGTCAAGGCTGCATACTTGTTGTCGAACTTTACCGCGGCCTCTCCCAGCATAACGCCGGCAGTGATCGATCCCTGTCCACCGAGGCCGGCAATCGTAATCTCTACGCGGCTCATGACCTGCCCTCCATTACTCTCGATTTCAACTGACTCCATTGAGCAGATAATTCAGGCTTATCCGTATCGACGAACTCGCCCACGATTATCTTCCCTTTCAGCTCTTCGGCATCCATTGCTTTGGCCTTGTCGACCCTGACGCTGTTCTGCTTGTAATGTTTCAGAAGGTCGAGCGCATTGCCGCTCTTCGTGACCTTCCCGTATTGGACGGGACACTGGCTGATGACCTCGATGAAGGAAAATCCCTGTGTGGTGATTGCCTTCTTGAGCGACCTGGTCATCTGCCTCGGGTGATAGGTGGTCCAGCGTGCGACGAACGGCGCACCGGCAGCCGCTACCAGCGAGGAAATATCGAAAACGTGTTCCAGTGTCCCGTAAGGGTTTGTCGTAGTGTTTACGCCGCGCGGCGTAGTGGGTGCGGTCTGTCCTCCGGTCATTGCATAAATACCGTTGTTGACGAGAATGACCGTGATGTCGATGTTTTTTCTTGCCGCATGAATGAGGTGGTTACCGCCGATTGCGGCCAAGTCGCCGTCACCGCTCGCCACCATGACTTTCTGGTCGGGGCGCCCGAGCTTGACGCCGGTGGCGAAGGCTATGGGTCGTCCGTGCGTGGTATGCAGCGTATCGGCATTGAACAGCGGGCTGGGAATCCATGCCGCGCAGCCGATGCCCGATACAAATGCGAAGTGATCCATATCCATTCCCAACTCGTCGATCGCCCGCAGGATCGACTGTACGATTATTCCGTTGCCGCAGCCGGGACAGGTAGTGGTTTTCTTTACGTGCGGCCGCATGTACTTTCGCAGAGGGTGTACTATTTCACTCATCTGATCATCTCCTTGAGACGACCCAGAACATATTCAGGATCATGAATTTGTCCGAGGATCTGCGGGCCGATGAAATCCACACGGCATGCATGCGCGGCTTCCGCTTTGATGTAAGGAAAGAGTTGTCCGCAGTTGTTTTCGAGCACGAACATGTGATCGACGGATTCAGCCATCTGCTTTATCTCCGCGCCGGGAAAAGGCCAGCAGGTGATGAGCCGAAAAGTGCCGGTATCGATTCCCTGCGCGCGCGCCAGCTCCGCGGCCGCTTTCGCAGACCTCGAAACCGAACCGTAGGAGACCAGCACGATCTTCTTGCCGGCATAATCCTTTTCCACCTGGACGATGTCGTGGAGGTGGTTCATGATTTTGTCTATCGGCTTGGTGATAAAGCGGTGCATGACTTCCGGGTCGCTGAGATTGCGCATGCCATGCTCATCGTGGCAGGAACTGGTTACATGGGTCTTGAGGCCGCGTCCGAAAACAGGCATGGGCGCAACTTCGGAATCCATGAAATCCTGCCGCTGCATCGGCCCGTCACTGCCGCTCTGGATCTTGCGGCTGACCAGCGAGAGTTCGGACTCTTCGGGGATCACCACGCGCTCGCGCATATGGCCGATGAAGCCTTCCGCCATCAGAAAAACCGGGACGCGGTATTTTTCGGACAAATTGAAGGCCCGGACAGTCAGGTCGAACATTTCCTGGGGGCCGTCAGGACAAAGGGCGATGATTTGATAGTCGCCGTGAGATCCTCTCGCCACCTGGACGATGTCCCCGGCAAGTCCGATGGAAGGAACCCCGGTGGAAGGCCCCAGGCGCTGCACATCGATGATGACCAGGGGAGTTTCGGTGGCCACGGCGAAACCGATGTTTTCCTGCATGAGGCTGATGCCCGGCCCCGAGGTGGCCGTGAGTACCTTGCATCCGCTCCATGAAGCGCCCACGATAGCCGAAATAGCGGCAATCTCGTCTTCCGTCTGGAGAAAAATTCCGCCGTGCCGGGGCAGTTTTGCGGCAAGATGATTTATTATTTCCGTTGCGGGCGTGATGGGATAGCCTGCCGCAAAATTGCATCCCGCCGCAATGGCGCCTTCCGCGCAGGCGATATTACCCATCAGGAAATGCGTACCGGCATTTACTTGACCTGTTGTTTTACTCATCGTCTTCCTTCTCTGCCGAAGTCGGCCCCTGTGAGTCCTTTTCTACAACAATGGAAAAGTCCGGACAGTAGATCATGCAGTTGCGGCAGCCGGTACATTTCTCCCGGCCTTCAACCTGCGGCGGCACGTAACCGGCGTTGTTTATCCTCTCCGAAGATTTGAACAGGGATTCAGGACAAACGAACGTGCAGATGCCGCAATCCTCAACTCCTTTGCAGCTCTGTTCCAAAACCGTAACGGTAGGCATTCACTCCTCCACTCTCTCTTGCTAAAGCTTTACTGGAAATTCAGGTTGACGGCCTTCGAGAACTGCTATCACGTTCTTCGCCACCATACTCATCAGGATCATGGCTTCCTCGGAATGCGCGGACATGTGCGGGATTCCCACAAAGTTTTCCATCTTGCAGAAAGGATGATCGCAGTTAATGGGCTCATGCTCATACACGTCCGAACCGACCCCGGCGATCTTCTTTTCCTCCAGGGCTTTGATAACGTCTTCTTCTTTCCAGATAACCCCTCGCGCCATATTGATCAGAAAGGCAGTCGGCTTCATCAACCGGAGCAGTTCCTCGTTGACGAAGTGGCGAGTCTCGGGCAGATAGGGCAGGTTGACCGAAATGAAATCGGATTGCGAAAAAATAGCCTCCTTGGAGACTCTCTGCGCCTTCAATGCCGTTTCCGCCTCGGGGTAGGAGACCGCGTCACAGTAAAGGACCTTCATCCCGAAGCCGTTGTGGCAGATGCGCGCCGTCTGCTGGCCGATCCTGCCGAATCCGAGCACCCCCAGGGTCTTCCCGGAAAGCTCGGTGCCGATCAGCTTGTAGCGGGCATCCCACTGCCCGGCCCTCAGCGCGTCGTCACCCAGCTTGACTTTCTTGGCAAGCATGAGAGCAAGCGCCACAAAGTGCTCTGCAACGCTTCCCGAATTTGCGGTGGGCGTGTAGACTACCGGGATTCCGGGTTCCTTCGCGGCTTTGAGATCGATAGAGTCCAGCCCCACACCGTGCCTGCCGATGACTTTGAGCCGAGGGGCCGCATCGATGATTGCGCGCGTTATCGCGCCGTTGGCGCGGATGATTATGGCATCTACGTCAGCAACCTGTGCGATGATATCGTCTTCTTTGAAGGACTTTGCGTAGATTACCTCACTGTGCTGTTTGAGAAGATCGGTTCCGCTGGAGTGCATTGCTTCGTAAAGGCGCACCTTGTACCTGGACGCCATAACGTGTTCTCCTGGTCCTTTTGGATTGGGTGAAGAGCCTATGTGTAGTAAGCTGGGCTCCAGGCGCCGCCCGTTATCCAGCTTGACTTTTTATCCCGGGGGGAGGATTGTTAACAATCCTATTATCTATTTTGTTAACTGTCAATAAAATTCTTGAACCGCAATGCATTCCACACCTCTTGGGGGCATTCCGCGGCGCCCGGGTCCGGGCAATGATGCAGAACTCACTGACCTAACCCTGCAAAGGAGAAACGGAGCCAGATATTTAGATGCCCCGTTTGTCGCGTTCCCTATTGTCTCGGTGAGTTTATGCGGCTTTTTCCACCTTTACTGCGCAGACTTTGTATTCCGGTATTTTGACGAGCGGATCATGAGCTTCCGAGTCGGTGAGGATATTGGCGGGACTTTCACCGAAATGGATCGGCATGAAGAGGGTTCCGGGTGTGAGGGTATTTCTCAGGCGGGCGGGCGCCTCGATCTGACCACGCCTGGAGGTGATCGTGATGATATCTCCTTCGTTTATCCCGAGACTAACTATGAAAAAGCGGGACCGAAATCGTCCGGCCCCGCCTTCTGGATTGCAAAGCAGACACAAGTCCGCCTTGATAGCGCCTAAGCGGCTTTTTCCACCTTGACCGCGCACACCTTGTATTCAGGGATCTTCGCCTGAGGATCGAGGGCCGAAATGGTCAGGTTGTTTACGGCAGCCTCGAAGTAATGCATCGGGATGAAGATCGTGCCCGCCTTGGTTTTATCCCCTATAAGCGCCTTGGCTGTAAGCGTACCCCGCCGCGAAGTGATTTTTAGCATTTCACCGTCCGCGACTCCCAGTCTCACAGCGTCCCGGCTGTTCACCTCAACGAAGCATTCCGGCGCACAGCCGTTCAGTCCTTCCGAGCGGCGGGTCATCGTGCCCGTGTGATACTGGAAGAGCACGCGACCGGTAGTCAGAAGGAAGGGATACTCATCATCGGTCGATTCCGCAGGGGGGATCCATTCTATAGCGTGGAATTTGCCCTTTCCGCGCACGAATTTATCCTTGTGCAGGAATTTGGTTCCCGGGTGTTCGGCGGTGGGGCAGGGCCACTGGAGCCCGCCCTTGTCCAGCCGCTCATAGCTCATTCCGGCATAAGACGGAGTCACCTTGGTCATTTCATCGAAGATGGCCTTCGCATCCGGGTAGTTCATCTCGTAGCCCATGCGGTTTGCGACTGCGGCGATGATTTCCCAGTCCGCACGGGCCTCTCCGGGCGGCTCAACGGCTTTTCTGACCCTCTGTACGCGCCGCTCGGTATTCGAGAAGGTACCCTCTTTTTCCGCAAAGCAGGCCGCGGGGAATACCACGTGGGCCTTCTGCGCCGTCTCGGTCAGGAAGATATCCTGGACAACCAGAAAGTCCAGATTATCCAGGCCCTGTGCTACGTGATGCAGGTCGGGATCGCTTATCATGGGGTTTTCGCCCACCACCCAGAGGCTCTTTATCTCTCCTTTGGCGGCGGCATCGATAATCTCCACGATGGTCTTTCCCGGTTTATCCGGGATGGAATCCACGCCCCAGAACTTGGCGAACTTCTCCCGCACCTCGGGCACGGTAACGGACTGGTAGGCGGTGAGAACATTGGGCAGGCACCCCATGTCGCAGGCGCCCTGAACATTGTTCTGGCCGCGAAGCGGATTGACGCCGCCGCATTCGATTCCGATGTTGCCGCAGAGCATGGCGAGGTTGGCAACGCTCTTTACGGCGTCAGTCCCGTTTATATGCTGCGTGATGCCCATTGCGTAGGCGATGGATGCCGCGGGCGCCTGGGCATAAACCCGGGCAGCCTGGATCAGGTCCTCCGCCGGAATTCCGGAAATCTCCTCTACACGCTCGGGTGTATAGGTGGAAACGGTCTTCTTCAGGGCATCGAAGTCCTCGGTCCTCTCCTCGACATACTTTTTGTCGTAGAGTTCTTCCCTGATGATGACGTTCATCATGCCATTGAGCCAGGCGACGTCCGATCCCGGTTTCTGGCGCAGCCAGACTTCCGCGAAATCGACCATGTCTATTCTTCTTGGGTCGATGACTATCAGTTTTGTCTTGCCGCTCGTTACTCCGCGCTTGATGAAGGCCGATAGCACGGGGTGCATCTCCCGCGTATTGGTGCCGGTGATGAGAACCACATCGGCTCTTTCCAGTTCCTCTATCGAATTCGTCATTGCACCGCTTCCGAATGCGGCGGCCAGACCGACCACCGTGGAGGAGTGTCAGAGACGGGCGCAGTGATCGACATTATTGGTTCCGATCACCGCGCGCGAGAACTTGGAAAGAAGGTAGTTTTCTTCGTTTGTGCACCGGGCAGAGGAGAAGAAGGCCACGGAATCGGGTCCGGACTTATCCTTCGTCTCGCCAAGTTTTTTGGCCACAAGATCCAGCGCCTCATCCCAACTCGCTTCGACAAGCTCGCCCTGCTTGCGAATAAGAGGGGTTTTGAGCCGGTCGGGGTGGTTGATGAAATCCATGCCGAAGCGTCCCTTGACGCAGAGGCTTCCATTGTTGGGACCCGGTATATCGGCGCTCGAGGTAACCCGTACAACTTCGTTGTCTTTGACGTTCAGCTCCATCTGGCAGCCTACCCCGCAGTAAACGCAGGTAGTGACCGTCTTTTTGAGTTCCCAGGGTCTTCCCTTAAACCGGGCCTGCTTGTAGGTAAGCGCTCCGGTTGGACAAACCCCGATGCATTCGCCGCAAAAGGCGCAGTTCGAATCTTTCAAAGAACCGGCATTAAAGGTGGTTATATAGGAATCTGAGCCTCTGGCGGCTATATCGATCACCCCATTTACCTGGACCGAGAGGCAACCGCGCACGCAGCGCCCGCAAAGAACGCACTTGTTCTGGTCCCTCACGATCATGGAACTGGAATCATCTATCGGCTTTCGGACATAATCGGTTGTGAAGCGCACGGCATCTATTCCGTGCTCGTAGACCAGGTTTTGCAGTTCGCATTCCCCGTTTGTTTCGCACAGCAGGCAGTTATGATCGCCGTAGGCGAGAAGAAGCTCCAGCACGGTCTTGCGGACCCGGGCCAGTTTTTCGGTGTGGGTGCTGACGATCATCCCGTCCATAGCCGGAGTGGTGCAGGAGGGAGGAAGCCCTCGCATGTTCTGGATTTCGACTATACAGAGGCGGCAGCCCCCGTAGGGAGGCATCTTGGGATGATAGCAAAGGGTCGGGACCTTTATGCTGTTTTCCCGGCAGACTTCGAGCACCGTTTGCCCTTTTCGGCCTCGCACACTCATTCCATTTATTGTAAGTGTCAGTTTATCGTCCATTTGTCCTCTCTTGCTTTGCGTCAGTCGATTCCCGCATCCGTCGGGTGAATGGGGATCGACTCAGCAACTCGGCTAATCAATTGCATGGAAACGGCAGGCCAGGATACAGGAACGGCAGGCGATGCACTTCTCCTTGTCGATCCGGGCGAATTCCTTCTTCTTCCAGGTTATGGCTTCTGCCGGGCAGGCTTTGAAGCAGGAGCCGCACTTCGTGCAGTTCTCCTCGTTTACCTCGAACTTGAGCAACCGCACGCAGACCCGGGCAGGACATTCATGCCTCAGAATGTGCGCTTCGTATTCCTCGCGGAAATGCCTCACGGTCGACAGGGCCGGATTCGGCGCCGTCTGCCCGAGCCCGCAAAGCGATCCCGCCTTCACATCCTCAGCCAGTTCGATCAACTGATCGAGCTGCTCCATGGTTCCCTTGCCCTTGGAGATGTCGGTCAGGATCTCGAGCATCTTCTTGGTCCCGAGCCGGCAGGGAACGCATTTGCCGCAGGATTCTTTCTGGGTGAAGGTGAGGAAGAACTTCGCCATGTCCACCATGCAGGTGTTTTCATCGGTTACGATGAGTCCGCCCGAGCCCATGATGGCGCCAAGCGCGGTAAGGTTTTCATAGTCCATCGGGACGTCGTAATGGTTGAAGGGCAGACACCCTCCGGAAGGACCGCCGGTCTGGGCGGCCTTGAATTTGCGCTTGTTCGGGATGCCGCCGCCGATATCTTCCACGATTGTGCGAAGAGGGGTTCCCATCGGGATCTCGACCAGGCCGCTGTTGGTTATCTTGCCGGCGAGTGCGAACACCTTGGTTCCCTTGCTCTTTTCGGTTCCGACCTCCGCGAACCAGTCTCCGCCCTTGGTCATAATGACCGGGATGTTTGCAAAGGTTTCAACGTTATTGATATTGGTGGGTTTTCCGAAAAGGCCTTTTACGGCAGGAAAGGGCGGCCTCGGCATCGGCATGCCGCGCTTTCCTTCGATGGAGGCCATGAGGGCGGTTTCCTCCCCGCACACGAAGGCCCCGGCGCCCAGTTTCACCTTAATGTCGAAATCAAAGTCCGAGCCGAAGATCTTCGTGCCGAGAAAACCGCGCTCGCGCGCCTGGTCTATGGCGATGAGCGTGCGTTCATAGGCCATCGGGTATTCGGCGCGCACGTAAACGTAGGCTTTGGTTGCGCCTATCGCATAGCCGCCGATCATCATGCCTTCGAGCACGCTGTGCGGATCGCCTTCGAGCACCGCACGGTCCATGAAGGCCCCCGGGTCGCCTTCATCCGCGTTGCAGATGATGTACTTCTGATCGGCGACCGAGCGGTTGGCGAACTCCCATTTCATGCCGGTCGGGAAACCGCCGCCGCCCCGTCCGCGAAGCCCCGATCTCTTCATCTCGTCGATGACTTCCTGCTGGGTCATCTTCAGGGCTTTTTTGATTCCGTCGTACCCTCCCGCGGCGAGGTAGTCGTCGATTATCTCCGGGTTGATGAAGCCGGTGTTTCGAAGGACGATCCGTCGCTGCGGCTTGAAAAAGTTCATGTCCCGGTAATCCAGTACCCGATCCTTGGTCTTGGGATCCAGGAAAATGAGTCTTTCTACCGGCTCGCCCTTTACCAGGTCCATCTCCACGATTTCGGAGACATCATCGGGTCCGACGTGGCAGTAGAAAGTGCCGGCGGGCATGACCATAACCGTCGGCCCCATCTGGCAGAGACCGTGGCAGCCGGTGAACTTCAGTTCGACGGACCCGTTCAACCCTGCTTTGTCCATCTCCTGCTGAAGGTTTTGAAATATGAGATTCGCTTTTTGAGACTCGCACCCCGTACCCCGACAGACAAGCACCTGGCGCGCCTTTTCCGGTTGCAGTTTAGTTGCCGGCTCCATTCAGAACCTCCGCTATTTTCTCGGGTTTCATTCGACCGTGTGTTTCCTTGTTGACGAACATCGCAGGGGCCAGGGCGCAGGCGCCGATACAGGCGACGGTCTCCAGCGTGAACCGGCCGTCTTTGGTGGTCTTGCCGGGCTGCACCTTGAGCTGGTTTATCACTTCCTCCAGGATGCGGGCGCCGCCCATAACGTGGCATGCCGTGCCCTGGCAGACCATGATTGAGTTCCTCCCTACCGGATCGAACTTGAACTGCGCGTAAAAGGTGGCTACGCCGTAGACTTCCACCGGAGAGATCCGGCAGAACCTGGCGGCGGCATCCATGGCTTCGGGCGGCAGGTAGCCGTATTGGCCCTGGATATCCTGCAAAATGGGAATCAGGGCGTCCCGCGAGCCGTGGTGACGCGAAAAAATCTCTTGTAGCTTTTCCTTCATTTCCAATCTCCTCTATGGGATCGAGGTTGATTTTGAAACACCTGCGTTGAAAATGTTTTTATCGATGCGGGCCGGGAATATACCGGACCGGGCCTGATTATTCGGCGCCGGTGGGGCAGGGGAAGATTTCCGCCTTCACTCAACCGGGATAATCGATGCTGTGACGCATCGCCCCGGCGCCGGATTACGGCGCGGTTATGAGTGCACATGGGCAGTTCGGGAATGCAACTGGAATGCATTGGTCTCCATAGCGGGTTGCGAATTGCTAACCCTGAAATGGTAAAATAGCCTAAACAGGCTTCCTGGGCAGTACTCAAGATTGGAATTGGAACGGGTGAGTCTCTGGAATTAGAATGGCCGTGCCTGTCAGCACCGGGAATAGAGAATGAACATTAACAGGCAGTATACATAACTTTTTTCAGACCATTCTTCAAGGATAAATAGTGGCAATGCCTCCCCGCTTATCGATGGTGGAGCGCGAGCAGAAGGTAGGGATGCACTTGAATTTGAGAAATGAAGAAAGCCAAGTGGAAGGAGGGGGGACCAGAAGCGAGAAAAAGCGATGGCTGAAAACGCTTATTGGAATTGACTTTGCAGGAAATTGCCATGCTAATATGGCGAATATGCTAATATGGTGCTAATAAGCGGCCCGAAAACCCGGTTGACAAGAGGTTCCGTTTGAGCAAAGAAAAGGCATGACTGTTACCCATTCAACCGAACGGGAGAATACAGAATGTCTCTTTCTTCGATGTTCACGCCCAAAGGCTTTAAAGAGAATCTGGACGCGGCCACAGAACTTTCCAGCCGCATGACTTCTGCCCAGGACAAGGAAACCATTATTGCTTTGCGGGAGAGGTTGAACGAGTTTCGAGAGCTTATCCAGGAATATGCCGAGAGAATCAAAGAACTTGAAGAGAAGCTGAAGCTGAAAGAGGAATTGAGGTTCATAGATGGGAAATACTGGCGGCTCCAGGATGACGGCTCGAAGGATGGCCCATTTTGTCAGCTCTGCAAAGATCGTGACGAAAAACTAATCAGATTCCAGG
>CAZIJV010000028.1:0-73210 GCA_964539645.1 uncultured Syntrophobacter sp.
TTTTCGCTCCGAGGCGACTGAAGCTGCTCCGGCGCAACTCACGGGTAAAGGGCAGGCCTAGCCTCTTTCTCCAAGGAGCCGCTCAACCGCGTTCGAGTGCTCAGATCCGGTATCGTTGACCGAATGAAACAGCATGACCACCCTCGTTCCTTTTTTCGCAGGCACGGGAAAACGCACCTGAAATGATGAACTCGTGCGCCTCGAAGGATGGTGAGAGTACTCCGAGGTGCTTAACTCGGCTCTCCCGCCCCCGGGGGGAAGGACAGCAATATCGATATGCCCTTTATACGACGAAAAAAGAGGACCTGTCATCTTCGCCGTGCCCGCCACCACAAGGTCGCCGTTTTCCCGGTAAGCTCCTGCCTCGGCTATCTCAACCTTGCCATCCCCTGAAGGCAAAACCTCAATTCTGATCCCAAGAGCCTCTCTCAGGCTCATATTCTTACCGGTACAGCCGATAACAAAGGCTGCAACAAGGATGCACGCTCCCGACAGCGCCAACATAGTGACGTTTCTTTTTCTCATTTTTGGGTCTCCTTCCTATATCGCTTTCTCATCCCGCTCTCCGGTGCTTATCCGCACGGCAGTCAGCACTTCGGATACGTAGATCTTTCCGTCACCTCTCAGCCCGGTCCGGGCTGTATTTTCAATTATAGAGACAATCTCTTCTACAAGGTTATCCCGGCAGACAATCTCGATCTTGACCCGTGGTACAAAATCAAGGAAATCCTCAGTGATCCTGTCCGGGGCAGTCTTCGCCCTACCCCGGCCGAAGCCTCGAACATTCGAAATAGAAATACCGTCGAGCCCCTTTATCTGTTGGAGAGCCAAGGTCACGCTTGAGAGTTTATGAGGCTTGATATAGGCTTTTATTTCCTTCATGGCGTTATTATCCTTCCCTCTTCTCTCAATCCTGCGTTTCCGTTTCGGTCATGGCATGCCTGTCGCCGTTTTTTCTCTCCAGCCTGCCTTCCCACCACCTATATAGGGTAGGCAGCACAATCATGGTCAGCAAGGTTGAGCTGACAAGCCCGCCGATCACCACGGTAGCCAGCGGCCTTTGGACTTCGGCCCCGGTACCCTGTGAAAGAGCCATCGGTACGAAACCAAGCGAGGCCACCAACGCCGTCATGAGCACCGGCCTGAGCCTCACCGAGGCGCCCTGCACTATAGCCACGCCCAGCTCCAGGCCATCCTGGCGAAGCTTATTGAAATAGGAAACCATTACTATACCGTTGAGCACCGCCACCCCGAAAAGGGCTATGAAGCCGACCGCCCCGGATACCGACAGGGGCAGATTCCTGACGTAGAGGGCCACGATGCCTCCTATCAGGGCGAAAGGAACGTTCAGGATTATGAGAAAGGCCTGCCGCACCGATTGGAAAGTGGAGAAGAGCAGAATGAAGATCAGGGCCAAACAGACAGGGACAATGAGTAAAAGTCGTGCCATCGCCCGCTGCTGGTTTTCAAACTGTCCGCCCCAACTGATGTAGTATCCGGGAGGAAGCTGGACCCGGCTCTCGATTGCTTTCTGAGCATCTGCCACAAAGCTTCCGATATCCCGCCCCGAGACATTGCTCTCCACCACGATGCGCCGCGATCCGCTCTCCCTTGAAATCTGGGCAGGTCCTTCTTCAGTGTAGATTTGAGCAAGATGCTTCAGGGGGATTCTTGCTCCGCCAGGGGCCGAAATCGCTATTTCACCGATCTTCTCCGCACTGTTGAATTGGTCAGTCGGGAACCGAACGGCCACCGCGATACGCTTTTCCCCCTCGAACAGTTCAGACACATGCTTACCGCCCACAGCCACTTCAAGTACGTCCTGGATATCGCCAATATTGATGCCATAGCGGGAAATCGCCTCCCGGTTGATCTCCACCTGGAGGTAGCCAAGACCCGTCACTTTTTCGACCATCACATCCGCGGCGCCGCGAACGCCCTCCAATACCTCCGATATCTCTTCGCCCTTGGTCCTGAGAACGTTTATGTCTTCGCCGAACAGCTTCACCGCCACCTGGGATTTTACACCGGAAACCAACTCGTCTACACGCAGGGCCACCGGCTGGCTGAACGAAAAGGTCATCCCCGGTATCTTTTCGAGTCTCTTGCGCATCCGGTCGACCAGTTCCTCCTTGTTTCGAGTTGTCTGCCACTCGGAGCGCGGTTTGAGGCTCACAAAGATATCGGAAATCTCAACACCCATTGGGTCGTTTGCAATCTCGGCTCGGCCTGCTCTGCTGATGACCCGAATTACCTCCGGAAATGAGAGCAGCGCTTTTTCCACGTCCGCAGCCGTACTTACAGAATAGGTCAGGGAGACCGAGGGCAGGCGAAAAGATTGAACGGCAATACTGCCCTCATCGAGTGAAGGAAGAAATTCGCTTCCGAGAAAAGGCACAAGCACAAGGGATCCTGCCAGGGCAAGAGCGGTTACGGCAAGAACTGCTGAGGGGCGTGAGAGGCTTCGCCGGAGCAGCGGCAGGTATGCCCTTCGGATCAATCCCAGGAGCAGCGGGTTCCTCTCCTTCATTTTCCCTTTTAATAGAAACGTGCAGAGCACGGGGACCAGGGTCATGGTCAGGATAAGTGATCCTATCAGTGCAAAACCAACCGTGAAAGCCATAGGAGAAAACATTTTCCCTTCCATGTCCGTCAGAGTGACAATCGGCAGGTAGACGATAATTATGATGGCCACTCCAAAAGCAATGGGACGCGCAACTTCCTGGGCTGAAAGGTAGATGGTCTGGACCAGCGGCGCCTTTTCGTCTTTTCGCTCGGAAAGGTTGCGCACCGCGTTTTCCACCATGACGACACTTCCGTCGACGATCATTCCGAAATCGATGGCGCCCAAGGTCATCAGATTTGCGGAAAGACCCGCCCACCGCATTCCCAGAAAGGAGAAAAGCATAGAAAGGGGGATTACGAGGGCCACGATCAGAGCCCCGCGGATGTTACCGAGAAAATAGAAAAGAATTGCAATTACAAGCAGCCCTCCTTCGATCAGGTTGTTGCGCACTGTCGCAATTGTCTTCTCGACCAGTTCCGTTCTGTCGTAATAGGGAACCAGCCTGACCCCCTCGGGAAGGGACTTCCGGATGGTTTTGACCTTTTCCTTCACTCCAGCCACGACTTCCTTGCCCGAGGCGCCCCGCAGCATCATCACAATGCCGGCTACCGCTTCCCCTTTCCCGTCATAGGTTGTCGCTCCCTGACGGGCCTCGCTGCCGAGCCTCACTTCGGCGACATCATGCACGTGAATCGGAGTGCCGTCCCGGGCAGTGACGACAATGTCGTTGAGATCGGAGATGTTTTTTGCCAATCCCAGCCCGCGTACCATGTACTGCTCATCCCGGTGCTCGATATAACCCGCCCCCGTGGTGAGATTGTTCCGCTCCACGGCTTCATAAACGTCGCGCACGCTCAGCTTGAAACTTCTCAGCTTATCCGGATCGATTACAACCTCATACTGTTTGACTTTGCCTCCGAATGAATTCACTTCCGTAACACCCGGAACCGTCCTGAGGATCGGGCGAATCAGCCAGTCCTGGATTGCTCTGAGTTCGGTGATATCGTGCCCCGCTCCCTCCACTATATACTGATAAATCTCACCAAGGCCGGTAGTGATCGGCCCCATCTGCGGCTCTATCCCTTTCGGGAGTCTCTCCCTGGCCTGTTGAAGCCTCTCGAACACGAGCTGGCGGGCAAAGTAGATATCCACCCCATCCTGAAAGGCGACTGTAATGACGGAAAGGCCTATTTTGGAGAGAGAGCGGACCTGGTCCAGGCGAGGGAGTCCGCCCATCGTAGTCTCTATGGGAAAGGTTATCAGCTTCTCAACTTCGGTCGGCGCCATTCCAGGGGCCTGGGTCAGGATCTGGATCTGGATGTTGGTAACATCCGGGAAAGCGTCCACCGGCAGGCGCTTCATCGCCCAGCCTCCGGCGCCGATCAGCACAACCGTCGCAATCAACACCAGGAGCCTTTGCCGGAGGGCGAACTGCAAAATACGATCTAACATCAGTATTCCTTTTTATCTTAATGCGAATGGCCCCCGAACTCGCTTTTTGAGACCTGCGCCTTCAACGTTAAGGTTCCCTTGCTGGCAAATTGTTCTCCGGCAGAAAGTCCGGAGTTGATCTCGATGCCCTCCTGCGTAGTACGTCCCGTGGTCACATGTCTCGGCTCGAATCCTTCGCCGGTCTTAACGAACAAGACTGTCTGCCTGCCGATAGTCTGCACTGCCGCAGGTGGCACGACGATTGCCGCGCTGGTGGAATCAGTGAGGACTCTAGCAGTTACAAACATCCCCGGACGCCATTTCCCATCCGTGTTTTCGACGATCACACGCGCCAGCGCCGTCCGGGTATCTTCCTTTACAATCGGCTCCACATAGTCGATCCGGCCCTCAGTTCCCCCATTTTCAGAGCCGAGACTGATGAGTACCCGCTGGCCGCTCCTGATTCTGTCAATATCCTTCTGGTATACATTGAGGTTTACCCAGACGGTGTCCAGATCGGCAATTACAAAGGGTTCTGAACCATCTTTGAGCAGTTCGCCCAGTGTTATATGTTTTTCGATTACCGTGGAGTCGAAGGGAGCGATGATCTCGTAGCGGGTCAGCGAAAACTCTGAATGGCGGGGAAGCTCTTTCACGTATTGAGCCGATAAACCCAGCGCATAGAGCTTCTGCTCCGAGGTGCGCAACGCTATGCGCTGTTCGGCAAGCGCCTGCTTTGCGTCCAGGTACTCCTGCTCGGCCGATATTTTCTTGTTCCAGAGCCGCTGCTCGCGATCGAACCTGGCCTGGGCCAGCTTGACCTTTTCAATGGCGGCAAGATACTCTGCCTTTGCGTCGGCCATTTCCCGGCTCTCGATGACAGCCATGATTTCACCCTTCTTCACCTTGTCACCCGATCTTTTCCGAACCTCTTTGACTACCCCTGGAATCCTGGGAACAATGTGAGCCAGCCGGTCGGCATTGATGGCCACTTCACCCGGCAGGCTTATCTGGCTCTCAAGACTTCCCGAACCGGCCCTCGTGACCTCAATCCCGTACTGCTTCATCTCGGCGTCGGTAAGGCGAATAACCTGCTCTTCCTCGTGTTCGTCGTGGCCGTGTGCGTCCTTTTTACCCTTCACGCCAGATTCTTCATGAACATGATCTTTCTTTCCGGAGGTATTATTTTTTGATTCGACCTTCTGAGTTCCTGCAGCTATAAGTGTAGCGTTGAGCCCCCGGATACCGTTACCCGTCCAGAAGAGCGTGATGACGATGATTGAAAAATATATGAACACTCTGTTCTTCATGATTTACTTCCTTTTCCCGGTGATTTCGGCGGCCGGATCAAGTCTCTCCCCGGTAAGCCGTTCAAGCTCGGCCGCAGCTTTGTGGTAGGTTGCCAGAGCTTCGATATATTTTACTTTTGCGGAAAAAAGGGTTCTCTGGGCATCCAGCAGTTCGAGAAAATCAAACTTGCCCTCTCTGAAACCCTCACCGGAGGCCGCGAATACGTGCTCGGCAGCAGGCAGTACATCGTTTCTTAAGCTCAGCACCTCAGAATACGAAAAGGAAAGGGCGTGAAAAGCCGCGCCTAATCCCGAACCTGCCTTTGCCTTAGCCGCACGGTATTCTTCCTTTGCCTTCGAGTGTTTGTGCCTTGCCTCCTGGATCCCTCCCTGATTCCTGTCGAAGAGAGGAATCGGAATCGAGATTCCAACCACGAAGGCGCTCTCATCGTTCTCACTGAATCTCTGAACTCCCGCGCTCAGAGTTACGTCAGGAATCCTTTTCGCTCTCTGGGCATTAACAGCCGCGGAACGCTGCTCCAGTTCCCTCACGTAGCGCGCCACATCCGGATTTCTCGAAATGAGCGTCTGCAGCTCTTCCAGTGAAGGGATCGGCTTCACCTCATCTATTGCGCCTGAAACCTTCTCAAAGCCTGGCGACTGTTGTCCCCACGCGGCCGCAAGCTTGTACCGCGCAGCCTTGAGATTATTTCTGGCCTTCTCCAGTTCAATCCTGGTATTCGATACGGCGACGGCGGATTTCGTCTCCTCGAGGGGGGAGATCTTGCCTGCCTTGACCCGCTCGGAAGCAGAATTGAGAACCTTTTCGGACAGGCGCACCAACTCTGCAGTCAGGACCTCCTGCTCCTGGGCGGCTAGAACCTCAACGAAGGATTTGGTCACTTCGGTCATCACGTCCAGAAGTTTGATCTCGTAGTCCCAGGCCGTAAGGTCCTTTTCAAGCTGCGCCAGCCGCACTCTTTTGGCTCTCTTGCCGCCAAGCTCGATCAACTGGCTGAGCTGTACCGTTGTCTGGGCAGCATTGAAGTTCTTCCGGATCTGATTTCCACCGAACTCTTCAATAGTCAGGCCAATCTCTGGATTCGGCGGAAGACCTGCCTGCAGCGCTCTCGCCTCAGCAGCCCGGATCTCCCACGATACACCGGCAAGCTCAGGGTTTTTCATGAGTGCAAGCGATAGCGCCTCCCGGAGCGTTATTACTCCCGTCGGATCAGGTAACTCCTCGATCGATTCAGGACGGTCCTGAGGAAGCTCGACTCGTGCGCCTGCCCCGCCGGGCGGACCTGCCCGACCGGTATCGGAAAGAAGGCCGGCAGCGCGAACAGTCCGGCCATCTGCCAGAAGCCACAGGAAAACGAATACATACAGGAACAGGCGGAAGTGCATCTCTCCTCCATGTGATAATTGGCGGATAATCAGGAATGTCCGGTCTGAAACCGGCATCAGTCTGCCCATCGACAAGGCCCGACCTAAGGGCAAATCTATGAACCACCCCCCCGGCAGGCCAGACATTCACCAGAATTATTTTCTAAAAATGAAGAAAAGAGTCCAGGGACGGCAGAATGATAGTGGAAGGTTTTCCTGCGGGGGAGGTCAGGGCTTGAAAGGAACTGCTTCCGTCTGTAGTGTAAATGACCGGTAAGGATTCAACGCAGCGATTTGATTGATCGACTTCATCCTCTGTTTACCAGGGAGTAGCTGGTACTACGGCCACCAGCGAAATCTTTCTTCAAAATGCCACGTTCCACAAGTTCCTGAATGTCACGCAACGCCGTATCTTGCGAGCACTTAGCCAGCGCTGCCCATTTGGATGAGGTCAGCTTGCCTTCGAAACCATCCATGAGCTTATTGAGAATCAGCCGCTGCCGCTCATTAAGGGGCTGATCCGCGCAGGATTTCCAGAACCGCGCCTTTTCTAATACTGCCGAAAGCGTTTCCTCAACACCGTCTAAAGCACTGCCCAGGCAATCCAGGAACCATGCCAGATGGTCAGTGATATCGAGTGTTCCTTTTTGTGCAGCTTCCAGTCCTTTATAGTAGGCGGCCCGCTCCTGCCGGATCTGTGCAGACATGCTGTAGAAACGCTGAGCACTTTGCTCTGACCTTGCCAGAGTCATATCGGATATCGCACGCGCGATGCGGCCGTTACCATCCTCGAAAGGGTGTAAGGTTACGAACCAAAGGTGGGCGATACAGGCCCGCAAGACCAAATCCGTGCCGTCGTCGCTGTTAAACCAGTCTAAATAGGCCGCCATTTCCCCGTCCAACCGATCTGCAGGGGGAGCTTCGAAATGTACATGCTCCCGACCGATGGGACCGGAGACAACCTGCATCGGGCCATTGGCGTCATCACGCCAGGCGGCCACCTTGATTTTCCTCAACCCGCTGTATCCGGTCGGGAAAAGAGAAGCATGCCAGCCAGACAATCTTTCCCTGGTCAGGGGCATGGCGTAGTTTTGCGTAGCATCGAGAATCATCTCAACCACACCCTCGATGTCCCTGCCTGCAGGCGTAAGAGCCCCGATATCTATGCCGAGGCGCCTGGCTATGGAGGATCGGACTTGATTCTTATCGAGTATTTCCCCTTCGATCTCGGAGGATTTCAGAACGTCAAGAGTCAGGGTCTGCAAACTGGCCTGATTGCGAAGAGAAAACCCAAGTTCCTCCATCCGCCCTATCAATCTTCCCTGCTTGTAACGTACAGCGGCAAACCGGACATTCAGCAGTTCATGGTTCCAGCGGAATTTGGGCCAATCAGGCCTGTCATAGATATAGATTGTCATTCTCCGCACCTCATGCGTAGATTATACCCGCATTCTCCGCATGAGCAAGACCTTCTTCCTGGATTCCTGCCATTCTCAAACGTAGAACACCTACTTTCCCAAAAACTGCGGCTTGCGTTTTTCAAACATCGCCGCGAGAGCTTCCATGTGGTCGTCCGTGTAGTGGCACAGAGACTGGTAGGCTGCCGCATCCAGCATGGAATGCTCAAGGGTCGTATAGGAAGCGTTGCGAATCAGCCGCTTGGTGAACCGTAGCGCCTGAGGGGGTCTGGAGGCGATTTTCGCGGCTATCTCAAGGGCCTTGTCCATGAATACTTCGTGGTCGGCGACTGCGTTGATAAGCCCTATCGAAAGGGCGGTTTCCGCATCGATCATATCCGCGCAGAAAAGCATTTCGCATGCCTTGGCCATTCCTACGGCCCGTGGAAGAGTCCAGGCGCTGCCGTCTCCCGGAATAAGACCGACATTGAGGACTGTCTGGCCAAAGGTGGCCTTCCTGGAAGCCACGCGAATGTCGCACAGCAGAGCCAGTCCGCATCCCGCACCGACCGCCGATCCGTTTACCGCGGCAATCGTCGGGATCTCCACATTGTAGACTGCCAGGAGCACTTCCTGGATATTCTGTTTATATTTTTCGCAGACTTCCGCCGGAGTTCCCTCGAACATCCCTTTTCGCTGCTTCATATCCTTGACGTTGCCGCCGGACGAAAACGCCGGGTCCACAGCCGCGACGATCAGGACCTTGATTCCCATATCGGCATTTACCATCGAACAGACCGATTTGATTTCCCTGATCATCTCGGGATCGGTCAGCGCATTTCGGGTGTCCGCGCGATTGAGGGTCATTGTGGCGACAGCTCCGTCCACCTTGAAAAGTATTTCCTTGAATTCCATGGCAAGTCCCCTCCGGATTGAGATTCAGTGTGCTTTGCGGTCTAAATGGTACAAGATCACTCTCAGCGGTTTTTTCATTTGCGTATAGCAATACCACAAAACTTCCATATTTGAAGCAATATGAGAAAATGAAATAAAACAAGGCAATCGGGTTGAGTAGGGTGGCGATTCATGATATGAAGCCTTCTTCTTTACAACCCCAAGAGACACAATGAGGAGTATTATGTCAAAAGACAACGATCTGGATCTCAAAAGGTGGGAACTGGAGGCGGAGCTTCGTAAGCTGGGTGTTCCGTTTTCCAGCGAGGAGAGTGATTCCCTCCTCAAGAAACGCTACAAGAGCGCTTTGAATGCCCTCTGGTTTGCTCGAGCTTCTCACGGAAAAGTCGTCCGTCGCAGGAAAAAAGAAGCCCAACCGGCCTCTGCGGCAAAAGTGTAAGCCCGCCCCGCCTGTCATATCAGCAAGCGCCTGCACGTGGAGCCGGTCGGAAGCCGGCTCTACGACCCGTCCAGCAACAGCTCGATAGTCGCGCTTCGCCGAAGCAGTCGAACAGGCGCCATTGACCTGCCAAATTATATTTAGAGGAGATGGCAATTTTCACTGTACTTTTGGCAGGCTTCTTGAATACTCTACTCCGGTCTCCCGCACCCGAAAAAAGATCAGTCACATGACTGCCGGATCAGGTTCCAGTTGCCTGCTGCAGATCCGTATTGCGGATCGGCATGCGGAGAGACCTGCGGTTGTGACCAGGAAAAATACAGTCAACACATTGACGGTTTGATTCAGACGGGTTTATTCGTCAGATGTCTGAAGATTTAAGACGTAACCTTTTCGAGAGGCCGTCGTTATATGCTGAGACTATTGGGCATCCTCCTGTTCAGTTGTTGTCTTTCATTTCTTTCTCTTTCCAATCTGCCCTTGCAATCATGTAAGGCGGCCGTTGCCGCCGAAGCCGGCGAAGAATATGCACGCATAGGAGTACTGGCTCGCAGGGGAGCAGAGGAGTGCCTCGAGAGCTGGGGGCCGACTGCCGAGTACCTCGAAAACTATATCAAGGGCGCCCGTTTTGAGATCGTTCCTCTTAGTTTTGAGCAAATCTTACCCAGCGTTCAGGCCAGGGAGGTGGATTTCATCATTGCGAACCCCTCCGTTTATGTGGAGATCCAGGTTCTTTTCGGCACAACCCGTATAGCCACAATGAAGGATTCGTCCTACGACCCCCCGGTGACGCTTTTCGGTGGAGTCATATTTTGCAGGACGGACCGCACCGACATTGCCGCCATGGAGGATCTGAAAGGCAAATCCTTCATGGCGGTAGATGAGTTTTCGTTTGGCGGCTGGAGGGCTGCATGGAGGGAGCTGAAAGAAAATGGAATCGATCCTCACCGTGATTTTTCCCGGATGCTCTTTGCCGGCACACATGACGCAGTAGCTTTGGCAGTAAAAGAGGGGATGGTTGATGCAGGCACGGTTGCGACCCCCATACTGGAGCAGATGACAAAAGAGGGCAAGCTGGAACCCGGCTTGTTCAGAATAATCGATCCACGCGAGGATGTTGACTTTCCCTACGTCCACAGCACACGCCTCTATCCCAAATGGCCGTTCGCCAAGCTCAAGCACACCCCGAATGCTTTGGCCGAAAAAGTCGCCGTCGCACTGCTCGCAATGCCGGAGGACAATCCCGCTAGAATATCGGCCGGATATACAGGCTGGACCGTCCCACTCGACTATGGCCCCGTTGAAGAATGCCTGAAAGAGCTGCGAGTGGGAGCATACAGGGACTTTGGCAAGGTCAGCTATGAGGCCTTCATCAACTATTACCGCTGGCATATTCTGTTTGCTTTCTGCGCCGTCGGGGGTTTGGTTGGACTCCTACTGCTCAGCATGAGATTGAATCATGGTCTGAGGATGTCCGAATCAGCATTGCAGGATGAGGTGGTTGAGCGTAAGCTGGCAGAAGAAGCGCTCAGCCGGATCAGCCGTCAACGGGAACTGATATTGAAGGCTGCGGGGGAAGGAATTCTGGGTATCGATCTGCAGGGTAACATCACCTTCCTGAACCCCGCCGCGGCCCAGATGATGGGCTGGGAGCAGCACGATCTTATCGGCCGGCCCCACCATGAGACCACCCACCACACCAATGCGGATGGAGGCGCCTACAGCAGGGAGGTATGCCCCATCCACGATTCCCTTCGGAGCGGCCGCATACGCAAGGTGACCGAGGAACTGTTCTGGCGAAAGGATGGGACAAGTTTCCCGGTCGAGTATCAGAGTACGCCGATAATGGAGGAAGGAAAACCGGCGGGAGCGGTGGTGACTTTCCGCGATGTGACGGAGCAGAAAAGGGCTGAGAGAACCATCCTGGAAAATGAAAAGAAGTTCAGGATGTTTTATGAACAGGCGCCTCTCGGCTACCAGTCCCTGGATGAAAACGGATGCTTCATCGATGTGAATCAGGCCTGGCTGGATTTTTTCGGATACTCCAAACAAGAGGTGATTGGGCGCTGGTTTGGCGATTTCATTCCTAAGGACAGTCAGGAGCTTTTTTTAAAAAGTTTTCCTCGCTTCAAGGAAGTCGGCCATATCCATGGAACGGAATTTCAGGTGGTCCGAAAGATGCGGCCACCTGCGATCGTTGCCTTCCACGGCAGCATAGGGCGTGATGAGCAAGGAAGGTTCAAGCAAACCCACTGCATCCTGCAGGACGTGACGGAGCACAAGCGGGCCGAAGAAGAACGTATGCGCCTGGTGACTGCTTTCAAGCAGGCTGCCGAGGCGATCTTCATTACCGATGCGGATTGGGTGATTCAATACGTCAACCCGGCATTTGAACGGCTGACCGGTTATAGCGACGGCGAGATAATCGGCAGGCACACCAGGCTGCTCAGGAGTTTTAAACACAGCAACGATTTCTACTACAAAATGCGGGATACGCTGCAGAACGGAAAAGTATGGTCAGGCCGTATTGTCAACCGGAAAAAAGACGGCGCATTCTACGAGGCGGAAGCCACGGCGTCGCCTGTCAGGGACAAATCCGGCGCCATAATCAATTACGTCAGCATCCACAGGGACATCACCAACGAAGTGCGGCTCGAACGCGAACTCCGGCAGGCGCAGAAGATGGAAGCCATCGGGACCCTTGCGGGCGGGATCGCGCATGACTTCAACAATATTCTCGGAATCATGATCGGCTATACGGAACTGGCCCTTCTCAAAAGCACACAACCCTCCGTGATGCAGAACCTGACTCAGGTGAAGGAAGCGGGCCAACGCGCTGGAGAATTGGTAAAACAAATCCTGGCCTTCAGCCGCCGGAGCGAGCAGGAGCGAAAAGCCATAGAAATCATTCCCACCGTAAAAGAAGCGCTCAAGCTTTTGAGATCCTCTCTGCCCGCCACAATAGAGATTCGCCAGGAAATCGATATCATTCCCGGAAGAGATGTGGTGCTCTCCAACCCCACCCAGATTCACCAGATATTGATGAATTTGTGCGCCAATGCAGCACACGCGATGAGAGACAGGGGCGGAATTCTGGGAGTGAAGCTTTGGGATACTGTGGCCGATGCCCACCTCATCGCACGACGCCCGGACCTGAAGGCCGGTCCCTACATCTGCATTACCGTGAGCGATACGGGGCACGGCATGAGCGATGAGATCATGGAGCGAATTTTCGACCCCTACTTCACGACCAAGGGCCCCGGCGACGGAACAGGGCTCGGTCTTTCAGTAATTCAGGGAATCGTAAAGAGTCATGGAGGCGCGATCAGCGTCTACAGCGATCCGGGAGTGGGCGCCACCTTTAATGTTTTTCTCCCTGGAACGGCGGAACATATGCCTTCAGGACGAGAAACCGAGGAAGCCGCACTCCCCACCGGCACCGAGCGCATACTCTTCGTCGACGATGAGAAGGACCTCGTCGATACCGGCAAGAATATGCTCGAATTTCTGGGCTACCAGGTAACAGGACAGACAAACGGCCTCGAGGCTCTGAAAACCTTCCGCGCTACACCCGATGATTTCGACCTGGTCATTACCGATATGACCATGCCCCATCTAACAGGCAGCGAACTCGCCACACAAATAATGGAAGTGCGCCCGAATATCCCGGTAATTCTGTGCAGCGGCTTCAACCAGCAGTTGAATGGAAGAAAAGCCAGGGAAGCGGGGATTCGCGAGTTTGTCATGAAGCCTTATACCGTCTCTACCCTGGCCAGAACCATTCGCAAGAGCATCGAGGAGAAATGAAGATCCGCCACGGTGAACCGCACGATATTCCTGAAATTACTGGAATTTACTCCCACCACGTCCTCCACGGATCGGCAACCTTCGAGATCGATCCGCCCGATGTCGCTGAAATGGAGCGGCGCTTTGGCAAGATACTCGATGGCGGATACCCCTGGCTGATTGCAGAATGCAAAGGCGAAATCACCGGCTATGCGTATGCCGGCCCCTATCGAACTCGCCCCGGGTATCGCTATACGGTCGAAGACTCGGTCTATGTGCGTCCCGGCGGTCTCAGGCAGGGAGCAGGACGGCTTCTTTTGGGCGCCCTGATCGAAGAATGCGCTCACAGAGGTTTTCGCCAGATGATCGCCGTAATCGGCGACTCGGCCAATTCCGCCTCCATAGGTTTGCACTTGAACTTCGGATTCGTCCTGGTTGGGACTCTCAAGTCCGTTGGCTTCAAGTTCGGAAGATGGGTGGACAGCGTCCTGATGCAGCGGGAACTCAATCGACTTTTTTCTAACTGATGCTTCTATACATGGCGGGCACGGCGCCTGATCGTGCCCGCCGCCTTCCCCTTGCCGCCTGGAGCGCCTTGTCCCTTATCGGGCTGATGCCGTTGTCCTTTACCGCCGCCAGGCTTCCTCCCTATTACCCCTTATCATGTCTCCACCATGCCTCTGTGATGGACCGGTTTCTGCCCAGCCGGATATTTTGCACCCCATCCTGCTTCATGATAAGATTTAGACTTACAACTGAGGTAGAATTGCCCGTCCGTGTATTGGATAGATGCATAACCCATTGCAGGAGCGCCTTTTGAAAACGAGAAGAAGCGGAATTCTGCTGCACATTACCTCTCTCCCCTCCGACTTCGGAATTGGCGATCTCGGAAAAGGAGCTTATGTATTCGCGGATTTTCTTGCCAGATCGGGCCAGACAATCTGGCAGGCGCTTCCCTTCAGCCCCTCCTCTCCGGCATGCGGCAATTCCCCATACTGCAGCTTTTCAGCCTTTGCGGGAAATCCCCTTCTGATCGGCCCTGACCTCCTCGTCCAGGATGGATACGTTTCCTGGAACGATCTCAGCCGTGCTCCTTCCTTCGATTCCGGAAGAACCGACTACGAGCGTGCAGCGGCATTTAAGTACGATATTCTGAACCTTGCTTATGAACGGTTTAAAGAAATTCCGGATTTGGAGTGCCGGTACGATAATTTCGCCCGGGAACAGGCGTGGTGGCTGGGCGATTACGCCCTGTTCGTCTGTTTGAAGGAGCAGTTCGGCGGTGTTTCCTGGAGCGAGTGGCCCAGGGAATTGCGGGATAGGGACGAAGCCGCGCTGAAGCATTGGTCGGGCATCCTGGCAGACCGGATCAAACGGGAGAAATTTTACCAGTTTCTTTTCTTCCGCCAGTGGTCCGCTCTCAAGATCTACTGCAACCGGAAGCAAATCCAGATCATAGGGGATATCCCAATCTATGTGAGTTATGACAGCGCGGATGTCTGGTCTAATCCGCACCTGTTCAAACTCGACGCTGAGAAAAAGCCGATCTCTGTATCGGGCGTCCCGCCCGACTATTTCAGCAAAACCGGGCAACTGTGGGGTAATCCCGTCTACTCCTGGGACCGCCTCAGGAAAAGCTCCTTTGACTGGTGGATCAGCCGGATGGAGCATAACACGAAATGTTTCGACATGGTCCGTCTCGATCATTTCCGTGGGTTCATCGCTTTCTGGGAAGTCCCAGCCTCCGAGGAAACCGCAATAAACGGGAGGTGGGTGGAGACCCCCGCCGACGAGTTCTTCAGAACGCTTCTTATGCGTTTTCCCTCGTTGCCCATCATTGCCGAGGACCTGGGCATCATCACGCCCGATGTGCGCGAGGTGATGAGGACCTACGGCTTTCCGGGCATGAAAATCCTGCTCTTCGCCTTTGGAGACTCATCCGCTAATAATCCGTACATTCCGCACAACCACGTCGAAAAATGCGTCCTCTACACGGGCACCCATGACAACAATACCGCCAGGGGCTGGTTTGAGGTGGACGCCACCGAAGCAGAAAGGGAAAACCTGGAGGAGTATTTCGGGAAGCGCTTTGACAAGGATACCATAAGCTGGGAGTTGATCCGGGTCGCAATGATGTCGGTGGCGGCGACAGCGGTAATCCCCATGCAGGACTTTCTGGGGCTCGGCGCCGAAGCCCGCATGAACACGCCATCGGTCGCCTTCGGCAACTGGGAGTGGCGGGTTCGCCCGGAGCAGCTCACGCCGGAGCTGTCAAAGAAGATCCTGGAGATGACTCAAAGATATGGAAGGATTTAACGCTGTGAGCAAGATTCCATACAAGGGCAGCCTGCAGCGAATGATGATCATCTATTTCCTGATGATCAGTTTCGCTTCCCTCGTCATTACGGCGGAATTTCTTTTCGATATTCACGGCAAAGATCTGCCTGCCCAGCTTGTTCATAACTTCGAAAGGCTATCCGGCGGTGAAATGCAGGCGGAGGCGGCTTTCCAGCCGCTTCAAGCCTTGAGGAATAAGGCCGTGCTCATGGTAGGTTTATTTCTTGTGGTCGTCCTGATTTTGCTCACGATGTTCATAAAAAACATCACGGAGCCTCTGCAGCATATGATAGAGACTTCCAAATTGATAGCAGCCGGAGACCTGAGCCAGACCGTGAGCGTCCGTACCAAAAACGAGCTTGCGGAGATGGGAAACACCGTCAACGAGCTTACGAGTAACCTGCAGGAGATGATCCTGCTGTCAAAGGATTTATGCGCAGCGGTTAACGGGTTCACACGAGAATACTCGGACGCGCTTGCCGCGCCGGAGGCCATCCCGAGCATGCAGGAAGAAATTCAAAAGAAGATTCAGGTTTTGAATTCCAAATCGGATTTCATGAACCGCATTATTTTGAACTGCAAATTTTACGGGATGGGGAAATAAAGATATGGCGCCTTTCTGGCTGGCTTTTCCAGCGGGTATCTGCATCGCCTCTATGGTCACCATAGTCGGCTTCGGCGGCGGGCTTCTGTGGATGCCATTCCTGCTTATGGCATTGAGCATCGATCCCGCATCAGCCCTTCTGACCTCATTGCTCATACAGGTGGCAGGCACGGGTTCCGGCAGCATTGCCTTTGTGCGCAATAGGAAGGCCGATGTCCGGCTAGCTGCGCTCCTTCTTGCAGTCGGACTGCCCGGGCTGGCTTTGGGTGCTTATATCGGACACCGGCTGACCCTGTCCCACATCGGGCTCTTCATTGGTCTTGTCTCCCTGGCGACGGCTCTGCTCTTTGTCTCGGCAAATCACAAGCATGGAGATGAAGGCCTTGAGCGGGTTGAATTGAGAAATGCGGGCAGGCATTCCTGGATCGCCGGCGTCATGGCCGTCATGTGCGGAATGCTCACCATCAATATCGGCGAGTGGCTGGTGCCCGTGATGCGGCAGAAGATGCATCTCAGGATGAGCAATGCCGTGGCCACCTGCGTGATGATTACCTGCGGCATGTCGATACTGGGCGCCGCCGCGCATTCTCTCATGTCGAGCAGCCCCAACCTCACAGCCATGATGTGGGCCATACCCGGGGTGCTGATCGGCGGCCAGATCGGTCCGATGCTGATTACCAGGATCGATGAGAGGCGCTTGAAGGAGATTTTTATCTTTCTTCTGACCCTCATCGGCGTGCATCTGGTTTACAGGTCTTATCCGGGATAGGGACACGACCTGACCCCAAACTTATGAAAATTCAAGGGTTCCACTTGAGCCGTTAGCTTTAGTCTGCTGTACTTTTTGTTGTGCCGGCCGCATTTCAGCAGTGGTTTCCCCTGTCCACCCCCTGCGACACAATCGCAAATCATCGAGTACGCCAACGACAATTCAGGTGTGCTTCCTGATCCACACTGGGCGGAAACCTCCCCGGTGGTCTCGACCACATAGGAGCTATTAGGACATGGAAAGAGGGGCAGCCTGAATTCTGCAGTGCTGATCAGCAGCTCAATACATCCTTTGTGCTCACATCCACGTAAAGAATTATGACACCCAAAACCTCTTTGGATTGGGTTATGTCTCCAGTTAACTTTAATGAAGCCGTTCAAGGCGTTGGTTCCTCCAGCGAATGGTCCATTCTATAAGCACAAGTGCGTATAAAATACTTGAGTTCATAACCAAAACTGCTTATAAAACTTTATGAACTCGAACCAATTCAAAGCATGGCTGAAGAAGTAATGTTGCACTTTCGAAACGAAAGCGGGAACCGGCCACATTGTTGTCCGCCTGGGTGACAAGAAAGCGGACTTGCCCATGCACGGCGGCAATAAAGAACTTGGCACGGGATTGGTCGAGAGAATCAAAAAACAACTTGGATTGAAGTAGGAGGGGCCGCTATGTTGATTTATCCAGTCGATCTTGAACCCGACGATAACAAAACGATACTTGCCACATTTCCCGATGTTCCCGAGGCAGTAACCTTCGGAGATGATGCTACAGATGCCAAAAATCACGCTATCGGCACCCTTGTCGCCATTTTCTCAGCCTATATGGATGACCGTCAGCGCATCCCTATGCCTTCTCCACTCAAGGGGCGATCTGGGGTGGTGCTCCCTGCAGGAGTTTCGGCAAAGATTCTCCTGTGGAACGCCATGTTTGATGCGGGCTTTCGCAAAGCAGACTTGGCTCGCAAGCTCAACCTCTCCCCATCTGTCATAGACCGCCTGTTAAGCCTCACCCATGCCAGCCGCATCGAACAGATAGAAACCGCCTTGGCGGCATTGGGCAAAAGGCTGGTTGTTGGCGTGCGTGAAGCTGCTTGACGGCAAAGATCTTTGACCAACGATGCAGTGGAAAAGGAAGCCATTCTCGGACAACCATACTGGCGGCAGTGATCTGCATGCAGGACTGTTTCAGAACTCGTAGGGGGAGGGAACAGACTCACACTGCTTGTTCAACGCTACGTTTAGAGTTATAGTATTACAAAACTACCATCGATGGAGCAAGCGTATGGAAGCAGTTAAAATTTCCCCCAAGTTCCAGGTTGTAATTCCCAAAAGGCTTCGTAATGCTTTGAAACTAGCGCCGGGTCAAAAAGTCCAAATGATTGTCTACGACAACAGAATCGAGATGATTCCCCTCCGAAAGATTTCGGAAATGAAGGGGTTTCTCAAAGGAATTGATACTACTGTCGAAAGGGAACCCGACAGAATATGAACATAGTCGATTCCTCAGGCTGGCTTGAGTATTTCGCGGACGGTCCCAACGCATTATTCTTTTCGCGGCCTCTGGCAAAGACATCCGACCTCGTCGTTCCGTCCATTACGATTTACGAGGTCTTCAAGGTGGTTCTCCGTCAACGCGGTGAATCCGATGCACTGCAAGCTGTAGCACTCATGCAGCAAGGTTCGGTTGTAGACCTCACGGCAGAAATCTCAATTCTTGCTGCAAGAATGAGCATCGAATACCGTCTGCCTATGGCCGATAGCATCATCCTGGCAACCTCACGAGTGCATGGAGCTACCATATGGACTCAGGATTCCGACTTCGAGGAAATTGAAGGGGTTCAATATGTCGCGACGCAAAACGGATAAAGAAACCCCGTTCATTAGAACGTAGCAAAAAGAACAGGGTGGAGGATAACACTTTCAACGCCTGGCCTCTCCCCAATGATCTCAAACATAGAGGAGGTTTCCGGCATGAGATTCCACACTCGCAAACTGGTAAAAGGCGAGAAAAAACAGGGGCCTTTCACATTCTGATCCGATCCTCACTCAGTTCCGCGAGGCGCTGGACGAAATTTACAGCGCCCGCATGTAGGGACAGGTTGGCCGATCTGCTCGTCAGCTTCCTCGATCAGACCGGCGCTTTCCTGGACGCAATGCCGTATCATGCCGCTGCTTACAGGGAAAGAACACCCCTCATGCATGAAATCAGAGAAGAAGGGCTTGACCTGTGACAAGGAGAAATCGTTAAAGACGTCCGGACAGAATTCCTGCGTCTGACGAAGGATGGTCCGCGTTTTTCACTGCAAATTAGCGGCTTCCAGTCTCAGGCATACAACCTCAAAGCCATTGCCAACTACGAGAAAGGCCCCGGTGCCGAAATCTCCAGACGCCGCCAGAGCAGCAGTCGAAACAGGGAAGCAATTTGTAGCTCACATTGCCGCTCTGTTGTCTGCCCCTGGCCCTTCGCCCGGCAGCAAACCCAGCGACTTCTCGTAAAAAAATCGGGCGACTGTTGTGTCAGGAGTGTAGGTGTGACCTTTCATTCCTACATTTCTTATAAGTTGGGGTTGTACATAATAGTAGGCTGAAGGTCAGCACGTTTGTACAGTGGATGGCCCGGGCGGCCGCTCTTGAGCAGTACCAGGCAGTAGGGATTTTTCAGAAAAGCAAGGACTTGTCTGTCTCGATACCGATAGCCACCCGTATCTCCCCAAGCACAAATCACTAACGCGGCCTCCGATTGAAGCCTCTGAAGCCACCTATCATTCTCGGGACCAATAGGGTCAGCTACCTGGTAGAGCACGTGTTGATCAGTTGAACGATAGGCAAACAGATTTCCGACGAGCAAACCGCCATATCCCCAACGCTTTGCATAGTTTATACAAACCCGGGATGTATTGTCTTCCACTGTCTGATCTGCCGTGGAAGGGTTTAAACAGATAAAAAGTACCGGCGACCTAATTTCATCCCACACACGACGGAGTTCATAACGGTATAATCCACAAGGAGAAATTACTGCAGATGTTTTCATGTGAACTCGGTGTCCATCTTCTTTTTCAATGTCCTCGCCTTCATCGATGCCTCCGCAGCCTGGTCGTAAATTGACTTCTTCCACGACTCGGGCATGTCCTTAATACCAGCATCTATCATAGCTTTGAATATTTTAGGTTTTACGTGAGTATCAAACATGATATGGCAAGTTGGACAGAGCATCAAAACGTTGTCCTGCGCCTTTCTTCCCTCGGCCATTATGTGTGCTCTCTGCCTGACTCCCACATGATGGCCGCACATCTCGCATATTCCAGCAGAATTCGTATTCATGGCAAAGCCCCTGCCCGCTTCAGCTATATTCCAACCCTAAACAGCCCTTACCCTCTTGGTAAGATCTGGCCCGCATCCTCCCGCTCGCAATACTCCCATCTGCTGCCGGCGGGGGTATCGATGACGCGGATTCCGCACCGGAGAAGGTCGTTTCGGATTCTGTCCGCTTCGGTCCAGTTTTTATCGTTGCGTGCCATCTCTCGATCCCGGATCAGCTTTTCTTCGGCCGGGCCGAGGAGCATGGATTTCATGTCAAAGAAGCCGAAGATGGAATCGGCCTTGCGGAACACTTCCAGGATGAGGTTGGTCTGGGAGGGACCTGCGCCGTACTGGTCCAATATGGGGTTTGCCTGGCGGATGAAACGGAAAATGGCGGCGAGGGCTCGCGGCACATTGAGATCGTCGGCCAGGGAGTCCAGGAATTCCTGGTCCAGCGTGTAGGCCATCTCGGACAAGGAATCGTCATCTCCGTTGGGTCCCCCGACCGCACGCACCTTCATCAGGAACTCATCTATTCGTTTGAGACCGGCAACGGCGTTGTTCAGATTTTCCGATGTAGCCTGTATAGGTTTTCGGTAGTGTGTGCCGAGCAGCCAGCAGCGGACCTCGTGAGCCGAGTAGCCCAGGTCGAAAAGTGCACGCACGGGCATGCTTTCGTCGATGCCGTCTTTTCCCTTTTCCTTTTTTGCGGACCAGACACGCTCGGCAATCATCCAGATATTGGCAAAGGGCTTCCCGGTCAGGGCCTCTCCGATTTCACGCACATTTTCCAGGTGAGGAAACAGAAAATCCATACTGCTGACAACGATGTCTATCTGAGGCCCGAGGTCGTGGATAGCCGCCGAGGCGGCCGAGATATGCCAGGTGGGGATGACGTTTCCCCAATCGGTCTTGACGCAGGCGCCTCGCTTCAGCTCTGAAAGGGTTGCACGCTTGAGCAGGGCGAAATCCGACGGGTTGAGCTTTTCATAGGCGTTCAGATCAACCGTCTTCCCGGCTTTTACTTTCTTTGGGTTAATCCCGGAGAGCTTCCCGTAAGTGCTGCTCTTTGCAAGGTCGAAATAGACCGAGCGCAGCTTGTCATAAGCCAAGCCGTTCGAGATGAGGTTCCTCGTAAAATCGATGATGGTATCCAGGT
Organism: uncultured Syntrophobacter sp.; assembly: GCA_964539645.1. Taxonomy (GTDB): domain Bacteria; phylum Desulfobacterota; class Syntrophobacteria; order Syntrophobacterales; family Syntrophobacteraceae; genus SbD1. Next base: position 21,378 of record CAZIJV010000028.1, read on the forward strand.
GCTCCGTCGTTCGCGGGTAGCGGTATGCCCGGTTGATACCCAGTGAATCCAGATCACCCAGAAAGGATTCGAATCTTTGCTGCGTGTAGGGACCAAGGCACATACCCGCCGCAATGGAACTGTTGATGGTGCGGCTATCGAAATCGGGGATGAGCACGACCTCATCAACAGAAAAACTCTTGGCTGTGAAGAAACGCGACAGCAGATCGGCCACCAGGAACCGGCGCGCATCCTGTATTGAAAGAGGCTGATCCAGTGGAGGCCCCGTCACGCAGATCCGCGCCTTGCCTTCCTTGACCGGCTTGAACTCCACTTTCTTCCGCTCCAGCAGGTTAAAAAACCTGAAGTCGGGCTCGAGCATGGTCGTGAAAAGGTTGGTGCTGAGATAGCGGTCCCCTCCATCCGGAAGGATCGCCACCAGTATCCCTTCTTTCATCGCGCTTGCCGCCTGCATTGCAACCGCCATGGCTGCTCCCGAACTCATTCCCGCAAAAATGCCTTCTTCGCGGGCAAGCCTTCGCGCGGCCTCGAAAGCATCCTCGTCCTTGACCGGAACGACTTCGTCCAGTATATGCCGGTCAAAAAGTCCGGGGACGTAAGACTCCTTCATGTTCTTGAGCCCCTGGACCTTGTGCCCCGGCAGGGGTTCGACGGCAACAACTTTGATCGCCGGGTTACGCTCCTTCATCGCCTTCAGAATTCCCATAGCCGTGCCGGTCGTGCCCAGGGTCGTGACAACGACGTTTACCTTGCCCTCCGTCTGCTCGTAGATCTCGGGTCCGGTACCGTAGTAATGGGCATCGGTATTGGCGGGATTGTTGAACTGGTCGGTTATGAAGTAGCGGTCGGGATTTTCCCTTACCAGGTTGTAGACCTCTTCTATGGCGCCGTCCGTGCCCATCGATCCGGGAGTCAGCAGGAGTTCCGCCCCCAGCGCCTTCAAAATCTTCTGCCGCTCGAGACTCGCCGTTTCCGGCATTGCCAGCAAAACACGGTAGCCTTTTACGGCGGCAACCATCGCCAGGCCGATCCCCGTGTTGCCGCTGGTCGCTTCCACTATGATTTTGCCGGGAACGAGCAACCCCTCGCGCTCCGCCGCCTCTATCATCGAAAGCGCCGTTCGATCTTTGATCGAACCGGCCGGATTTTTCGCCTCGAACTTAACGTAGAGCGTTACGTTGGGGTTGGGGTTCATCCGATTGATACGGATCAGAGGAGTATTACCGATGCATTCCAGGACACTGGAGAAGACGTTTTTGCAGTTCACTTTGCTTTCCCCGTACGGTTGGTCTGAACTCTGGATATCATAGCGCATTTAAATGAATTTCAGGGTTTTATTATATAGCTTCTAATCGTGTGTAAAGCTAGTTTCTCTTTCGATCCGGCGCCAATAAATCGCTTTTTATCACGGGGTCATATTCACCCGCTGAAACGCATATCCAACAGAAAAGGACGCCCACCCGTGTGATGGACATCCTTTTCTGTAAGGCGCAAACTAGGAATGGAACTTATGCCGTATGCCTGGTGTACCTGGATATATCCTTCATGCAGCTCTCTTCATCCTGCGAGAACTCAACGCCCACATGATGATTCTGCACCAGGGTCCAACCGTAATATCCCGCACCGATTGTCAATAATACGCCAATCAGGGGCAGGATGATCGCTCCGCTCATCACGGGCGCGGCGGCGCTCCACTGTCCGGCATTGAGATACAAACACGTAAGGAACACAAGCAAGGAAACGACATTCAGCAGCATGTGCTTGACACCGGTCATCTTCGCATGTGTGCCCGAGGGAATTCCCATGTACCAGTCAATGAATCCGAAAAGAGCCGCAAAAACAGCCGTCAGAACACCGGCGGAATTTGCCACAATGCCGACTCGGAACCAGAAAGGGTCGCTGGAGACGCCGTAAATAGCGAAGGCAATGAAGGTCGAGACATAAAAGGCAATCGGGAAAGTGACCAGCATGGGATGAATGGGATGTCCCATTATCTTGGCTTTGCTATACATTGAGATATCCTCCTTTAAGGATAAATGGTGCGCGTTGTTTTCTATCTCTTTAGAATAGCTACTCTTTTAAGGTAAAGATAAGAATGTCGGAGGCATTGTAAACGGAGGCGGGACAAGACGTTCAGGTCCAACCCCCAAGGAGTGATTCTCTCATGCGGCACAAGATAGAAGAATCCCACAACCAACTTGATTGTGCGGTATTGAGGAGCAAAATCGGCAGAGATAGCTGTGCGCCGGCTCACCGCGCAAATGAGCGACCGGTCGGAAAAATAGCAGAAAACACTACAAACGGAATTAGGTTGGTCCGGAAGACTAGCCTTTCGTTCGGGCTATACGGTTCCAACCCTCCTCCATGGCCTTTTCTGCTTCCCGGGGAGTGAGAAATCTCAAGATGTCGGCCTGCCGGGCGCCGGGCCGGCGCATTGACGTCCCTCTACCCTCGACATCCGTTTCGTTCAAATGGATCACTTTACCGGATTTCCTGGACTCCGGCATAACCGCCTCCTCGTTGATGAGCTGCATGCAGAGTTGTTTCACCGAATTTTTAGCAATCCCGTTTTCATCTTATCAGCAATTTATACATTCCGTCGATGAATTATATAAGGTATTCAGCTTATTTAGTCTCCTGGAACGCAGTATTTTTCAGCGCGCTGTTGACAGGCGGCCTCAACTATGTTAGCTAGGCTCTTCGCGCTGGCCGGTGATTATTTTGCATAGCGATGACATCCGGTCGGGAAATTTTTACAAAAAGTGGTTGTTTTTATCAATCCACTGTGCTATTTAGAAAAGCTTACTTGGAATCTAAGAGCAGGCTTTTCCATGGAGAGGTTCCCAAGTGGCCAAAGGGAGCAGACTGTAAATCTGCCGGCGATGCCTTCGGAGGTTCGAATCCTCCCCTCTCCACCATATAGAGACATAGCATGTAGGAGATAGTGGCAGCCACACAGCGAGTCATTGTCGTCGGTACTACATAACGTTGAGTTTGGGATGCCAGGAGCTTATCGACCGGGCTTCGTTTTTGCACAATTCCCGTCATCCCTCGTCACGCGATGGACCTTCTCCAATCTTCTTGTTGGCTGCACTCATGCAAGCCCACGTAGCTCAGTAGGTAGAGCACTTCCTTGGTAAGGAAGAGGTTCACCGGTTCGATCCCGGTCGTGGGCTCCACCTGGTTTCTCTGAGAGCCGAGCGAGCATGCGGATTTTGCCGCGCTCCCTTGGCTGTAGCCTGTTCATAATATTAATTGATACGATTGATTCTATCGAGCTATTTCCAGGAGAAAGGGCAATGGGCAAAAAGAAATTCGAGCGGACCAAGCCGCATGTTAACGTCGGAACCGTTGGCCATATCGACCATGGCAAGACAACCCTTACCACGGCAATTACCAAGCAGCTCGCAAAGAAGGGCAGAGCGCAGTTCGTTCCCTTCGATCTGATCGACAAGGCGCCGGAAGAGCGCGAGCGCGGCATCACCATCGCTACCTCACACGTGGAATACGAAACCGACAGGCGCCATTACGCACACGTGGACTGCCCGGGCCATGCCGACTACATCAAGAACATGATCACGGGCGCAGCCCAGATGGACGGCGCTATCCTGGTCGTGGCGGCCGATGACGGCCCCATGCCCCAGACCCGCGAGCACATCCTGCTTTCCCGCCAGGTCGGTGTTCCCTACATCGTCGTCTTCCTCAACAAGGTCGACATGGTAGACGATCCCGAACTGATCGAACTCGTGGAACTCGAGCTTCGCGAACTCCTGACCAAGTACGGCTTTCCCGGCGATGACGTTCCCATCATCAAGGGCTCGGCGCTCAAGGCGCTCGAAACCGACGACCCGGACAGCGAGCCGGCCAAGTGCGTCTTCGAGCTGATGAGCGCAATAGACCGCTATGTTCCCGATCCGGTTCGCGATATCGACAAGCCCTTCCTGATGCCGATCGAAGATGTTTTCTCCATCTCCGGGCGCGGAACGGTTGTCACCGGACGTGTCGAGCGCGGGCAGATCAAGGTCGGCGAAGAAGTTGAAATCGTTGGTTTTCGTCCTACCTTCAAGACGGTTTGCACCGGCGTGGAGATGTTTCGCAAGACCCTCGATTCCGGCCAGGCCGGTGACAATGTCGGCGTCCTTCTGCGCGGTACCAAAAGAGACGAAGTCGAGCGCGGACAGGTTGTGGCCAAGCCCGCCTCCATTACTCCGCACACCGATTTCAAGGCCGAAGTCTACGTGCTCAAAAAAGAGGAAGGCGGACGCCACACCCCGTTTTTCCCCGGCTACCGGCCGCAGTTCTATTTCAGAACGACTGACGTTACGGGCGTTATGACTCTTCCGGAAGGCGTGGAGATGGTTATGCCCGGTGACAACATTAGCTGTGAAGTTAAATTGATTACACCGGTGGCTCTGGAAAAAGAGCTGCGCTTCGCCATCCGCGAAGGCGGCCGCACCGTGGGCGCCGGCGTTCTTACTGAAATCATCAAATAAGGTACAGCCCAAATGCGAGTCTTAATTACTCTGGCATGTTCACAGTGCAAGCGGCGCAACTATAATTCGACAAAGAACAAGCGCACGACGCCTGAAAAGCTTTCGTTTAAAAAATATTGCAGGTTCTGTAACGCGCACACAGAACACAAGGAAACGAAGTAGCGGGCCTTGGGCCGGTTTTTGGTTTTCGCTGCCGCCCGGCCCCGTTTGTGGGCTGTTCCCGGCACGTTGCGCTAAACTGCTTTCGGGAATACTGACGGACCATTGAGAATTAGATGAAACTTTTTGAGAAAAAAGACGAGAGTTCCGCAAAGAAAGTACAGAGCATAGAGTCTGCCAGGAAGGCGGCTGCCAGGGCTGCCAAGCCGAAGAAGAGCGAGACTCCTAAAAAAGGGACGAAAAAGCCGGGTGAAGCTGCGGTCTCCTGGGTGGACAATGCGCGGCAGTATCTCAGAGAGGTAGTCTACGAGCTTAGAAAAGTTGTGTGGCCCTCTCGAAAGGAAACGCTGGGGTCGACCGCCGTGGTGCTGGTGATCGTGGGCTTGTCATCCAGCTTTCTTGGGATCATTGATTTTATTCTGAGCCGGCTCGTCAGGTTAATTGTCGGCTGACAGTCGCTCCCGGCTGTAGAGCATGGGCTCCCTGGGGCCGATGGGGTTTTTTGTGACAAATTTAAAATGGTACATTGTTCATACCTATTCCGGGTTTGAGCATAAGGTCAAATCTTCACTGGAAGAGCGGGTAAAGGCCGAAGGCAAGTCTGCCTATTTCGGCCAGATACTGGTGCCCACTGAAAAAGTGATCGAATTGGTAAAAGGCCAGAGAAAAGCTTCATCCAGGAAGTTCTATCCAGGATATATCCTGGTACAGATGGAACTCAACGACGAAACATGGCATCTGGTGCGCCATACTCCCAAGGTAACCGGTTTTATCGGCAGCCAGGAAAAGCCCATTCCCCTCGCCGAAGGTGAAGCTGAGGCCATCATACAGCAAATGCAGGAAGGCGCCCAGAAACCTCGTCCCAAGTTCAAATTCGAGAAGGGTGACGAAGTGCGCGTCATAGACGGCCCGTTTGCCAACTTCAACGGAACCATCGATGAAGTCATACCCGATAAGGGCAAAGTCAGGGTCCTGGTAAGCATATTCGGCCGGTCCACCCCGGTGGAGCTCGATTTCGTTCAGGTTAACCGGACGTAAGCCGGAAGGCCGCAATGTAAGGAGTCTTAGCGAGAATGGCAAAGAAAGTCGTAACCAACATCAAGCTACAGGTTTCCGCCGGACAGGCGAACCCTTCCCCGCCAATCGGCCCCGCGCTCGGTCAGCACGGAGTCAATATCATGGAGTTTTGTAAGCAGTTCAACGCCAAGACTCAGGGCCAGGAGGGCATGATCATCCCGGTGGTCATCACCGTCTATTCGGACCGCTCTTTCACCTTCATCACCAAAACGCCGCCTGCCGCGATTCTTCTCAAGAAGGCCGCGCAGATTGCCAAAGGCTCGCCCGAGCCCAATCGCAACAAGGTTGCACGGGTCAGCAGGGCCCAGGTCGAAGAGATTGCAAAACTTAAGATGCCGGACTTGAACGCGCGTGACCTGGAGGCAGCCGTCGCCACCATTTCGGGCACGGCGCGCAGTATGGGAATCGAGATCGAATAAATCAAGGAAGGGAGTTTCGAGAGTTAAAATGGCAAAACATGGTAAAAAATTCCTTGCCGCGCACGGCAAAATCGATTCAGCGAAACGCTATACCTTCCAGGAAGCAGTCCAGCTTGCGGCCGAGACGTCTTATGCCAAGTTCGATGAGACGCTCGACATCGCCGTGCGGTTGGGCGTAGACCCGCGCCACGCAGACCAGATGGTCAGAGGCACGGTTGTCTTGCCGAATGGTCTTGGCAAAACCGTAAGAGTGCTTGTTTTTGCAAAAGGCGAGAAGGTCAAGGAAGCCCTCGATGCAGGCGCCGATGAAGCGGGCGGCGACGAAGTGATCGAACGCATCCGCGAGGGATGGCTCGAGTTCGACAAAACGGTCGCCACTCCGGACATGATGGGTTCTGTCGGAAAGATCGGAAAGGTCCTGGGTCCCCGTGGCCTCATGCCGAATGCCAAGCTCGGTACGGTCACCTTCGATCTGGCGCGGGTCATCAAAGAAATAAAAGCCGGTAAAGTGGACTTCAGGGTCGAAAAGACCGGTATCGTCCATGCTCCGATGGGCAAGGTTTCTTTCGGATCGGAAAAGCTTCTCCAGAACATCTCGGCTTTCATGGATACGCTCATTCGAATCAAACCCGCTGCCGCAAAGGGCGCCTATCTCAAGGGGATTGCAATCTCCACGACAATGGGGCCCGGCATACAGGTTGATCCTCTGGCGGTGAAAGCTATCACCGCCTAAGTATATAGGCTGCCGGACACCCCTCGGCGCCGACCCTGCCCGGGCATTGTTTTAATCCGGCAGGCGAGCGTTGCTGAGGCCGAGGTCCTGCGCGAAATGATTTGCATTGCGGTTATCGGGCGCCGGTGATTGTGAGAACCAACCGGCCGCACCGAAGCCGCTTTATCCTGCCGTTTGGTGTTTTCAGTCATCAGAGACCGCAGGTACATCGAGTGATGTTTAAATCCCGCCAGGGAAACCCGCTGAGATGCCTGAGAGCCAACCAGGCACACGGACTCGTGATAGAAATCCTCCCGTTTTCGCCTGCGGGGCGAACGGATGGGATCGGTCGAAAGCACACCGGCAGAGCGAAAGGAGGCAAGTTTCACTTTGGAGCGCTCCAAGAAAGAACAGGTTATTGCGGAGCTTCACGAAAAACTGGGACGCGCCAGCGCGGCCATTCTGACTGATTACAAGGGACTGACGGTAGCCGAGGTGAGCACGCTTCGCGACTCTCTTGCCGCGGAAAAGGTCGAATTTCAGGTGGTAAAGAACACCCTGATGCGCCTTGCGTGCAAGGAGACCGGAGCCGCGGTGCTCGAACCGTCGCTCAAAGGCACCTGCGCGGTTGCCATTGCGTACGGCGACCCTGCCCTTCCAGCCAAAATCATCAAAAAATTCGCCAAGGGCAACGAGAAGTTGCAGGTGAAGGCCGGCTCGCTTGGTAATCGGTTGCTCAATCCGGATCAGATCTCGGCTTTGGCCGAACTGCCGCCCAGGGAAGAACTTCTTGGCAAGCTGCTTGGTACGCTCAATGCCGTACCCACCAGCCTTGTCACCGTTCTGAGTGGAGTTCCAAGAGCATTTGTCGGTGTGTTGGCCGCTATTCAGCGCCAAAAAGAAGAGCAGGCTGCTGCTTAAAAGATTTCTGGAGGATTTTGAAATGTCTGTTACGAAAGAAGATGTCGTCAAATTTATCGAAGGTATGACCGTTCTCGAACTGAGTGAGCTGGTAAAAGAACTCGAAGAGCGTTTCGGTGTAAGCGCTGCCGCTCCTGTCGCCATGGCAGCCATGCCCGGCGCTGCCGCTGAGGCTGCCCCGGTTGAGGAGCAGACTGAATTTTCGGTTATCATTACCGGCGTTGGCGACAAGAAGATCAACGTGATCAAGGAAGTACGCGCCATCACCAGCCTTGGCCTCAAAGAAGCCAAGGACCTGGTCGAAAAAGTCCCCGGTACGGTGAAGGAAGGCATTCCCAAAGCAGAGGCCGAGGCCATTGCCAAGCAACTCACCGAGGCAGGCGCGACAGTCGAAATCAAGTAAAGCCTCAAAGTCTGTATATTATCGGAAATCGGCTGCATGCGCTGGTTCGACCGGCCGATTTCCGATTTTATTGTTTTTTAGCGGCATACCAGCAGGACGTGATGGATGGACAACGATTGCAGGCATGATTGATTTGCCGCTCTGTCTTATTCATCACAATTTTATTTGCAGGAGAGAATATGCCCACTGCACTTACCCATGAGTACAGGGTACGCAAAAGTTTTGGAAAAATCCGAAAGATAGTGGATATCCCCAACCTGATCCAGATGCAGAAAGAGAGCTACGAGCTTTTTCTGCAAAAGGACGTGCCGCCTGAGGCCAGGGTGGAAAGAGGTCTTCAGGAGGTCTTCAAATCCGTTTTCCCCATCGAGGATTTCAGCGGTACGGCATCCCTGGAATTTGTCCAGTACAGCTTCGGCGAAGTAAAGTACGAGGTCGATGAGTGTCTGGCCCGCGGGATGACCTATGAAGCTCCCTTGAAAATAGTGGTGCGCCTTGTCGTCTACGACGTCGACAAGGAAGCCAATACCCGTTCCATCCGTGACATCAAGGAACAGGAAATCTACTTCGGTACCCTTCCGCTCATGACCGATAACGGCACCTTCATCGTTAACGGTACGGAGCGGGTTATCGTGAGCCAGCTCCACCGCTCGCCGGGCATCTTTTTCGATCATGACCGCGGCAAGACACATTCGAGCGGCAAAATCCTTTATTCCGCCCGCATTATTCCGCTGCGCGGATCCTGGCTCGACCTGGAATTCGATCCAAAGGACATTCTTTATATCCGCATCGACAGGCGCCGAAAATTCCCGGTGACCGTTCTTCTAAAAGGGCTTGGATATACGACGGAAGAGCTTCTGAACTACTTTTATCCCAGTGAGAAGATCTATCTCAGCAAGGATAAACAGTCGGAGAAGGAGCTGAATCCCGAGATCCTGCTCGGAAGCCGCGCCTCAGATGACATAGTGCACCCGGAGACAGGCGAAGTCCTGATCAAAAAGAATAGAAAACTTGGAAAACAAGCTCTGCGAAAGCTTCAGGAAATCGGCATCAATCGCCTTCCCGTAAAGGCGACGGAACTCATCGGGCAGGTTTTGGCCCAGGATGTCATCGACTTCACCACCGGTGAAATCATTGCCGAGTGTAATGATTCCATCAATGAAGAGATGCTCGGGGATTTCAGAGAACGCGGCATCACGGAAATCGAGCTGCTCCACCTGGAAGGCCCGGATATCAGCCCATCCTTCAGGAACACCCTCCTGATGGATAAGGTAAATGCCCGCGACGACGCTCTTATCGAAATCTATCGCAGGCTCCGTCCGAGCAATCCTCCCACTCTCGAAGTGGCAAACGAGTTCTTTAAGAACCTGTTCTTCAACGCAGACCATTATGATCTCTCGGAAGTCGGCCGCCTGAAGCTAAACCTCCAGCTCGGACTCGATGTCCCGCTCGACTACCGCACCCTGCGCAAGGATGATATCCTGACCGCCGTGCGTCAGTTGATCAAACTCAAGGATTCACAGGGACCGGTCGACGACATCGACAATCTCGGAAATCGCCGTGTGCGTGCGGTGGGCGAGTTGCTTGAAAACCAGTACCGAATCGGCCTGGTCCGGATGGAGCGCGCCATAAAGGAGAGAATGACCCTCCAGGAAGTGGAGGCGCTTATGCCCCACGACCTGATTAACGCGAAGCCCGTCTCCGCGGTGGTCAAGGAGTTTTTCGGAACAAGCCAGCTCTCCCAGTTCATGGACCAGACAAACCCGCTCTCGGAGATTACTCACAAGAGGCGCCTCAGCGCTCTCGGCCCCGGGGGTCTTACCCGCGAGCGTGCAGGCTTCGAGGTTCGCGACGTTCACCCGACACATTACGGGCGGATATGCCCCATCGAAACCCCTGAAGGTCCGAATATCGGCCTTATCGTCTCTCTTTCCACCTATGCGCGCGTCAATCCCTACGGCTTTATAGAAACCCCTTACCGCAGGGTCGAGGCTGCAACCGCAAAAGGAGATGTCAACTATCTCACCGCAATGGACGAGAAAGAGTACCCCATTGCGCAGGCAAACGCCGAACTGGACGAACAGGGACGGTTCCAGGTCGAGTCCATTTCCGCCCGGGTGGCGGGCGAGTTCGTCATGGTTCCGCCGGCGGAAATCCGCTATATGGACGTTTCCCCGAACCAGTTGGTGAGTGTTTCCGCTTCGCTTATCCCCTTCCTCGAACATGACGACGCAAACCGCGCGCTCATGGGGTCCAACATGCAGCGCCAGGCCGTGCCTCTCATCCAGACCCGAGCACCTCTTGTCGGCACCGGAATCGAGAGGATAGTGGCAAAGGACAGCGGTGTTACCATTGTCGCCAAGCGGGAAGGCATCATTGAGTACGTCGATGCCACCCGTATCGTGGTCCGCGCCACTGACAGCATCGATATCGGCCGCGGAGTCGATATCTATAAGCTGATCAAGTTCCAGCGCTCGAATCAGAATACCTGCATCAACCAGAAGCCACTGGTCAAGCAGGGTGATTTCGTCAAAAAAGGCCAGATCCTTGCAGACGGAGCTTCGACCGATCATGGCGAACTCGCTCTCGGGCGCAACGTGATGGTGGCCTTCATGAGCTGGGGCGGGTACAACTTCGAAGACTCCATCCTGGTGAGCGAAAGAATCGTCAAGGAAGATGTCTTCACCTCGATCCATATTGAGGAATTCGAGGTTGTGGCCCGGGATACCAAGCTGGGCAAGGAAGAGATAACGCGGGATATTCCGAACGTTGGCGAGGAGGCGCTGAAAAATCTCGACGACAGCGGGATCATTCGCGTCGGCGCCTACATTAAACCCAATGACATTCTGGTAGGCAAGGTAACCCCCAAGGGAGAATCCCAGCTTACCCCCGAGGAGAAACTGCTGCGTGCGATCTTCGGCGAGAAGGCAAGCGACGTCAAGGACACTTCGCTTCGCGTGCCCCCCGGAGTCGAGGGAATAGTCATCGATGCCAAGGTCTTTTCACGCAAGGGAGTTGAAAAAGACGACCGTACGCGCCACATTGAGGAGATGGAAGTCGGCCGGGTTCTGAAGGACCAGCGCGACGAACTGGACATCATCCGGAAAACGGCGATCAGGCAGATGGCCCAGTTTCTTGAGGGCAAGATCATCGATAACACCATCAAAGACGGAAGAAAGGTTTACCTCAAAAAGGGAGAATCCTTTACCGAGGAGGCCCTGCTCGAGGTTCCCAGCGGACTTTGGGACCAGATCAGCGTGGCCAGAGACCCTGCCGCCTCAATGGAAGTAGAGACCATCGCCTCCAATTATCGCCAGCAGGTGCAGGCGGTAAAAGACCTTTTCGAGGAGAAGATCAACAAGCTGAAAAGGGGTGATGAGCTGCCTCCGGGCGTTATCAAGATGGTGAAGGTCTACATCGCCGTAAAGCGCAAACTGCAGGTGGGAGACAAAATGGCCGGTCGGCACGGTAACAAGGGTGTCGTCTCCCGAATACTGCCTTCCGAGGACATGCCCTACTTCCCGGACGGCACGCCGATGGATGTCGTGTTGAATCCCCTGGGCGTACCCTCTCGAATGAACGTCGGGCAGGTGCTGGAAACCCACCTGGGGTGGGCAGCCAAAGGCCTTGGCCAGCAGCTTGCAGCCATGTTCGAGGAACATCTCCGGAAGCTCAAGGAGCGTGAGACCATAGACGAGAAGCTTCAGCGCATCTACAACAGCATGGAATACGGCGAATTCTTTGAAAACGCTCCTGAAGAAGAACTCAAAGAACTGATCCCCGACCTCAAAGAGGGAATTCATGTCGCTACTCCTGTTTTTGACGGCGCCGAAGAACCCGAGATCAGGAGCTTTCTCAAGGAAGCCGGCGTGCCTGAAACCGGTCAGTCCATTCTCTATGACGGGCGCACTGGGGAACCGTTCGATCAGCCGGTGACTGTCGGGATCATGTACATACTCAAGCTGCACCACCTGGTCGATGATAAGATACACGCCCGCTCTATTGGTCCTTACTCTCTTGTCACCCAGCAGCCCCTGGGCGGTAAAGCCCAGTTCGGCGGACAGCGTCTGGGTGAAATGGAGGTCTGGACAATGGAAGCATACGGCGCGGCTTATGCCCTCCAGGAGTTTCTCACGGTCAAGTCGGACGACGTGGCCGGGCGTACGCGCATGTATGAAAAAATAGTGAAAGGCGACAATACGCTTGAAGCCGGACTACCGGAGTCCTTCAATGTTCTGGTCAAGGAACTGCAGGCGCTTGCTCTGGATGTCAGGCTGCTCGAAGAAGAGGACGGCAACTAAAGCTGTGGTCATGGGTGATGACAGGCCGGAAGGCACGCGGGCTGAATCGGCAGGCCTCGCCGGCGCTCTTTTGAGTTTTGACCACACGAGGAGGTACTTTTGAAAGAGCTTTACTCTCTTTTCACGAAACCAAAAGATCCGTTGAATTTCAACGCCGTAAAGATAATGATTTCATCTCCCGAAAGAATCCGGGAGTGGTCCTACGGCGAAGTGAAAAAACCGGAAACGATAAATTACAGGACCTTCAAGCCGGAGCGCGACGGCCTTTTCTGCGCCAGGATATTCGGCCCCATCAAGGACTACGAATGCAACTGCGGTAAATACAAGCGCATGAAGCACCGCGGCGTGGTGTGCGAGAAGTGTGGCGTTGAGGTCATTCAGTCCAAGGTTCGGCGCGAGCGGATGGGACATATCGAACTGGCTTCCCCGGTCGCCCACATCTGGTTTTTGAGAAGCCTGCCCAGCAAGATAGGAAACCTCCTGGACCTGACTCTGAGAGAGCTGGAAAAGGTTCTCTATTTCGATTCCTATATCGTGCTCGATCCGGGGGAAACTCCGCTTACCAAAGGCGAACTCCTCACCGAGGAACGCTACCGCCAGATGGTTCAGGAGCATGGGAGCGCCTTCATTGCAGGCATTGGCGCAGAAGCGATCAAGAAACTGCTCGCCGGACTGGACCTTGAAAAGCTCGCCCTCGAACTGCGCGATGAAATGGTAAAGACCAACTCCGTTGCAAAGCGCAAGAAACTCGCCAAACGCCTGAAGATCATCGATGCTTTCCGCGAGTCGGAAAACCGCCCGGAATGGATGATCATGGACGTGATCCCGGTTCTGCCCCCTGATCTCAGACCGCTTGTTCCCCTGGATGGCGGCAGGTTCGCCACCAGTGATCTCAACGATCTCTACAGGCGCGTGATCAACAGGAACAACCGACTCAAGCGACTCCAGGAACTCAACGCCCCGGATATCATTATCCGCAACGAAAAGCGTATGCTCCAGGAAGCCGTTGACGTTCTTTTCGATAATGGCCGTCGAGGAAAGACTATAACCGGCGCCAGCAAACGGCCCCTCAAGTCCCTGAGCGATATGCTCAAGGGCAAGCAGGGCCGGTTCCGCCAGAACCTGCTCGGCAAGCGTGTCGACTATTCGGGGCGTACCGTTATCGTCATTGGTCCCAATCTGAGGCTTCACCAGTGCGGCTTGCCTAAAAAGATGGCTCTCGAACTCTTCAAGCCCTTCATCTATAACAAGCTCGAAGAAAAAGGGTACGTTACCACCATCAAAGCGGCCAAGAAAATGGTCGAGCGCGAAACACCCGAGGTATGGGATACCCTGGACGAAGTGGTGCGCGAATTCCCGGTCATGCTCAACCGGGCGCCCACTCTTCATCGGCTCGGTATCCAGGCCTTTGAGCCGATTCTGATCGAGGGAAAGGCCATTCAGCTTCATCCACTGGTCTGCACCGCGTTCAACGCGGACTTCGACGGGGACCAGATGGCGGTGCACGTGCCGCTCTCCATTGAAGCGCAGGCGGAAGCCCGCGTGCTCATGATGTCCACGAACAACATCCTCAGCCCGGCGCATGGCGACCCGATCATCGTGCCGTCGCAGGACATCGTTCTGGGCATTTATTACATGACGCGGGAGAAGCCTTTTGCCAAGGGTTCCACCTCCCCTTTCGCCACTCCCGAGGAACTGACTCAGGGGATCATCAAGGGCTCGATTCGGGTATATAACAGCCCCGAAGAAGTTCGCTCCGCCTACGATGCGGATGAGGCAGCGCTGCAGGCAGGCATAGTGGTCCGTTTCCGCATAGCCGCCAAGGAAGACGGCGAAATTGATTCGATCTCCGACAAGTCGATAGTCCTGAAGTCCGACGGTGGTGCTCCGCGCTACAACCTGACCGAGGGCAAGGCTCTCATTTCCCGCAAAGTTCTTGTCAATCCGGGTGATGAGGTCACGAAGGGGCAGATACTGGCCGAAGAATTCATAAAAACCACCGTCGGGCGTGTACTCCTCTCGGAGATCCTGCCCGAGGGTGTCGCCTTCTCCGGCGTTAACCGGGTTATGAACAAGAAGGCCCTCGCCCAACTCATCGACACCTGCTACCGGACCGCGGGAGTCAAGGCCACCGTCATCCTGGCCGACAGGCTCAAGGATACCGGCTATCATTATGCTACTCGCTCCGGAATATCCATCTCCATCAAGGATATGACCATTCCCATGCGCAAGACGGAAATCCTGCAGGTCGCTTTCGACCAGGTGCAGGAGATCGAGCGTCAGTACAACCAGGGTCTGATCACCGAGGGTGAGAAGTATAATAAGGCGGTGGATATCTGGGCCAAAGCGACAGAAGACGTGGCGGCCGAAATGATGCGCGAGATCGGCCTGTCGGAAATAGCCGGTCCTCGGGGAGAAAAAACGCTCATCGAATCCTTCAACCCCATCTATATGATGGCTGATTCGGGCGCTCGAGGCAGCAAGGACCAGATGCGCCAGCTCGCCGGAATGCGCGGCCTGATGGCAAAGCCTTCCGGTGAAATCATCGAAACCCCGATCACCGCAAATTTCCGTGAGGGTCTTACCGTTCTTCAGTACTTCATCTCCACTCACGGCGCACGCAAAGGTCTTGCCGATACGGCTCTCAAGACGGCAAACTCCGGCTATCTCACCCGCCGCCTGGTCGATGTTTCCCAGGATGTGATCATCGCCGAAACCGACTGCAATACCATGGACGGCATCGAAGTGGAAGCGCTTCTCGAAGCAGGTGAAATCATTCAGCGCCTTGGCGACCGCATCCTTGGCCGTACCGCTCAGGAAGACATAGTCGATCCGGTCACCGGAGAGATGATCGTCCCGATGGGCGACGAGATCGACGAGAAGAAGGTCATAGAAATCGAGGATGCAGGCATCGAGCGGGTCAACATTCGCTCCGCGCTCACCTGCCGCAGTCCGCGAGGCGTTTGCGCCATGTGCTATGGTCGCGACCTGGCCCAGGGAAAGCTCGCGGAAATAGGCGAAGCTATCGGTATCATTGCTGCTCAGTCCATCGGTGAACCCGGCACACAGCTCACCATGCGTACCTTCCACATCGGCGGCACCGCAAGCAAGAGCATTGAACGCACCTCGATCACCAATCGGTATACGGGAACGATCAAATTCATCAATCTCAACACCGTAAGAAACCGCGAAGGCGACCTGGTGGCGATGAACCGCAATGGCGAAATCAGCATCATCAGCGAAACCGGCCGCGAACGCGAGCGCTACGTGATCATCTACGGCGCCAAGCTCAAGGTTACCGAAGGCCAGCAGGTCGACCCCGAAACTCTGATAGCCGAATGGGACCCGTTCACTACCCCGATTCTGACGCAGGTTCCGGGGACGATCAAGTTCGGCGACATCATCGAGGGCCAGACCATGCAGGAAAAACTGGACCCGGTTACCGGAAAGTCGAGCAAGGTCGTGGTCGAGTTCCGGGAATCCGACGTCCGGCCCAGGATCTCCATCAAAGACGACAAGGGCCGCACCGCGAAGGTCGGCGAAGGCGGTGTTGCGCGCTACTTCATGCCGCTGGGCACCATTCTCATGGTGACCGAAGGCGATCAGGTCTTTCCCGGTGACGTTCTGGCAAGAATTCCGCGCGAGACCACCAAGACCAAAGACATCACCGGCGGTCTTCCCAGGGTTGCCGAACTCTTTGAGGTTCGCAAGCCCAAGGAAAATGCGGTGATTACCGAAATAGACGGTGTGGTGGGCTTTGGCAAGGACACCAAGGGGAAGCGAAAAGTCGTGGTTACCCCGGAGGTCGGTGAGCCCCGCGAATACCTGATCCCCAAAGGCAAACACATTGCCGTGCATGAAGGCGATTATGTGCGCGCAGGCGAGCCCCTCATGGACGGCTCCCCCAATCCTCACGACATCCTGACCGTTCTCGGCGAGAAAGAAGTCGCCAAGTACCTGGTCGACGAGGTGCAGCAGGTCTACCGGCTTCAGGGTGTGAAGATCAACGACAAGCACATCGAAGTCATTGTAAGGCAGATGCTCAAACGCGTTCGTATAACGGACCCGGGCGACTCCGAGTTCCTGCTCGGAGAACATGTGGAAAAGCCGGTATTCGAGGAGGTAAACCAGCAGATCGTTGCCCAGGGGATGCGTCCCGCTGCTGCCGAGCCTCTTTTGCTGGGCATCACCAAGGCATCCCTGAGCACCCAGAGCTTCATTTCGGCGGCCTCTTTCCAGGAGACCACCAAGGTTCTCACCGATGCGGCGACCGCCGGGAAGGTGGATCACCTGCTGGGGCTCAAGGAGAACGTGATCATGGGCCGTCTCATTCCCGCCGGTTCGGGGCTCAAGCAGTACCGGGAGGTTCGCAAGTAGGAACCGGGCCAATTTTACCGTGTCAAGTTGCCAAAAGCGCTTGACACGGCGCGCCAGTTCGTTTAAAAAGAGGGGATTTTCCAGCTCTTGAAACTGCAAATGACTTTCAGAGCTGGGTGTTGGATTAATTTCATCAAGGTTGGAGATTAAAACAGGAATGCCCACTATCAATCAGTTGGTCAGAAAAGGAAGGGAAGAAGTCCGGAAAAAATCCAGCACTCCCGCCCTTCAGAGCTGTCCCCAGAAGCGCGGGGTCTGTGTTCGCGTCTACACCACGACGCCCAAGAAGCCCAATTCGGCTTTGCGCAAGATTGCACGTGTGCGCTTAACCAACGGAATCGAGGTCATCTCCTATATTCCGGGTATCGGGCATAACCTCCAGGAACACTCCGTGGTGCTCATACGCGGAGGCCGCGTCAAGGACTTGCCCGGCGTGCGCTATCATATTATTCGCGGCACCCTGGACGCGCTCGGAGTTGCTGACCGCAAGCAGGGCCGTTCCAAGTACGGTACAAAAAGGCCGAAGTAACCAGAATCGGTCGATTCTGGGGCCATGGGGTATGCCATGGCCTCTTTTTTGCCTCAAAATATACAGATTATTGAAGGACAAGGGATGCCCAGGAGAAGAGAAGTTCCCAAACGCTACGTGTTGCCGGACCCAAAGTTCAACAGCAGACTGGCGGCAAAATTCATCAATAATGTTATGCGCCGCGGCAAGAAGAGCACCGCCGAGCAGATCTTCTACCAGGCGCTCACGCTCATCGAGCAAAGATCCAAGCAGGATCAGCTCGAGGTCTTCCAGAAGGCCCTCGACAATGTCAGGCCTGTTGTCGAAGTCAAATCGAGGCGCGTGGGCGGAGCAACCTATCAGGTCCCTGTCGAGGTACGTTCCGAACGCCGTGATGCTCTTGCGATGAGGTGGCTCATCAACTACTCCAAGTCACGCTCCGAAAAGACGATGACCCAGAGACTCGCGGGCGAACTCATGGACGCCGCTCAAAACCGGGGCGGTTCGGTCAAAAAGCGTGAGGATACCCATCGTATGGCTGATGCGAACAAGGCATTTGCCCATTACAGGTGGTAACGGAATTTTCGATTTTTCATTTTCGATTTTCGATTTAGGATTTTTTGTTTTCCGTCAAAAATCCTGCTTCAAGAATCCAAAATTTGTACGGCACGGCTGGACAGCTTTGCGAGGAGGATTTCCTAATGGCAAAAAAGAAATTCGAGCGGACAAAGCCGCATGTTAACGTCGGAACCGTTGGCCATATCGACCATGGCAAGACAACCCTTACCACGGCAATTACCAAGCAGCTCGCAAAGAAGGGCAGAGCGCAGTTCGTTCCCTTCGATCTGATCGACAAGGCGCCGGAAGAGCGCGAGCGCGGCATCACCATCGCTACCTCACACGTGGAATACGAAACCGACAGGCGCCATTACGCACACGTGGACTGCCCGGGCCATGCCGACTACATCAAGAACATGATCACGGGCGCAGCCCAGATGGACGGCGCTATCCTGGTCGTGGCGGCCGATGACGGCCCCATGCCCCAGACCCGCGAGCACATCCTGCTTTCCCGCCAGGTCGGTGTTCCCTACATCGTCGTCTTCCTCAACAAGGTCGACATGGTAGACGATCCCGAACTGATCGAACTCGTGGAACTCGAGCTTCGCGAACTCCTGACCAAGTACGGCTTTCCCGGCGATGACGTTCCCATCATCAAGGGCTCGGCGCTCAAGGCGCTCGAAACCGACGACCCGGACAGCGAGCCGGCCAAGTGCGTCTTCGAGCTGATGAGCGCAATAGACCGCTATGTTCCCGATCCGGTTCGCGATATCGACAAGCCCTTCCTGATGCCGATCGAAGATGTTTTCTCCATCTCCGGGCGCGGAACGGTTGTCACCGGACGTGTCGAGCGCGGGCAGATCAAGGTCGGCGAAGAAGTTGAAATCGTTGGTTTTCGTCCTACCTTCAAGACGGTTTGCACCGGCGTGGAGATGTTTCGCAAGACCCTCGATTCCGGCCAGGCCGGTGACAATGTCGGCGTCCTTCTGCGCGGTACCAAAAGAGACGAAGTCGAGCGCGGACAGGTTGTGGCCAAGCCCGCCTCCATTACTCCGCACACCGATTTCAAGGCCGAAGTCTACGTGCTCAAAAAAGAGGAAGGCGGACGCCACACCCCGTTTTTCCCCGGCTACCGGCCGCAGTTCTATTTCAGAACGACTGACGTTACGGGCGTTATGACTCTTCCGGAAGGCGTGGAGATGGTTATGCCCGGTGACAACATTAGCTGTGAAGTTAAATTGATTACACCGGTGGCTCTGGAAAAAGAGCTGCGCTTCGCCATCCGCGAAGGCGGCCGCACCGTGGGCGCCGGCGTTCTTACTGAAATCATAAAATAGGTTTAATCCGAAACAGGACAACCGGAGCCCTGCTCCGGTTGTCTATTTGATAGGAACTGGTGCAATGGTGACGAATCAGAGAATTCGCATCCGACTCAAGGCATATGATCATAAGCTTCTCGATCAATCGACCAATGAGATCGTTATGACGGCCAAGAAAACCGGTGCGCGCGTGGCGGGACCGATTCCGCTTCCGACCAAGATCAACAGATACACTGTGCTGCGGTCTCCTCACGTTGACAAAAAGTCACGCGAGCAGTTCGAGATACGTGTCCACAAGCGTCTGATCGATATCCTGGAACCGACCCAGCAAACCGTCGATTCCCTTATGAAGCTGGACCTCTCCGCCGGGGTCGATGTCGAAATCAAGCTCTAGTAATGTCAGGCGGCAGTCTCAGTGAAAGAGAGTAATAATCATGATTAACGCAATCATCGGGCGCAAACTTGATATGACCCAGATTTTCGCTGACGACGGCACCGTATATCCGGTGACTCTCGTTCAGGCGGGTCCCTGCATCATCACACAGGTCAAGACTCCTGACAACGACGGCTATTCCGCTCTGCAAATCGGCTTCGGCCCGAAGAAGGCGAAGAACGTCAACCGTCCGGCAAAGGGCCACCTCGACAAAGTGGGCAAAGGCTACTTTGAGGTTCTGCGCGAGGTCCGCACCGAGGATACCTCGGAATACAACCCGGGGGACCAGGTGCTTGCCGATATCTTCGAGATAGGCGAACAGGTCGACATCATCGGGAAGAGCAAAGGCAAGGGTTACGCGGGCACCATCAAACGGTGGCGCTTCGGCCGCGGGCCGGATGGTCACGGCTCCAAGAATGTCAGGGAGCCCGGCTCTACCGGTATGGCCACTTATCCGGGCCGAGTCATAAAGGGGAAGAAGCTTCCCGGACAGATGGGCAACAAACGTAAGACTGTCTTGAATCTCAAGGTTGTCGATGTCCGTCCTGAAGAGAATCTCCTTCTGATCCATGGCGCCGTTCCGGGTTCTAAAAACGGCATCGTCGTCATCCGCAAGACCAACAGGGTGAAATAGGCGCCAAAAGGCGAACAGATTTCTGAGGATTACAATGCCAACTGTGGATGTGTTTAACCTGAACCGTGAAGTAACAGGCCGGCTGGAACTCAGCGATGCCATTTTCGGCGTGCCTGTGAAGCCTCATGTCATGCATGAGGTTGTAGTTTACCAACAGGCAAAGCGGCGTGCGGGGACTGCCAAGACAAAAGGTCGCAGCGAGATCCGCGGCGGCGGCAAAAAGCCCTGGAAACAAAAAGGCACCGGGCGCGCACGCGCCGGTACGAGCCGTTCCCCGGTCTGGCGCGGCGGCGGAACCATACACGGCCCTCAGCCCAGAGACTACGATATGCGTATACCGAAGAAGGTTCGCCGGCTTGCACTCAAAATGGCCCTGAGCCAGAAGGTGCTCGACGACAGCTTCAAGGTGCTCGACCCATTCAAGCTCGAAAGGATCAAAACTCGGGATTTCGCCGATCTGCTCGATAGATTCGAGCTCCGAAAGACCCTCATCGTTCTTCCCGAACCCGACGAGATGATCGAAAAGTCGGCACGCAATATTCCCAATGTGAAGATTCTGCGCTCGGAAGGGCTCAATGTCTACGATCTTTTGAACTATCATGCCGTCATTCTCAGCCGGGAATGCGTCAGCAGGATCGAGGAGGCGCTGGCATGAACACGAACAACTACCAGATTCTGAAACGCCCCCTGGTCACCGAGAAGAGCACGGTGGAAAAAGACCTGCGCAACAAGCTTTGCTTCGAGGTTGATCGCCGCGCCAACAAGATTCAGATCAAGGATGCCGTCGAAAAGATTTTCAAGGTCAACGTTCTCGATGTCGCAACCATCAGCATGAAGGGCAAACTCAAGCGGGTCGGACGTCACTTCACCAAGCAGCCCGACTGGAAGAAGGCGGTAGTGACCATCAAGCCGGGGCAGCGGGTCGAGTTTTTCGAAGGCGTCTAGCACGAGAGGATAAGGGAAAATGGGAATCAGGAAGGTGAACCCGACGTCTGCTGGCCGTCGGTTCCAGACATACGCCACATTCGAGGAAATCACGACGGGTAACAACCCGGAGAAGAGCCTGCTCGAATCTCTCAAAAAGTCCGGCGGGCGCAATAATGTCGGACGGGTAACCGTCTGGCAGCGCGGCGGCGGTCATAAACGGCGCTACCGGGTGATCGATTTCAAGCGCGATAAGGAAAACATACCCGCCAAGGTCGCCAGCATCGAATACGACCCCAATCGTTCGGCTCATATTGCGCTCCTCCATTACACCGACGGCGACAAGCGCTATATCCTCGCCCCTGTCGGCCTTAAGGCCGGAGACAGGGTCATGACAGGTCCCGAGTCGGATATCAAGCCGGGCAACTGCCTCAAGCTCGCAAGCCTGCCGCTCGGCGCCATAGTACATAATATAGAAATGCGCCCCGGAAAAGGCGGCCAGTTGGCCCGCTCTGCCGGAACCAGCGCGCAGCTCATGGCCCGGGAAGGCAAGTATGCCACCCTTAGAATGCCTTCAGGCGAAATGCGCATGATCTCAATCGAGTGCAAGGCGACAGTCGGTCAGGTGGGTAACATCGACCACGAGAACATCTCGCTTGGAAAAGCCGGCCGGACTCGCTGGAGCGGAAAGCGCCCCCATGTGCGCGGCGTTGCCATGAACCCGGTTGACCACCCGATGGGCGGCGGCGAGGGAAGAAGCTCCGGCGGGCGCCATCCGTGTACCCCGTGGGGTATTCCCACAAAGGGCTATCGCACCCGTAAACCGAAGCAGAGCGACAAGTTCATTATTCACCGCCGTAAGTAAGCGGACCGGTTTTCGCCACCAAGAGTCTGTCCGGACTCCTGAGTGAGACCGGCCAAACAGGAAGCAACTGCAGGAGGATAAAGTGCCTCGGTCTTTAAAAAAAGGGCCCTTCGTTGACGATCATCTGATCGAGAAGATTACCAGAGCAAGGGATACTGGTGACCGAAAGGTTATCAAAACCTGGTCGCGCCGGTCCACCATTATGCCTGAATTCGTCGGAACCACGCTTGCCGTGCACAACGGCAAGAAATTCATTCCGGTATTCGTCAGCGAGAATATGGTTGGGCATAAACTCGGAGAATTTGCTCCGACCCGGACCTTTTATGGTCACGCCGGAGACAAGAAGTCCAAAGTAAAAGGGAAGAAATAATGGAAGTCAGAGCCGTTAGCAAATACCTGCGGGTCTCTGCTCAGAAGACTCGCCTGGTCGCCGATATGGTCCGGGGCAAGATGGTCGATGAGGCCCTGACTCTGCTCAGGTTTATTCCAAAAAAGGGCGGCAGGCTGATAACCAAGGTTCTCAGATCCGCCATGGCCAACGCTGAGAACACCAATGCCGGCGACTTGGAGAAAATGTACATCAAGACCATAAAGGTCGATCAGGGGCCCCGGCTCAAGCGGTTTCGTCCCAGAGCTATGGGACGCGCCACCCGGATTATTAAGCCTTCTAGCCATATAACCGTGGTCCTGGCAGAGAAATAGACGCCCGCTGGGGTTACAATCTATTGAGTGAGTTTAGAAATCGCCTGATGGAGGTGAAGTTTGGGACAGAAAGTTCATCCAACCGGGTTCCGGCTCGGGGTCATCAAGACTTGGGATTCAAAATGGTTCGCAACCAAGGACTATTCCAAGCTGGTCTGCGAGGACCGCAAGATTCGCGACTATATTAAAGAGCGGCTCTTTCACGCCGGTATTTCCAAGATCGAGATCGAGCGCGCCGCAAATAAGGTCAAGATTCGAATCCACACTGCCCGTCCCGGTATCGTAATCGGAAAGAAGGGCGCCGAGATCGAAGTTTTGAGGCGCGATCTTGAACGCAGGTTCAAACGCGAAGTATTGATCGACATCCAGGAAGTGCGCCGTCCCGAACTCGACTCCACGCTGGTCGGCGAAAATATCGCCCTCCAGTTGGTGAGGCGTGTCGCCTTTCGCCGCGCCATGAAACGTGCGGTCAGCTCTGCGCTGAAGTTTGGAGCTAAGGGTGTGAGGGTCGCATCGGCCGGACGCCTGGGTGGTGCGGAAATGGCCCGTCGCGAGTGGTACCGCGAAGGCCGGGTCCCTCTCCACACTCTGCGGGCAGACATCGATTATGGTACAGCCCTCGCCAGGACCACCTACGGGATCATCGGCGTGAAGGTCTGGATATTCAAGGGCGAAGTCCTGCCCTAAACTGGCCTGTCCCCTGCTCTACTCGTATCTGCAGATTTCGATCCGGGCTGAGCGCGGCGTCTTTTGTGCGGCGCCATCCGGACCCGGTTGGATATTAGCGGGAGAAAGAAAATGTTAGCGCCAAAAAGAGTTAAATTCAGAAAAGTACAGAAGGGCAGAATGCGCGGTACAGCCTTCCGGGGCAGCGAAATAAGCTTCGGGGACTTCGGCCTCAAGGCCCTCGGCCCCGGATACCTGACTTCCCGGCAGATTGAGGCCGCCCGTGTCGCTATTTCACGTCATGTAAAGCGCGGTGGAAAGCTCTGGATTCGCATCTTCCCCGATAAGCCCTTCACTAAGAAACCGGCTGAAACCCGCATGGGTAAAGGCAAGGGCTCTCCCGAGGGCTGGATGGCCGTCATCAGGCCCGGCCGGATACTTTACGAAATCAAGGGAGTCAACGAAGCGGCGGCGCGCGAGGCCCTCAATCTTGCAGCCCATAAGCTTCCCATACCCACTCGTTTCGTTTCGAGGCAGGATATACTATGAAAGCTAAACAACTTCGGGACATGACTAGAGACGAACTGCTCCTGAAGCTCAACGAGCTGCAGGAAGCCCAGTTCAACCTTAAGTTTCAGCATGCGACCGGGCAACTGGAGAACACCGCCCAGATTCCCAGGAACAGAAAAAACGCGGCGCGTATTCTAACGATCCTGTCCGAGATGGACAGAGCCGGTGCATAGGGGCTAAGCGACTATGGAAGAACAGAAATCAACCAAGAAAAATCGCGTCGGTACGGTCGTGAGCAACAAGATGGACAAGACGGTGGTCGTCTCCGTCGAGCGGCTCATTCAGGATAAAATGTACCGGAAGTTCGTACGGCGCAGAAGTACATTCAAGGCTCACGACGCGCAAAATGCCTGCTCCGTTGGCGACCGCGTGCTGATCGAGGAAAGCAGGCCCATCAGCAGGGACAAACGCTGGCTGGTGGTTAAAATCCTGGAGAAAGCGGCCATTTAGCCCGGCTAAGGCTCGTGTCCGTACAGAATGTGGAGTAAGCAATGATTCAATCGGAAACTCAACTGAATGCCGCAGATAATTCCGGGGCCAAGCGGCTTTACTGCATTAAAGTGCTCGGCGGCACGCGCAGGCGGTATGCTTCGGTTGGCGATATCATAGTCGTCTCCGTGCAGGAAGCTATCCCCAATGCCAAGGTAAAAAAGGGTGACGTACTCAAGGCTGTCGTCGTGCGCACCAAAAAGGAAGTCCGTCGCCCGGATGGTTCCTACATTAAATTCGATGACAACTCCGCGGTTCTTATAAATGCGGCCAGGGAACCCCTCGGCACCCGCATTTTCGGACCCGTGGCCAGGGAACTGCGCGCCAAACAGTTTATGAAAATCATTTCGCTCGCTCCGGAAGTTCTTTAGCGGCAGAGGACTTATCGATGAAACATCAAAGCTATCACATTAAGAAAAACGATACCGTCAAGGTTATCGCCGGAAAAGATAAAGGGAAGAGCGGCAAGGTCCTCAGGGTTATCCCCAAAAAGGACCGGGTGATTGTGGAGAAGATCAACATGGTCAAGCGCCACATGAAACCCAGCCAGCAGACTCGGCAGGGAGGCATCCTCGAAAAGGAAGCCCCTATCCAGATCTCGAATCTTATGTTGATTTGTTCGAAGTGCACAGACCCGACCCGGGTGGGCTATAAAATTCTCGATGACGACCGGAAAGTCCGGTTCTGCAAGAAATGCCAGGAAGTCATCGACTAGGTCGTCCACCGCAAAGGCGGGATTGGAGGTAACATGGCAGTACTGCGGGATAAGTACAACCAGGAAGTGGTCCCCCAGCTCCAGGAACAGTACCGGTACAGAAGCCCGATGCAGGTTCCCCGGGTGAGCAAGGTCATCTTGAATATGGGCCTTGGGGAAGCGATCCAGAACATCAAGATCCTTGACTCCGCTGCGGCCGAACTCGCACAGATCGCAGGCCAGAAGCCCGTCATCACTCGCGCTCGCCTGAGCATCGCGGCTTTCAAGCTCAGAAAGGGCATGCCCATCGGGTGTATGGTTACCCTGAGAGGTGACCGGATGTACGAGTTTTTGGACAAACTCGTGAATGTCGCCCTGCCCCGCGTGCGCGACTTTCGCGGTGTCTCTTCCAAAGCACTGGACGGCAGAGGCAATTACACTCTCGGGATTAAAGAGCAGATCATCTTTCCTGAGATTGACTACGATAAGATCGACAAGATCAAGGGGATGAATATCACCATAGTCACCACGGCGCAGACGGATGATGAGGCAAGGACTCTTCTCGCCCTTCTCGGAATGCCGTTCAAGCGCTGATAAGGAGGCCTGTTTTGGCTAAGAAGTCTCTCATTGCAAAAGCAAAACGTTCTCCCAAATTCAAGGTCCGCGCCTACAACCGGTGCCCCCTTTGCGGTCGGCCTCGCGCCTATATCCGCAAGTTTGGTATCTGCCGGATCTGCTTCAGGAATTTGGCGCTCAAGGGTGAACTCCCCGGCGTAGTCAAAGCGAGTTGGTAAGGACAAGGAGAGCAGGAAATGATGGTATCGGATTCAATAGGCGATTTCCTCAATCGCATCAGGAATGCGCAGAAAGCTCGCTTCGACAAGGTGGATATTCCCGCCTCCCGGATGAAGGCCAACCTCTGCCGCATTCTGAAAGATGAGGGATATATCAAGAACTACAAGTTCATCAGGGACGACAAGCAGGGGGTCCTGCGCATTCACGTCAAGTACGGCGAAGGCCGCGAGGGCGCCCTTACCGGCGCCAGGCGCATCAGCAGGCCAGGCCGCCGTATTTATGTCGGCCATGAGGAGATTCCCAGGGTCTTGAACGGAATGGGGATTTCCATCATCTCCACTTCCAGGGGAGTCATGACCGATAAACAGGCCCGCAAGGAAAGGGTCGGCGGCGAGGTGCTTTGCGCGGTCTGGTAGATCGTTGTCGCGTCCTTTTCGCTAATCAGTAAAGGAGTAATGGCATGTCACGGGTGGGTAAATTGCCCATAACCATACCTAAAGGCGTTACAGTCGCCCTGCAGGATTCTGTCCTCACGGTCAAGGGCCCCAAGGGTTCCCTGGCCAGGCCGATTCCCACGAACTTGGATATTGAAATCGGCAAGGAAGCAATCGAGTTCAAACGCCAGGATGACTCTAACACGTCCAGGTCTACCCACGGCCTGATCCGCGCGCTTGTGAGCAACATGGTTCGCGGAGTCAGCGACGGCTTTACCAAGGCCCTCGAGATTCAGGGCACCGGGTACCGGACCGAAGTCCAGGGAGACAATCTTAACCTGAGCCTCGGGTATTCGCATCCTATTCAGTTCCCTTTGCCCCAGGGGGTCAAGGCGAGCGTGGATCGCGCCAACATCGTGCGGCTCGAAGGAATCGATATCGAGGTGCTGGGCCAGACAGCGGCCCGAATCCGCGATTTGAGACCCGTGGAGCCCTACAAAGGCAAGGGCATTCGTTATGTCGGTGAGCGTGTTCACCGCAAGGTCGGCAAGACCGGTTCCAAGAAGTAGATTCGGAGGGAGCTGAAATGGCAGGTAACACCAATCCGCGCGATGTCGCCCGGCTCAAACGCAAGAAGCGTATAAGAAGGAAAGTGGAAGGCACAGAGCAGCGCCCGAGACTGACCGTATTCCGCAGCGACAAGCATATCTATGCTCAGATTATCGATGATGTCACCGGATCGACGCTTGTTTCCGCATCCACTCTTTCCCCGGATTACAAGGAAATGGAAGCGGTGAAGGGAAAGCTCAACGCGGCAAAGCGGGTAGGTGAACTCGTCGCCCAGAAGGCCATGGACAAAGGAATTGCCAAGGTTGTTTTCGACCGCAACGGCTTCATCTATCACGGCCGCATACGAGCACTTGCCGACGCGGCCAGGCAGAAGGGCCTCGATTTTTAATACTCACCGCAGGGTGCACAATTATTTTTAGATTGGAGGCAGTCAAATTGATAGCTGTGGAATCAAGCCAGCTCCAGCTAATTGACAAGGTAGTCCATATCAGCCGCGTGGCCAAAGTTGTCAAAGGCGGACGTCGTTTTTCGTTTAGCGCCATCGTCGTGGTAGGAGACGGAAACGGCAAGGTCGGCTACAGCCTTGGTAAGGCCAATGAAGTCCCCGAAGCCATCCGCAAGGGCATGGAATCGGCGAAGCGGAATATGATCGACGTGCCCATCCAGAATACCACTATCCCGCATGAAGTCCTCGGCCAGTTCGGGGCCTCTTCGGTAATACTCAGACCGGCTTCCGCCGGAACGGGTGTGATTGCGGGCGGCGCCGTTCGAGCTATTATGGAGGCAGCCGGGATTCACAATATTCTGACAAAGTGCGTCGGATCGAGAAATCCTCATAACGTCGTCAAGGCTACGGTCGAGGGTCTGAGAAGACTTCGCAGCCCGGAGCAGGTTTCCCGGACGAGAGGGAAAAATATTCTGGAAGAAGCCTAGTGACCCTTCGTGGTTGCCCCGCCTTCTCCGGGATCTCGCATCTCAATTCGGAGCTAAAGGAAAGTTTCAGGGTGCAGGTATGGTAAAGCCTATTCAAGTCAGATTGGTTCGAAGCCCTATAGGGCGTCCGGAAAAACACCGCAAAATATTGCAGGCCCTCGGGCTTACACGTATGAACAGGCCGGTGAACCTCTACAGTTCTCCCCAGGTGCTCGGCGCTCTTAGAAAAGTAATTCACCTCGTCCAAATCGAGGAACAATAGAAAATACGGGGTTTGTGATGAGACTCGGAGAGCTTGCTCCACCGCGTGGAGCGAAAAAGAATACAAAGCGTCTTGGCCGTGGTTCCGGTTCCGGTCAGGGAATGACTGCCGGCAAAGGAACAAAGGGACAGAAAGCCCGCTCCGGGGGGGGAACACCGCCCTGGTTCGAAGGCGGACAGATGCCGCTGCAGCGCCGGATTCCCAAGCGTGGTTTCACCAATATTTTCAAAAAGGAATTCTCGATAGTCAATCTCGACGACCTGAAGAGTTTTCCGGCCGGAAGCGAAATCGGTCCCCTCGACCTGATCGGCGCCGGCGTGCTGAACAAGGTTCGCCACGGGGTTAAGCTCCTTGCCAATGGCCAGATCGAACACTCCCTTACTGTTCGCGTGCATAAGGCAAGTGCTTCGGCTGTCCAGAAAATTGAAGCTGCAGGCGGGAAGGTCGAATTCATACCGCTCAAGGAAGGAAAATAACAAGTGCTCGCAGGCTTTGCGAATATAGGCCGAATCCCCGAGCTGAAACGCAGAATTGGAATGACCCTGATGCTTCTGGCGGTCTACCGCATCGGGGCGCATATTCCAACTCCCGGAATCAATACCAATGCGCTGCTGGCATATTTCAAAGAGGCCCAGGGAACCCTTCTCGGCCTCTTTGACATGTTTTCGGGCGGCGCCCTGAGCCAACTCTCCGTTTTCGCTCTCGGGATCATGCCGTACATTAGTGCGTCCATTATCTTGCAGCTCCTCACCGTCGTCATTCCCACCCTGGAACGACTCAGCAAGGAAGGAGAAGCCGGACGCCGAAAAATTACCCAGTATACACGCTATGGCACGGTTATTCTCAGCGTAATCCAGGGCTTCGGTATATCCATCGGTCTTGAGGGTATGATGGGACCGGGTGAGGCGCCCATCGTCACCGTACCCGGGTGGGGCTTCCGCATGATTACCGTGCTGACCCTTACTGCCGGCACCGCATTCATCATGTGGCTTGGAGAGCAGATCACAGAGCGCGGAATCGGCAACGGGATCTCCCTCATCATCTTCGCCGGTATTGTCGCGGGCATTCCCAGCGCCATAATCGGCACGATCCGGCTCGTTCAGACCGGCACTATGAGCATCTTCGTTCTCCTGCTCCTCATGATCCTGATGCTGGCAGTCGTTGCCTTCATTATTTTCATGGAGCGCGGTCAGCGAAGAATCCCGGTCCAGTATGCCAAGCGAGTGGTAGGAAGGCGCGTCTACGGGGGACAGAATACGCATATCCCCCTGAAAATCAACGCTTCAGGCGTTATCCCGCCTATCTTCGCCTCCTCGATTCTCATGTTTCCGGCTACTTTCGCCAGCTTCGCGAAGGACTACCCCTGGCTGAAATCCGCCGTGGACGCCCTGAGTTTCGGCAGTTGGCTGCACAGCCTGCTCTACGTCGGGCTCATCATATTCTTCTGCTTCTTTTATACCGCGATTGTCTTCAATCCGGTGGACGTCTCCGATAATATGAAAAAGTACGGCGGCTTCATTCCCGGCATCCGTCCCGGGCGTCCTACCGCCGAATACATCGACAAGGTTTTGAGCCGGATTACTCTTGGTGGCGCCATTTATGTATCTGCCGTCTGCGTGCTCCCTACTCTGCTGATCCAGCGCCTGGCCGTTCCTTTCTACTTCGGTGGAACGGCGCTCCTCATCGTTATCGGTGTTGCGATGGATACGCTTGCTCAAATTGAGGCTCACATGCTGTCACGCCACTACGAAGGGTTTTTGAAAAAAGGCCGCATGAAGGGCCGCCGTTAGCCTCCACCCCCAATCTGGAGGTCTGCAGGCAGGATCATTTAATCTATAAACTTATGCACCGATGTAGGGGAGGTAGACCATGAACATTATTTTGCTTGGACCGCCGGGCGCCGGCAAAGGAACTCAGGCCAAACGTCTGGTGGAAAAGTACCACATTCCGCAGGTCTCGACGGGCGACATGCTCCGTGCAGCTTTGAAGGAAGGAACGCCTCTCGGACTCGAGGCCAAGAAATTCATGGATGCCGGCGGGTTGGTTCCCGACAGCGTGGTGATAGGCCTGGTGAAAGAACGCATCCAGAAGCCGGATGCCAAAAGCGGCTATATGCTCGATGGCTTTCCCCGCACCGTCGCCCAGGCAGAGGCCCTTGACGGAATACTCAAGGACCTGGGCCAGAAAATCGACCACGTAGTGAGTGTCGATGTTCCCAACTCCGAGCTTTTGGGTCGACTTACCGGTCGCCGCACCTGCCGCGCCTGCGGCGCAGGCTTTCACGTGATGTTCGATCCCCCCAAGAAAGATGGGGTCTGCGACAAGTGTGGAGGAGAACTCTATCAGAGGTCGGATGACAACGAGACAACCGTTCAGTCCCGGTTGACCACTTATGAGAACCAGACCAAACCTCTAATTGATTACTACCAGGGCCAAGGCAAGTTGCGCCGTATAGACGGCGTGGGCAAAATGGATGACATTCTGCAGCGCATCACAAAAGTTCTGGGCTAAAGGGAATATTTTTTGATCATCCTCAGATCACGAGCTGAAATAGAAAAGATCAGAAACGCCTGCGGCATCGTGGCTGAAATACTCCGGCGTTTGGCTGAACACGTCAAACCCGGAGTAACAACCTGGGATCTTAATGCCATAAGCGAGGAGTGGGCTGCAGGCAAACATGCCAAGCCTGCTTTCAAGGGCTACCATGGATATCCCTTCGCCCTGTGTACTTCCGTCAATGAAGAGGTTGTCCACGGGATGCCGTCCAAGCAGCGAAGACTCAAGGAGGGCGATATCGTCAGCCTTGATTTTGGCGTGGTGGTAGACGGCTATTACGGCGACTCCGCCATGACGGTGCCGGTGGGCAAAATATCCGAGGAAGCCACCCGTTTATGCGCGGTGACCGAAGAATCTCTTTATGAAGGGATCTCCAGGGCGGTTACCGGAAACCGACTCTCAGACATTTCCCATGCGATACAGGAATATGTCGAGAAGCGCGGTTTTTCGGTTGTGCGGGAATTTGTGGGCCACGGAATAGGGCAGAAACTGCACGAAAGCCCGCAGATCCCCAACTATGGACCACCCGGCAAGGGTGTTCGCCTCAAGCCTGGAATGGTTCTGGCGATCGAGCCGATGATCAATTCCGGCGTACCTGATGTGGAGATAATGGCGGATCAGTGGACGGCAGTAACACTGGACAGGAAGCTCTCGGCGCACTTCGAGCATACCATAGCGATTACCGAGGACGGACCTGACATTCTGACGAGGCTGGAAAACAGCTTTACAAAACAGGGCTAGGTAAGTATAATGAAAAGTTCGCAACAAAATTATAAAGGAGACCTCCAGAGCATGGCCAAAGAGGAAGCTATCGAAGTCGAAGGAACGGTGGTCGAAACCCTGCCCAATGCCATGTTCCGCGTGGAGCTGCCCAACGGTCATCGGATTCTTGCCCATATCTCGGGGAAAATGCGCATGCACTTTATCCGTATCCTTCCTGGAGATAAGGTTACCGTGGAACTCTCTCCCTACGATCTCACACGGGGCCGCATTACCTACCGATCCAAATCGTAGGACGGGTGTCTGGCGCCGGGTGTTGGAGATGGGTACGGAGGTCGGAAGCACTAAGCGAGTTTGCGGTTGAGGGGTGTCGGATCACGGATGCCGGTAATGAACGTTTCTGATATCCGCTATCCGACAACCGACATCTGTTACGAAAGGAATTCTGAGATGAAAGTGCGAGCATCGGTAAAGCGCATTTGCAGGAAATGCAAAATTATCCGCCGGCACGGGAATGTGCGCGTAATCTGTGAGAATCCCAGGCACAAGCAGCGCCAGGGCTAAGGGAGGAAAAGACATTGGCACGCATTGCAGGCATCGACTTACCCAAGAACAAGCGCATCGAGATCGCCCTTACATATATATATGGTATCGGCAGACCAACCGCCCAGAAGATTCTCGAGATGGCAAAGATCGAGAAGGATACCAAGAGTGACGACCTGACCGAGGCTCAGATCAATACGATTCGGCAGGTAATCGACACCCATGTCAAAGTGGAAGGCGATCTTCGCTCCGAGGTCTCCATGAGCATCAAACGGCTCATGGATCTTGGCTGCTATAGAGGCCTGAGGCATCGCCGCGGTCTTCCGGTCCGTGGTCAGCGCACGCACACCAACGCCCGCACTCGCAAGGGTCCGCGCCGGTCCGTCATGGGCAAGCGCAAGAAAGCATAGCACGGAGGAAATATGGCACGCGAAAAGGCAGCCAGAACGAAGAAAAAAGAGCGCAAGAACATTCTGAACGGCGTAGCTCATATCCGTTCCACATTCAACAATACGATCATTACCATCACGGACCTGAGCGGAAATGCCATCTCCTGGTCGAGCGCCGGGAGCCAGGGTTTCAAGGGTTCGCGCAAAAGCACCCCCTTTGCCGCGCAGATCGCCGCTGAGACGGCGGCCAAGAAGGCTCAGGAGCACGGTGTTCAGAATATCGAAGTCTACGTGAAGGGGCCGGGGTCCGGACGTGAGGCAGCCCTGAGGGCGCTTCAGGCCGCCGGATTCAATATCACATTCATTAAAGACGTGACCCCGATTCCCCACAATGGCTGCCGGCCTCCCAAGAGGCGCAGGGTTTAACGCACATAGCCGTCCTATTGGATTGATATACGCAGGAGGAACATTTTGGCTCGCTACACCGAATCCCAATGCAGGCTTTGCCGCCGCGAAACCATGAAGCTCTATCTGAAGGGCGACCGCTGCTATTCGGACAAATGCGCCATCGAGCGCCGCAACTACCCACCCGGACAGCATGGCCAGAGCAGGGGCAAGCTCTCGGACTACGGGCTCCAGCTTCGGGAAAAACAGAAAATTAAAAGAATGTACGGCCTGGTCGAAAAGCAGTTCAAGAGCTACTTCAAGGAGGCCGACCGGCAAAAAGGAGTCACCGGCACCAACTTTCTGGTTTTGCTCGAGCGCAGACTCGACAACACCGTCTACCGCCTCGGCTTCGCCAACTCGCGCAGCCAGGCCAGGCAACTCGTTCGCCACAACCACCTGCTGGTCAACGGGAAGAAAGTCAATATCCCCTCTTTTCTGCTCCGTCCCGGGGATACCATAGCGGTTGCCGAGGGCAGCCGGAACCTGTCGATCATCAACGAATCCATGGGGGCGCTTCCGCGCAGAGGATTGGCTGCCTGGCTCGAACTCGACACGGCCAAATACGAAGGCACCTTCAAGTTGTTCCCTGATCGCGAAGAGATGAATCTGCCGGTTCAGGAGCAGCTTGTCGTCGAATTCTACTCGAAATAAAAAGAGCAGCAATCAACAGGAATCTGGCAATAAGGGCCTTTGGAGCATACCGCATCCAAGTGGCCCGCTTGAGTTTCCAGACCGGGCACCAGTGCTGATATCTTTTTGATGAGGATAAAACATGCAAAAGAACTGGCGCGAACTCATTAAACCGAAGCGCTTGGAAAGCGAAACCACCGACCCCAATACCCATGGGAAATTCGAGTGCGAACCTCTGGAAAGGGGGTTCGGCATCACGCTTGGCAACGCCCTGAGAAGGGTTTTGCTCTCCTCTCTCCAGGGCTCGGCCATTACCAGCGTCAAAATAGACGGCGTCTTGCACGAATTCTCCACCATTCCCGGGGTCCTGGAAGATGTTACCGACGTTATTCTGAACCTGAAGGAAGTCCGCTTCAAGGTCGCGGGAGACGGGAATCTCAAAAAGCTCCATATCGAAAAAGATGGTGAAGGGAGAGTTTGCGCCGGCGACATTCAGACCGGCGCGATGGTAGAGGTTCTCAATCCCGGCCAGCACATCTGCACTCTTGCCAAAGACGCCAAACTCCGCATGGAGCTGACTATCAGGCAGGGAAAGGGATACGTTCCGGCCGACAAGAACATCGAGGAAAACCAGCCCATCGGAACGATCCCCATCGATGCCATCTTCTCTCCGGTCAGGAAAGTCAGCTATACGGTCACCCAGGCGCGCGTCGGCCAGATAACCGACTATGATAAGCTCTCGCTCGAAATCTGGTCGGACGGCAGCGTCAAGCCGGAAGATGCGCTCGCCTACGCCGCCAAGATATTGAAGGACCAGCTCTCCATCTTCATCAACTTCGAAGAGGAAGCAGAGCCCCAGGAAGAAGAAATTCGCACCGAGCCCGCCTTTAACGAGAACCTTTTCCGAAGCGTTGATGAACTCGAACTCTCCGTGCGCTCGGCAAATTGTCTCAAGAATGCGGATATTCGCTACATCGGCGAGTTAGTTCAAAAGACAGAGCAGGAGATGCTCAAGACCAAGAACTTCGGCCGCAAATCGCTCAATGAAATCAAGGAAATACTGAGCGAGATGGGACTCTCTCTTGGAATGAAAATCGAGAACTTTCCCAGCCGGGATGATATTGAAGAGAGAAGAAAGGAACAGGAATAGTCATGCGCCACGGGAATTCCGGTAGAAAACTGAACCTTACGACCAGCCACCGCCTGGCGATGTTCCGCAACATGGTGACATCCCTGCTCAACCATGAGCGCATCTATACGACCGTGCCCAAAGCCAAGGAAATGCGCCGTTGGGGCGAATGGATGATCACGCTCGGCAAGCGGGGCGACTTGCACGCCCGGCGCCAGGCCATGTCGTTCATTCGTGAAAAGGATGTCGTGGCCAAGCTGTTCGGCGAACTGGCCCAACGATATCAGAACCGGGCAGGCGGGTATACCCGGATTGTCAAGGTTGGATTCAGAAGAGGCGACGCCTCCCCCATGTGCCTTCTCGAACTCATCAATGATGAACGGGACAAGGGTAAAAAGAAGAGCAAGAAAGGCAAGTCCAAGGCAAAAGCCGAAGCTGCTCCCAAGTCTGAAAGCTGAGAACCCGGGCGCTGCCTGCAAATAGAGAAATTACTGCCGGCCTTGAAGCCTTCTGGAGCGGTTTGGGTATTCAATATCCTGACCGCTCCGCGGTTTCAGTCCGGCTTTCTTATTTCTATTCCGGTTACCTCCCGGCGCCTCTTCCTCGGCAATGGGCGCGCTCCTGTAATGACAGTGCCTTTTTGTACACCTGGTGCATTTCTCCACCTTGACAACAGCCGGGAACCGCAAACCTGAAACTGACTTTATGGGCGACATCATGCACAGCCGGCCCAATTTCAATCCAATATCCTCCGTTGCGTCGCCGAACAGTATGAATAGCTTTTTCAGCTCCGTCACCGGCCAGTCGTCAGGAATCCCCGGTTCTATACAGCATGTCTGAACCTGATATGTTGAAGCAATATGTCTCTCAAGAACACCGAGAGCGCAGTTAAGCGCCTCCTCCATAAGGACATCCGCCCAGTACCTGTGAAGAAGCCGGGTAATAGAGGCCGCCCATTCCGCGAGTTCACCTCCGCAGGTGGCGGCAAACGGAAAGACGTGCTCTGCGTCTCCAATCGTTTCTCGAAGAGTGCGACTGGTAAAGCCGACTCCCCCGAGAACCACACTATCCTCGCCGCTGCAGCAGGCATCCGCGACCATATAGAGGAATTGGGGCCGAGCAATGGTTTCAGCCTCGCTGAATATTGTTGAAAAATCCCTCTCGTGGCGCCCCATTCCCGTCAGCCTGAGCCTGGAGACGAGGGACTTAAAATCGAGCGAAAGAGGGATGTTATCCAAGACATGCAGATGGTTTTTCGAATGCCGGCGCCCCACAGTCTTATCCCTCATTCCGTCCCAATATCTTCAACCGCGGCGCCCAATCACAGAAGACCTTGTCCAACGGCTCATCCAACTCCGGCGGAAAAATCAGGACCACCTTCCCGAGAAGACTTCGGTCTATCTCAGAGTCAAATTCCTCATAGGAGGCTTTTCCCATTACAATGTTCAACAGGTGTGTTTTTCCTTTATCCTGAAGGAACCCTTTTCCCCTGACTATTCCTTTTGGGAGTTCTCCCAGGAACTTAGAAAATTCGCCAAGCCCTTCTCCTTCCCAGAGAAAGGCTTCACTCATCAGGCTGTCGGGAGGGGTGACCTCACGGAAGGGATCGGTAAGGATCATGGATACAATTTCATCGATTTGTCCCGAGGAGAGCGGCTACCATTCTTTTTCTCCGGAAGCCTTTTCGGATGCTCCGTCGAGATTCGCCCGCCCGAGTAACCTTTCAACCGGTATGTTGCAGTAGGTGCATTCAATAAACCGAGAAGAAGGATTATGGCCGCGCACAATTTCTTTTATACGCTCGATCTGTTCACGGCTTGCGGTGTCGGTTTTGTTTATAAGGAACAACGATGACGCGGCGATCTGTTTTTCGACTGATGCAAAGGCGCCGTATGCCTCCTCAAAACTTGAGGCATCGAGGATACAGACTTGTTCAAGAATCTGGAAACGGTCCCTGAACAAGGGCAATTGGAAATCGGCTTTAAGGTCCCCCGGGTTAGCGACGCCGGTGGGCTCGATAATGATGAATATCTCGTTCATAATGAACCCGATTACCCCGATGATGAGCATGCCTACGATAATCTCGCCCATCCTGATGAGTTCCGCATATTTCAGGATAAGACGCCCGATGCCCACCATCTCTCCTCCGATCATCTCGGCGGCGACGATACACATCCAGGCGATCCCCAGCCCCACGCGCATCCCCGTGGCAATATCGGGCAGGACGGAGGGAATGACTATCTTCCGAATGATGTAGGATCTCTTTGCGCCAAAAACCTTGACCACGTTCACATGCACCGGGTTAACGCGGGTAACGCTGAGAAGGGTGGTGATGAAAATCGGGAAGAACGCTCCCAGCCAGATCAGAAAAGCATAGCGCGAAAAGCCGACCAGCAAAACGATCGCCATCGGTATCCACGCAATCGGCGGAATGAAGCGTATCGGTTCAATGACCGAACGGGTGCGGTTGTACAGTTTTGGCCACAGAGCCATGGCAAGCCCAAGCGGAATTCCCAGGACACACGCCGCGGCGAACCCTGCAAAAATCCTGATCAGGCTGGCCCAGATATGGCTGAAAAGCCCAATACCCTCAATGTCCCCCACAGTAACCAGTCCGACAAAGGCTTTCCATATTGCCGACGGGGGAGGGAAAAAGGGTGAATTCTGCCATGCGGAAAAGAGGGTCCAAAGGATGGCCACCGTGGCCACGCTGAGAATATTGAAAAGGACTGTTTTTGCCTGTTCCTTTTTCCCATCCATCTTATATCTCCGAACCTTTCAACAGTTGATGCGCTCAAGCCGGTGAACG
Organism: uncultured Syntrophobacter sp.; assembly: GCA_964539645.1. Lineage (GTDB taxonomy): Bacteria > Desulfobacterota > Syntrophobacteria > Syntrophobacterales > Syntrophobacteraceae > SbD1. Next base: position 58,819 of record CAZIJV010000028.1, read on the forward strand.
CCTCTCTGAGCGGTTCACCGGCGCGCGGGGAAAATGATTATTTCTTCTCGATAGTCTCCTTCAACAACGCAGGACGGTACGTGGCGGCGACAAAATCGTCCATGTTCTTGATGACGCCCGGCTGGATTTTTCCGGAATCCACCAGACCCTGCGCCATCACCTTGAGGCTCTCGACATTTACATATGGAGGATTTGGGTAACTTACGGTCTTCAGAGCGGTGCGTATGACTTCCTCAGTCATACCGGTGGCTTTCGCCATCATCTTTCATTACTGGCTCCCTGTTCGACATCCGCTCTTTCGACCACCTCGGCTAGATGGAGGACCTTTTGCGGCAGCTCGTGCTTCTTCAAGCCGTTGAGGAGTTGGATCATGCACCCGGGACAATCATTGATCACCACATCGGCTCCGGTTCTTCTGATGGATTCAATCTTTTCTTCACCGATCTTCGCGGCCAGATCCCGGCTGTGCAGGCTGAATGATCCACCACAGCCACAGCATCCCTTGTTGTCCATCTCTATGAAATCGTTTCCGAATACCTCACGGAGTATCTGCCGGGGCTGTTCCGTGACCCCCTGGTATCCGGAGAGGTGGCAGGGATCGTGATAGGTCACTCGCGTGCCGCCCGGCAGTCTTGAGCGCAACGGCAGGGATCGGCAATCCGCCAACTCCACAAGAAGTTCGGAGATGTCCTTTACCTTTGATCCCAGGTCAAGAAAGGCGTCCTGGCAGGTCTCATTTCTGAAAAGATTCGCCCATCCTTCTTTGAGGGTGGAGCCGCAGGTTGCGCAACCGGTTACCACCAGGTCGGCATTCACCTTCGATAGAACCTCCAGGTTGTGCAGAGCCATCATCTTTGCCGTTTCAACATCGCCGTTGGCCTGAACGGCAATGCCGCAACACGCCTGCTCCTTGGGGAAGATGACCTCGACTCCGAGCGCATTGAGAAGACCCGCCAGGGATATTCCCACGGAAGGAAGGACGAATTCCGTGGCGCATCCCGCAAAATAAGCCACTCGCAAGCCGCGGCGCCCCGTCTCGCCTGCCGGCGCATTGAGTTCAGGAAGTGTCTCGCTCAGGAATGCATCCGCAATGGTGGGAAACTGGCGTCCTTTTTCCAGCCCCATAAAGTAGAGCGGCAGGTGCCGTAAAACCGGTTTTTGCTCTATGCGACCGTCATCCCTTGTGCGAGGCAGCAGGAACTGCAGCCGGGAAGCAAGCCTGATCCACCTACTCATGGACTTCCGATTCGCCATTATCTTCCTGAAAACCATCGACTTGCCGAAGGAAAGGCCATACCGGCGAATAAGCTCCGCTCTTGCTTCGAGCACTACCAGGTCATTCCTGACGCCTCTGGGACACCCGGCGGCGCAGCGGCCGCAGAGCAGACACTTCTCGAATATGGTCGTTAAGTCCCCATCCTCCGCGGCGCCTGCTTTCAGCCTGTAGCCCATGCCCTTCAGCAGGTGGTTCCTTCCCCGCGGACCGTATTTTTCCTCGAAGCTCTCCCGGAAGACCGGACAGGAATGGAGACATGTGCCACACTCAATGCACTTTTCAATGTTTGTCCGGAATGTGACGCACTCCGATGCTTGCATATCCTTTTTCATCCTTCCCGATTCCTTCCCGCCAAAAGCGCCTCAGGTTCAGCCTGCCCGGAATTGCAAATCGAAATCTGAATCGGTAAGCAGGAAATCGCCATTCTCCAGGACTTCCTTCATCCGAACGGCCAGCATTTCGGACCTGTACCGGTTTGACTGCCTGAAGATGATGGGCACGTCACGGTTGAAGACACGGACGGTCCCGATGCATCCGCGCGGCAGATCGCCCTTGCCCTTGAAAGCGCCACCCAGGCAGTTGGAAGTACACGCACCGCAGGCAACACAAAGAGTCTCGTCAATTTTCTTGTCCTTCCAGGAGATCGCGTTCATCGGACAGTAGTATTCAGCCGGACATTGGAACGAGCAGCAGATGCACCGCTCCGGATCGAATTCAACCTCCAGCCGGGCGTCCTTCCAGATATCGGCGTAGGTGATGCTGGTGAGTCCGATCCTGTCGCCGATATCGGCCGATACATATAAACAACCCTTCGCGGGCGTACTCCGCGTTCCATAGCCGACAATCACACCGGGAGCGCCGTTGAGCAGGATTTTCATCCCCGCTTTGAGCACTTTCCGGAAGCGGTCATTTTCAAGGGGATTCATCTCCCCGCTGCCGCTCACGGTCAGACCGCGCAGCCGCGGGATAGGGCGGCAGGCAAAAATTGAAGTTGGATTGAGACGGTAGGATTTCTGGTTCTTTATGTTGCTGAACGCCATGTAGTTTTGAAAATCGTTTCGGTAATTATAGAGCCGGGCAAACTTGAGCCTGTCCAGGGTTAGCCGGGTGAAGCTGCTTTTGCCGTCTCCGGTTACACATTCGACCTCAACCTGCTTACCCTCGACCAAGTCCCTCAGCACATGGCCTCCTCCATAGCGCCCCTGGTGATCGACGCTTTCGGTGGTGCCGTAGATCACGGTTTCAACATTTCCGGAATTCTCCCGTTCTGAATTTGCAGCCGGATAGCAGGGCACTCCGTTTATCCACATGTTCCCCACAGGCCTTCCACTACCGCATGCACCGAGAGGGAGAAGCAGCATGGCGGAAGTGCCGGACATCACACCCCGAGTTCCGGTGGTGACGACATCCACGTCCGAGACTTTGAACCGATAGCCGCTTCGGACCTCCTTTTTGAACTCCATGGCCGTCATGATGACAGCGCTACCCTTTTTCAACTTCTTGTTTATTTCAGATATGCTCTTGACGGCCTTGCTCATTTCTCGACTCCTGAAACGCTCAACCGATTATTTCGATTTTTCCGCAGATGCCGATTCTGTCTCCCGCCAGGATCATTACCCCGTCCACGCCTATTTCCCGCGCTCTGTCTATGCCCCTCTCAATATCCTGCCGGGACCTGATCAGGTTCCCCACCGATGTAGCCGCGGCGTCGGCCAGTGCGGCAGATTCGGCAAAGATGGTGACGGCATCCGCCACACCGAAGCTCAGCGAGTGACCGAGTCTTCCCGAAGAAGTGCATATCCCGACCGGTTCGGGAGTAGGTCCGACAGCGACCTTCAGGGCCTTGAAAGGCGAGCTTTCCGCAAGCACCAGCAATTCTCTTTTCGATGATACATGCAGGAAAATATCGCCTCCGTTTTCTACGATTATGTCTCTGCTAAGGGGGGCCAGTTCCTTTCCTATGTGGTCGGCAAGCGCGCCGGCGACCGTCGCCATCGGTCCGACATTTGCCCTAGCGCCCGCCTGCAGCATGGCCCTGACAATCTCCGGCGCTGCTTCATCCATCTGGAGCGGCGCCAGCGATGTCGAAAAGCCCGGATGTAGTCTTATGTAGGATTCGAGCTGCGCGCGAATTCCGGCGATGACCGGCAAAGCCTCCCGGCCCAGGTCCCGTGCTCCGGAAATAAGCACATCCGTTTCCTTGACCTTAAGGTGCGAGGAAACCAGCCCCTTGGGCCTCACAAGTGCCCGGTATATTTCCGGACCAATTTCGGAGATCACCTGCATCTCTATTTCTCCGCCGCGAGATTCACTGCTATATCGCCCATTTCTCTCAGCCTCTTTTCATTCAGAGCGAAGGCTATATCGCCGGGATGGCCAAAGTAGATGCACTTCATGCTGCAGCGAGTGGCGCAGGCAGGCATCATCCCCCGCTGAAGCCGCTCTTCACAGAAGTCGCATTTCTCGGCGCCCGTCCCTTCGCTTCCCCCCGGGCAGGTGACCCAGAAATTGTAGGGATCATAGTAATCGCATGGCGCTTTGCAGTGTCTGCAGGACAGCGGTAAGCGAACGGATGTATCGTTTTGAGGACTTTCTTTCATCCGCGCGCGGAATGCCCTGGGGCCATCCCCACCGGGAAATCCGGAGGCCTTCTCGATTTCGGCGGCGAACTGACAAGCCCCGCAGGAGATACAACGGTCAAGATTCACCATCATGAGGATCTCGTCCTCCGGCAACCTGCTCAGGTCGCATTCCTGTCTTTTGAATCTCTTGCTGACCCAGATAATCTTCATCATCACATCCTGAATTTCAGTCCCGATATCCGGCCCGTTCCGTTGCTGATGAAATCCCGCCTGCCGGGCTTCTTGGGAGAATCAATCCCGCGCCTCCAGGAATCGCAGGATCTTTTCCCGCGAAAGAGCCCGGTCTGCCTCCGTCCTGTATGCCGTTACCATGGTGAATGAAGCGGGAGAGCAGCCCTGACCGGGAACACTGAAGAGACTCAGCGGCCCCTCGCACTGTTCCGGTTCGCCCGATGAGGCGCCTTCTGGGACCCAAACTACTCCCGCGGCCACCTCATCGCTCAGATGAGCGCTTGCGCACAGTCTTCCTCGCGAATTCTCCAGAGTCAGGCTCTCCCCCTCTTTTGCCCCAAGGACCTCGGCCAGCCTCGGATTGATCGTGATGAAGCAGCCTGCACCGCTTCCCCTGTCGGAAACAATTCCGCCGAATTGCTCCACGTGATCGACTATCGGCCCGGCAGTCAGCATCACTGGATACTCGGGGTCCTCGGATTGAGTTTTAGTCGCCTGAAAGGATTGAAAAACTATCTTCCCGGATGCAGTAGGGAAACGCCTGCCGGAGGCGAGATAAGTCCGGTTTCGCTGGAACAGGATATTCTCTCCTCTGACCGTACCCTGCACAAACCTGGTCGCCTCCATCTGGAGCTGAGCCGAATTGTTGCACGGCCACATTACACCTCCGGGCAGGTTCCGGTTCGGATCGAGGCACGCCGAACGGAGTGCGGAAGTGAGCGGATTCCCCTCAAGGAGCACATCACAGAACGACCCGCTTCTATCGCTACAATCACCTGGGGCTTCCAGGCCAAGACAGCCCGGCGCCCCCAGTGCGCTCGCCAGGTCCGCCCAGAATTCAAGCGGAGAATGACACTCGCCGGACGGATCGGTCAGCTTCTTGTGTGCCTGGATGGCTCGACCGTTTCCGGAATGTACTAGGCCGTCATATTCAAGCAGGGAACTGACTGGTATCGAGACGTGCGATTGGTGATAGGTCTCATTGGGGTAACACGACAAGTGCACTACGAGCGGAATGTTCCGCAGGGCCGCCTTGATCTCCCTCCCGCCGGTCAGCCGGGCGTATGGATTTCCGTACCAGAAAAGAGAAGTGAGCGGCGGCTTGCCGGCGGCGAGTATACGCTCCAGGCCGACGCGCCCTCCCCGGCCCTCATTGCCTTCTTCATTCCCGCTGAAGAAGGGTGAAGCGCCCAGGAAGTTCACTCCACCGCCGGGAACGCCGATGGAGCCCCGCAGGCAGGCGACAGCCGCGCATCCGCACAGGTCCGCATCGTTCAGGAAGCGCCTCGAGGAACGGTCCCCGGCGATTACCTGCACGGGTCCGGTCCTGCCGAGAAGGTCCACGAATTGCTCCAACTCCTGCGCTTCCACCTCGCAGATCTTCGATACTGTCTCCTGGGAGAATTCCCCAACGTCCGCCTTTAAGAGATCGAATCCTTCAGTCCATCCGGCAATGAAGTCGTGATCCACATACCCCTTGCCAATCAGCAGGTTGATGATCCCCCCGAGCAGCGTGGACTGGCTTCCCGGCTTCACCCTGATTGACATGGCGGCCTTCGAAGAGGTGATGCTCTCCTTGAAACCTATGGAAAGAAGCGTCGCGCCGCGGTCTCTTGCGTCAAGAACGGGACCGAAGCTGATGGGGGCGGACACGGCAAGATCGCAGCAGTAAAGGAGAATGCATCTGCTGTTGCACCAGTCGCGCGGTGAGTTGGTCAGCAATTCGGAAGCGGGAAGGCCGAACATCCGTCCGGCGGCCCCGTCGGAACCGAACGCGTGCGGGAAGAAGCGGGTTGGGCCAAGGGGCGCTTTGAAGCGGCGCGCAAAGAGGTCCCCCGCGGCAGTATAATCGAAGGGATCGGTTTCGCTGCCGTATATGGCCACTGAATCAGTCCCGTTTTCTCTAAAAAACCTTTCTATCTTTTCCGCCGTAAACTCGATAGCCTCCTTCCAACCGACCGTTCTGAACGGTTTCTCCAAGTCCTCCCTTATCCCCGGTTTTTTGAGCCGATCGGGATGACTCACATGGAAGTAGGTCAGCAACCCCTTCGGGCACAGGGAGCCTTTGTTGACCGGGTGCTCCTCATCGCCGAAAAAGTCCACCGGCTTACCGTCCTTAAAGAAGACCTTCAGTCCACACCCGGCGGGGCAGTTTCCACAGGTGGTCCTGCTGACATGCTCAAAGGGCTGGACTGTTTCCTGTTTTTTTCTGAACGGCATTACAGACCTCGTCGTCGCAAACAGGCTCTACGGCCTGATCGTTGGAAATGGAGAACTTTTGTCGAGGGGCCCCGGAACTGGAAAAGGATTCGCTCTCCCTTTGTGCAACGACAATGCCAGGGGCTGCCGCCGGCCGTTTGATCCAACGCAAGATATGGTTTTAATTAGTATTTCAATTAGAGAAACGACTCTGAAGTAAGATAAATATTCCTTAATTAAACAAAATATCGGATCATCTGTATCTTATTGAAATACTGTATTATTATTCATATGATTTTGGCATAGGGCAAAGATATTGTGTATTCTGGAACGTAATCGGTTGAAGACATGTAATCATAAGAGTACACTCAAGTTGATCATGGTTTTCGATCTAAAGTAGCGCTTTCATGCGGATGATTCTTCTGGCGGATTTCCCTGTTCCCGGTTCGTTACTTTTCACTGCGAGGCATGTCGATGCAGAACTCGAATAGGTGCACCCACTTAAGTCTATTGAATCTCAAGAAATTTGCCGGTTGCCTTTACAAGGAAGTTCTTGACCGCGCCACCATCGGAATCCTGGTCACCGACAGGCAGGGTGACATCAAGTATCTGAACCAGGCTTACGCCGAAATGTTCGATATGGATATAGAAGTCGCCTGCACCCGCAACATCAACGATTATTTCCAGAATTCAAAGCTCATGGAGGTCATGAGAACCGGCGCCCCGACAGGGCTCTGCGTTTTTCCTACAAGGGGCGGGAGGCCCTGGTGAACCGCTATCCGGTCTGGGAAGGAGGCGAGGTTATCGGGGGGGGCGCCTGGAAGTGTACTTCCGAGACATTTCCGTTCTGTTCGATCTTTTATCGGAAGTGAACCGGCTGGAGAAAAAAGTACTCTACTATAAAAGAAAGACCCAGGGGCTGCCCGGAGCGAAATACACCTTTGACGATGTCGTCGGTGAGAGCGAAATCATCAGGAACTTCAAGAAACTGGGAGAGCGTTTCGCGAAATCCTCCAGTCCGGTGCTTCTGCTCGGCGAGAGCGGGACGGGTAAGGAACTGATTGCTCACGCCATCCATTCCGCCAGTCCGAGGGCGTTGGAAGTGTTCATCAGCGTGAACTGCGCTGCAATCCCAAAAGATCTGGTGGAGGCGGAGCTATTTGGTTATGAGGAAGGCGCCTTCACAGGGGCAAAATCCGGCGGCAGGGCCGGTAAATTTGAATTGGCGGACAGGGGGACTATTTTTCTGGATGAAATTGGCGAATTGACCCTGGAATTGCAGGCCAAACTGCTCAGAGTGATTGAAAACGGAGAGATTCAAAAAATCGGCGCTTCCTCCTACACAACTTCCGATTACCGCCTGATCGCGGCGACGAACAAGGATCTGACCGCGGCAGTAAAAGCCGGAACATTCAGGGAAGATCTTTCCCACCGGCTCAATATTCTTGTTTTGCAGGCGCCGCCGCTAAGGGAGAGGGCCGGTGATGTGCCCATCCTCGCAAGAAACCTTCTGACCGCCTTGATGGAGGAATCCGGAAGGCGCAAGATCACCTTCTCGCCTGAAGTCCAGCATCTTTTTCTATCCTATTCCTGGCCGGGAAACATACGGGAACTCAGAAACGTTCTCTCCTACGCCTGCGTATCACTCGACGAAGGCCAGGATGAGATAAAACCGCGCAACCTGCCCCCTTACTTCATCGAAAAGGGGCTGATCAACGCTGTTCCAACCTCTCCGCCCCCTACGCGGCTCAGCCGGGCGCGCGAAAAAAGTGAAAAGGAAGCCCTGCTCTCCGCGCTCCAGGCCGCAGGCGGAAACAAGGCGCAGGCTGCGAAGATTCTGGGGATTTCACGAAATGAAATATATAAGAAAATAAAGAAATACGACATCCCGCTTTGAGGCCGATCTCAGGGGGGAGAGCCGCAAACCTGAAACTGACTTGAGATACATCATAAATCACCTTAACCAGTCCGACGCATATTTATGGATATATTGATTTTTAAACTGGTCCTGGCCCCGCTTCTGATTGGGATGGCAACACTTGCCGTGCGCCAGTGGGGTTTTTGGCGGGGGGGTTGTTCATTAGCCTGCCTCTTACTTCCGGTCCCGTTTCCCTGTTTCTGGCCCTTGAGCGCGGTCCGCACTTTGCCAGACAGTGTTCTGTCGGTATGCTATTGGGTACGGTTGCTCTGGCGACCTTCTGTATCGCATACGTGCGAACTGCCAGGGGGCCGAGATGGCTGCCCTCGCTAATCATCGGTTTCATCGCTTATTGTCTAGCCGCTTGGGGCTTGTCTTTTCTCACGTTCAGCCTGGAGGTCCTGACCATCCTGGTGCTGCTTTTCCTTTGGGTTGCAGTGAAATTGGCAGGCCCTCCCGTCACAGGTACTCCGCAAGTCGCCTCGCCATCCTGGGACATTCCTTTGAGAATGGTTTCGGCGACAGCCATGGTTCTGATCATCACAGGAGGGGCGGTATACCTTGGACCGAAATGGAGCGGCATTCTGGCGCCTTTTCCTGCATTCACATGCATCATGGCGGTTTTTGCACAAAAACAGAACGGTGCAGTCGCAGCACACGGACTCATGCGCGGCGCCATAATCGGTTGTTTAGGCGCAATTTCATTCTACTTTGTCATTGGATTTGTGATAGAGCCAGCCGGTATCGCGGCCGCTTATCTTCTCGCCACGGTAACCTCGGTAGCCGTTAATGGACTTTGCCTGGCGGTACTCATGCTACGGCCGACTTTAAGGAAATTTTAGGCGTCAATTGCGTGTCAGCGCCTCAGAAATTTTTTCGGTGGTATGCCTGAGCCGACGTAATTGACGACATCATTAAGGGTTTGCCGGTCCTGGGTGACCATCAGCTTTGATGTTCCATGAGCCAATATTCTTCCCTTTCCGTCAAATGTCGTCGCTTCGCCGAGGCAGATGGTTTTTCCCGATTTGATTCTCTGCCCTTTTGTAATGACTTTTCCATCAAGTGCCGGGGCCAGAAAATCTACCTTCAGATCAATAGAGACCAGTCCTTTTTCCTCTGGAAGGTCGCAATAAACACACCAATACGCAGCGGTATCGATCAGTGATGCATAGACGCCGCCCTGAATGCCTCCGAATGGATTCATATATTTTCTCTGAATCTCGGAGGCAACCACTGAGAATCCAATGCCGATTTCCGTGACTTCCATCGACATGTGCCTAAAAAACGGAGAATCATTGATAGCGCTGATTACGGCCTTCAGATGTTCAGCATTTAGCTCCGGCAATGTCATTCCTCCCAAATGGCAGTGAGAGAAAAAGCAGTATCTGTATATCTGTTTTTGAATCCACATCAACAGGATGAAACGCTCGGTCAGCTTGACTCCTTTTATAGCAGATCGGGAAAAAAGAACAACATCGGCGGGTAGTGCAGCATTGCTCATCATGCGCATTTTTTGGCCAGCCACGATATCGATTTCCTTTTCCATCGCCGAGTGAGCGCGCTGAACACCTCCGCGGCATTCCTCCCAAACGAAAAAAGACAACCCGCACTTTGCGCGGGTTGTCTTTTTTCGATAGCAAAAACCGGTCAATCGCAAAACAAGACGTTATTCCCGGCCCTTGTCGTTTTCATCTTCCTTCTGAACGTACGAACAGCACTCTTTACAGGTGAATCCGCTCCACATCCCCTTGGCAGCCTTGTCCAGGCAGTTGTCGTAGTTCGGACATGCGAAATTGCGGACCCCCTTCCCCTCCTTGCACATCATGGGATAAGGCGCTTCCTTGTCCACTCTCTCGGGTTGAACGGGCTGTCCTCGAACACCTTTTTCCTTTGCCATGCGCGGGAACTCCTTAATTACGGATGCTTTCCGGCCGGAAAGCTGGTTCAAAGTGATGCGAAGTCGTTATCGTAAAGAATTCTAACTTCACCAGCATGCTTCAGTAGAAGTATAATCCTTATTGTCGGAATTTTAATCTGCTCAAACCTTCTTATTTAAAACATCGGACACACCGGAATCAATGTTTATTGCTATTATTGTAAAAAAAGCCGAGAGAGCCCTGAAGAGATCTTATGAAAAATACGACGGCTAAAATCCTGGCGCCCGCCGCCTGCCTCAGCTTTTTCCTTTCAGCCGCGGCCATGCTCGCAAGGCTTGAGCCTTTCTACACGGGCTTTTATTCCTTTGCCTGGTGGAGCTACATACTCGCGGCGCAGGCCTTTCTCCACCTCCGGAAAGGCCGCTCGCTTCTCTTTGAAAGCCCCGCGCGCTTCCTCCTCCTGCTCCCCCTCTCGACCGCTGTATGGCTCGTTTTCGAGGCGCTCAACTTCCGTCTCTCCAACTGGCATTACATTAATATACCTTCCGATCTCGCCGCACGGTGGCCGGGATACCCAATTGCCTATTCGACGGTTCTGCCGGGAATCTTTACGACAATGGCGCTGCTCGATTTCGCGGGGATACTGAGAAACCACAGGATTAAGCCCCTGGGAAACCCTGCCGGACTGTACCGTCCCTTCATAATAACCGGCCTCCTGTTCCTCGTCCTGCCCCTTCTATGGCCGAACTTCTTTTTTCCGCTCATATGGGGGGCCTTCATCTTCCTGCTCGAACCCCTGAACCACCGTTATGGCGCCCCTTCCCTCCTGAGGGATTGGCAAAATGGATCACTCAGGAATTTCTACCTCCTGATGCTCTCCGGAGCGCTCTGCGGTCTGCTGTGGGAATTCTGGAACTACTGGGCGGGGGCCAAGTGGATCTACACCGTCCCCTATGTCGGATGGCTGAAAATATTCGAAATGCCGCTCCTCGGCTTTCTGGGCTTCCCGCCCTTCGCCGTGGAATGCTTTACGATGACCTCGGCTTTCTTCCTGCTCATATCGAAGATAAAGGCAAAATACCCCCCGAGGGCCGCAGCCGCCCTCTTCTTCGCGGCAACCCTCCTGGCCGTGATATCGGCCCTCTTCGTCTTTGCCGGAATCGACCGCTTCACAATCATTTCCTACCGCGATGTCACCTTTTTTACCTTCAGCCCGAGACCCTGACGGATGGCGGGTGTCAGATGTCGGATACCGGTATCCCCGGCGCCCTCCAGCCCGATTGGCAAGTCCTCTTCACTCTTCACTGTCCCTCATCACTGCTCATTGTTCCCCGCACGGGCAATCTCCTCACGGATCACGCGCCGCAGGGTGGACTCAAGAACGCCTTCCTGGGTCTCGATGTACTGCCGAAGCGCACTGTTCATCATTGTCTGGTAATTGCCGCCCCCGGCCGACTCCACTTTGTTTCTAAACCATTCCAGAATGTCGTCATCGATTCTTATGGTTATCCGGGTCTTGCCGGGCGGAGGGGTCACCACGGGACCCCTCCGGGCTTTGCTGAAATCGTACTGATCCTTCATATCATATTCATCGGCTTTCATATTCCACCCTTTCATACCGGTTCGCCCTGCGGGCGGAAATGAGCCTGATCCGGTCGCCCCGATAAACGTAGACAACAACAGTCAGCCGCCCCATACAGTCCAGGCCTATTGTCACCAGTCGTTCCTCCCCGTCGATGTCCTGGTCCTCGATCGTCAATGCGTTCGGATCTTCAAAAATAGACGTGGCATCCGAAAACCGCACTCCATGCTTCCTGCAGTTGGCTTCAGCTTTCCCGGTATCCCACTCATAATTATCCCGCGTCTCCACCAACCTCAGCGAGCATGAACTTACTATATGTACAATCAGTGCACAATTCAACCAATAGATTTTCAACCGACCTTTGCCCGGATGAGCAGTTACCCGTTTGCACGAATATCCGGCGCGGGAAGAGACTTGGGCCGCACGTGCAGAGTTATAGCACTCACTGCTCCGCGTTCTCCGCGGTTCCGCGTGAGATAGTTTTTCGCTCGCCCAATATCTCGGTTCGTGGTGTCTTCCTCCAGATCGAGAGAACCCGGTGACTCTCGTTCGCAGCATGTCAGGATTGATGGACCGCATCGAGCACCGCCTCAGGATGCTTGGCAGCTACCTGGAGCAGCCTGTGTGCAGGGCCCCGGGGTTTACGTCTGCCCTGTTCCCAGCCCTCAAGCGTGCGCTTACTTACTCCAAGAAGGCTCGCGAATTTTTCGCGAGTCATGTTGTATCGTTTGCGAATTTCTCTGATATCAAGCTCTTCCAGTTCGAAGACCCTGGAAGGCGCTCTCTCCTCACGAAGGATAGAGCCGGCTTCCCGGATGCTCTCAAGCAGTTCCTGGAAAATTTCCTCTTTCATTTGAACTCACTCTCCACAATTTGCCGCAGGACCCTTAGTTGAGTGAAAACGGCAGTTTCGACAATCTGTATCATCTGTTATTCCATTGGCGGTCGCCTGAATAGTACGTCATCGACGTACCAATGTCAACGCCCTGCGATCAGGCCTTCGCGTCGTGGAAAGCACCCGGACGGAGGACGGAGGACGGATTTCAGATGTCGGGTGTCGGGATACTTCCGCACTGCATTGCCTTACCGGGCTAGTCGTTTTTTACTGCTCACTGTTCACTGTTCACTGTTCACTGTCTTTCATCACTGCTCACTGTCCTTCTTCACTGTCTTCCTTCGCTCTGTTAAAATATATTTTTGGCCCGGATGCACATTGGAATGCTCATAGGATAAACAGATGAAATATGCCGCATTGATCAGCCTTGGCTGCGCGAAGAACCTGGTGGACAGTGAATCCATGGTGAAGCAGCTTCTCGACTCGGGGTACCGGATGACGGAGGCGCCTGCGGAGGCCGATCTCATTTTGGTCAACACCTGCGGGTTCCTTGAGAGCGCCGTTCAGGAGGCGATCGGCGCGATACTCGATGCAGTCCGGTACAAGGAATCGGGTGCCTGCAGCCAGCTTGTCGTCGCCGGCTGCATGGTCCAAAGATACGGAAAGAAGCTTCTGGCCGAGCTTCCGGAGGTGGACCTGTTCCTCGGGACGTCGCACTATCATGCGCTGGGGACCGCCCTCCAGGCGCTGAGCGCCGGGAACGCCGGGAAGCTCTGGATCGGAAGGCCGGCGCACATTGCGGACGGCGCCGGGGAGCGCGTGCGATCAACCGCCGCGCATACGGCTTATCTCAAGATTGCCGAGGGATGCGGCAACACCTGCTCTTTTTGCATCATTCCGCACCTTCGCGGGCCGCTCAGGAGCATGCAGGCGGAGACTATCCTGGCCGAGGCAAACCGCCTGGGCGCCGAGGGGGTCAAGGAGATAAATCTCATCGCGCAGGATACTACCGCCTACGGGCTTGACCTCGGCATGGCGGACGGCCTGCCGCTTCTCCTGGAAAAGCTGGAAATGACGCCGGGCATCGAATGGATTCGGCTATTGTACTCTTATCCGGACCGGATTTCCGAGCGGCTTCTGCGGGTCATGGCGAAATCCTCCCGCATCGCGCCCTACCTGGATATCCCCCTGCAGCATTGCGCGCCGGGAGTGCTGAAGGCCATGGGGCGGGCCGGAGTCGAACCCGAGAAGACAATCGACCGGATACGCTCGATTCTACCTGACGTCGCGCTGCGCACTTCCATTATGGTCGGCTTTCCGGGGGAGACCCGTTCCGACTTCGCTATGCTCCTCAGGTTCATGGAGCGCGTGCAATTCGACCATGCCGGAGTTTTCGCCTATTCAGCCGAGGCCGGAACCAGGGCTGCAAGGCTCCCGGGCAGGCCGCTCAAAAAGACGGCGGAGAAGCGGCGGGCCGAACTGCTGGAGCTTCAAAGGGAGATTTCGCGCAGCAAACTCGAAGCGCTTGTGGGGCGAGTCCTGCCGGTGCTTGTGGAAGGCCTGCATCCCGAAACCGACCTGCTGCTCTCGGGGAGGCTTCCCACCCAGGCGCCCGAGGTGGACGGCGCCGTGATTATCACGGGCGGAACCGCGGAGCCGGGAAGTATCCGCGAGGTTCATATCACCGCGGCGCACGACTACGACCTGGAAGGGTATATCAGGTAAGACACTGGGTTCCCGCCTGAAGCTGCGGGAATGACGGTATGTGAGTGCATTGCAGTGCGACGGAAAAGGGCGCGGTTCCCGAGGCCCGAGCCCGGAAACCCGCCCCCACTCTTCACTGCTCACTGCTGATATGGATGACGGAAGCAAGCAGATTTATCAACCCCTCG
>CAZIJV010000029.1:0-70609 GCA_964539645.1 uncultured Syntrophobacter sp.
GCCCATCGGACAGGAATTGACCATAGAGTTCTGAGCACTTTTGCAAGAGGCTCCTAAGTTAATTGCTCTTTCGGGTGAGGCAACTTTTGAGGCCGGTGCGCCGGCGCCTGAAATGATGAGGGGCTGCCGAAAGAAACGCGGTATTTTATTAATATCTTCTTTATGCTTACCATTTGCCTTTACATGGTCTTAAAAATAGATTTTTCTCGATGAAAACCGGAGGCATGTTTTGAGAGCCAACCGATTTTTTTGTCTGATAGTGATTGCGGCGGTAACCCTCATCGTTCGCTTTCCGTTCTTCTTTCCTGAAGTGGACCTGGATGAAAGCACCTTCATTCTGATGGGACAGGAAATCCTCGATGGATACCTGCCCTATGACCGGTACTGGGATGTCAAACCGCCCCTGCTCTTCGGCTTCTTTGCCGCCCTGATATCCATCTTCGGAAAGACCATTCCGGCCGTTAGGCTTGGTGGAACACTCTGGCTCATTGCCGCCGCCTGGCTGGTGTACCTGCTTGGGGAAAAAATCCGGAATCGGCGCACGGGGCTGATTGCCGCCCTGCTCCTGGTTCTTTACACGACCCTGTCGATCGACGGGGGGAGCACCACCTCGGAGATGATCGCCATCCTCCCGTTGGCGGGTGCGGCCCTCCTTGCTCTTAAAAATGAACTCGACAAAAGGGATTTTTTTCTGATCGGGCTGCTTATCTCCACGGCATGCATGTTCAGGCTGAACCTGGCCTATCTTGCCCTGTTGGGAAATCTCCTGCTCCTGCCCCGAAGATTCGTGCACGCCTCGGTCCCGCCCGTCATCCGCATAGCCGCATACGCGCTGGGAGGGGCCGTACCGCTGGTTCTCTCTTTCCTTCCATACCTGCTTGCGGGAAAAGCCGATCTCTTTTTTTCTTCCTTTTTCCTTGCCTCGCTCCGGTATGCGGACTCCCAGCTTACGGTGATGCAGGCCATCGGCGCCTACCTGGAACGTTTCTCCGAGCTTCCCTACTTTCTTCTCAACTCGTTTTTACTGGCGGGTTTTTGCGGTGGAGCGGTCTACCTGGCCGGCGCCTGGAAGAGTTTTTCACCCGAGCTGCGAAGACAGCTCTCGATACTGCTTTTCTTCATTTTGACGACCGGAGTCTCCATACTCAAGACAGGGGAAGCCTATGAGCACTACCTTATTCAGTTGCTCCCTTTTGCATCGCTCGTGGCTGCCTTTTTCATGGACAGGCTGATCGAGAGCAAGGCCAGGCCCCTGGTGGTTCTTGCCTGCAGCCTATGGCTGCTTGTACCCGCTGACCGAGTTTACGCCGCTTACAAACCAGTGGCTGCACGACACATGGCCGGTGAGCCGCTCACCTACGGCCCCGGCTACCAGATATGGGAGTACCTGAAGAATGCAAACCCCGACAACAAGTCCGTATACCTGATGGAGGCAAGCATCGTCTACTGGTTCAACGGCAGCAAGCCCCTGACCAGGCTCTCGTTTCATCCGCCGAATATCGGAAAAGAATACCTGGTGAAAGTCGCCTCGGGACCTTCCGCCACAGTTAAATCCGAACTTGCTGAAGTGCTTGAAAAAAAACCTGCCTTTATAGTAAAGCCACTGATCGTGCGATACTTCAGAAATCACCAGGATGCCCGTGAGTTGCTGACGGAGGCGCTCACCACGGATTATGTCCTGGTGCAGACTATCGGAGAGTATGAAATTTATGAGCGTTTCTGAGACAGCGACCCGGCAGGGAAATGCCGTTATGGACCCCACCATCAGCATAGTTGTTCCGATGTATAACGAAGAAGCAGTCATCGGAGAAATGTACTCCCGGCTGAGTGCTCTTTTGCAAGGTGCGGCGATTGACTACGAAATTGTGATGGTCGATGACGGAAGCCGGGACAGTACATTTGATATTGCCAAAAGGCTCTGCACGGCCGACCCTCGCGTGAAGCTGATCGGTTTTTCCCGCAATTTCGGGCACCAGGTGGCCATAACCGCCGGAATCGACAGGGCGGCGGGGCAGGCAGTGGTGGTGATTGACGCAGATCTCCAGGACCCTGTTGAGGTCATCCTCGCAATGATCGAAAAATGGAAAGAAGGCTGGCACGTCGTCTACGGCATGCGCAAGGAAAGAAAAGGCGAGAGTTGGTTCAAGCTCACGACCGCGGCCCTTTTCTATCGAATCCTCCGTGCCCTTACGCCTCTCGACATCCCCATGAATACCGGAGACTTCCGGCTCATGGACAGAAAAGTGGTAAACCAGCTCAAGCAAATGCGCGAAAGGGCGCGCTTCATCCGCGGCATGGTAAGCTGGGTGGGCTTCAGGCAGTGCAAGGTGGAATACGACAGGGTGGAACGCTTTGCCGGTGAAACCAAGTATCCCCTGCGCAGGATGCTCAAATTCGCCGCCGACGGCATCCTCTCCTTTTCTCAAATACCCCTGAAACTGGCATCAGCCTTCGGTTTCCTTTGCTCGGGAATCAGTTTCGTGATGATGCTCTGGGGGCTCATCATCAAAATCTTCTTTCCTTCCAGCACTATTCCGGGTTGGGCTTCCCTTTTCGTACCGATTCTCTTTCTGGGAGGCGTCCAACTGATCTGCCTGGGCATTATCGGCGAATACCTGGGACGCATCCACGAAGAAATAAAGGGCAGGCCTCTCTACATCGTTCAAGAAGAAATAAACTTCGACCGGCAGGAGTGATGTTCAGCCAATTTTTGAAATTTGCCGTCGTGGGGGTAGCCAATAGCGCCATTCACTATGGTGTCTTCCTGGTGACCTACCGTTTCATGGGCATGCACTATCTGGCCGCTTCGGCGCTGGGCTATTGCCTCGGCCTTCTGAACAGTTTCATTTGCAACAAGCAATGGACATTCAGGGCCACCGGCACGGATACGAAGGTCGAATTCACCCGCTTTCTCCTGGTAAATCTGCTGTCGCTGGCGATCAACCTGGCGGCCCTGGAACTCTTTGTTTCCCTTCTTTCCGCTTCACCCGAAGCGGCACAGCTTCTCGCCATAGCTTGTTCTTTCTGCGCGAACTTCCTGGGAAATAAGTTCTGGACTTTCAAGCGTTTGGAGTAATCAGAGTTGAGCAGACTTCTCATGCCCAAGCATCTACGTCTGCAAATCACCACAGTGCTATGGACAAACGTAGGGTGGGCACGTTTTTCGTGCCCACCGCTTTGGAGATTGTGCGGAGCGGCTTTCCTGCTGGGAAAAGCCCGATCTTCGCGCACGCGCACGTTATGCCAGACTTGACATAGCGTGCACACTCACGTAAGCTGTAATTTCACAGGCTCGTAAATCCAGGTCGACAGCTCCATTTCGCACGGCATCCCAAGAGGAGGTATATTCGAATGGACTTCAAATCAGTTGTGACAACGTGCCCGATTTGTGCTTGTGGCTGTGGAATGCGCCTCACGGTAGTGGATGGCCGGATCGTCCAGACCCTGCCCTCAAAGACCAGTCCGACGAATCGCGGGAAGCTGTGCATCAAGGGCTGGAACATGCACCAGTTTGTGCAGCATCCGGATCGACTCAAAAAGCCGCTTATCCGTGAAAACGGAGCATTTCGTGAAGCGGAATGGGATGAGGCGCTGGGCTATGCGGCAAGAGAGCTTGGCAGGATCAGGGACAAGCATGGACCCGACAGCATCGGTTCTCTCAGCTCCGCGCGCTGCACCAACGAAGAAAACTATATCTTTCAGAAGTTTATACGTACCGCTATCGGCACCAATAATGTGGACCATTGCGCGCGCCTCTGACACGGCCCCACGGTGGCAGGTCTTGCCCTCGCCTTCGGAAGCGGCGCCATGACCAACTCCTTCGACGAACTGGAAGATGCAAACTGCATCTTCGCGATAGGCTCCAACACGACGGTTGCCCACCCTATCGTCGCGACGCGGCTCATGAGAGCAAAGGCCAAGGGACACAAGCTCATCGTCGCGGATCCCAGAAAGACCCACGTGGCCGGCCTGGCGAACATCCACCTCCAGCACGCACTCGGTTCTGATGTGGCCCTCATCAATGGTATGATGCACGTTATCCACAAGAACGGCTGGCACAACGAGGCCTTCGTCAAAGAGCGCACCGAGAATTTTGACGCTTTGGTCGAAATGATCGAGCAGTACCCTCCCGAGCGTGTCGCCGAAATCACCGGCATTGCTCCGCCGCTCCTCATCGAGGTGGCGGAGATATACGCCAAATCCAAAGCCAGTTCCATCGTCTACTGCCTGGGGATAACGCAGCACTGGACGGCGGTGGACAATGTAAAAAGCCTCGCCAACCTGTCGATGCTCTGCGGCCAGATCGGACGGCCATCTACGGGGGTGAACCCCCTGCGGGGTCAGAACAACGTGCAGGGAGCATGCGACATGGGGGCTCTCCCCAACGTCTATGCCGGCTACCAGGCCGTAGCCAATCCGGATATCCAGCATAAATTTGAAACCGCATGGGACAGGAAACTGCCTTCAAAGGTCGGGCTGACTATCATGGAGATGCTGCAGGCATGCAGTGACGGCAAAGTCAAAGGGATGATTATTTTTGGCGAGAACCCCGTGATGAGCGATCCCGATTCGACGCATGTGAAACACGCACTGGAATCCACCGAATTCTGCATGGCCATAGACATCTTTCGCACCCCGACAACCGAGTTCGCGCACGTGATTTTCCCGGGCGCATCCTATGCCGAAGCCGACGGAACCTACAGTAATTCCGAGCGGAGGGTGCAGAGGGTGCGAAAGGCCATTGAGCCCCTGGCCGGCAAGGCAAACTGGCAGATCATCCAGGAACTCTCCACGCTGCTTGGCTACCCGATGCACTATGAGACCTCGGAGGAGATCTTCAACGAAATGGCGAGCCTGAACCCCTCCTTTGCCGGAATGAGCTATCCCAGGCTCGATGGCGACGGCCTTTGCTGGCCATGCCCGAGCAAGGACCATCCGGGTACGCCCATCCTGCACATAGGCAAATTTTCACGTGGCCTCGGGCTCTTTCATGCCATCGAGCACAAGCCTCCCGCGGAAGTCCCGGACGATGAATATCCTTTCTGGCTCACCACGGGAACTGAATATGCTCATTACCTGACAGGAACCATGACCAGGCGTTGTGAAACTCTGGACCGCGAAATGCCCGAGCTTCTAACCGACCTCAATCCTGAAGACGGGGAACGGATGCAGGTGGGGCACGGAGGATACATCAGGGTCACCAGCCGCCGGGGAACCCTCATTTCGAGAGTTCAACTGACCAGGAGGGTAAAACCCGGGATGATCTTTATGCCGCTCCATTTTGTGGAGGCCGCGGCGAATTTGCTCACCAACCCGGCCCTCGATCCTATCAGTAAAACACCCGAATACAAGGTCTGCGCCGTAAAAGTGGAAAAGGTCGCCGAGGTTCACCAGGAAAGTCCGAATTCAATGGCGGTTGCATAAGCGCCCGCCGAGGCTCATATTGACGAGAAAAACAGGTTCTGACGCCGGGGCTGATCGGCCCCGGCGTCAGAACCCCCTACTGCGTTTCAGTCTATGCGCCCGCGCTGGGAGCGACATATCCCATGCGCCTTTTTAACCCGCAAAATTCCCGCCGCTAAAGTCAACCTTCCTCTCCTCCAAACAGAAAACCTATGAGTACAATCCTTTACATTTCCGGATCGGTAGACCAGGGTTGACGCAGGAAAAGCGCATTTCCCTTGACACCCGTGAGAACGACTGGGTAGAATCACAGATCGCGCCGGAGTGGTGGAACTGGTAGACGCGCTGGACTCAAAATCCAGTGAGGGCAACCTCGTGAGAGTTCGATTCTCTCCTCCGGCACTTAGAAGAAGTGAAGACAATCAGGGAGTTGGCAGAAATGCCGGCTCCCTGATTTTGTGATGGAATGGTCGTAGAAAGCTGGAGTGGTAGAATAGTGGTAGAACCGGTACCGCGATCCCAATTTGAGCTTGGATACCACCAAATTTAAGCAAGGGAGAGAGGCGCTCTCATGGGTGACCTTCCATGATGAGCCGAAGACTTTCAGCATATGCTTGGGCGCTCTCCAGGGTCAAAGAGGAAGATCTCGAAAAGACCGCCTCTCTTTTTTTCAAGAAGATAGTTGAACTGGAAAAACCGAAGTCCGGCTGCTTTCTTTTCGATACCACGAACTATTACACCTACATGGCCGCCCAGACAGATTCGGACCTTGCCAGGAGGGGCAAGAATAAGGAGGGAAAGGACTGGCTGAGGCAAGTCGGAGTGGCGCTGCTGGTTTCAAGAGACGGCGAGCTACCTCTTTTTTACCGGGAGTACCCGCCATGATTCAAAGCTCTTCGAGCGGATCGTGGAAGAGGTTTTCACGGCCATGAAACGATCTTTTTCCGGCGACCTGACGGTTGTCTTCGATAAGGGGATTAACTCCGAGGACAACATCGCCGCGATCGACGCAAAGGACAAAGTCCATTTCATTACCACTCAAACTCAACAAGTCTCAGAAATAGAAAGAAAAGGTCCTGAAACACAACCAGGATTGTTGCCGGCGGCTTTTACCTGCCCGAAGACCTCTACGAGGTCATGGTTGAAGACAACGACAAAGAGAAAAAAGCGGCTCTGGTTTTCAGGAAGGACTACTACCGGATTGGGCGCTATATTGAAAGATTTGGGAAGAGCATTCTGATTACCGACCACAAGGACTGGTCAACCGATGAGATCGTGCGGGCAAGCCTTGACCGCTACATGGTCGAGAAAGCATTCCGGCAGAGTAAAGATGATGATCTGGTCGGCATCATGCCTCTCCGTCACTGGACCGACGGGAAAATCCGATGCCACATTTTCACCTGCATTGTTGCCCTGGCTTATCTGAGACTGCTTGAAATCCGCCTCCGGCGAGCCGGACTCATGATAACGGCAAGGCAGGCAATCGAGGAGATGCAAAAACTTCACTCCTGCCTTTGCTGGGCCGATGGCTGGAGCAAGCCGAAACGCATGCTCGAAGAACCTACTCCGTTACAGGCTCAGATAATAGCGGCCCTTGGATGTGAACCAGCCAGTGGGGCACTACAGAAAAATAAGTCCTAAGATACCGTAATCCAAGGATTTTCTGCCTCTTTCACCCCGCTTACCCCGAAACTCCTGTTTGAAAATTGTTGGTCGTCCTGCCGTTCTGGTTGCGAGCGTTTTTTCGATAGAGGCACGACATCCGCCGGTGGAGTTGGTGACAAGGGGACGGTTTTCAAAATCAACACAGATGGAACCGACAAGGAGGTTTTGCTCAGTTTTGGCTCTGTCGGCTACAGCGGTTCCATCGGCGGCCCTGTTCTGGATGGTTCCGTTCTCTACGGGGTTATCTACAACAGTTCGTATGAATATAAACTGTTCAAGATCAACACAAACGGAACCGGATTCACGGTTCTCTATTCATTCGCGGTTGCTCCGACCGGTTTTCTCACCCTCTACGAGGATCTCTCGAATACCTATCTCTATGGCCTTACGACTACCGGAGGCGACCACTCCAAGGGTACTCTCTTTCGGATAAAGACGAGCGGCGCCGATTATGAAACCCTTTACAGCTTCGCGGGCGGCGCCACGGACGGCGACAAGCCGGTGGGGGCTCTCACTCTTTCGGGCACAACCTTTTACGGCGTAACTCTGAGGGGAGGATCGGACGATTTCGGCGCCCTTTTCAAAATCGACGCCGTCGGCAGTCCCTACCAGTGCCTGTACAGCTTTCAGGGTAGCCTTTCGGACAGGGCAGGGCCAAACGGCTTTTTAACCCAGTCGGGCTCAATCTTGTATGGAATGACCGCGGCGGACAGTACCGGCAATCCGGCGACAGTCTATCGGATAAATACTGATGGCGCCGCTTTTCAAACACTCTACACCTTCTCATGGAGTGAATTCTGGACCATAGACGGTCCCTACTCTCCTCTCATGGTTGTGGGTCTCAGGCTGTATGGCGGCAATCCGGAGAGCGGAGACAGGGGAACGGTCTTCAAGGTAAATACCGACGGTACCGGGTATGAGACCCTGCACGATTTTACGGGCGGAGCAACGGACGGCGCTATGAGCACCATCAACGACGGATTCCTCCTGCTCTCCGGTTCCACTCTCTACGGTACTACCTGGATGGGCGGCTCTAACAATACCGGCGTTCTCTATTCTATAACCGTACCAGGTGTGGACAATCCCGCGATCTATCCTCTACTGATGCAATAGCGGGAAATTGGGAGCAACTGCCATGGCGGACCGCCCCCCCTGTTCGGGAATTTCGCTGGAGCGCACAACTCCTGCGGTTGAACAGATGTATGGATTGGAATACAGTAGTGTAGGATTCATCATCCAAAAAAGGGCTTTTTGAGCTTTTTAATGCTGGCACGTTTATTGCTCTTTCCTTTTTGCAGATTGCCTGGATCAGAGTCCCGCACCTGGACTCTGCCCCGTTTCGGGTTGTGGGCGCAAACACACAGGAGGGCCCCCATCCCGCTTTTTCCGAACTCAATCCCCGTTGAGTTGTCCCTCATGCCCGATGCCAGGAAGGTTCCCCGGCCTTCCTGGCCCCTCCTTCGGATAGATCCTCAGTCCTATTTTCAATTCTGTTTTTGCTCTCTTCAGTGAATTATCGAGAATGCCGATTGCCTAAGTTAAAGCAAGTCACTGTCGAGTTGAATCGATGCAAAGCGTGGTTTGATGCGACCTGCGACGACAAGGTGAGCATCGGAGCAAAACCGGTTCCGGTGAGCGTGGGGAATGGAACAATCAAATATCCGGGGGACCGAGTGAATCTGGGCAACCGCTCCTCTAATTCACAGGCATTGGAATGGAAAGAGAGCTACAGTGTTGGCGTCGAGGAACTCGATCTCCAGCACTGTAAACTGTTGGACCTGATAAATGAGATTGCCGGCCTGCGCTCAAAGGGGGCGACGGAGAAAACGTGCTTTGCTGTTCTCAATGCAATGATAAAGTACGCTGAGATGCATTTTGAAACGGAGGAGCGCTACTTTGGAACGAGCGGCTATCCGGACTCTTCCCGCCACCTGAGAGCGCACGAGGAATTCGTGGAAGAGGTTTTTTCAATGGTGCGGGACCTGGACCAGGAAATGCTCACCCTGGGTGCAATCGCAATCTATCTTCAGGAATGGTACAAAGACCATATCCTGGGAACCGACCGGAAATACATGCCCTTTCTGGTTCCAAAACCCGCAGGGGCGGACGATGCTCCCGAGGAGATACGGGTGGACTAATCCCCGCCGCTCAGGTCTTTGATTCGGCGAATATCTGCCTGCTTTCCCAGGACCACCAGAACATCGCTGTCCTTGATGACGAAATCGGCCGAGGGTACCAGGACGGTGTTGTCGGGGATGATCTCCTTAATGGCGAGCACGTTGATGTTGTACAAGGCTCGGAGGTTGAGTTCCTTGAGGGATTTTCCCACAAAAGCGCTGGGAGGGGAAATCTGCAGAAGCTGATAATCGTCGGCTAAAGGAAAAAAATCCAGAATGTTGGGCCGGGAGAGCGACTGGGCCAGCTTGACCGCCATGGCCTTTTCTGGGAAGATGATTTCCGTTGCGCCGACCCGTTTCAGCACCTTACCATGGTCGTGGTTTACCGCCTTCGCCAAAACCCTTTTAACCCCGAGTTCGTTCAGGTATAAGGTGATGAGAACGCTAATGCTGACGTCCGATCCAATGCTGACGATAACACTATCCATTTCTTCCAAACCCAGGGACTTGAGCTTCTCCTTGTCCGAGGCATCCATAACGATGGCCTCGGAGCAGAACGGGTCGATTGCCTGAACGTATTCCGCGTTCTTATCGATGGCAAGGACCTCATGTCCTTCTTCGAACAACGCCTTTGCAACATGGAAACCGAATTTACCCAGGCCGATAACCGCAAATCGTTTCACGTATTTAGTCCCCTTATTCCCTCAACCGATCATCATATTCTGTTCCGAGTATTGAATCCCTTTATGGGCTTCCCTGCCGGCTATAACATAGGCAAAAGTCAAGATGCCGACTCTTCCCATGAGCATCATGGAAACGATGAGGAGTTTGCCTGCCGTGTTGAGCTTTTCCGTGACCCCCATTGAAAGCCCCACGGTTCCAAAGGCGGAGATGGTCTCGAAAAGGTACCCGACGAACTCACAGCGGGAGGTTGCGCCATCAGAGGATGTAGCATGAGAAAGAAGCATCAAAAAGAAGATCGCAAGGATAAAAGTGATGGACAAAACCAGGAGTGATACGGCACGGGAGACGGTATCATGGGGGATGCTCTTCCTGAACATATTAACCTGTGATCGCCTGTGAAGGCGGCTCCAGGTATATGCACCCAGCAGCGCCATTGTCGTTGTCTTCACACCGCCTGCGCACGAACCCGGAGAGCCTCCGCAGAACATGAGAAACATGATGAATGCCAGCGTGGAATCGCTCAGTGTTCCAATATCCACCGTATTGAATCCCGCCGTCCGGCTCGTCACTGATTGAAAAAAGGCAGGCCACATATTGTCCGCCGGAGAGACTCCCGTTCCATGCTCTCCCCAGAGAAAAAAAACCATTCCGGCGATAATCAGGATGGGGGTGGCAATGAGCACCGATTTAGTATGAACGGAGACCCTGGGCCGCCTTCTGTTGCGAATTCGGACCCTGTCGTATATCTCATAGACAACGGGGAAACCGATTCCACCAAGGATTATCAGGCTGCAGATGGTAAGGTTGAGCCAGGGTGAAGCGGCGTATTCAATGAAGTTGGTGCGAAAAAGTGAGAACCCCGCGTTACAGAAGGCCGAGATGGAATGAAAGGTGGCAAGATACAATGCTTTGGAGAAGGGGAACTCTCTCATCCAGAACAGGGTAAGCGATACAATACCTGCGGTTTCGACCGCCGCGGTAAAGATAAAGACTGCCCAGACCACCTTGTGGATATCCTCCCTCGGGGTGTGGGCAAATACCTCCTGCAGGATCATGCGTTGCCTGATGGGAATTTTCCAGCCAATCGAAAGAAAGATAGCGACGGAGAAAGTCATTACGCCCAATCCACCGAGTTGGATGAGCAGGAGGATTATCACCTGGCCGAGAGGGGTAAAAAAGGCGCCGGTATCGACCACCGACAATCCTGTGACACATACTGCAGAGGTGGCGGTGAAAAGCGCATCCACAACTGCTATTTGACCTGAAACAGTAGAAAACGGCATGCACAGCAGAACTGTTCCCGAAAGGATGGCGGCCACAAAGCTGAGCAGGACAATAGTGGAAAGGTTGAGCTTCACCTTGCGCAAATCCAGGCGCCGCTGGGGAAAGAGCCGGAATAAAGCCCGAATCTGCTTAAGGGCAGGCATGTAAGTCCCGGCATGAGTTTTCGGTCGGGAGAAGGACCGTGGATCTTTTCCGGCGGAATAGAGGGGGGACACGCTGCTGCACTCCGAATTTCCGAGTCCGAGTCAATAATGGAAGACGACCTCTTTCTCAGAAACGTCGGAGGTTCTCTCCCTTCAACACCTGCGAGGTTAGCTGACGGGCTCGGGCTGAAGAGGTTGCCCTACACCTTGAAAGGTGATGCGCCCCACTGACTTGGGTCCCCCGCTCCTGCAATGCAGAATTCGGCGATCGGCAAAAGAATAGAACTCCTAAATTACCAAAGTCAAGGTAATCCTCTTCCGCTGTCGTCATTTGAACAGGAGGTTCGGAATCACGAGAGTGAGCCAGGGCCAGTTCGTAATCAGCAGGACGGTCGCAAAATTTATCGCAAGGTATGGAAAAAGAGGCTTAGCCACCGCCGAGATGCTGACATTGCCGATGCTGCACCCGATAAGGACCCCAATGCCTATCGGCGGCAGAAAGAGGCCGACTCCCATATTGGCGACGAGGATGATACCGAAGTGCACCGGATCGATTCCAAGCTGATTGGCCACGGGAAGCAGGATCGGAACGGTCATGATGAGCGCAGGCACTCCTTCGAGGACGGCCCCGAGGAATAGAAAGGCAATATTGATGAGAAACAGAAAGACGACTTTCCCGCCGCCCACGGAGTTGATTACGCCGACCAGCGCCTGAGGCGCCTGCTCGCGCGTGAGTATCCAGCCGAAGACCGTCGCCATTCCGACCATGAACATCACCTGCCCTGTTATCAGCCCGGTTTGCAGCAGGACCTGTCCCAGCTTCCGGAGGTCGATCTCCCGGTAAACCAGCATACTGAGCACAAGGCCATAGAGAACGGCTAGAACGGCGGCTTCGGTCGGCGTGCAGATGCCCCCCAGAATCCCGCCGAAGATGATGACCGGCATGAAAAGCGCCGGCACGGATTCTCTGAATGCCTTCATCAGAGGCTGAACTCCCACGAAGCTTCCGGGACGAATTCCGGCCCGCCGCGCCTGGATATTGAGCTGAACCATAAGGGCGGCGGCCATGAGGAATGCGGGAAGAAATCCTCCGGCGAACAGCGCTCCCACCGAAACGTTGGCGATCCCGCCGTAGATGACCATCGGAATACAGGGAGGAACCAGGATGCCCATCCCGCAGGAGGCGCACACGATAGCTGTCGCCTTTTCGGGTGTATATCCCGACCGTGTCATGGCCGGGATCATTATCGAACCGATGGCCGCCGTATCGGCTGCCGTCGATCCCGAGATCCCGGAGAAGAAAATTTCCGAAACGATGGAAACCATGCCCATGCCGTTTCGGAAATGCCCGACCAGCGCCTGCGCCAGTCTGACAAGCCGGAGCGATATTCCCCCTGAATCCATAAGGGCGCCGGCCAGGATGAAAAGCGGGACCGCAAGAAGAGAGAAAGAATCACATCCGGTGAAAATTTTCTGCGGTATGACGACAAGGGGCGTGTCCCCCTTCAGCAAGAGCCCGAAGATCGAGGAGAGGCCAATGCTGAAGGCGATCGGTACACCGATGGCGATAAGACCGAGGAGAGCGATGCTGAAGAATATACCCATGGTCTCCTGACCTGGAAGCATTCTGGAGTTTATTTATTCGGACGCTCAGCCCACAGCGCTCAACGAGGCTGCGAGGGAAGTGTTCCTTTCACCGTTTCCCGCAGCAGGATGGACGAGAGATGGATGAACATGAGGGCCGCTCCGACGGGTACGCAGGCGTATGCCCAAGCCATGGGAATCTCCATGGCAGGCGACCTCTGGGCCGCCGTTTTCAGCACAAGGAGAATACCGTGAAGAAGAAGCACAACGATGACGGTCCCCATGAAAAAATAGATGAGAAACGTTAGCATCCGCCGTCCCCCGGCGGGCAATTTCCGAAAGAAGAAATCCACCCCGAAATGGCCGTGTTTGCGCACACTCAGAGCCGCTCCGAGAAGTGAAATCCAGGCGAACAGGTAGCGCGCCAACTCTTCGGACCATTGAAGCGGCTGGGCGAGCAGGTACCTGTAGAACACCTGGAGGAAAACGACTACGCACATAAGCATCACAAGCGCCATCAGAGCGCATTCCTCCCCTTTGGCGACAACATCATCCAGCCTGCCCACGGCGCGAACCAGGGTTTTCATAAAAGAGAGCTACTCCTCGCATGACCCGCTCCCCTGAAAAGCGAAGCGGCGCGTTTCAGGGGATTGCCTACCTGGTATTTATGATTTTTTCCACCATCTCTTTTCCGAACTGGGATTCGAATTCCCTGTAAACCGAAGCCGCAGCTTCCTGGAATGGTTTTTTATCCGGCGTGGTAACCTCCATTCCTTTTGCTTTCAACTCATCGAGCTGTCTG
Organism: uncultured Syntrophobacter sp.; assembly: GCA_964539645.1. Lineage (GTDB taxonomy): Bacteria > Desulfobacterota > Syntrophobacteria > Syntrophobacterales > Syntrophobacteraceae > SbD1. The sequence continues at coordinate 13,683 of CAZIJV010000029.1, forward strand.
GTCTCGGTCGCTCCCAGGTAATTGCGTTCAAAGGCTGCACATTCGACGGCAGCATCGAGCATAACCCGTTGGATATCCCCGGGGAGTGCGCCAAAGGACTTTTCGCTCATCAGGAGTGCGGCGGGAGAATAGAAATGTCCGGTCAAGGCGAGGTATTTCTGAACCTCGTTGATCCTGGAAGTATAGATGACGGCAATGGGGTTTTCCTGGGCATCGATCGTTTTCTGCTGGAGGGCCGTATAGACTTCCCCCCAGGCCATGGGAGTGGGATTGGCCCCGAAAGCCCTGAAGGTAGCCAGGTGGATCTTGTTTTCCATGGTTCGGATTTTAATCCCTTTCAGGTCTTCGGATTTTCGGATCGGGCGAGTGTTGTCGGTAATGTGCCGAAAACCGTTTTCCCAGAATGCAAGCCCCCTGATCCCTTTTGGTATGAAAGCATCCAATAGTTCTTTACCGACCGGGCCGTCGAGTACCTTGTAAGCATGTTGTTTGTCCCTGAACAGAAAAGGCAGATCGACAACGAACATTTTAGGCACGAATCCTCCCAGGGGGCCGGTTGAGGAGACAACCAGGTCAACGGTGCCGAGTTGGAGGCCCTCGACCATATCCCTTTCGTTGCCGAGCTGGTTGGCGGGGTATATTTCAATTTTTACCCTGTTTCCCGTCCTCTCGGCGACGAGTTCCGCAAACTTTCGGGCGCCGACGGCGTAGGCATGATCGGGCGCCGTCGGGGTTCCGAGTCTGAAAGTCCAGGATTGGCCCCAAGTGGGATCGGTCCATGCTAAACCCACGATGACCAGGAAGAACAAGACAAAGACCGTAAAGTACTTCTTCATTAGCCCCCCTCCTTGAATGAGATCTGCCGCCTGTTGTCCCGGCATCCCTGCATCGACACCGGAGCGCAGCCAATTATCAAACACTCAACTATACAAGACAACCCGAAACAGCCGCTAACCTGGGATCATTATGAGAAAGTCCACCTGGAAAGTGGATTTCGGGGTGCTTTTCAGTTAATCTGGCCTTCAGCGGAGTTAATGAACGACAAAGGCGAGGAGGATCAAATTGAAAATTGCCGTTATGGGTACCGGAGGGGTCGGAGGCTATTACGGGGGAATGCTGGCAGAGTCCGGCGCGGACGTGACGCTTATAGCTCGTGGAAAGCACCTCGAGGCGATCAGGGAAAAAGGCCTGGAGGTCAAGAGTGTTTTCGGGGATTTTACCGTCCGGTCCGTCAAGGTTACCAACGATCCCGGATCTATCGGGATGGTCGACCTGGTGATCTTTGCAACGAAGACGTACCACGTTGAGGAGGCCTCAAAAGCCATACTGCCCCTGATCGGGCCGTCCACCGTCGTTGTGCCTTTCCTGAACGGAGTGGATGCAGCGGAGCGCATCGGGGCGATAATAGGCTCCGAACGCCTGATCGGAGGGGTGACCTATCTTTCGGCCGCCATCGAGGCCCCCGGGCTGATAGGCCAGTATAGTCAGTTCCGGCGCATCGTGATAGGTGAATTCGACGGACAGATAACCCCGAGGCTTGAGGCCGCCGGTGAGGCGCTGAAAGGTACGGGGGCGACTGTTGAACTTGTCGCGGATATAGCCCGGGTGCTCTGGACGAAATTCGTCTTCATTTCCGCCATCAGCGCCCTGGGCGCTCTCACGCGCGAAACGATGGGAGGCTACCGGTCGGTACCGGAAACGCGGACGGTGCTCATCGAGGCGCTTGAAGAGGTGGTTGCGGTCGCAGGCGCAAAAGGGGTCAGCCTGGAACGGGATATTATCGAGAAGACGATGCAGTTCATCGATGCGGCCACCTACGACATGAAACCGTCGCTGCAAAGGGATATCGAGGCTGGGCGCACAAGCGAACTGGAATCGATGGTCGGCATAGTCGTGCAACTCGGTGAGAAGCTGGGAGTCCCGACACCGGTGATGCGGATTGCCTACGCCGCCCTCAAGCCTGGACAGGTACGAGCGAGTTCACGATAATCCGAATCGGAAAAATGAGATTCAACGGAGGCGAATCGTGGTCTGGCGCGTAGACGAATTTCCGAACACGTTCGTCCTTACATTCATCCGGTGAAGACTCAGAAATGCGCATTGTGCTGCCTTCAAGCACCTTGGAGGTGAATCATGAGAGTACCTCGTAAGATTGCCGCACTCTTTATCTTTGCTTCGGCCATGGCGGTCCTCACAATCGCCATTCCCTGCTACGGCGCCCGGCCGCCGGTCGAGCAGCCCCTGATTCGCGAGGGGGATTTTGCGGTCGAGCTGGCAAAATCCCTCGAACAGTCGACGACAGACGACGAGAACCAGGCGATAGACGCTCTGACCGCCGCGGGGATCGCTCCACGGAACGGCTGGATAGCCGACTACCCGGTGACTCCCGATATCATATCCGAAGTCCGGGATTCTGCGGCGGAAGCGGCAAGGTCCGGCCGGATCGCCATGGAGGAAGACACCGCCTTTCGTTCTGTTCTGCGCATACTATACGAAATGGGTTTGCCTATCAGGGTGGCGGGGACAAGAAAGGAAGACGCCCCGGCCCAAGCTACCGGGAAACGCTACGCGGATTCCGGCGCCGGGTATGAAAGCACGCCTCCCGAAGAGAACAACTCTTACGCGCCTGAAGGTGAGCCCCCCGCCTACGACTCTCCGGAGACTACGGTTGAGGAGTACTATTACGACTACGGCCCTCCGGTCGTCTCCTACTACGTTCCTCCCTGGGACTACGCCTATTTGTACTCGTGGGTCCCCTGGCCGTTCTGGTGGGGAAGCACCTGGTTCGGCGGATACTTTGTGCTGAACGATTTCGATGTATATAGAAGAGGCCACGGGCACTGGCGCGGGAGGCATCATGGCCGCCGAGGCCATTACCGGGTGAGCAACCGTACCAGGAACGTCAACGGTCGCACTGGAAGGGTTGACCCGGCAAACAGGCTGGCAAATGTCAACGGAGCGGGCAGGACCGGGTCCAGACTGGCGAGGGTGGGTACGAATGTTTCTCCGCGGCGCGGCGGATCGATCGTCAACCCAAACGTGACCCGCAATACGCCCAATGGTAACGGTCGCAGCATAACTCCGAACCGCACTTCGCTGGGTCGCGGCCCGGCCAATGCGCCCGGCAGGAGCATTAACACCAATCCGAACACGAATCTGAGCCGCCAGTCAATCGGGCGTAGGGTAAACGGTTCCGCGAGGGACCGGAACATGGGAAGGATTTCCCGGGACTATAACGCGCCGGGGAGGTCTCCCGGAATTAATTCCCGTATCTCGCGTTCTTCCGGGTTCCGAAACGGAGGCCCTGTCAGTGCCCGGGGCAGCGGCAGCGCTTTCCGGGGAGGATTTCAGGGCGGCAGCCGTCTTAGCGGCGGATCGAGCGGGTTCCGCACAGGCGGCGCTCTCAGAGGAGGGAACTTTCGCGGCGGTGGTTCCGGCGGCGGCTTTAGCGGAGGCTCAGGCGGGTTCCGCGGCGGAGGTGGAGGTTTCCATGGCGGTGGCGGTCGAGGTGGTGGTTTCGGCGGCGGCAGGCGCTAACCTGCCGGTATCGCTCGACTTCCAGGAATAGTGCGAAGTTTGGGCAGGCTTCTCATGCCCAACGGGTTTTAATATATCGGATCGGGACCGGACCAGCTTTTCTGACGAGGATCATTTCCCGGCTGTCGTGAAAGCCTGGTATGACCAGCACGTACAAAAGCTGTTGGGCATGGGAAGCCTGCCCAACCTACAGTGCTGCGGTCCGGGAACGCGGCGGCCGAACTTATATCTTCACAGTAAGTCTCATCCTCGTTCAAACCACGCTATGGTGTAGCGCCGCCGCTTATATGAAACTTCACTTTTAGAGGATCACGCCAGAGGGACAAGATGAAGTTTGATACTCGTTCAACCATGTCCGGCAACTTGGCTCCTCGGCTGGATTCCCGCTCAGGAGCGCTGCGGGAATGACGGGGTAGGTGGAATCCTGCGACAGCCCGAGGAGCCCAAAGTTCGCCGGTTTTGCTTTCTACAACCTACGTCGCAATGATATTGGCCGAACTTGCAGAAAGGGCCGGGTTCCCATGATTGCAGGACGCTCTCCAATGGCATATCGGTTGGCCGGTGGGGCCTCCCATCCGTCATTCCGGCAGGGTTTCTGAGCCGGAATCCAGCCCGGGAACTGCATCTTGAACTGCTTTGAAAAGCCCTGATACGCTGCGCCTTTACATGGCTTCAGGGTGTCCAGGAGGGGACGTGCAAGCATATATGAGACTTCTTTTTTCGAGGAGCGCGCGAGGGTGATGAAATGAAGTTTCAACCACGCTAAAAGCGTGGCGGTCTCGCTGGATTCCGGCACAGAAACCGCCGGAATGACGGTATGGGAGTCCACGGCAAACCGATGGGCATAGGGAAGTGGAACGACAACCAATCCTTTCATCGAACTCGGCAGGAACCGTTGACATCGTTGATTGTAATGGGTAAACCGTCACCAGGCCGGGTAGCACGCGAATCGCGGAAGGGACTCTCTATTATCAGTAAAAAGGACCCACGGAGGGCCGGGAAAAACACGGGCACTATACTACTGCCCACTTCTGAACAATCTGCCGAGCGGAGGTCAATCAGGATTATCCCTCGCCGCTTAGAGCCTCCAGCGCCTCCCAGCGCTTGTAGGACTCTTCCAGTTCCTGCTCGATCGATTTCAGCCGGGCCAGCACGGCGCTAATCTCTTCGGCGCCGGATCGCTGGTAGAACGCCGGGTCTGCCATGGATGCATAACACTGTTTCTGCTCGGCTTCCAACTGCTCGATGTGTTCCGGCAAAGCTTCCAGTTCGCGCCTTTCCTTAAAGCTGAGTCCCTTGCGGGGCTCACGGGGCTGTCGCTGCCTGCCGTTCTTTTCGGGCTCTTTTTCTTTTATCTCCCGAATAACGGGCACTCGCTGTCGCAGCCAGTCATCATAGCCTCCCACGTACTCGGCGACTTTGCCCTCTCCTTCCAGGGCCAGCGTACTGGTTACCACGTTGTTGAGAAACGTCCGGTCGTGGCTCACCAGGAGCAGTGTGCCCGGGTAATCGACCAGCAGGGCTTCCAGCAATTCGAGCGTATCCGTATCCAGGTCGTTCGTCGGCTCATCCATCACCAGCACATTGGATGGTTTTATGAAAAGTCGCGCCAGCAGAAGCCTGTTGCGCTCTCCACCCGAGAGGATGCGCACGGGAGACCGTGCCCGGTCGGGGGGAAACAGAAAATCCTGTAAATATCCGATAATGTGCCGGGGCTTGCCATTGAAGGTGACCATGTCGTTTCCGTCGGCAACGTTCTCGGCCACCGATCTATTCTCGTCCAGTTCTGCCCGTAGCTGATCGAAATAGACCACCTCCAGGTTAACTCCATGCCGGACCGTACCTTTTTCGGGCGGCAGTTCCCCCAGCAGGAGGCGCAGCAAGGTCGTTTTGCCGGAACCATTCGGGCCGATGATCCCGATCTTGTCCCCTCGCATGATGACGGTGGAAAAATCATGGATGACAGCTTCTCCGGGGCGGTAGCCGCAGGCAACGCCCTTCGCCTCGATCACCAGTTTCCCGGTCTGCGCCGCTTCCTGTACGCTCATACGCACAGAGCCGGTGACTTCTCTCCGGACCCGCCGGGCTTCACGCATCTTCAACAGGGACTGCACCCTGCCTTCGTTTCGCGTGCGCCTTGCCTTGATGCCCTGACGAATCCAGCTCTCCTCCGCGGCCAGCTTCTTGTCGAAGCGCTCCCAGTCAGCGGCCTCCACGGCAAGCGCCGCCTCTTTGCGTTTTTGAAACTCCTCGTAGTTACAGGACCAGTCGACCAGCCGTCCCCGGTCAAGTTCCACGGTTCGGGTCGCAATCTTTTTCAGAAACACCCTGTCATGGCTCACGAAGAGCAGCGTCCCGCTGAAATTGAGCAGAAAACGTTCCATCCAGTTTATTGCATCGATATCCAGGTGGTTTGTCGGCTCATCGAGGAGCAGCAGATCCGGCTCGCAGACAAGACCTTTTGCAAGCAGCACACGTCGCTTGAGACCCGCGGAGAGAGTATCGAAGTGCGCGCAGGGATCGAGTTCCATTCGGGATATTATTTTTTCCACATGGTTCAAGCCGTATTCGCCAACGCCCCGGTAAACAGCACCGGATGGCTGCCCCGACACTGCGGAAACGATTTCCCTGACGGTTCCCTTCAAGCCTTTCGGCGCCTCCTGCGGAAAATAAGCAAGACGTACCCCTTGCTGATAGATGATCTCACCCTCATCAGGGAAAAGCTCACCCTGCAGGAGTTTCATCAGGGTGGACTTGCCCGTCCCGTTCCTGCCAAGAAGACAGACGCGCTCCCCCTGTTCGACATAAAAATTAACGTGATCGAGCAGCAGCGGTCCTCCAAAACCGATGCACACATCACGCATTCCGATCAATGCCATTGTGTTCGAGTTCCTTCAGTTGTTTCGGCCACACCGGATTCTTCGTCGTTCTCCTTATCGAGTCTCAGCTCCGGAGGAGAAGCGCACCTGATTTCAAGATCCTCTCCGCTCTCCGGATGCCTGAGGCCAACACGTTCTGCATGAAGCAGATAACCCAGATCGCCCGGAAGCGCCGTATCTATTATTCCTCCTCCCGCAAGGTAGAGCGGGTCACCGACCAGCGGGCGCCCTGCTGCCGCGAGATGAATTCGTATCTGGTGCGGCCTGCCCGATTCGATGCAGACTTCGAGGAGTGATGAATCTGTCCTGCGCTCCAGAACGCTTACCCTGCTGAGCGCCGGTTTTCCACTCGCGCAGACGGCATGTACCGTCCCGAGCCTGGCGTGAGGAACCGGCCCTATGGGCAGATCCACACGGAAAACATCTTCAACCGGGCTACCCGCTGCGAGCGCCCTGTAAGTTTTCCGGATCTCTCTGCGCCTCAACGCAGCGCAAAGCGCCGATCCGGCTCGACGGGTCCGCGCAAAAAGCACGACTCCCGAAGTCCCCCGCCCCAGGCGGTGTACGGGTGCGGCTTCAGGGCGGCTTTTTCGCACGAGCGCCAGGAGCGTGTTTTCGAGAAACCCTCCCGCGGGAACGGTCGGCAGACCACAGGGCTTTGAGACTGCGAGCAGATGCTCGTCTTCGTAAAGAACGGCAAAGTTACGCGGTACATCGGGCTCCTCCCAGCCCGGACGCCGCCACACGAGCCACTGTCCTCTCCCGAGCACGGCATCTGCGCGGGTCTCGCGCCCGTCCATAAAGACCTCGCCCCGAGCGATGCGTTGACGCCAGACTGCCCCTGAAGAGTGTAGATAATGCTGTTGCAGGTAGTCGAGTACGGTGAGGCCGCATCCTCGATTATCTATTTGCTCCCGATATTCAAATCCGCTATTTAAGGCCAGTCTGGATTCCTTTCGCCATGGTCCTTGGATGGTTTCTCCGCGAGCTACGGGAGAGAGGCGCACCGAAATGTGATATAATACCTGATAGGCAGCGAAACAGCCCCGAGAATATCGAATTTAGACGGGTATTTCGATAGTAAACCACAGAGGGAAGCATGAACGAACAGCACATCGATACGATTTCCCGGGAACTCAATATCATTCCGAACCAGGTCAAGGCAACTGTTCAACTGCTGGAGGAGGGCGGAACGGTTCCGTTTATCGCCAGGTACCGCAAGGAAGCGACCGGCTCACTGGATGAAACGGTCATCACGGCGGTGCGCGACCACCTCGCCCGGTTGGATGCACTGGATAAGCGCAGGACGGCTGTTCTCAAGTCTCTCGAAGAGCAGGAAAAGCTCACCGAAGAGTTGAGGGAGAAGATTCTCCGGGCTGAAACTCTGGCGGTACTCGAGGATATTTACCTCCCTTTCCGGCCCAAACGCCGTACTCGGGGCACGATAGCCAGGGAGAAAGGACTGGAGCCTCTTGCCGGGTTGCTTTTCGAGCAAGAACCGGCAATCGATCCCAACATTGAGGCCGGGAAGTATATCGACCTGGAAAAGGGAGTCCTTACCGGGGAAGATGCTCTTTCCGGCGCACGGGACATTATCGCGGAGTGGATAAACGAGAATACCGAGGTACGTGAAAAGCTCAGGAAAATGTTTCTGGAGAAAGGAACGGTCAGGTCCCATGTCTCACCCGGCAAAGAAGCGGAAGGCGCCAGGTTCCGGGACTATTATGATAAGGAGGAACCTCTCAAAGGTGTTCCATCCCACAGGATACTTGCAGTCCGCCGCGGAGAGAAGGAAGGCTTCCTGTCGGTTCATATTCTGCCGCCGGAGGAGGACGCCCTTTCCCTGCTCGGCTCCGTTTTTCTGAAGAACGACTCGCAGGCTTCCCGGCAGGTAAAGGCTGCGCTTCACGACAGCTACAGGCGACTGCTTGCGCCTTCCCTGGAAACGGAGATGAAACAGTGGGCAAAGGAGCGTGCCGACCGGGAGGCGATTCGGGTGTTCGCGGACAACCTCCGCCACCTCCTGATGGCGCCGCCCCTGGGATTCAAGAAAGTCATGGCGCTAGACCCCGGCTTCCGGACGGGCTGTAAACTGGTCTGCCTGGACCCGCAGGGAAAGCTCCTGCACAATGAGACCATCTTCCCTCATTCGGGATCGCAGGCCTCAGCCAGGGCGGCGGAACGGGTACGCTCCCTCGCCGCGGAGTTCGCTATCGAGGCGATTGCCATCGGAAACGGCACGGCCGGAAGAGAGACCGAGGCTTTCGTGCGGGAATTGGGACTTGCTCAAAGCATTCAGATAATCATGGTCGATGAAAGCGGCGCATCGATCTACTCGGCTTCAGAAGCGGCCCGCGCGGAATTCCCCGACCATGACGTAACCGTACGCGGGTCCGTATCGATCGGCAGGCGCCTGATGGATCCACTTGCGGAATTGGTGAAAATCGATGCGAAATCGATTGGTGTCGGACAGTACCAGCATGATGTCGACCAGGGCGAACTGAAAAGGAGCCTGGACGACGTGGTGATGAGCTGTGTCAATGCCGTGGGAGTCGAGGTGAATTCGGCCAGTCCACAGCTTCTCACCTATGTCTCGGGACTTGGGCCGCAGCTTGCCGGAAACATCGTCACATACCGGGAACAAAACGGCGCGTTCGCATCCAGGCAGGAACTGAAAAAAGTACCGCGCCTCGGTCCGAAGGCCTTCGAACAGGCAGCGGGCTTCTTGCGCATATCCGGCGCCAAGAATCCGCTGGACGCGAGCGCGGTTCATCCCGAGTCCTATCACATTGTGGAGAAGATGGTGCGGGACCTTGGAGTTTCGATATCCGATCTTATGCGAGACCCGGCCCTTAGAAGCAGGATCGACCCGCGGTCGTATATTTCCGGAGAAACCGGCCTCCCCACCCTGATGGATATTTTGTCCGAGCTTGCAAAGCCGGGGAGGGACCCGCGAAGGGATTTCGAAGCATTTTCCTTTGCGCCGGGGATCGAAAAGCTGTCGGATCTTGAAATTGGTATGAAACTGCCCGGAATAGTCACCAATGTCACCGCCTTCGGCGCCTTCGTGGATATCGGGGTCCACCGGGACGGCCTGGTTCATGTGAGCGAACTCTCTGACAAATTTGTCAAGGATCCCGGGCAGGTGGTGAAGGTTCACCAGCAGGTGACGGTGACTGTTCTGGAAGTGGATCTGGAAAGGGGCCGCGTTTCATTGTCGATGAAATCCTCGCCCGGCGGCAGGAGCGAGACTGAAAAGACCGAAAACAATAGGGGCTCTTCTTTCACGGGAAAGGACAAGAGATTTCGCCCGGAAAAGCAGGTGGCAGAAAAGAAATCGTTCAATAATCCTTTTGAGAAAGCATTTAGAGGAAAATGAGTACGAAGCCTGTTGTCGGAAAAAAAATACCCCCTGGCGGGAAGCCAGGGGGTATTGCTATCTGCCTGAGAGAATCCAGGGCAGAAGTTCATCATTACGGAGCATTTCTTACAACTGAGGTAGCCGTGCCCCCTGCGGCGGAAGTGACTCGGATCCGGTTGGGCTTGACTGCCACGGGGACAGTTACGGTGAACGACCCGCGTCTCTGGAACAGGACAGTCCCATCCGGAGCAATAAGTTGGAGCCGCGGTCTGGGGTTGAAGGCATCACTGGAGAGTGCGCGAACGGTCAACTGACCCGCGCTCCATGTGGCGCTGCGGATCGATACGACGTCGGGTACATTATTCAGAGTCTGATTTGGGCGTCTGGGATCGGTAAGGTTCTGCACCCTTATCGGTTCAAAAGGTTGAGCGGCAGTGAAATTTCTGGCCGCAAAGTAATGACCGGGGTCTCCGGCAACTTGCGACAGACGGACGCCAAACCTGGCGGGATCACCGATCGCACCCACATTCGCGCCGATTCGTTGTCCGTTGACGGAGTTGGCGTGGATCCTGATTGTACCGCTTCCATCCGCGGCCCTGCTGTAGTTGGCCCTTGTGCCCGACAATCCGCCATTGGTGAGAAACTTACCCTCAACCGCGAACAGATTCTGGGTCATGGTGAAGCCGCCGGGGCCGGTCACGGAGACGTTGTTCCGGCTGGGACCTCCAGTGATAGTCCTGGCTGCCGCGGGAGTCCCTAGAAATCCCGCAGGTCTGGTAGTCTGCCTGAGGAAAGGACCAATGTGTGGCGCCGCCAGAACGCCGGTAAAAGATGCTTCACCGGCGGAACCGGGAATATCAAATGTTTCGTTTATTTCAAATGCTCCATCTCCATCCGCTTCCGCTGTGAAGACGTGCTGGCCGAAAGGATGCAAGACCGTGTATTGTCCGGCAGCCGGCAAGGCAAAAATCCGGACCCGCAGCCTGTTGAAGATCATCGCATTGGCTGCATCAATCGTAGGATTGAGGAATGCCATCTCAAGCGCATATTCGAGAAAACCGTTAGCGCCGTTTGGATGGGTTAAATCCGCGGCTGCCGACCAGTAAAAAGCTTCCCCGATCGCCGGGTTGCCGAGGTCCGCAAGAGTGCTGAGGCAGTTTGGAGGTCCATCCATACACCCTTCCAGCGCCGTGCCCTGCTTGTCCATATACCACTCGGGGAAAAGACCCAGCGGACCGTTGGCGACTTCTCCCCGGCTGGCCAATCCCTGGCCTGTTGACTGGCCATGGGATGCGCCTGCAAAAGCAACAAGCAACACCAGTGATGCGAACAAAATGAATTATCCGTATCGTCGCCTCATTTGATTCTCCTTCCAATGCAATGACTTGCTCTAAGAGATTAGCGGTTAGAAAAATGCGATGAAAAACCGCATGGGTCCCGAAATGGGCTACTGCAAATTTCTGGAGCCAAAAGTATTACAGGGGCTATTGGTTAGAAATATGGTGTTCACACTATTCGAATGAGGAAATCACCCCATTTGTGGAAAAAACCCTATCCGGAAGGCATATAAAATAGCTTACTGCATTTGAATAGTGTACGCGTGAAGGAAAATCAAAGAAGAGGCAATGGTGACTATATCCATTGGAAATTACATGGAATTATGTGTTTCATAAAGACAAACTGGCGAATACCTGCCTCAGTGGGGCCGGTCGCTTACACGCTACGAGAATTTCTTTGTCTCAGGCGCTTTGTCAATTCTCTATCAAGGGTATCGGAAAAACGTTGCTTATCTTTCTTTCCAAATTCCTTCGGTCCGGATGTAATCCCTCCCGCTTCACGGATATCCTGCATGAAATTGCGAATGGAGAGCCTTTCTCCTATGTTTTCCTGAGTAAAAAGCTCCCCTCGCAATCCTAACACCACCACATCTTTTTTGACCAGGGCAGCGGCAAGTGGAATGTCCTGTGTCACGGCAATATCGCCCGCTTCGGCTTCACCGACGATGTATTCATCCACCGCTTCGGGCGCCATTCCGATTCGAAGCGCGGAAATACAGTTTGAATCAGGTATGCTGATAAATTTATTGGCGACGAAGACCGTTTGAATCTTCAACCGCTTTGCTGCCCGGATAATAAGGTCCTTGATTTCACCCGGGCAAGCGTCTGCGTCCACCCACAGTTTCACCTGCACTCTCCTCAACCTGCCTGGAACCAGGTATGTACGATTGTTACCGTGATAGCGATTCCCGGCAAAATGCTTACTTTCTCTTTCAAGAATAACTCTTGACCGGGAGGCTCGGAATGGACGCAAAAACGAAATTCGACAAAATCATTACAGGCACGCTTGGCCTGATGACATATGTTATCGAAAGCCTGAAGAAACCCTACGAGAAACGGGCAGGCTCCGGAAACGGCGAACACACAGTCGCCTCGTCCGGAGCTTCCTCTGAGATGGTGCGCGTGACGGACAGTACCGGGGAGGAGTACTTGTGTCCTGTCAGCGCAACCAATGGCAGAGACTTTGTGGACGAGAAGAACAAGCAGAGCTGCTTCGACTACAACGCAATCTCGAAACACGCGACCGAGTAGCGTAGGCGCCATGCTATTCCAGCCTGCACACTCTCCTCACGGAGTAAATCTTTTTGTCCTGTGATTCGAAATAGATCCGCATGAGGACTTCGCTGAGCAGGCCTATAGCCAGGAACTGAACTCCCGTAATCATCAGCACCGAGCCAAGGAGCGCCAGCGGGCCGTGTTCCTGAAAAATATCGATCCCCACTAAGAATTTCCGATAGATCAGGAACAGAACGATGGCTGAGGCCAGACCCGAAGAGCCGAGGAAAAGTTTTCCGAAAAAGTGCAGCGGGCGGGTCATGTAGCGCTTCAAAAAACCCACGGTAAGCAGGTCGAAGGCAACCCGGAAAGTTCTGCCCAGCCCGTAGTGGGACTTACCCACGTTTCGGCCCATGTCCTTTATAGGGATTTCGACGATTTTCGCTCCGTTGAGCGCGATCAGGGCCGGGACAAAGCGGTGCAGATCACCGTAGAGATGAAGGTCTGCCAGGACTTCCCGCCTGTAAGCCTTGAAAGTGGTGCCGAAGTCATGCACCTTTACGCCGGAGACCTTTGCTATGAGCCAGTTGGCTATACGCGAGGGGATAGTCCGTGTGAAGTAGGCATCGGACCGTGAGGTCCGCCAGCCCGAAACCATGTCATACCCCTCCTCGATCTTGTTGATGAAGTCGGGGATTTCTTCGGGCGCATGCTGCAGATCTCCATCCAGTGAAACGATCAAATCCCCTCGCGCATGATGGAACCCCGCCATGAGCGCCGGAGTCTGGCCGTAGTTTCTGCGCAGATGCACGAAGGTAACCCTGGGGTCGCGCCTGTAGAGTGAGTCGAGAATTCGGGTTGTATCGTCGGTGCTCCCATCGTCGACAAGAACAAGCTCCCATGGCCGCCCAAGAGACTCCATGGTGGAGCGTACCCGCTCATAGAGTTCTTCGAGCGTGGTCGCCTCGTTATGGAGAGGGATAACCACGGAGATTTGAGGACATCCTTCAAAATGCTTCTCACTATCCGCTATTGCGTTCAGACTGGTTGGCGTCACCTGATGGCTCACTTAATTCACCTCTCCGAAATGGCAGAGAGTCACCCCTTTTCGACGGAGCAACTCCCTCAGATGTTCTGATGTGAGGAGTTCTTTTTCTTTCTGCCGCGATTGCAGCAGTCGTGTTTTGCAGCCCCATAGATCGGCGTCCAGTACGCCGGGATGAGTCATGAGTTCATTGATCCCGGGGCGCAGCATGCCGCATAGTCGCCCGAGCACTCTTTCATTCATCAGTCCCGTCACGGATACTCCCAGGAATCGATCAGGAACTCGGAGGCCTGCTCGTCGGATGGATGTCCTGAAAAAAGGCTGTCCCAGCCAGCTCGCCCGGGCTTCGGCAAACTGTTTGAAAAAGTGCGCTCTCCTGCCCTGCTCAATATCTGAGAGCAGCCTCAACGAAGCAGTCTCGTAAGGGTTGCGTATCCACCTGACCGAAAAGCGCCTGGCGATATCCGTCATTATGTCGAGCACCGCGGGAATCAAGTGCACGTGCTTATGGCTGTCAAAGTGAGTCGGAATGATCCCGGCGGAGAATACTCTATCCGCCTGGGCGATGAGTTCTTTTCTGATATCGCCGAGGATACCCCGCGAGGTTGCTATTTTCTTGAGCAAACCAGCAGGACTCCCCGGAAGCAGGCCATTTGCTCCCGCAAGTTCCGGAATACTCTCCGGGGGCGAAAGCGGCCTGAGATTGGTAAGAACGAAGTGTATCCCGACTCCCGGATTGCCGTTCTCCCTCACCGTAGCAACAGCATGGTCAAATGCTTCGCCATTCGCCATCAAAGTAGCGCTTCGCAGCACGCCGTTTGTCGCGCATTCTGATATGGCCGAATTAACCCCGCGGGTCAACCCGAAATCGTCCCCATTTATGATTAACTTATATTGCATGACCCCACCTCGCCGAACACACTCTCCCGGTCCGAGAAAAACCGATAAAGATCGGAAGCTGGTTCGGTACCAGACACGGACCGCAATGTCAAGCTCTCCCGGAAAACAGATGCCGGGCAGCGGGCGAAAGAGAAAACTGTATCGTTGATCATGAAGAAATGGTAATTATCATACTCGGAATCGTGATAAACAACCGGCATAGAGTCCGAGGAGTTTCATTTCGCGCCTTTTTCTGGGGTGCGCAGCTTTGATATCACCCTGCCGTTCCGAAGGCAAGAATGCGTGCCTGCCGCTCGCATTTTAATCGGTTGCCGGCTTCATGTCAGCTTTGATTCCCGCCATACCGGAGGGGCAATACTTCTTTCATTCCGGTAGAGGGTACTGTATAAAATCGGCCCATGACTCATTTAGGACGCAAATTTTTCAGGAAGGTTGGCGCAATGGCGAAGAGTCTAAGATCCGGCATTTGTTTCAAAGTATTCTTAATTGCTTTTTTGCTCATCTTTGTGCCGTTTACCTCAGTTCCTGCTGCGGAACAAAGAGTACTCAATCTGGACAAGATGATCGAAATGGCGCTCGAGAACAGCCCTGAGTTGAAGATGGCGGAACAGGACATCCTTTCGGCCAAGAGCGATTTCAACCAGGCCAAGGCGGGAATGCTTCCACAACTCGATCTCGTCGCCATAACGGGTCCGGTTAATGACTCCAGGCCGCCAAGCGTAATACTCGCCGGCCCCAACGCGGGAAAGCTTATATCCAATGACGAGGACGGCGTAGGGATCTTCGGACGTCTCGACTTTGCCATAACGCAACCTCTTTATACTTTCGGCAAAATATCCAATCGCAAGGAAGCAGCCTCCCTCGGTGTGGAGGCCCAGCGGGCGGGCCGTGAAGGGAAACGCAACGAGGTCATCCTCAATGTAAAAGAACTCTATTACGCCTACCTGGTTGCCGCCCAGGGAAAAAGCGCTGCACGGGAAGCCGATGATTTCATCAACGATGCCGGTAAGCGCATCAAGCGACTGATAGAGCTGAAGGCCAAGAACGCTGATACAAGCGACCTCTACCGGCTGGATGCATTCTCCGCCGAAGTAAAGGGTTTCGCCGCCAAGGCCGATTCCGGTTCCCGTCTTGCCGCCGCTGCGCTCAAAAGAGCCATCGGAGTGCCGGACCATGAGGAACTCAGGTTGGACGTGGTCGGCCTTCCCAAAAAGGTGGCCACATTGGACCCCGAAGGCGAATACGTCATGAGGGCGCTTGAACTCAGGCCCGAGATCACGCAGGTCAAGAAGGGGGTTGAGGCCAAAAAGAAAATGGTGGCCGCAGCCAAGGCGGACCTGTACCCCTCCTTTTTCGCCGCGGCCACCGGCTCGGTCGCCGGAGCGCCCAATCGTGAGGAATTTGATGACTCCTATATCTCTGACGAATTCAACCATTCCTACGCGGGGGTCATTGCGGGCGCCCAGTGGCACTTTGACCTGGGAATCGGCAAAGGGAAGCTGGATAAAGCCAGGGCTGAATACCAGAAGATGAGACATACTCAGGAGTTTGCAGAGAGAAATATTCCTCTTGAAGTCATGAAGCATTACAATGACGCAATAGAGAATGAAAAGGCATTCAAGGCCTATGAGCAGGCCGCTATCGGCTCGCGCAGGTGGATCGTCGCCGCCTTCTCCAATTTTGACGTGGGAGTCGGAACCGCGCGCGATATGTTCGATGCCATTGACCGGTACGGTAAAAATCAGGGCGAATACCTTCGGGCGCTATACAATTACCATGTGGCTATCGCCCGCCTGGATTATGCAACGGGCGGCAGGACAGAAAGGCGTTAGGCGCCGGCGCTTTTATGAGCGCCCATTTCAACGTCCCTGACATTTACATTTCCGGACATACGACTTATGCTTCATCATCGGCAGGCAATCGGCGAGTTTGTCTGCGCAAGTTCCCGGCCCTGCTAAACGAAGGAGTAATGGGAAAATGTTTTGGCGAAAACCATGTTTTTCTCTCTTGGCATTAGTGCTGTTGATTGCCTGGTCCGCAGGCGCCGCAAAGGCACAGTCCGGCCCGACGGCCCAGGTGAAGGCAGTGCTCGAAAAAGCGATGGAGATACAGACACGGCCGGAGACACAGGGCAGTGAACACCGCAAGGAACGATCTACCCAGATTCGCAAGCTGATATCGGAGAGTTTCCTTTCCTCGGAGATGGCCAGAGAGTCTCTCGAAGATCACTGGAACAAGTTATCCGCACAGCAGCGCCAGCAGTACCAGGAGCTTTTCACCGGGCTTTTCCAGGACTCCTATACCCGGATGGTGCTCAATTTTCTCAAGAGAGAAACGGTCGAATACCGTGAGGAGACCCCTGTCGGCCAGTATGTCAAGGTGGGCACCGTCATCATGCGCACAAACGAGCATATCCCGGTAGACTATATTCTCGAAAAGAAGGGCCAAAACTGGTTTATCCGCGATGTCATAATCGACGGCGTCAGCATTGTCGATAATTATAAGAACACCTTCGGACGGGTAATCAGGACCCAATCTTTCGACGTCCTGATCCAGAAGATGAAGATCCAGAAAAAAGCCGGAGAGGATGTCTGATTATCGGATATCGTCTTATCTTATACGAACCTCGCATCCAGGAACAAGGCGCCTCTTCCGGATTATGCCTTCGCCAATGATCGCGGATTCCCCGATGATTAGTCGGGGGATCTGTTCCTAAACCGTTTTATTCCAGTCCCCGTGTTTACCATCCCATATTCGGGCTATAA
Organism: uncultured Syntrophobacter sp.; assembly: GCA_964539645.1. GTDB lineage: Bacteria > Desulfobacterota > Syntrophobacteria > Syntrophobacterales > Syntrophobacteraceae > SbD1. The sequence goes on from CAZIJV010000029.1 coordinate 30,722, forward strand.
CTTACTGTTAGATTTGACCGCCTGATCGGCAGTCGCCACGGGTGTGCTCTTCGCTGAGTGCGACGAAAATACGTGGAAGGTACGAGGACTCGGGCATGGACCGCCCCCTTTTGAATATCCTGGTGGTAGATGATGACGAAGATGATGTTGTCCTTATAGGGAGGTCGCTCTCCGAAGTACGATCCACGCAGTTCCGGGTCCACTGGGCGCCGACATACGAAGAAGGGTTGTCCAGCCTTTGCAAAGGCGGCTTTGACGCCTGCTTGCTGGACTATTTTCTCGGGGCGCGAAACGGGTTGGAACTTCTCCAGGAATCCGTCCGGAGGGGCTGCGAAGTTCCCACCATAATGCTTACCAGCCGGGGGAACTACGGAGTCGACACGGAAGCCCTGCGATCCGGCGCCGCGGACTACCTTGTCAAAGACCAGATTACAGCCGATCTGCTGGACCGCGCAATCCGTTATTCAATTCCGATCGATATAACCAGGATGAAACAGGTGTTCATCAATCTGATCATGAACGCCATACAGGCTTCACCACCGGGTCAGACCGTCTCCATCCGCATGGGTACAAAGGATAAGCGCTTTATCCTGGATGTTACGGATTGCGGATGCGGCATTCCTCCGGAAAAAAGGCGTGAGGTCTTCTCGCCCTTTTTCACTACGAAGCGGGAAGGCACCGGTCTGGGCCTTTCGATAGTGAAAAGAATAGTCGAAGCGCATGACGGGTTTGTAGAAATCATTGACAACTCATCCACGGGCATAACCTTCAGGGTCGCTATACCGATGGATCAGTGACTCACCCACTGGATGGTATTATTGATCCTGAGTGTCGCCTCAGTTGCGGGGATCACTCTCGCATCGGACGACCGTGTGGCGATCTACGGAGAATTCATTGGATCAGACCCGTATCTTTCGGGGGACGCGAGAATTGGTCACATAGATTCTCATGAACAAAATGCTGCACAACATCAATATGGCGCCCAGCACGATCGTGATATCGGCCAGGTTGACGATGTAGGGACGCAGTCCGCCCCAGTTGAGGTTGATGAAATCGACCACGTGTCCCCGGGCGATTCTATCCAGCAGATTGCTGAGACTGCCGCCGCAGAAACAGCAAAGTCCTGCCAGCAGCATGGGTTTGAGCCGGGGATATACGAGCAGAAAAAACACGACAGCGCACAGAAGAAGAGCAACACCCACAGTGACGAAATCCCCGCGCCACCCCGCCGGAAGCAGTCACTCAAACGCGAACTCCGCGTTCCTGTTCACGGTGAAGTCCAATCTCAAAAGGCCGCCCGCAACCGCTAAAGGCTTGGCTGTCGACAGGTAGGATCGTGCAATCCATTTTGAAAGCTGGTCGGCGCCGATGCACAAGGAGAGGGTGCATAGAACCAGCAGAACTCTTTTGCCGCTTGTCATCGTTTTCATACCCGCAATGCCGTTCCGGCGATTTAGACTTTCCGGTAGATCTCGTGCCCCCACAACCACCTGTCCTGCCAGATCTTCTCGAAGCCGCGAGAACTCAATTCCTTGATAGTCGGCTCGAAATCGAGCACGATATGATGCGGGCGGTCCTCATCCATTTCAGCGTGGAAACGGCCAAACAAAAAGCCTCCTTTTTTCAACGCCCTGTCCAGTTCCCCTACGGTGGAAATCGGATCAACCAGGTGTTCGAAAACATCCATGGCCGTTATGATATCGAAAGAGGCTTCAGGCAGTTTACGTTCCTTGAGGTCCAGGTGATCTGCGACGAGCCCCCTTTGCCTGAATCGCCATGCGCTGAATTCCAGGACCGTGGAACTCACATCGGCCAGGGTAGCCGCAAATCCATTGTGAGCGAACAGAATCCCGCCGGAGCCCACCCCTGAGCCAAAATCGAGATAGCGCGCACAGCCGTGCATACCGGCGAACTTCAGGGCAACCACATATGCCAGCGGCGACAGATCATCGGCCAGGGTGTGCCACCACATAAGCTCGTAGAGCATTGCCTGACTCCGGTCATAGAATGATCTAACCGCATCCTGATCGATGGCGCCAACCTGCTCATGCCATTCGTTTTTGATTGTCGAAAGCGCCTCATCACACAACTGACGCGTCTTGCCGCTGTCCGTTTCCCCCAGGTAAGCGCCGATCTCCCGGACTATGCTCTCCTGAAGATCACTCCCGTACCCAAGCAATAATGCCTGCTTCCACAACTCGCGGTATTCTTCCAGCAGCCTGTCCTGAAGCTGGTAGAACCGGTCCAGGGAAAGTCGCCCTTCCTCGACGGTCCCCCACAGGCGCACCAGTTCATCAGGTAATAAACCTTGAATCAAATCTGCCATACTTCACCAGCATCTTTTACGGGGTGTGAGTTTTTTACGTTATGGTAGCAGGAAACTCTCAAAATAGCTTTTAAAAAGAATTCCCTGACGAAGGCAAGGGAAAACGGTGAGGATATCAGTAGTCGCGCTTCCAGTGCAGTCCTATCCCTTTTGAGTCATCCAGGCCTGCTTCAGTCTCCAGGGTGACCTGCGGAGTAATCTCTACACGAACCGAGAGTTTGCCGGAATCGGAACCAACACCCTTTTCCACGTCCACGTAGATATCCTCGGTGAGATATTTTCCTATCCCCAATCCAATTCCCTTGTCTTCTCCCGTTCCCTTGCGGCCCGGGCTGAGTCCCGGTTCCCTGCCGGTTTCCCTCAACTCGAGTTGTCCCAACCCCAGGAATTCACGGGTGCGGCCCAGAAAATCCAGGGCATTGCCCCTTCCCGAAAGAGATCTCAAGCCCTCGGCAAGTCTCAGCGCCTGCATGGGGGTGATTTTGTTCGTTTCCCGGTTGAACAGGACTCGGGCGAGTATCTCATCGGACGGCAGAGGCGGATCGGAGTCGAGTTTGATATCCAGAGAGGAAGCCGGCCCTCTCAGCAGCAGCCTCGCGGTTATATCCCTGGCTCGGGCCTCCGCTGTAATATCCAGCACCGGTTCGGGAGGAAACGCTCCGTGGAACGCGATGGCGCCGCTGGTTACCTTAAAATTCTTACCCAGAAAATCAAAGGTCCCACGAACAGTGCTGAGATTTCCGGTAAAGGATTCCCTTCCGCCTTCGCCAGACAGCTTCAACTCTCCACGCCATTCTGAATCAAGCCCTCTTCCCCGGACCATCACGTTTCCCGGCAGGCTGATCCGGATATCCAGCATCCGATTGAAAAGAGGCGGGGTGATCTTCTGCTCTCTTTCATCGACCGGGGGTTTTCCCCCATGGACTTCGATGACCTCCAGTTCAACCACTGCGGGCGTTTGACGACGCTGGAGCAACAATTCGGCGGATTTTACCTGCAATTGCCCGCTCACAGACATCCCTGATGCCCACCCCGACATCCTTATCGACCCGTCGATCACGCCCGTGGCGTCATGGCGGCGAACCAGCGCCAGATCGGCCATCGTCAGCTCAAGCGCCATAGGGATATTACTCGGGCCATCGAACTGCAGCCATCCTGTCGCCGAAAACTTACCCTTTGCGCCGTCTGTCGCGTGTACTCTTGCGATGTTCAGCCTGCGGCCAACCGCTGCCATCTCGATATCCAAATCCTTCAGCACGGTCCCATAGGGAAGGTTCTGGTATGTGCCTTTATTTACATTAATCGTTCCATTCAGTTCGGGGGCCTGTAGCGTCCCGCCGATAGCGAACCCGGCTGTGGCGCGTCCCGTCAACTCATGGTCGGGAACAGGGAGAAAGGTGGTTAGAAACGCCAGATCCGTCTCACCGCTCAGATCGCCGCGAAGCGGGCCGGCGGGCGGCAGTGAGAAGGCGAAGGGGACAAGTGAAAAGCTTAATTGTGTTTCGAGATTTGCCCTCACGGATCGCTCTGTCACCGATCTCAGCTCTCCCTTCATCTTCAGGAGACCGGCTGAGAGCCGCGCCTCGATATTCAGGCTGGAGGAACTGCTCTTCTTTGATCCGGTCATCTTCGACCGGATGCCGGTGACATTCAGATCCAGGGATGCCGACGGACGGGAGGGGTCTCCTTCCAGCCGGAATCGACCCGCGGCAACTCCGGTAAGATCGGGCGCGTTCAGCCCGGGAGGCGTTTCAACCGGGAACTTCTCAAAACCGGCTTCAAACAGCACCCGCTTCGCATCCAGGCTGCCCGAGCCGGTAAGCCGTCCCGGACCGTATTGCAGAGAGAGTCTTTCAAAGGATACCTTTCCCGCGGAACTATTCAACACGAGCGGCTCGAGGAGCTTGAAAGCACGGTCTCCGAACCGGCCGCCGAGCGATCCCAGGCGTAGCCGGGAAGGTGCTTTGACCGTGCGCGTCAGCTCCCCTCCAGCTCGGAAATCGAATGTCTCACCATATCTGCCATTACCCGCGCCGTCGAAACTGACGCCCTTTTTGTCACCGGTGAGCTTCAGCCCGGCCTCTTTCAGGAGAAGCCCTGCCTGTCGGTATTCCTGGAGTTCGAGGTTCAGGCTACCCCGGGGAATCTCAAAAATATCCTTCAGGTCGGCTGAAAGAGTGAGTTTTTTAACGTTGCCCAGGCGTGTACCGAGGTTATTGGCGCCTGCCCTGGCTTTGATGTTCGGTCCCTTCTCACCCGGAGTAGCTTCGACCCTGAAGCTCCCGCTTCCCTCCAGTCGTTCGCCGGCTATACGGCCCAGGGCGCCCAGATCGGTAAAGCCGCCTTCGAGGGCGCCCTCGATTGCAGAGCCCTCCAGGTCTATCCCCGCTTCCCCCCTGATCTTTGCTCCAGGAGCATCCACGTTCAGGGATGAAAACCGAAGGCGGTTTTCCCGGAGGCTGAAATCGGTCGAAACACGCAGCTTTTCATTGTCCCGGCGCATCTCCAGCCTGATATTTCCTTCAGGTGATTCCGGCGCCTTGCTTGCGCTGATTTCGACAAGCACCGGCGGCAGTTTTTTACCCGATAAGACGATACCGTCTCCCTTCAGGACAGCCGAATGTTCCAGTGCATCGAAAGCTCCCGTGAAAGCGCCTGTTCCCTCGATACTTCCTGAGAGCGTAATCCCGGCTACCTGCTCTAAAGGGGCCAGATTCGGAAGCGCCAGCCGCCAGTCTCCCTTCATCCGCCTGTCCGATAAATCGGCCTGCAGGCGGCTGTTAAATTCCAGGTGGGGACTTTTTGCGTGAAGCTCGGAGACATCCAGCAAGGAGCCCTTGAGATCGGCTTTCCCGGAGAAGGTGGATTGCGGCCCCAGGATATCTCCTGGAGAAGGTATGCGGCTCATCTGCCCCTGAAATCGTCCGGATATGGAATCGAACCCTGTCGCCGATATATTCGCCTCGAAGTCGAACGTACCGGGAATCTCCATGCCGGTAAACGCCTGGAGCGATGTGAAGTCTTCTACTTTCACCGAAGCTTCGAGATTACCGGACAGGTCGACGGTATTCAGACGACCGGAAAGCTTGAACGTATTTTTCTCATTTTCAGCTTGGATATCGAGGAACACCAGGTTGTTTTCGTCGGAGGACCTCAGAAGATCCGCCGACCACGAAAGTTCATTTTCCGAATGTACGCCTCCGTCAGCACGAACGGCCCTTGTGGTCCCCAGCAACCGCACTCCCGTGGAAAGCGCAATGTCCTGCCCGTGCGGTGGATGGAGCTGGATGCCGGTTTTGATTTCCTGGCTCATGGAACCGTCCCGGCGAATATCACGCAGCAACACTGTCGCGGTACCCTGCGGACGATTGGTTGTGCCGGAAAGATCGCCTCGCGCGGTTAATTCTCTTATTGCGGCAAGACCGGAACTATCCGATACCGGCAGGGCATGCAGGCTGAAAGTCCATGTGCTGTTGAACTCGCGTGACTCCAGGTCGATTCTTCCGGATGTTTCAAAATGATAGCCCTTCCCCCACATCCATCCTTTATCCACGGTGATGGATTTCGATGGGATATAGTTCAAAGCCAGCGAGAAAACATTGTCTCCTGCCAATACAGGGGCCAGCCTCGGAGGGAGAATAGTCTCTACTGGTTCAATTTTCCCGCCCAGGGTCACTACATTTGTCTCTCCAGCTTTCAATCCGATTTCGGCGCTGATTGAACCGTAAGCCCCGGAACTTCCACGGACCGTTCCCTTCCAATCTTTCAGCGGGCCGTCGCCCTGGACTTCCAGGTGCAAGGGACCGGGGGACAGCCCCAGAACGGCGCCCACCGCGCCTCCTTCTTCTTCCTTAAAGACAGCGTTCACGGACAGCACCGCAGGTGCCTTATCCAGGACCATTTCAATATCTGCATTGGTGTTCGGCCCGGCATCTTTCCTCTTCATATGCAATGATACAACACGGCCCGGATCGGAACCAGCATCGCCAAGCGCGGCCTTCAGGCCGAATACCGTGCTTTGCCCCAGGATACTCTGCCCTATCGCCAGGTCTTCCACCGACAGGTCCGAAACGGTGAGCGACCAAAGCTGCTTGAGTTGAGGCGGGAGTTCACGGGGAAACGGCTGCTCCTTCTTTTCACCCGCAGGCAGCCGGTCAATCGCCAGAGAAGCTATATGCAACTCGTCGATCCTGACAGCGCCTCTCAACAGCGAAAGCGCCGACCACTTCAGGGCGACGCCCTGTGCATCGAGCCATCTGCCATCCGCATCCGAGATGCTGAAACGGCTTAGTTGAATATCAAAGGGTACTATTCCTTCGATGCTTCCGAATTCCACTTTCCGGTCAGGCTCAGAACTCAGGTTTTTCGTAAGCGCCGAGATCAGCAGCGACTTTCCCGCAGCGCTCTGCAGGAACAGGAAAAGAATGCCCGGGAGCAGAATCAGGATTACGCCCGCTGCAATTAGTGCTCTGATGACATTTTTCATTGTACGATACGCTCCTGAACGGCGTAGACGGCTTCATCACGCCCAGGTACATCCTCATCCGCTAAAATGCCTGTCCTATGCTCAGGTATATCTGAAAAGGATCGTCGATTCCCTCGCGGGGATTCAAGGGAACGGCGAAATCCAGCCTGAGCGGCCCGATCGGCGTAAAGTAGCGTACTCCGACACCCGCACCCCATCTCAGGGTTTCGCTAAAATCAGGCAAAGACGACTCGAAGGCGCTGCCTCCATCCGCAAAAGCAACCAGACCTATTTTTTCGGTCACCTTGGTGCGCAGCTCCAGGCCCATTTCCAGCATCGATTTTCCGCCCACCGGATCTTCTCCCACCAGGGGGCCGGCCAGTTGAAAGCCAAAACCCCGTATGGAGCCGCCCCCGCCGGAGTAAAACCTCAGGTCGGCGGGAACCGAATCGCGGTCCGTACCCAGTATGGTCCCCACTGCGGCGCGTCCTGCCAGGAGGAAAAACGGCTTATCGGAGAGCTTGAAATAGCGCGTGTAGCTGGTGCGCCCCTTCACAAAACCGGCCCCGGTGTCGAGTGTATCCATATAGGGGGCGAGTTGGATGTCGAGCCTGCCGCCACGGGACGGGTCGAGCAGATTATCGCTTGTATCCCACTGGTAATAGGTTTTGAAATAGAGCAGAGAGAAATCTTCGGCGCCTCTGAACGGTGCGGCTTCGTCCACCCTTGCAAGCCTGAATCCCGGACCCAGCCCGAGTTTCATGCCCTTTCTTATCTCTCTTTCCACCAGCAGGGCGCTGTCGAGGTTCCGGCTCACATAGGCGTCGGTGTCGTCAAGCGCCAGGCGGCTGGTGATCGCCAGGGTCTGGTCCTGTCTCAGAAACGCCGGTTTTTTGAAGATTGCCTCCCCCGAATAGCCGAGTCCGGATGCTGCCGCCTCCACCCTCAGGAGTTCACCCCCGTGGAACAGGTTGCGGTGTTCCCAGGCGACCTTGCCTCCGGGTCCCTCGTCCGTATGATAGGTAGCGCCGACGCTGATGGTGCGATGATCTCTTTCCTTGAGTTCCAGGGTAATCCGGAGGCGTCCCTTCCCGTCCAGGCTCTCGGCCTCTTTGAACTGAACGAGAGAGAAAAGCCTGGTTTCGACCAGTCGCTTCTGCAACTGGGTGAGCAACTCGGGGTTGAAAGAGTCGCCTTCTCGCCAGGGTATCAAACCCTTGACATAATCCTGTGATACCGTGGTGAGGCCGTTGACTGTCGTCGGCCCGAAGGCCGCCCGGGGACCGGCCTCAACCGGAAATGTCACCGCAACCGTACGCGTCTGGTGATCCACCACCACTCGCTGTTCCCGGACGGCGACAAAGGGAAACCCCCTTTTTCTCATAATCGCTGTAAGCATGCCCTCGGCTTCCTTAATCCGGCTTGCCCGGGCCGGTTCATTCAACGCGAGTCCGATTTCCTCGTGAGCAGGGAGTTTCAAGGGACTACCAGATGAAGCGGGTTTCGCACTCTCAATCTTAACCGAATGAAGCAGGTAGGGAGGTCCTGCATTAACCCTGAAGGTGACAAGAGGCGGTTCTTTTTTTTCATCGATGGAGACTTCGATCTCCGCCGCATAATAACCCAGCGATTTGAGTGAACGGACCATTTCGGGAACATCGGTCCTCGCCCTGTGCTCGAGCAGGCTGAGGGTTGCAGGAGGCCGGTCTTTAAAGGCGAACGTGTTGGAGACTCCCTGAAGAGTTTCGAGAACCGACTTGTCGTCCACTCCCAAAATGGCCGCGTCATAATGGATGGCGAGTTCTCCCGGCGCAGGTCCGGGGCTGCAAAAAACAATATACAGACTCAATATCATGAGCCTGAGATACGGAAATAGATGGTTTGGCATGGCGAGGATCCCGGGGTTGGCCTTGTGCTGCTCCAGGTATCAGTATATTCTGATGCTGCAATTTGCGTGAAGATAATCATTGTGCGGAAGAGAACGGGGCGCGCCTGAGGATATTTCAACAGGAAAGGTTAGACAATGAAACGGTTTGCATCGGTCACCGGTACTTTGCTCCTTGTCCTGGCAGTCGCCTTCCTCCCGTCCTTCTGGGTAGAGAAGGCCGAGGCGGCGGACTTCATCGTCAACAGCCTGTCGGACACCGACGACGGAAGCTGTAACGCCTCGCACTGTTCGCTGCGCGAGGCGATCAATGCCGCAAACCTCGGCGCCGACGCAGACACGATTTCCTTCAGCGTTAGCGGAACGATTACGCTGGGAGCGACATTACCGGAGGTCACCGATACCGCGGGTTTGACAATCAGCGCTCAACCCGGCCAGGTGATGGTCAGCGGCAACGATGCGGTGCAGATCCTGTCAGTTGCGACGGGCGCCCCGCTCACTCTGCAGGGGCTTGCGCTGGTCCACGGCTACAACCAGGACGGCAGTGGCGGGGCGATTTACACCGATGGGCCGCTTACTGTCGACGAGTGCACCTTCAGCAACAATCGGGCTGTCCGGGGCGGCGCCATCGGCAGTTCTTCCTCGAACAAAACCGTCACCCGCAGCACCTTCTACCAGAACTCCGCCACCGACACCGGTGGAGCGATTAACCATGGATACAATACTTTTACTATTCGCAACTGCACCTTCACCGGCAATGCCGCACCCACAGGCGCTGTGCTCTTCAACGGCTCCGGCTGGAGCATGGAAGTCCATTACAGTACTATCGTCGGCAACTCCGCTTCCGCGGGCTCGATCATTCACAACCAGAGCGGCGGTATCACATTCTACAGCGCCATTGTGGCCAATTCCGCGGCGGCTGCCAATTGTGAGGGAAACATTTACAATGGCGGTCATAACCTCGACAGCGCCGCTTCATGCGGCTGGGGATCCGACGCCGGTTCCATGAGCAACACCGATCCATTGCTGCGCCCCTTTGCAAACTATGGAGGCGCTACGAACACCTTGGCGCTGCAGCCCGCCAGCCCGGCCATCGACGCAGGCGGTGCATCGGGCTGCCCCGCAACCGATCAGCGCGGAGTTCCCCGCCCCTTCGGATCGTCGTGTGACATCGGAGCGTTTGAGTTTTCGGGTTCAGGACTGCCTTTCCTCCCTCTCCTGCTGAACGAGTAAGACATGCCGGGCCGGATGGAATAAGACCACTCAAAATACAATGACTTATAAAGGATATGCTGCTCGCGTGGAATATAGGGAGGAAGTAGGTTGATTCTCCATCTCCGCAGAAAAATCAATGGGGGACTGCCATTCGTATACACCGGCGGTCCCCCTTGCATTAAATGCCCTTTATCCGGGCAGCCATTCGGAAATGACAGCAGCACTCAGCAGCATAAGGTCAGCACCGGAGTCACAGAACCGCTCTCACCCCCAATTTGAATTCCGACCTCTGAAGCGATCGTTTCCGGTTCATTCTCCAGAAGAAATGCCAATGTTCTGACTTTTTCGCTTTCCTTCAAATCGGAATCAATAGCGATCCACTCTTCTCCGTCCTTATGAAAACGGATCCCCTTCCGGGTATCCAACCCCCGCGCCTCCACAAACTTTATATTGCGGGATCTCGCGAGTTCGCAAAGTGCCTGGTAATCCAAAACACCCTTTTCCTGGTTCGTCTCATCCATCACGAATACCACCTCTCCTTGGCCATCGATGAAAGCGCTTCCGCGCATTGAATATCCTAAGCATTTGCTTGAGGTCGCGCCATCTCAGGCTGCCCCCGGTATTGCGGCGGCATGGTGTGGATGAATACGGAGGGTGTGACTTGGGGGCGCCTGCACTCTTGACTCTCTGAGGACAACAGAGCAGGGTATCGGCGCAAAGCTATCGGAAAATTGGAGAACGAGTTGCAAATGTCAAGAGTGACCCATCGCTCCACTCTTACATAGCTTGGTCAGACCTAAAGTCGGCGGGAAAAGCCTCCGCAACCCGCGGGATAATGTCCTGCATTAGCCGGAAGTGTTTGTCCTTTGACGATTACTCTGGGAAGATGAAAGATTGGAAACTCCTGTTCTTCCAATAGCCGGGCCTTCTGCGAAGGTGAGCGACGGCGATGACTTGAATCTTTGTTGCATTGTGTCTGTAGATCAAGGCAAAAGGGAATCGTCGCAGGAAAAAACGTCTTGATCCGTACTCATAAGGCGGCCATGTGTGTCGGGGGAATCCTGTATGGCATCGACGGCCTTCTGGACTGCATCGACGAAAGCCATTCCCAATCCGGGCGAATTGCTCTCATACCAGGAACGAGGTTCCTCAATCTCCAAGTACGCTTCGGGATGAAATTCAACCCGCCACACGCGAATCCCTCATCAAACGCTCTCGCACCTCCTCCCAGGGTATGCACGAGCAGGTCTTTCTGCAATGTAGTAATGCAGTCAGGCCTATGCGCGCGAATAGGGGCGGATCGAGGCCGGAACAGCCAATATTGTTGTACTGAAGCCGGGAGGTTGCAGGGAATAGTTTCGGAACTGTTGACCATATTAGTCTCTTGCTTTGATTAACCTTTTACGTTAATATCATTGACCCAAAGGGCCGATGATGGATATCATATTCAGAAGCAAGTCTTTTGGGCAAGAATGCAACCATCAAGATCTTCTGGTCAGGCGGTACGGCCGGCACAGGGCCAAGCTGATCCGAAGACGCCTCGATGATTTGAAGGCCGCGGCCACCCTCCTCGTCATGAGGTCTCTCCCCGGCCGCTGCCATGAACTGAAAGGGAATAGAGCGGGACAACTTTCAGTCGATTTGGACGGGCCATATAGACTCCTTTTCCAGGTGGCGAATGACCCCATTCCGACTAAATCGGATGGCGGGCTTGACTGGGCCCAGGTAACCGCAATTGAAATTCTTAGCCTGGAGGATACCCATGAGTAGAGCAACCCATAACCAATATGTCCCCGATAGCGTTACCCCACCTGGGGAAACCCTGAGCGAAGTTCTCGAAATCCGGGGAATGTCTCAGGCTGAATTAGCGGAAAGGACCGGGAGAGCGAAGAAAACTATAAACGAGATCATTAAAGGGAAAGCCCGGATTACTCCTCAAATTGCGCTGGAACTTGAGCATGTCTTGAGTGTTCCTGCTGGATTTTGGAACACCCGGGAGGGCCAGTATCAGGAATACCTCGCACGGAAGGACGAACAGGGCAAGCTTGAGAAGCATCTTGACTGGCTCGACTTAATCCCGGTCCGCGCCATGATCAAATTAGGCTGGATTGAAGGATATAGAGATAAGATCCAGCAACTTAGAGAGGTCCTGAAGTTCTTCCGGATAAGTTCACCTGACCAGTGGGAAGCGTCCATGAAAGCTTATGCCGCACAGGTTGCCTTTCGAAAGTCCAATGCCTTCGAAAGCGATTGGCCTGCAGTTGCCGCCTGGTTGCGGAGAGGTGAAATCGAAGCACGAGAGTTACATTGTGCTCCCTATGATCACGGTAAATTCAAGGAAGCTCTTCACACGATCCGAGGGCTGACAGCCAATACTCCGGATGTTTTCCATCCCAAAATGGTAGAGCTATCCTCAGAGGCCGGGGTTGCAGTGGTTCTTATTCCGGAACTGCCGGGAATACGTATCAGCGCCGCAACGCGTTGGTTGTCTCCTCAGAAAGCAATGATCCAACTCAGTCTTTTGTACAAACGCAATGATCAGTTTTGGTTTTCTTTCTTCCACGAAGCGGGACATATCCTTTTGCATGGTAAGCGTGATATTTTCATCCACAATCAAGAGGATAGCGAAGACGTCAAGGAAAAAGAGGCAAATTCTTTTGCAGCCAACTTCCTCATACCTCCCCCTTTTTACCGGGCCATGCTCAAGGACGGAACTCCTTCAAAAGAAAAGGTTTTGCGCTCTGCCTTAGAACTCGGCATTGCTCCAGGTATCATCGTTGGCCGCCTTCAACGCGAACAAGTCTTGAAATGGAACTTTTACAACGACCTGAAGGTTAGCCTGGAGTGGGCGCAGTAGGTTGACGATTCCCGTCAAGACTGATGAGTTCTATTCGAAAGCGTCATCTTCAAGCTGACCCTTCCGATTCCGCCTAAGAACATATTATAGCTGTTTATTGCAAGAAAAGATGCATCTTTTGCAGGCGATTTCAAGGCTTAGGACGACGTTTTCGACGTCGAAATGGCCCTTCTAACGGCGCTTTTGTCATCGACTCAAGTGAGTTCTCTATTCGCCGCACGCAGTTCGTAAATGAGGGTGCAATCAGCAGAATTCCCGGGGTGTGGAAATCCCACCCTGATTCCTCTCGGTGGTGTCAACCACCTGGGAGGTTCCGGCATGAAATCCATAGTCTTATATTTCGCTCCAGTCTTCAAGCACCAGCCCGGGAACTCGGTCAAATTTTTTCACATTGGTTGTCACCAATATCAGGCCGAACGCCCTGGCTTGACCGGCTATCATCATATCGTAAGGTCCAATCGGCTGACCCGTACGATAAAGCGCAGCCCGTATCTGTCCAAAATGGTAGGCGGCCTTTTCGTCGAAGGGCAGCACTTCAAGTCGGGCGACCATGGCCTCGATGTCCGCCAGGTTCCGTTCCACCTGCTGTGAATGTTCTGCTCCAAACACCAATTCTCCCAAGGTTACCGCGGAAATGCCCATCCGGCCGTGATGGCCCTGGAAGCGTCTTTTCACCTGCTGAGGACGGTTCTTCAACGTGTATATGACAATATTGGTGTCCAACAGGTATTTCAGCACTCCATGGTCTCCCGTCGCTGGTCTTCAGGTTGTTTGCGCTCTATCATGAAATCGCTGGAAACTCCCGGTGCATTGAACCAATCATCCCACGATTGATCCACAGGCTCAATCGTGCGTTTGTTTCCAACCGCGGTGATTTCAACATCCTTCACGGATTCCGGAAAAGCAACTTCCTTGGGCAGGCGGACAGCCTGACTCCGGTTGCTTTTAAAAATTCTGGTTTTTACGCGAGCCACAACACTACCTCCCAGGAGATGTTATTGTTTCCGCAAATACATATAGAGTTTTATGTGGGATATGTCAATGGGATATACAGATCAAGCACTTGAATTTATGGGATCTTCAAACCGCAGCCGAGCGCGACGGGAACATCCCTGACTGTGTCCTACGCGGTCTAAACCACCCGGGAGGTTTCCGGCATGATATTCGCCGTGAAGCACTCCGGGTTTTGCCATAGCGCACTCTATGACCTGCGACCATGTGGGAAAAGTCTCGATCATGGAAAAACCCTCAGACGGCTTGCAGCCGTAAGAAGGAATATTGGAAAAATTGCTTTCGGCGGCGCTTTTGCTATATTGCTTATCAGAGCAGTAAGTGGAATCCACGGACATTTTTTGGAGGCAAGGAAAATGCAGACCGAAGGGATTAAGGAGCAAGCGCGCCGGTTGCTTGAAAACCTGCCGGATTCAGCAACGTGGGAAGACCTTATCTACCAGATCTATGTCCGACAAGCCGTTGAAGCGGGCATAAGAGACAGTGATCAAGGCAAAACGGTCGATGTGAAGGAAGTTCGCCGAAGGTTCGGATTGCCGGAATGAAGGTGCTCTGGACACAAAATGCCCTTGATCACCTTGTCAACATATACGAACACATCGCTCTCAACTCCCCATTGTACGCCAGAGGCATGGTTGACAAACTCACCCGTCGTTCCGAACAGATCGCTGATTATCCCTTTTCAGGCCGTATGGTTCCGCTGTCTGCAACCCCTACCGGGCCCGTATCATGTGGTTTCAACCACCTGGAAGGATACAGCCCAGTGTTTTCCACACCACGGAATTCAGGCAAAGTCGAGGTCCCATAGGGCCGCAAAGGTTTCAAGAATGTCACGCAGGATGCGAAATGAAATGCCGTTGACTTTTTCGTGTCCGACTGGATTTCCTGCGACCAGCTTGCATTGACCTTGGCATTGCTCCGGTTTTTAAGCTACCCTATACGGGCGACAAAAGCCAAAACGAGAGTCAAGGAGGGCAGGCAATACGGCAGACCGCCACCGCACCGGCTGATTTTATTGTTCGGAATGGCGTTGATAGGGGGGGTATACGCATGGACATGTTGAAGTTCTACGACATCACGCATCGGGAGCATACGCTCTGCAATCCGATGAGTGTTGAGAAACTTGAACGGCTTATCACGCTTCTGCCTCTGAGACCTGGGGTGCGCGTGCTTGATATCGCCACGGGAAAGGGCGAATTTCTCATCAGGCTTGCAGAGCGACGCCGACAAATAACCGGGACAGGAGTTGATATCTCTCCCCACTGCATTGCCGATGTGCGCAGGAAGCATCAGGAGCGTGTTCCGGATGCGAAACTCCATTTGCTGGAGATGGACGGGGCCGAGTATGTTCCGGAGACCTTGGAGAGCTTCGATCTGGCAGCCTGCATCGGTGCGAGTTGGATTTACGGCGGGCATCGAGAGACGTTGAACGCGCTGCAGAAAATGGCGGCCCCGCAGAGTTGGATCGTTGTGGGAGAGCCGTACTGGCGGCAGGAACCGGAAAGAGAGTATCTGGAAGCGATCGGAATGAAACGGAACGACTTGGGAACACATTATCAAAATGCAGAGGCCGGGCGAGAGTACGGACTGGAGGTGGCCTACACGCTCGTAAGCAGCCAGGATGACTGGGATAGATATGAAGGGCTGCAGTGGTATGCCGCGGAAATCTGGGCGAGTGATCATCGGGATGATCCGGATGTGGAGACCGTGCTGAAGCGAGTGCGTGAGGGTAAGAGAGCGTATCTGAAGTGGGGACGGGAAACGCTGGGGTGGGCAATTTATGTCTTCAGGAAAGGGGGGTATGGCCCTTTTCCGGTTGGCTGATACAAGGCGAGTGACATCGGGCCGGCGCCGTGATTGATTTCCCTCCTGCCTTTCGGCACGGGCAAGAAAAAGCCGTTGCCCGTGTCACCCGTAACTCCTCGTTTTTCTTACATCCAGGAAGCATGAACATATACGTGAGTATGAGCATTACATCTCAAGAAGGTCAAAACAACTCGACTTTTCCCCTGAAAGCATCCGGACACGAGGCATCATTGCTTTCCCTTCTCGCCAACCGGTCCACCCGTAGAGAAATCGAGGGTTGGCGCACGTGCCTCAATCTATGCACAGCACATTGCTTCTCAGGCGGCAGATTTTTCGGAAGAGTATGGTCGAATGAGGACTTCGGCCGGTATGCCCAAGCCCGCGTGAAGCTTACGAATCATGCCTATGGTGAGCGGTCGTTTTCGATTCAGGACTTCGGAGACACGGGCACGGGCACCGATAAACGGCTCAAGGTCCCGGCGGGAGAGGCCGCGGCTTTCCAGGAAGTAAAGTATAGCTTCAATCGGGTCCGGGAGTGGAATTGTGAAATGTCTTTCCTCGTAAGCCTCGATCAGGGTTGTCAAAACTTCCAGTCGGTCCCCTTCCGCAGTGTTCGGCGCGGCGTCAAAAAGGCGCTCTACTCTCCAGCGCTGCCTGGTAATCTGCCTCTGTCTTAACAGGCTTAATGTCCATGACGCAAAACCATTATCTCTGACGGAGATTTCCAATGAGCCTGCTTTACATCAGCGTACCACGCCACCAATGCCTGCTCGGCATCCGGATGGTTTTCCCAAAATTCCTTAAGCGCTCTCCGGGAGATGATCCGCATAAAACAACTTAGCATGGTCCCAGGTTGGGATCAAGATCCTTTCCAGCCCCGAGATCCTCAATGCCCTTAACCCGGCTCACGCAATTGACTTCTTCATTGTGAACAGGGCGATAAGGCCTCTCTTTATTGCAGGATGCAATATCGGTTCTAAATTCCATATTTCTTTCGCCGCCTCCATAAAGTCGCCTGATCTATCCCGAGCGTTTCGGCAGCCTCCTGAAGCGATCTGGATGAAGCGAGCACCCGCCTGATGTGCAGCTCTTCCACGGCCTCC
This sequence comes from uncultured Syntrophobacter sp., assembly GCA_964539645.1. GTDB lineage: Bacteria > Desulfobacterota > Syntrophobacteria > Syntrophobacterales > Syntrophobacteraceae > SbD1. The sequence goes on from CAZIJV010000029.1 coordinate 47,390, forward strand.
AGGCTGATCGGATCTCCAATGTTCGGCATGACTTCAGGCGAAGTGATATTATCAGGCAAATACTCGATGCCCACCCGATCTCCCCGGCACAGAATAGCAGCTCTTTCGATGACATTATGCAATTCACGAACATTCCCGGGCCAGGCATACTGTTGAAGAGCCTCGATCGCCTCATCGGTAAATCCCAGGAGGGCGCGGTGGTGTTGTTTGCCGAAGAATGCGAGAAATCGCTCAGCCATGAACAGCACATCCTCTTTGCGTTCCCTGAGCGCAGGCAGTGTAACCCGGAAAACATTCAACCTGTAGAAGAGGTCTTCTCGAAATCGGCTCTCTTTCACCGCAAGATCCAGGTCTGAGTTGGTGGCGACAATAATTCTGACATCAGCTCTTCGCGTCGTCTGATCGCCTATTCTTTCATACTCTTTAGTCCTGCAGGAAACGAAGGAGCTTTGGCTGAAGCGACAATGGGAGGTCGCCGATCTCGTCCAGGAAAAGAGTTCCTCCCCGGTACCCGGCGATCCTGCCTGGATTGTCGCGTACCGCGCCGGTGAAAGCGCCCTTGACATGGCCGAAAAGTTCGCTTTCGAGAAGTTCCGCAGAGAGCGAAGGACAGGAGACGATACCCAGAGATTTTTCGGCACGCTTACTCCAGGTATGGATGCCGCGCGCAAGGAGTGTTTTCCCGGTGCCGCTTTCTCCCTGCAGGAGAATAGTGGCGTCGGTTGGGGCAGCCTGGCGGGCGAGGTTCAATGCCCGCTGCATGACATGGCTCCTGGTTGAGAAATCTATCTCCGGGTGGGATCTGCCTACATACTCCTGCAGATCGGCGACCTTCTGCTCCAGCGATCGTACTTCCATGACCTTGCGGGTGGCAAGCTCTACCTGCGCCGGGGTAAACGGCTTGGGGAGATAATCCGTTGCGCCTCTCCTCATTGCTTCGACGGCTGATTCGACAGAGGCGTAAGCTGTAATGACGATAATCTTCAACCAAGGATTTGCAGCCAGAAGTGCAGGGATCAGATCGAGCCCGTCCGCGGTTCCGAGCCGCAGATCCACGAAAGCCAGCTCGAAGGACCTCCTTGAGGCTTCGGTGACCGCATCGGCAAAATTGCTGACGGCAACGACTTTGTGCCCCTCTATTTCCAGGCACACGGACAATGTCTTGCGAATGTTAATTTCATCGTCTACCACTAAAATATTGAGTGAAGTCTCCGCCATTCTTCTTCCGAGCGATATCATCTACTCTTCCGGTGAGGGCAGAAGCGTGCGGAGGATATCCTCCTTGCCGACAATTCCCACCAGTCTGCCGCCTTCGGTCACAGGCAGGGTATGATAATTCCGGTTAACCATGATGGAGGCGATTTCATCGATGCCCGTTTCCGGATCGATGGTTACCGGGTCGGGAGTCATTGCGTCAGCCGCCTTCATGGCGGTGATCTTTTGAACTTCCTTCTCTGCCCTGGTCGTGGACGAGATTGGGATGAAGCTGTCCAGGAGAGTAAAAAAAGAAGGCAGCGGGAGCTTTTTTTGTTCAGCGATAAGGTCGCTCTGGCACACTATTCCAACGATAGCGCCCGTCTCATCGACTACGGGCACTCCATTGAGGTGTTTTTCAAGCAGAAGTTTTGCAATGTCGGCCACCTCGGTTTCGGGTGCAACGGTGATGACTTCCCTGGTCATGATATCTCTGGCTTTGAACATATGCAAGACTCCCGATCTGGTATGATAAATGCTTCCGTCGTTTGCCTGAAGCGCCTCTCCGGGAATGCTCCGGGGAGCGGGATACCGTCTTGTCCCAAAACGCTTTTTACAGTTTCAATATGCGTAATTTGCCCTGAAATGTAAACTATCTTCCGGGGCTCCTCGTCAATAGCTGTAGGCAATTTATCGGTATTTCGCGGTTCTGTGGAGTCTCGGATTCTATCTCCAAACAGCCCGTTTATCACCAGGAGGATTTTTATGAAACGCGTGGGAAGAGTATTATTGATGAGTTTTGTCTTTCTCTGCGCAGCAGCACCGGCAATTTGGGCGGCGGGTCCACAGAGCCCGGGACAGGCCAGAAAGCAGGCTCAGCCGAGAGAAAACGTCCTGGTCGGGCGCATCTCGCTTGTCGATGGCGAATTGCTGCGCTACGTACCCGAACAAAAAGACTGGGTAGTCACGGTAAAGGATTCGCCCTTCGGCCTGGAGGATGCGCTCTACGCCGGTGAAAACGGCAAGGCGGAGTTCCTCATGCCCAACAGCACCTGGATCAGGATCGGCGCGAACACCCAGATCCAGATGATCGCGCTCAAGGAGGATGCCACTGAGGTGGACATAGCCTCCGGCATGGCGCGTTTCATCGACAGAAGCTCAAAGGCAGTGGTTAAGGCCACCACTCCGTTCGGCTATGTGGTGGGTGAGCCGGGCTCTGCTTTCGACCTCTACGTGGGCGATGAATCCGCGGAGGTGATCGCTATCCGCGGCAAGGTCGATTTCATCCATGATGCCGATGGTTCACGCTACGACGTAATACCCGGAGCCCTCTCTATTCTCGCCGATTCCAGGCAGTCTACGGCCGGAGAAGGAAAAGTCGATAGCGAATGGGATGACTGGAACAGCACGCGTGACACGCTGCTTGCCCAGAACATCGAAACCAAGGGGGAATCGATAAACTACCTGCCCGAGGGCATCCAGGAGGACGCGAGGGTTCTGGATGAAAACGGACGATGGGAAAGGGTTTACTACGAGGGGCAATACCGTCAGGTGTGGCGGCCGACAGCCGTTGAAGCAGACTGGGCGCCCTATACCGTCGGCAGGTGGACCGAATGGTACGGCGACAATTGCTGGGTGCCCTATGAACCGTTCGGATATGTCACTCATCACTATGGATATTGGTTTTCGGCAAACAACTACTGGTACTGGGCCCCTCCGATCGTCTCAGTTGGAATCGGCGGCCCCTACTGGGGAATCGGCTTCGGGTGGTATCCCGGCAGGGTAGGCTGGTTATACTCCGATGTTCATGTCGGCTGGTTTCCGCTGCTTCCGTGGGAGCCATACTACGCAAGCAGGTGGTGGGGACCATGGGGTTTCCGCTATGGAGGATTCCATCACCACCGCGGTCACTATGCCGGGAGATACCGGCATGGACATAATGCCGTGATTGTCAACCGGAATAACGTATTCGTGAACAACGTCAGGACTGCCAGGGTCACCAACGTCAATCGCAGCAACCTGCGGGGGGCCCCGGTCATCAATAATGTCGTCAGTCGCTCCAGTAATGTGAACCAGCGCACCCGCTTTACAGATGCGAATCCCACCACCAGGCCGGCGCGCAATGCAAACACCAGGATATCGCAGAACCAGACACGGATCAGGCAGGACGCAACCAACGTCAACGGCAGGAGCATTCGCCGGCAGGTATCTCAGACGCGAACCGCCAGGGCGGGTAGCGGAAACGTGGCCGCCCCGAGGATTTCATCGGGTGAGGGCCGGGGATCACAGGGAGGCCAGGCCCGCGCAATCAATCGCAATCCCAGGAACGTTCAGCCTACGGCCGCCATGAGCACCTCCCGGGATGGGCGCGGAAGAGGCCGGGCTGCAGCGGTCCAATCCGGTCGGGGCCAGCAGAGCGGCATCTCTGCAAGCCGTTCCTCCCAGTTTGACAGGCAAAGGAGCACAAGGTCGGATAGCTCAGTCACAAGAGGAAACCGTGCTGCATCGCAGGAAAGATTTACCGGCCAGTCCCGCGCCTCACGTGAGGGCCAGAGTATGCAGAGGCAAAGCCGAGGCGCTTCCGATGGCAGGATTGCCGGCCAGCCGAGCCGGAGATCTGCTGATTCCATGCGCCGTGGACAGAATGAACGTGCCTCGCGGAGCCAGTTCAGCGGACGCCAGAGTTATCAGCGCGATCAGTTCCGCGGTTCGACGAGAGGACGAGATTCCGGGTTTTCGCGTGCTCCACAGGGCCGTGCGTCATCGGGCTTCCAGGGCCGACCTAATATGGGCGGAGGATTCCAGGGTCGGGGTTCATCAGGCTTCCAGGGCGGCGGCCGTATGGGCGGCGGTCCGAACATCGGCGGTGGTGCTCCCCGGATGGGAGGCGGCGGCGGTGGCCGCATGGGTGGCGGCGGAGCCCCCCAGGGCGGCGGTGGACGCGGTGATCAAAGGCACAGGTAAGTCCGGCTGAAGTAAGATGAGGGCGGGTGGTTTCACCCGCCCCCTTTTTATTATCGTTCAGGCATCCCTGCCGAATTCCGAAACTGATTTTACTTCACCGGCACAGGGGTAAATATCCGCAGATCGGTTGCCGGGATTGAGTGCTGCACCCCTTCCAGTATTTCCCAGCCTCCCCCAAGCGCCTTGTAGAGGGCCAGCAAGTTGGTGGTGAGCCTGTTTGTGCTCTGAGCCATGGCCTCTTCCGAAATGAACAGAGATCGTTGAGCATTCAAGACATTCAGAAAGTCCGTTCTCCCCTCCACGTAGAGCTTCATCGACACCTCAACTGCCTTCCGGTTGTTCTCCAGCGCTTCCTGCAAAAATTTTAAGTGCTCGAGTTCGTTGGTGTGGGAAATAAGGGCCGTCTCAACGTCCCTGAGAGCAGTCAGAATGATTTGTTCATACGTCAACAGGGTCTGCTCCTGGATTGCGTTCTGAATCTCGATGTTCCAGCGGATGCGCCCGGCTTCGAATACGGGCCAGGTTACGGAGGGGCCGAAAGACCAGGATCTGTTGCCCCAATTCATAAAATTGGCCACATCGGAACCGGAGAAGCTGAAGCTGCCGGTGAGTGAAAAGCGCGGGAACAAATCGGCCGTAGCTACGCCGATGCGGGCCGTGGCCGCATGGATCTGGGCTTCGGCCCTCCGAATATCGGGGCGCCTGCGCAGAAGATCCGAGGGGAGCCCGATGGGGATTTCAGGCGGGGTGGGAGGAATCGACTTTTCGCTCGACAATTCTTCCTGAAGTGCGGCCGGCTCCATTCCCAGCAGTACGCTCAGGCTGTAAATGGCGCTCCGTACCGATGTTTCCAGCACGGGAATCTGAGAAGCGGTGGTGGCCACCTGTGCGCGGGCATTGGCCAGATCAAGCCGGCCGACAAAACCCGCCTCATATCTTTTACGCGTGATCTCGGCGGTGTGAGCCTGAGCCTCAAGGTTTCTGCGGGCGATTTCTATCTGTTTTTGAAACTGCCGCAGATTTGAGTAATTCGTTCCCACGTCGGTTACAAGCGTAATGAACACGTCGCGCCTGTCCTCGATCGCCGCCTCCAGGTCGGCTCTCGAAGCTTCGATATTGCGGCGCGTTCTGCCGAAAAAGTCCAATTCCCAGGAGGCGTCAAAACCCGTCCGAAAAAAGTCACGTTCCACGCCGCTCGTCCCGGCTGCCGTTGTCACCGGAGTACGGCTTCGCTGGTATTGGGCATCGGCATTGACTTCCGGGAAGAGTCCGGCCGAGGTCACCCCTACGGCCGCACGCGCCTGCCTCACTCTGGAGGCGGCCTGCCGAAGATCGAGATTGGACCTTATGGCCCGTTCGATCAGGGAGGTGAGCAGCGGGTCATCGAACTTTTTCCACCATTCGACCAGATCGAGAGGCTGGGAGGTCAGCGCACTATCACCGGTGACGGCAACGGGGTCCAGTCCATGCCACTTGGCGGGTATTTTCGTTTCCGGTTTGCGAAAATCAGGGCCAACCATGCAGCCGGTAAAGGTGAGCGCTGAGCAGTGAAGAGCGAGCAGCGAACAAAGAAAACCGATTCTACGCATTTATTGTATTCCCTTCACCAGTTTGTAGGCAATGATTTTAGAGAACAGGTCTCAATTCGCGGTCCCGAAATGAAACCCGGCAGGCATTCTGTATTTGCTCTTCATGCTTCACCCTTCACTCTTCACAGCCTTATTCATACCGCAGCGCCGTGATCGGGTCGAGCCGTGAGGCTTTCCATGCAGGGTAATAGCCAAAGGCAATACCCACCGAAGCCGAGACCAAAAAAGCGGCAAGGATTGCGTCGACCGAAAGCTCGACGGGCCAGTGCAGGACCGCCGATACGACATAAGAGATGCCCTGGCCGACCAGAATGCCTGCTATACCGCCGAAAAAGCAGAGGACCACCGATTCGACCAGGAACTGCTGGAGCACGTTGCTGCCCCGTGCGCCGACCGCCATTCTCAGACCGATTTCACGCGTCCTTTCGGTGACCGAGACCAGCATGATGTTCATAATGCCCACACCGCCGACGATAAGGGAGATAAGCGCAACGGCAAGGAGGAGTTTGGTCATCATGGTAGCGGTTGAGGTAAGGGCCTTGGTCATCTCGGTCATGTTCCGGATGTTGAAGTCATCGGGTTCACCCGGATGAATCCGGTGGCGCTCGCGAAGCAGTTGCGTGATCTGTTGAATGGCGGCCGGCGCATCATCGGTAGACCAGGCAGAGGTCAGGATCTGATCGACATTGGTAAATCTGACGGCGAGCGGATGATTCAGAAGCTGGGCGGCCGATCTGGGCGGATAGAGGCTTACACCGGCGCTGGGGTATATCTGCGTACCCCCGGACGCAGCATCGACCACACTCTGGTTAACGACGACAACGGAGGAGCGAGTTACTCGGAATTTAATCGTCGTCCAGGGCGCGAGCACTATGTCATCCTGGTCCATCCCGACCATGTTGGCGCCCTTGCTGGTGAGAACCCCGATGACTTTGAAAGTGACATTCTTTATCCGCACTTCCTTACCAATAGGCTCCTCGTCGGGAAACAGCTCACGTACCAGCGTCTGGCCCAGGATGCAAACCTTGCTGCCATTGCGCACATCCAGGTCCGTGAATGCCCCACCGCTCTCCAGGCCCCACTCGCGTACATTCAGAAAATCGGGAGTAGTACCGTAAATGTTGCTGGGCACCCAGTTGCGGTTTCCATAGACCACCTGCGTGCGGGCGCGAACAATCGGCGCAGCGGCGCGTACAGCGGGAATTTCTTTTGCAATCGCTTCACTGTCTTCAGGCGTGAGGGTCAGCACGCTTCCCGACCCGAACCTGACCCCGGCGCTGGAAGCGGTTCCCGGCAGCACCAGGAGATTGGCCGCCCCCATGCTGGCGATCGTTTTCTGGATTGCATTGGAGGAACCCCGGCCAATTTCCATCATTGCGATAACCGCGGCAACACCGATAATGATTCCCAGGGTGGTGAGCGCTGCCCGCATGACATTGCGATGAAGACCGTTCATCGCCGTCCAGAACATCCGGGTCAGGCGCATACGCGCTCTTTTGACCTTGTTCCCTGCCGAGGAGGCGACATCGGCAATCTCGCCGATATCCCCATTCTCCGCTTCCTCTATTACCCCGTCCCGTATCCTGATAACACGTTTGGCGGTTTCGGCTACATGGGGATCATGGGTTACCAGAATTATCGTAACGCCTTCCTCTTCATTTAACCGCTGAAAGGTCTTCAGCACTTCGTCGCTGGTATGTGAGTCGAGGTTGCCCGTGGGTTCATCGGCAAAAATGATCGAGGGCCTGTTTATCAGCGCGCGCGCTATGGCTACACGCTGCTGCTGACCGCCCGAGAGCTGCGAGGGTTCGTTATGCAGGTGCTCACCCAGGCCCATTTTGCGGAGCACTTCTTCCCCTCTTTGATGAGCCTCTTCCGTTGAAAGGGTCTCGGGAGAGTAGGTGAGCGGCATAAGAACATTGTCGATAGCATTCGTCCTGGAAAGCAGGTTAAAGTTCTGGAATACAAAGCCGATCTTCTGACTTCTCACAAGCGCGCGCTCATCGGCCGATAACTCGGCCACATCCTGCCCATCCAACCGGTAGTTGCCGGAAGTCGGTCGATCGAGGCAGCCCAGGATGTTCATGAGCGTCGTCTTCCCCGAGCCGGACGCACCCATTAGCGCAACGAACTCACCTTGCCGAATACGAAGTGAAACTCCCCGCAGTACCGGCACGCTTATTTCGCCCAGCTTATATGTCTTGTGGATATTTTTGAGTTCGATCAGGTCCATTTAAATATCTTCTCTCCGGATACGGCGTTCCTTTTTATGTATAGGTTGATTCTCACTGTTAGCGTGCACCGCGGCCAAATATCCTTGGAGTGAAAGGACTGGCTGCCTGTGAGGGCTCGGCTGTCTCCTTGCGTTGTTCGCCCAGCACAACCTGGAGCCCTTCCTTAATTTGATCACTCTCGATCTCGGTCGCCACTCCGTCGCTCATCCCCACTCGCACCGGCATGGGGCTCACGTAGTTGCCGTTCGGAACCCAGAGCACCCCGTGGCCGTAGCCCTGGCCGGCCTGTGCATCGCCGGCGGCAGGCCTTCCCCGTGAGCGTTCCTCAGCCGGTCTTCGGCTCTCGGGCGCCACCTGGTCCGGCTGGGGCGTCCAGCGCAGTGCGGCATTGGGAACTGTGAGAACGTTCTGGCGGCTGTTCAGCAAGAACTTCACATTCGCCGTCAGGTAAGGGAGCAACCTTCCGTTGGAATTATCGGTGAGCACCTCGACAGTATAGGTCACGACGTTCTGGGTCATGGTTGCGTTGAGCCGAATTTTTCCCACCTCGCCCTGGAAATTCTCACCCGGATAGGCATCCACGGTAAATTCAACAGGTTGACCAGGAGTTATCCTCCCGATATCGGCTTCGTTCACGGCAACCCAGACCTGCATCCGCCTGAGATCCTTGGCGATGAGAAAAAGGCTGGGAGCATTCAGGCTGGCGACTACCGTCTGGCCTATATTAACCCTGCGGTCGATAATCACTCCGCGCACCGGGGAGCGTATGGTGGTGTAATCAAGATTCTGGAGCGCGCGGGCCAGGTTGGCCTCCGCCTCGGCTACCGTGCTGTGAGCCTGAACGATTGTGGCCTTGCCTACCGCGACATTGGCCTTGGCGACTTCATAGGCCGACAGGGCAGCATCATAATCGCTCTTGGAAAGCGCATCCGATGGGCCCAATTTCTTGGCGCGGTTCCAGTCTCTTTCCGCCTGGACCAGTCTTGCCTGGAGTTGCCCCAGATCGGCTTCGGCTCTTTGCAGCCCCGCCTTTGCCTGAGCCAGTTCGGCCTTTACCCTGGCCACATCGGAGGAAAAGAGCGATTCGTCGATTCGGGCAAGCACCATCCCCTCTTCCACAATCGAACCGTAATCTACCGCGTTGCCGGCCTGGTCCGCGCCGAACATGACTATTTTTCCGGCCACCTGGGCGCCGACATCGACGACCTCTTCGGGTTCGACGGTACCGGTGGCGCTTATGGATGCCTGGAGATCCCCCCGCTGAACCGGGGCGGTTTTGTACAACGCCTGCTGCGAACTGCCGGAGCGCAGGAGTACCGTGGCAGAAACCCCAATAAGGCCTGCCAGCGCTATGAAAATGATACCCCGTTTCGCTTTGCGATTCATATTGCATCCTCTTTTAGGGAAAAAGTTGTGTTCCATAGTTTGCGGTCAGACCGCCGCAGGAGACTCTAAACCAAAGAAGGCGACGAATCCATTTGAATAAGTCCACGACAACAAGAAGAACGTTACATAACATACAACATTTTTTCAAAGAGGAAAGAGGCACGCCGGGAGGCAGGGGCTGATAACGTGGAGAGTATCTGCCGTAACCCGGTTCATTCGTTGAAAATAGTTGAAACTGAGGGTGTATGGAGGGTAGATTGATCGTAAGATCAGCGCGAATTGATGGATGGAGAAGACTATGAACGTGAACTGGAAAGATCATATCGTGAGCACGCCCGATGTGCTCAAAGGCAAGCCGTGCATAAAGGGCACGCGAATTCCAGTAAGCCTGGTGCTTGGCTATCTTGCATCGGGTGCTTCTCACGAAGAGATCATTCAGGAATTCCCTGACCTGACCGACGAGCAGATATTGGCGTGCCTCGATTACGCTCGTGAATTGGCAGAATTCGAGGTCGCTGTCTGATGGGATTGAAGTTCTTTGCCGACCACTGCGTCCCCACATCCGTGATAAGACTGCTGCGCGAAGCGGGTCACGAAGTTCTGAAGCTCAGAGAGCACATCCCGCGAGACTCGCCAGATGCTGTGGTGATTTCAAAAGCTCGTGACCTGGATGCCGTGCTGATATCACTAAATGGCGATTTTGCTGATATCGTGACTTACCCCCCAGCTAACTACAACGGCGTCGTTGCACTCCAGATAAGGAACCATCCTGGCTCCATCACGGAAATAGTGAGCAGATTGACTATCTATCTCGCATCCCACCAGGACATTTCCCATTATAGAGGCAAGCTATTTTTGGTGGAGGCGCACAGGATCAGGATACGTGAATAATCAAAGACCGAAAAAGAAGAAATGGGATGATTGGCCCGAGTTATTTCATAGACCGCGGATCGACCCCTTCGGCGCCCCAGGAGCATACCCATCAGGATTCCTTCCCCCGCCTTTTGATTTGCCTAAATGAATGGAGCGAAACGTCCGATTCTGCTCTCAGGAAGCTAGAAAACTCGTAAGAAGAGAAGCAGGCGCCGATCTTTCCGGCACGGGGGACTTGTGGCCACGAGGTCTCTGGTAGGCCGGATGGGCGTCATCCCAAAAGTATGAGCGCACCATTAATTGAAAAATGGGGGAAACAAACATGTTCCTGGCAAGAAAAGCTATAATGCCCACCATCCTGCTGCTGTTTTTCCTTTTCACCGGCGCGGGCTACGCCGCCAATGTATCCCCTGCCGACAGGGCCGCCTTTCTTGATTCCATAAAAAAGACTAAAGGACCCGTGAAGCCCGGCATGGTTTTCAAGGGTCTTCTTGCCATCGTCCCTCCCCCCGGTTACCAGGGATCATGGCCGGACGACAAAATAAACCGGGCAAGACTTCGCGGGGGAAGAATCTATTGGGAGGGCGTCCCCGGAAAATCGCGGGTCAAGGTTGCCGCCTTCATGAGCAGGTCGGATTACGAAACCTACTATAAAGATAACCTGGAAAGTGGAGAACCGGTTTACATCCTGCGCAAGAGTCTATGGGTGACCGTTGTGCCGGAACTCAGGAACAGGTTCTGGTTTGGAAGGCCCGAGACCTGCCCCCCGACCAGGAAAAGAGTAGTCAAACTGCTGGGCCTGAATCCGGGCAGAAGCTACGATGTCATCATTGAGATGTGGGTAGATCCCAAAGACCTGTTTCGGCCTGCGCCCGATCCCGAAATCACCGACCATCAAGCCGAGATTGCGGTCAAGGCGCAGGATGGTTCCTGGATCTTCCCTAATCCATTCATGACTTACTGCACAGAAAAGCTCTTCGTCGATGGTCCGACAAAGGCCCCACTTTTTTACCAGGAATGGTTCACGCAGAACGCTCAGGAATCTTACGAGGTCGATATCGATAAAGGATGGGGAGTTCCCTGGACAAGGCTCGGCTACACCTATGACTGGGGTAATCCCGCTAATCCCGTGGGCGCAAGCGAATTCATGATCAGGGTTCATCCCTACCCCGCCGGAACTGGCGGAGAGGTTCCCGTCACTTTGATACAGGCGATCAGGATTTATGCGGAAAGCCCCCAGAAGCCCGCGAACTGGACGGAATACTTCCGATGCAGATGGAAGTTGTATCCATCGGCTACGGACGGGATTGCCCCGGAGGTTTGGGGACAGATGGAGGAGTTCTCCCTGGGAGCGGAAATGGAAAACTAAGCGAGCGCAATTCTTTGGTGAGCCGGTCAAGAACGTCGAGGACGTGCTGTTAATTACATTGTTGATAATGCTTGTAAATTTGGGTTTTTAGGTACATTTGGCGCCCTTTCCCTCACCCCCAGAACCCCCCTTTACAGACGAGTTTTTTTTCATCTACTGCGCGGTGATTCAGGAGTAATCCAGGTTGAGCCGCGAGGGCTTCACCGGAGTTTGGCAGGGAACTTTTCAGGCGGGCTCCGCGCTCAATGGTTTCTCTGGATTCTCCTGCAGGAATTCGGCAAGATCCGGGGGGGTCGGACTTCGGCAGTGAAGCAATCAGTATCCCGTACCTTTTGACTATCGTCGTTTTTCGACTAGGTTTGGGCTTTGCGGGGTTTTTAGACTTCACTCTCTAATTTTGTTGAAACTCATCCGATATACATGCAAAGATCGCTTTGCCGGTCGGGCAAAGTTTACTGCGAGGCTCGGTCAATCTTGATCGATAATGAGAACTTCAGCCCAGGGGTCAGAGGTATGCCCGGAATTGCACTTTCAGAATGCGACGACCTTTACAAGTGGCTCACGCCAAGGGCACGCAAGCATTTTCTGAGTATCTATGAAAATCTTCTGGTCTCCTCGAGTTCAGCCGATGTAGGCAGTCTGCTTGTATGTGCTTCAAACCCTGCCGAGGGCGCCACCTCGGTGGCCATGGGCATCGCCTTGGCCGTGAGCACCCAGCGGAACATTCCGGTGCTCCTGATCGATGGAAACTATCATGACCCCCGGGTGTGCAGTCTTCTTAAAACCTACGGTCCCGTGGGAATCGGGGATATACTGGCGGGCAGAATCGATCCGGACACCGTAGCGATACAGACCGTAGTACCCTGCCTTTCCGTGATGGGCGTCGGCGTTCTTCCTTCAAGCCACATTTCCCTGCTCGAGCCGCCCAATCTGAAGAATCTTCTGCAAAAATTGAAGAAGATGTTTCCATTGGTGATTATCGATGGGCCGGCGGTGAATTCCTATCCCGAATCGGTGTTGTATGCCTCACAGGTGGACCGGGTTCTTTTGGTCGTTCATTCGGGTGTTACGAGGACGCCGGTTGTCACCACGGCATTATCGCGACTGAATGGCGCAGGCCGGGTAGAGATCGTACTGAATCGCAGGCTCTATCCCATACCTCCCTTCATGTACAGGAGACTGTAGCATGACCCCTCGTACTGCTGTAGTCCTGGTCGGGGGACCAGCCGTCTACAACGGACATAAGCTGACGGAGCGCCCGAGGATCTTGCTGCCTATCGCGGATCAGCCTCTGCTTTCCTACATCGCATCCAACCTCCGTGAGGCTGGAGTCGAACGCCTGATAGTCTGCCATTCGCCCTCATCCAAAGAATACCGCAACACGATCAAGGACGCCCTGGCGAAGCTCACTCTTCAACTGGAGGTGATTACCCGGGAGACGATGCTCGGGACCGGCGGTTCCATCAAACAGATCGAGACTTTGCTGAAGGATGAAGCCTTCTGGGTGTTGGGGGGCGATTGTTTCATGAGAGCCGATCTGACAGAAATGCTCTCGTTCCACAGGGAGAGAACCGGGCCCGCAACCATTGCCGCTGTGCGGATCAGAAGCACTCCATGGCAGATGGAACGGGTTGAGATTACCCCGGGGGCAAGCGTCAAAGCCGTCCATCGGCTGCATCCCTGCGAAGAAAAGCGAAGCACGCTGAGGCCGGTCAGCCTCTACCTTTTCGAGAGGGAGGTTTGCGACCTGATCCCCGCAAACTCCTACTTCGACCTGAAGGAGCAACTCTTCTCGACTCTTTTTGAACAGGGCAGGCCTGCCTCCGTATGGGAAGTTCCCGAGCATTCCCATACTCTGGCCAGCCTTGATGAATACTTTTCAGCCAACCAGGATTTTTTGTTGGGAAAAGTCAAATTCCCGGAGATTGACCCGCGAAGCGCCCTAACTCCGTGCATCGGCAGACTCGGCCCGGTATCCGTCAGCAATGCTCGACTCGGTGAGAATTCTCTGGTTGTCGGACCCGCGGTAATCGAGGAGTGTGAAACCGGCGCGAATGCCCTCATTGTCGAATCTATCGTCCTGAAAAATGCCCGCATCGGCGCCTGCGCACAGTTGAATCACTGCCTTATAGGCGAGGGCGCTGTAATCGAGGACGGCGTGATGCTGAGCGACGCCATTGTCCCCATGAACAGCCGCATTACCCATGACACCGCGGAGGCGTTTCCCATAGAGCGGGAAATCCGTACATCCGCTTCCTCCCTCAAATGGCTCGACGTCTGTCAACCATCGCGCTCGCTTTACCTTCTATCCAAAAGGGCCATAGATGTGCTATTTGCATCAATGGCGCTGTTCCTACTCTCGCCATTGATGCTGCTCATCGCTCTGGCGGTCAAGCTGGATTCGCCCGGGGGGGCTTTTTTCGTTCAGAAACGCTGCGGCAGGAATGGAAAGCAGTTCGGAATGGTCAAGTTCCGGACCATGGTAAACGGAGCATCCACCCTGCAACGCGAACTGATGAACCTCAACGAAGTGGATGGACCGACCTTCAAGCTCTCCAAAGATCCGCGGGTAACCAGGGTCGGTAAATTCTTGAGGGACACCAACCTGGATGAGATCCCCCAATTGTTCAACGTGATAAACGGGGATATGAGTCTGGTCGGCCCACGGCCCCTTTCCATGAACGAGATGTGTTACAACCCGGCCTGGCGTGATGCGCGACTTGGGCACACTCCGGGAATTACCGGCCTCTGGCAGGTGGAAGCTCACTCAAAGGCTCAGTTCAGCGAGTGGATCAGGCACGATCTCTGGTACGCAAGAAACGCCGGCGCTGCGTTCGATACGCAGATTTTTCTGAAAGCATTGAACAAATTTTCCGCTGATTGCTTCGACTTCCTATGGAAACCAAGAAAAAAGCGCAGATTGTAGCATTATTGGTCATGGTTCCCTTGATCGCGTGCCTGGTGCAGGGTTGCGGTCGAGGCGGAAAAGGCGCGGGGGTTATTCAGATAACCGCCCCCGAGCCTGCTTTTCCCTCCAACAGGCCAAACCAGGGTGATGTCTTCCGGATCAAAGAAGCAGACGTCCTGGGGCTTGTCTTTCCGAGCAACCCCGAACTCAATACCGAACAGGTGGTTCGCCATGACGGAAAGATATCTTTGAAACTGATCGGCAACGTGGTCGCGGCCGGGCTGACTCCGAGGGAGTTGGAAGAGGAGGTGCTCAGAAAGTACGCCGACTTCGTTGCATCATCGAACTACTCCAAGGTCTTTAAAGAGGGAGATTATTTCGAACTGCGGTTTGTATATAACCCTGAACTCAACATCGGCGTGAGGGTCCGTTCGGATGGGAAGATCTCCCTGCCGATCTTGGGCGACATCCAGGCTGCAGGCATCTCCCCTTCCGTTCTTCGCAAGGAATTGATAAGAAGGTATTCCAAAGACCTCAACAAGCCGGATATCGCGGTTCTGGTCGGCGAGCATACGACAAAGGGGATCCACACGACCGAGAATTCGCTTGCCGTCAGCGTCAACAAGGCTGCCGGCCACAGGGTCTTTGTCGTCGGCGAGGTCAAGACCCCGAAAGCGGTAATGGTAGAAGGAAAGCTGACGCTCCTGCAGGCATTGGCGGAAGTGGGCGGGGCAACCGATTTGGGAGATATGTCCAGAATCGTCATTCTTCGCAGAGCGGGTGAAAGGAAGATAGACTGGATACAGGTCGATCTGGAGTCACCGCTAGAGGGAGTGGACATGCGCAACGATGTGCTGATTCACTCGGGAGATATCGTGGTGGTTCCGAAGACGGGAATTGCCAAGCTGAACCAGTGGGTCACGCAGTATATTCGCAATATGATGCCTCTGCCAAGTCAGTTCAATGTAAACGCCAGCCTGATGGAAGGCGCGTTTGTTCCGGGGCTGTAAGGACATGAGAGTTCTTTGTTGAGCATAGAGGTAATGCGGCGGTAATGGAATCCAAAAGAGCATCTTTCTCTAGCTTTGCACTCTACAGGCTGTTCTGGTTTGTCTCCTTATCGGCGCTGCTGCTGTCAGCCGCACCGGACAGAGTCTTCAGCTCTGTTGAAGCGCCGGGCGCCGAGACGGCGCACCCTTTTCAGGGGCTTGACGACTGGATACCGGAAGGTATTGTAAACATAGCTCTGGGAGAGTTTGGAGACCGGATCGGCGGAGGGGATTACGGCTTGGGCAATCACATTCCGGTCGATGTAATCATGATTGGCGCAAAACAGGAGATCCGTGCTTTTCGATCTCCCGAACTTCACCTCGGGCATCTCAGGAAGGCCAATTTCCAGGTGAAAATCGGAAATCTGACGGGACTCTATTTCTGGCTCGAAACTCCTCCCGTGAGCAGCCCCTGGATCATAAACATCGAGATTGTCTATCCGGACGGGTTCCGCAGAAATATCTGGTCCAAGGATACCAAGCCGGGCATTTGGCACTGGATCGACGTGGATCCCAACACGATTTTGGAAGTGACGGTGAATTCACCCGAATCTACTTTTAAATTCAGCAAGAGGTTTCATATCACTTTCTGTCCGGTCCAATACGCGGTCTGGCCGGAATCTTATCAGTCAACTCCAATGCGACATCTTTGGGAATATTAATGAGATCAGGTTACTCGGGGGATCAAGTATGAAGACACAAGCTACGGTGCGAATTCTGCTCCATAGTCTGTTTTTAAGGAAAAACCTGATCATTGTCATGAATGTGATAATTCTCGCGACAATTTTGATCGGCTCACTGCTCATTCCTTCAATTTATCAGGCCGAGAGCAGCCTGATGCTGCTGGGACGCAACTACCCCGACCTTTTGACTCCCGGTCCCAGGAATTTGAACTTTTCGCAGGCGATGATGAACACCAGGGATGAAATAAATTCCGAAATTGAAGTGATCCGGAGCCGTCCGGTGCTCGAAAAGACCGTGAAGGTTCTGCGCCTCGACGAAGAAAAGCCTGAATCCCCGGCAACCTTTGAAGCCCTGAAAGAACTGGTTTTTCCGAAAAGCAACGGAGGTCCCGACAAACTCGAAGCTGCCATAGACAGCCTCAAGAACAATTTAAAGGTGGACCCGGCCGTAGAATCACAAATCATGCTGGTGCGCTACCGATCCAAAGATCCCGCACAGGCAAGCCAGATAGTGAACACGGTTGTGGATGAGTACTTGAAGCAGCATCTGGCGATCTACATAAATCACGCGGAGAGCGCCTTTTATGCCGAACAGATAAAGAACCTGCAGGCAAACCTGAAGACGCTCCAGGACCAGTTGATCGAAGTCAAGACCGCTTCGGGAATCATCTCTTTTTCGGACCAGGCCAAGGCTCTTCTGGCCAAACTGCAGAATTTCGACCAGGCGCTCGCTAATGTGCAGAAGGAGATGATCAGCTCGAGTTCCAAGCTGCAGAGGATACACGAACTCCGCAAGACAAAGCCGGACATGCTGATTCCGCTGCCTGAATACGCCCAGGACGCGCAGATAATGGATCTCGAGAATAAACTGATCAATTTAAAGTTTCAGCAGAAATCTGTCCTTCAGCGGTACACGCCTCAGAGCAGGCAGTACACTGCACTCCTGGAGCAGTTGACGGCGATTCAAAACCAGATCCGCAATCATGTCACTCAACTCATCGAGCGTGAGCAGGCCAAACTGATGGAACTCCAGGCGGAAGAACAATCGATTCTCCAGACGATGCAGGGGATTAAAGAGAGCGTGACCCCCCTGCCGGCAACCGAGGTCACCCTGGTGAATCTCCAGAAGGAAATCGACAACAAGCAGGAGATACTGGGAGTTCTCTGGAAGAAATACCAGGACAGCCTGATAAACATGAACAATGACGGGCGCCTTGAAAATGTAAAAGTACTCAGTCCGGCTTCTGTTCCCTCTAAGCCGCTCTATCCCAATCTTTTGTTGAACTTGGGCCTGGGTTTCATTTTTGCCCTGATAATAAGTTTCAGCACCGCGATTTTCCTGGAGTACTGGGATGATTCACTCAAGCTGCCGGAACAGGTGGAGAAACACCTTGGAGTTCCAGTCCTTGCTTCCATTCCGGAGTTATAAAAATGGATACGACGAGGGCGGAGGTGAAGACATCTCCGCTTGAGCCTGTAACGCCTTTCTGTCTGTTGTTGGGCCTCGTTGCCGGTCTGTTGTTCCTGATCCTCGTGCAGCTTCCGATCAAATGGTTCCTCACGCTTTTCGCAGGCGCCCTGCTCCTGGGCGCTTCCATTATCATCCAGGACAAAAAGAAATTCTATCTCACCATGTTCGTTCTGGCGCTGCCGATCGGGCTGAGCAAGACATTCGGCCTCACGGTGTCCGCCACGTTCAGGTCAACCTTCGGGTATACCGTATATGCGGGCTTCGTTCCTCTGTTGGCTCTTTATTTCATCTGGATATACCGAAGAGTATTTCGTGAAGTGAGCCTACCGGTCTCAACCAGGGGCATGCTGCCTCTCGCGGGTCTTTTCCTGATGTCGGCCTTTTCCTGCCTGCTGGCCCGGAATGCCTATGCCGTGTACGATCTTTTTATGCTTGCCTGCTCCGTCGTTCTTTTCATCTACATGTCCAGCGCAATGCGCACCATCTCGGAGATGAAGCTTGTCGGGGTCCTGCTGATTCTTCTCGCCACATTCGAGGGATTGCTCGCTCTTGCCCAGTATCTCAGCGGATCGAGCCTGGGGTTCGGATTTGTCGGCCGCACGGAGTTTCTCACCGGCTATGTCGGACTTCTTGCCGTCTCGCGAGTTATGGGGACCGTCGGGCACCCGAACTCCCTGGCGATGCTTTTTGATTTCCTTCTCCCCTTCAGCTTCGCATTCCTGCTCTTTTATCCCATGAAACCGTGGCAAAGAGCAGTTGCAGGTCTGGCAACGGCAGTACAGTACCTGGGGGTTGGAGTGACCTTTTCACGGGGTGGCATTATGTGCACGTCATTGGCCATGGCAGCCATTCTTTTCATCTACTTGAAACGACGGCTCGAGGTCTTGCGAGGCATGGTCTTCTTCCTCTTCATTGCAACGGTTTCCGTCATCCTGATCCTGGTGATTCCCAATCCCATTCAAAAGGGCCTGTTCCGTACCGAGGCTGAGACGGCCTATGGCCGGGTGCCTCTGGCCAAAGTGGCCCTCAATGTAATGCGCGAGCGACCTCTATTCGGATTGGGGCTGAACAATTATGTCGCAAAGGTAGCGCCTTACGACAATACTCCCGAGCAACTCAATCAGTCGTGGAACTCCCCCGTTCACAACCTGTTTTTGTTCATCGCGGGGGAAATCGGCGTCCTTGGACTATTCTTTTTTCTATGGCTGATATGGACCGCTCTTCATCCATTGCCCGCTTTTTTTTCCATCAACAACCCGGTGCTCTCCAGTGCGGCGATTGGGGTATTCTGGGGAAGCCTCGCTTTCTTCGCCCACTGCCTGGTTGATTTGACGCTATGGACTCACCCCCGGCTCCATTGGTTCATGCTGGGACTCGCAGTGAGCATATGGCATCTGTCTCTTCCTTACCTGGAAAGGGGACAACCGGTCTTACCGAGACCTGACGCCCCTGCCCTCAACCTGTTGAAATCCCACCCCGGCCGGACGAGATTTTCGCCCGGCAGGACCGGCACATGAGCATAAGGCAGTTTGTTCGAAACAGTATCCTGCTCGTCTCCGCCGAACTGATGGCAAAATCTCTCGGGGTGATTTTCTTTGTGGTCATTGCGCGGGCGCTGGGCGCCAGCCAACTGGGGAGCTACAGCTTCGCGGTGGCGCTGGCTAATTTTTTCGTCATTGCTCCCAAGTTCGGGTTCGAGGAACTGGTGCAGCGCGACGTCAGCCGCAATCCTTCCCATGCATACCGTTTCTTCAGTGAAATATCCGCTCTGAAAACCGCACTTTCTCTTGCATCGTTAGCCCTCCTGGCCCTGGTCAACATAGGCAGGCCCGATTTCATACCGGTGGTTCTGGCTGGGTGTTTTGTTTTCGCCTACTCTTTCATGGAATTTGTCAACGCCTTCTTCCGGGCAATGCGAAAATCCGAATTCGAACTGCTTAGCCGGGCACTCTTTTCGGTGGGAAATCTTGGCCTGGGGCTCCTGGTCATCTATCTGGGCTGGGGACTCATCGGGGTCATGTTCTCCCAGGTGGTCGCCGTGCTGATCGCACTGCTTTGCGCCATCGCTATCCTCAGACGGTTTCTCGAAAGGACCTCTTTCACCTGGAGCCTCGCCTCGCTGAGGGCGTATGCCATTTCCGCGGCGCCTTTCGCGGGGATTCTGGTAGCGCTCTATCTGAGCAACCAGGTATGCACGCTTACCCTTACCTGGATAGCGGACAAGGCCAACGTGGGCTACTATGCAGCCGCGATGAGAATAATAGAATGCCTCATTTTGATTCCGGCAGCCATCATGGGGTCTTTTCTGCCCACCATGAGCAGGTTTTATCCACGCTCTTTGACTGCCTTCGTACAGACCCTGCGGTTGACCTTCAAGTACCTCTTCGTTATTTCCATGCCCCTGCTTGTCATCCTGGTGGTTCTTCCCCGGCAGATCATCCTGTTTCTCTATGGCGAGGCCTTCTATCCCGCGGCCGACGCTCTCCAGGTAATGGGGCTCGTCCTGCCTTTTTCTTTCTGGAATTATGCCGCAACCACCTCGCTTATGGCCCGGAACCACGAAAGATCCGCCATGGGTTTTCTCTGGATAATAGCCGCGGTTCATATCGCCGCTAATTTGATTTTCATTCCGAGCCTTGCCCACGTGGGCGCCTGCTGGGCGATTTTAACGACACAGGCCGCCTATTTTGCCCTGCTTTTTTACAGCAGCGGCCGCTATATCAATATGGGGCGCCTGGCGCGCTCCATCCTTCCGTCTGCTCTGGCCGCCTGCGTGATGGGCGTTTTCCTCTTCTTTGTAAAGGACTATAATGTAATTGTTGTGGCCCTGGCGGGCATGATAGTCTACATGAGTATCCTGCTGACTTCGGGCGCAATCAGCAAAGAGGAGATTGCCTACTTCAGAGGCTGGCGATTCGCATAAGAAAGGTAACAGGTGTTTTATTACGGCGTAGACCTCCATGTGAAAGGTGCGGGAATGATCTTCAGTAGCGAACTGACATCCATTACGGGTTTCGTGAATCAACCGATACCGTATATCGACGTTTCCAGATCACAAGACCTGCACTTCATGCTTTATGCGACCATTTTCCTGACAAGCATTATGGTTGCCACGCTCTTCGGCTTTCTGCGCCGCTGGAGAAAGAAACCTCAGAAGACCGAGGAGCCGTCCATGCTGGTTTTCGTCCAGGACAACCCGGTGCAACAGATGTCAGATAACGCCGCAGTGATTTCGGACCTCGGATCGAGTTCGGCCGAGACCCGTGCAAAAGCTGCCCGGATGCTGGGAGAAAGGCGAGCCAGGGAAGCCTTGCACTCACTGGTCCGGCTCCTCCAGGACAACGACAGGGATGTGCGGTTCTGGGCGGTGTGGGCGCTGGGTTCCATCAAAGAACAATCGGCGGTCTTTGCTCTCATCGACAGCCTCATGGACCAGGATGAGGGCGTCCGGTACCGTGCGGCGGAGGCGCTCGGCGAAATAGCATCAGCCAAGGCAGTGGATGCATTGCGTCCCTGCCTGTCGGACAGGAGCGAAAAAGTCAGAAAGATCGCACAATGGGCGCTGCAGCAGATTGAAGGCTCGACTCCTTCGGATCTTCCGGAAAAAGAGCAGAAGGCGGAAGAAGAGAAGTATGTGCAAGTCCCCCCTGCCGAAGAAGGAATAAGCTCCCCGCCCGTACCTCCGGAAATGGAAAGAAGCATCGGCGTAGAAACCGGACCTTCGGAAAAAGTATCACGGGAATCCGCGGCCATGGTCGAACCGAAAACGGATGAAGACATCGGCAAATCGGTCCGCCGTGCTGAAAAAGAAAGAACAGAGGCAAGAGAGCGAACCACCTTTATTCCCGGAAACGTGGAAGAAATACTGAAGGCTACAAAAGGGCGGAGCGCGGCAGACAGGGATACCAATTCGAGAAGCATAAGTTACCTCAGGCATGTCATCAAGCAGGAAAGAACCGAAGAAATCCTGCTCTCCGAATCGGTGGAACAATCGGAAACCACCCCCGGTCATGAGACCGACATCACCATCAAGGTAAAGCCGTTTGATGCGGAAGGACAGTTTTCCGCCGGTGTTGCCTTCAGCCAGGTCGGTGACTGGGATACGGCCATTGACTGTTATAAGAGAGCCCTTCGGTTCAAATCGGATATGGCCAAAGCTTACTGCAACCTGGGAGTCGCTTACTGCCACCAGTCCAGGTACAGGGAAGGCATATTCTACCTCAGACAGGCTATCCGTTTTCGCCCCAACTGGCCGAAACCTTATATCAACCTTGGGATCGCCTATAGCCAGAACGGAGACTGGCAAGGTTCCATCAAGGCGCTTCAAAAAGGAACCCGAAACCCTGCGGAGAAGCTTCATGCCTACTACAACCTGGGTATCGCCTACAGCCAGATGGGACAATGGGAAAAATCGGCCCAGGCATTCACTCTGGTCGTCAATTCCAATCCCGAGGACGTACAGGCAATGTGCAACCTGGGGATTGCCTGCAGCTACCTTGGCTGCTGGGGGGAGGCAACCGAGGCATTCAGGCAGTCCACCCTGATCAATCCCACCGACCCGCGCCTCCAGTGCTGCCTTGGTCTGCTCTACTGCCATCTCGGCCGCTATGACGAGGGGATTAAAGCCTTTGAGGCCGCAATAAGGATCAAACCCGACGATGTAGAAGCCTATTGCATCCTGGGATTGGCCAAAGGACAGCTCGGTTTGTGGGACGGCGCCGCGGCCGCCCTCAACCAGGCGGTCCGCATCAGGGACGATTTTCCTGAAATACAGTATTACCTGGGAGTCATCTACGAAGAACAGGGACGCTGGCAGGAAGCCGCCAATTCGTTCAAGCAGTTCGTGCAACTGGGAGGCGGAGAGGACCACCGGGAGCAGTTTGCCTTTGAAGGCCACAGAATACGATGGGAGGAGATGAAACAGGCTCTTACCCAAACCCTCAAGTACAACCCGAAGATGATCGAGGCATACCACCTCCTTGGCCGCTATTACGAGCAGACGAATGACTGGCAGGAAGCAAGCGCTGCATTCATGGAGGCGGCCAAACTGAAGATAAGGGAGAACCAGCCCAGTTTCATACTCGGTGAACTCGATGAGCGCAGCTTTGGACAACAGCGTGCTCTCGAAGAAATCAGACGGGTGATTCTGAACAAACCGGAATTCTTCAGACCCAGGTACAGCCTCAGCGTCTCGCTCAACGACTTCGAGCGATACCGGAAAACCTACCTGGCCTTGAAGCGCATGATACAGATCAATCCGCACAATGGCGACACCTTTTATAAATTGGGCCGGACCTGCAGCTACCTGGGCCAATACGGAGAGGCTATTCAGGCCTATAAAGAGGCGGCTCGACTCGCTCCGGAAAACCTGATGGCCCATTACTACCTGGCCATCTCTTACCTGGCGGTCGGGGACCGGATGTCGGCATCGGAAGAATACGTCGTCATTGGGTGCGGCTCTTTTGGAACGACACCTGTAGCGGTTTCAATCATGCAGCCT
>CAZIJV010000030.1:0-70496 GCA_964539645.1 uncultured Syntrophobacter sp.
CTGGTATTGTGCCCATTTTCCATATGCCTCTGCCTACTGGCCGGAAACCCAGGTCGAAATAAGGGGTCCCTTTTATATATGACAGGCTTTCGTAATAGGGCGAGATGAAAATGGGGGCGCCTTCACACTTGACAACTCGATCTTCAGAAGGGGACATGGCGGTGTGAAAAGTGTAGGTGACCTCATTTTATCAAAGCCGGCTGCATCCCCCTGGTAAGACCGATTACAACCGTGGCAAACAGCATAGGAACTCTGTTTATTCCACCGGAGAGCCGCCTGCTGCTCCTATCATCATTCCCTCGGGACCCATGAATAGAACTGCCGGGGCAGCGCAATCCGGAGGAAATAGCATCTGCTCCGCGATTTTGGTGTTGCCTGCTTCGTCCAGTGGGAAGAGACCGGTTCGGTGAACTTCGCGGCCGTCTCCACAAAAAACGGCGGCGCCAATCTGAAATCCCGGCTCGATGAGGTTATCGACCTGAACGCCGTTCAGATCGGCCTGAAAGTTCCCTTCAGTATCGAGCTGTGTGATGCCCTTCTGCATAGTAACACTTCTCGGGTCTACGCCCTGGTTGAAAAGCTGGGCGCCAAGCCGTCCGTTCCCAGTCACATGACTGAATCGGAATACATTCTCAACTAATTTGGCATCGGCGGAATTCTTGTGCAGGGGAAGCGAAGATTCTTCCTTTAGTGTGTCATCCAGGTCCTGGAATTCCAGTGCGCCGGCGATTTCAGTCTCTCCGGCGAGGGGCAGCGCCTCGCGTGAGAACGCATCCAGTTTGTCAAAGGGCTTGACTTTTTTAGTATCTACTTTGGGCTCTTTAAAACCCTCGATATCGTCATCGGCCCGCGGAGGTTCTTTTACCCCCTCCACAATGACATGTTTGGCCTTCTTCAACTGCTCTGCCTTCACTTCACTGATGCCTGTCGTGCCAGGGTCGGCTTTCTCAAACGGCTTCAGGATATCAACTTTCTTATCTTTCACTTCATCCCCATCCTTTGCCTGGGACGGAGTTGAAAACACAAAGGGCGCTGCAAAGAGGGCAAAGACCAGAAGGATCCGGGCAATTTTTGTCATTCTCGATCTCCTCAACGGAACACAGATTTTAGGCTGTTCTTAACTGATGGTAATCATCCCCATAAGTCATTCAACCAATGAAAATAGCTCATGATTTAGGATCTTATGCGGAGCTTGCTTGCTTGACCGGCCTTTGCGGGCTGGCTAGCTTGAAATTATGCAACTATCCGTTTTGAGACATAATCTGCTACCCGCCAGATTGATTGAATGCTTTTCCTTAATCAGGAGATCAATAAAAGATGTGGTACAAGAAGAAATGCCGTTCTTTTGCAGGCGCCGGTATCCTGGGAATCATAGGGCTGCTGATTCCGGCGAGTCCGGCTTCGGCACAACCGGAGAACATTCCGACAAGGCCTATTGAGGAGCCGCCGCTTGAAATTTCTACTCCTTTCAAGTTCACCCCTTTTACCGAGGATCTTCCGATCCCCGCGCTTGCTCAGAAGGTTGCTCCGTTTTCCAACCCCTGCAATGAGGAATTCCGCGGATTGAATCTGGAAGAGCCGGAGTTCTACCGGGTGGTGATGAAGGAGGGAACCCACCAGATCATTCCCGGGATCGACACCACGATCTGGGGCTACAACGGGACATTTCCGGGTCCGACGTTCAAGGTCAGGCACAACGTGCCGGCAATCGTGGAATTCGTCAATGAACTCAATGCCACGACTATCGTTCACAATCATGGCGGTCATATCGGTTCGAGATCGGACGGCTCCGCAGATCTTCATCCCGATATGCTCATTCATCCGAGCAAATCCAGAATCTTTTGCTATCCGAACATCGCGCCCATAGAAGAGGGGGTGCAGCAGATGTCCGATTTCGCCTCCACTCAGTGGTATCACGACCATGCCCACATTCCTGAGTTGCACGTAGGAATTACCGGGCAAAACGTCTATATGGGCCTTGCGGGTTTCTACCTTCTTACCGATGAACTCGAGCAGGGCCTTATCGACAACAGAGTGTTGCCTGCTCCGGAACACGACATCCCGCTCGTTTTGACCGACAAGATTCTCGCCCCCGACGGTTCGCTCGTTTTCGATGTGAATAAGTTCGACGGGCACCTGGGGGATATTCTCACCGTGAACGGCAAAGCACAGCCGAAGTTCACCGTCGAGCGCCGGAAGTACCGGTTTCGTATCCTCAATGGTTCTACCGCAAGATGGTGGGAGCTCCGGTTGAGCAACAGCATGCCGCTGCTGCAGATCGGCTCGGATACCTGGCTCCAGGGCAAAGCGGTTATTCCTGTCGCCTTCGACAAAGAGGGTCCGCCGAGAGCGGGCACTGTTCGTTTGGGCAACGCCGAGCGGGCCGAAGTGATTATCGATTTCTCGAAAGTAGAGGGAAATGAGGTTTTCCTGGAGAACATCCTGCTCCAGGACGATGGGCGCCGTCCCGACGAAGTAGCCATACCCGGGATGCCCATCCTGAAATTCGAGATCAAGGGAGATGCGGTGGAAGACGACGTCTCCGTCACAGAGGGAACTCCATTGAGACCTTTCAAGAAAATCACTCCGGAAGAAATCGCGGCCACGCGTGTATTCGAGTTCAACCGGAATGGGGGTAAATGGACGATAAACTCATTGCCTTACGATCCTCACCGGGATGATGCCTCGCCCGTCGGCCAGACGGCAGAGAGGTGGATTTTAAAAAATCCGGCAGGCGGCTGGGCTCATCCCATTCACATACATCTGGAAGGATTCCAGGTCCAGAAGTCATCGGAACACCCCATTGCGCCGCAGGACCAGTTCCTGAAGGATACGGTCAAGCTGGAGCCGGGCGAAACGGTGGAAATCTTTATTAAATTCCGGACATTCTCCGGCCGGTATGTTTTCCACTGCCATAACGTCGAGCATGAGGATCTGTCGATGATGGGCGCCTTCAATGTTAACGATACCCCGATGCCGAGCTTCGATGTCGAACCCGGTCATCTTGGCGATCCGCCGATGGTCGAGGTGCTGGATTAGTCCTATAAATGAATTCATGATGCCACCCAATTCTTACGGAGCAAGCCGGGAATCTCGGCTCCCGGCTTGCTCCATAAATTCTGAGGTCCGGCTACATTCAGCTTAAAATAGAGCAGCTTTATCGGTCTCTTTCATATGTTCGGCAATCCTGCCCAATACATACGGGGGGACACGGTGAAGAGCCTTATTGGGGTTCAAACCCCAGTCGGAGTCACCCAACCCGTCATTCCCGCGGCTTTAGGCGGAACCCAGTGTCTTGCAATTCACGACCCAAAGCGGAAGACTACTGGTATCTGAGCTTCCTTTGTTCGTCGACCTGCGAGTTTAGGTTTAAACCTTGCTTCTGTCTTGATAAACATACGAAAAGACGCTGGATTCCGGCTCAGGAGCGCCGCCGGAATGACGGGGTCCTGCGACAGCCCGAGGAGACCAAATACGCCGGTTTGCCCTCTATAACCTACGTCACAATGACATTGGCCAAACTTGTCAAAGGCGGGGTTCCCGTTGTTGCAGGTCCGATCTCCAATCCCAAACCGGTTTGCCGGGGAGCCTCCCACTCCGTCATTCCGGCAGGGCTTCTGAGCCGGAATCCAGCCCGGGAACTGTATCCAGGTCCTTTTGAACTGCTTCGATAACCCTGCTACGCGGCGCCTTTACATGGTTTGAAGGTGTCCAGGAGGGGACGTGGAAGCTTATATGAGACTCCATTTTTAAAGGAGCACGCCAGGGGAAGAATGTAGTATCATCCTCGTTAAAACCACGCCAAAGGCTTGGCGGCTCCCGCTGGATCTGGCTCAGGAGGTCTGCCGGAATGACGATTGTGATGCTGGCAGGAGTTCATTAGACATCCTCAAAAATTCCGACTGCAATCATCATGGCGCCGTGGATAAGGGGGGTGAACACGATGAAATCGTGTCCACCGGCCTTTCCGCTCCACGCTCAACCACACGGGACGCAGACATTTTCGTTATTGATGCACTCGTGGCAATCCGCCCTGTAACAGGCAATGCAACCGGTTTGTTCTGCTCGGTTATCGATACCGGGGATGGCGCCGGTATCGACGAGTTCTCCCCTGGGGCAACAACTGCAGTCATTAAGATCCACTTGATCCTCCTTGTAGAATTTCACTGTATGTTGGTCAGGTACTGCCCACACAAAGACATGTCCAAGCTGAATCATTCCGGCTCAGATGCGCCGCCGGAATGACGTAATGTGATGGCTCCTGATACCTCATTGTGTGGAGCTGTAAGTACTTTCTATCCTTGTAGGGTAAGCAGTTTTTTTCGCTTTGCCGCCTGCTTCCGTGGTTTTTGCCTGGAGGTATGCTCAGCCAAAGCAATCAACGGGTTACTTTTAATGCGAAACAAGGTAAAGAGAACTGATGGGTTCCTGACTCTGACTGGAGAATGAGCTTGCGTACTGTAATTCGCCTGGTGGTGTTACTGTTGGTCGTTTGTGGGGTCCCCGGTTCAGGGGAAGCTTCCGGGTACGACCTCGTAATCAGAGGCGGCATGGTCTATGACGGGTCCGGTGGGGCGCCCTTGAAAGCCGACATCGCCGTGCGCGGTGACCGGATCGCTGCGGTGGGGGACCTCCGCGGTGCTAAGGCCCGGAACGTCATCGATGCCGCCGGACTCGCCGTGGCGCCCGGGTTCATCAATATGCTCTCCTGGTCGGGGGTGTCCCTGATCCTTGACGGACGCTGCCAGAGTGAGATCCGCCAGGGGGTTACGACCCAGATTATGGGAGAGGGCCATTCCATGGGCCCGCTGACCGAAGAGATGAAGCAGCGCATCATCGCGACCCAGGGTGACTGGAAGTACGACATTGCCTGGACTACGCTCTCCGAGTACCTGACCTACCTTGAGAAGCGGGGAATCTCGCCCAACGTATCTTCTTTCATCGGAGCGGGAACCATTCGGGAGCACGTGATAGGTCTTGAAAACAAAAAGGCCACTCCCGCTCAACTCGAGCAGATGTGCAACCTGGTGCGGAGCGAAATGGAGGCGGGCGCTCTCGGTATCGGCTCCTCCCTTGCTTATGCCCCGGACATGTTCGCCTCCACGGAAGAACTGATTGCTTTGTGCCGGGTGGCCGCGAAGTACAAGGGCATGTATATCTCTCACGTCCGCAATGAGGGCAGCAGCCTCATCGAAGCGGTTGACGAGCTTCTGCGCATCAGCCGGGAAGCGAAAATCCCGGCGGAGATATATCACTTGAAGGCGGGAGGTAAGGGAAACTGGCACAAAATCGACCAGGTGATAGCCATGGTGGAAGCAGCCCGCCGCGAAGGGCTTTCGATTTCTGCGGACATGTATCTCTACACCGCCAGCTCGAACAGGCTCTCCGCGAGGCTCCCGGACTGGGCCCACGACGGCGGTGACGAAGCCCTTCTGAGAAGACTCCGGAACCCGGCGCTCCGAAAGAGGATAAGCTCGGAGATGCATGCCAGGGGCAGGCAGCCTAAAACCCTTCTCATCGGCTTCGATGCCGATCACTTGCGCCCCCTGACCGGAAAGACACTTGAAGAGGCGGCCCGGCTCCGGGGAAAGGACCCGGTTGAAACCATGCTCGACCTGGTTGTCGAAGACAGGACAAAAACGCGGGTGGTGACCTTCACCATGAGTGAGGAGAATATCAGGAAAATACTTCGCCGGCCGTGGGTCTCACTCGGATCGGATGCCGTCGCCATTGCTACGGAGGGCATCTTCATAAAATCATCAACACATCCGCGCGCCTATGGAAACTTTGCCCGGCTGCTCGGTAAGTATGTGCGCGAGGAAAAGGTAATCCCGCTCCAGGAAGCCATCCGCCGCCTGACGGGACTTCCTGCTGCAAACCTGGGCCTGGACCGTCGCGGCCTGATCCGGGAGGGCTTTTATGCGGACATCGCCGTCTTCGATCCCGGGACGATCAGCGACCGGGCTACCTACGACAACCCCCATCAGTATGCAACCGGCATGAAACACGTTCTGGTAAACGGTGTACAGGTGTTGAAGGAGGGCGAACACACGGGTGCAAAGCCGGGCCGGGCGTTGTGGGGAAGGGGGAAACGCGAGTGATGCAAAATTGCGGAGTTGATGTTTCTCTCCCTGGGTTTTTCTCACCAAGTTCTTGATTTTTAAACCATGCGTATATTTATTATCCCCACACAAGATCCCCAAGGTACAATTCGGAGGCTTCGGCATGTTTGAAATCCTCGATCCGGTCCTGCTCTCACGCATTCAGTTCGCGTTCACCATTTCTTTCCATATAATATTTCCTTCCTTCACGATAGGCCTTGCCAGTTGGCTGGCGGTGCTGGAATGGAGGTGGCTGAAAACGGGTGACAACGCCTATGCGGAGGTCTACCGGCTGTGGGTCAAGATCTTCGCCGTCACCTTCGGCATGGGGGTTGTCTCGGGTGTGGTGATGTCCTTTCAATTCGGCACCAACTGGTCGGTTTTCGCCGATAAGTCCGCGAATGTGATCGGTCCGCTGCTGGGCTACGAGGTGATGACCGCCTTCTTCCTGGAGGCGTCCTTTCTTGGCGTTATGCTCTTCGGCTGGAACCGCGTCAGCAGGAGACTGCATTTTGCCTCAACCCTGATCGTGGCTGTCGGAACGCTATTTTCGGCTTTCTGGATACTTTCTGCCAGTAGTTGGATGCAGACTCCACAAGGGTTTCGAGTGGATGTAAACGGTCTATTCTACCCGACCGACTGGCTCAAAGTGATCTTCAATCCTTCATTTCCGTACCGGTTCGTCCATATGGTGACCGCCGCCTACCTGACCACGGCTTTTGTCGCCGGAGGAATAGGCGCCTTCTACCTGTGGCGTGGGCGAGTCATAAGACAGGCCCGGATCATGCTGGGAATGGCCATGATCATGGCGGTCCTGGTGGCCCCGATGCAACTGGTGTTTGGCGATCTGCACGGGATCAACTCGTTTGAATACCAGCCGGTCAAGGTTGCGGCAATAGAGGGTCTTTGGGAAACTCAGCGCGGCGCGCCCCTGGTGCTTTTCGGATGGCCGGATCAGGAGGCGGAGCGGACGAAGTATGCCGTTGAAATACCGGGGCTTTCGAGCCTGATTCTTACGCATGACCTGAAGGGCGAGGTGCGTGGCCTGAAGGCCTGGCCGAAAGCGCAACGGCCTCCCGTTCTCCCGGTGTTCTGGTCTTTCCGGCTGATGGTGGGACTCGGCATGCTGATGAGCCTGACCGGTCTGATGGCGCTGGTGCTCTACTTCAGAAAGCGGCTGTTCGATACGAAATGGTTTCAATACTGGTGCATGGCCATGACGCCGGCGGGGTTCCTGGCCGTCCTGGCGGGGTGGTTCGTGACGGAAATCGGGAGGCAGCCCTATATCATCCAGGGAGTGATGCAAACCTCCGAGGCAGTGTCCCCGGTGGCCGGCCCACCCATAGCCATTTCGCTGGCCGCTTTTTTCCTCACCTATTCCGTAATCTTTGGCGCCGGAGGGTATTACATAGTGAAGCTCATCAGGAAAGGCCCGGACATCGAACCGGAAACATACGGCGCCCATGGCGTCAAACAGCCTCCGCTCATTGCAAAAGCAGCTTCCGAAGAGGGAGGACAGCATGTTTAGTTTCGAACATTACCTTGACCTGCCGCTCATCTGGTTCGGGCTGATCGTCACCGCTCTTTTCCTTTACGTGCTGTTGGACGGGTTCGATCTCGGCGTGGGCATTCTTTTTCCCTTCGCTCCTTCCGACCAGTGCCGGGACCGGATGATGAATTCTATCGCCCCTTTCTGGGACGGCAACGAGACCTGGCTGGTATTGAGCGGAGGAGGACTTTTTGCGGCCTTCCCCCTGGCATATGCCATACTGATGCCCGCGCTCTACATGCCGGTGATCCTCATGCTGCTCGGACTCATCTTCCGGGGAGTGGCGTTCGAGTTCCGATTCAAGGCGGTCAAATCCCGGTTCATCTGGGATTACGCCTTTCATTTTGGCTCTCTTGTCGCTGCCTTCATGCAGGGCATGATCATCGGGGCCGTGGTGAAAGGGATCACTGTACAGGGCAGAAGCTTTGCGGGTCATCCGTTCGACTGGTTGAGCGCCTACAGCTTCATGACCGGCGTGGGGCTATTGTTCGGTTATGCGCTGCTCGGGTCTACGTGGCTCATAATGAAAACCGATGGAGTCACACAGGATTGGGCGCGAAAATGCGCTTCCTATGTGCTCGGTTATGTAGGAGTATTTCTGGGAATCGTGAGCATCAGCATGCCGCTCATGCATGATTATGTAAAGACCCTGTGGTTCAGCCTTCCGAATTTTCTCTACCTGCTTCCCATACCGCTTATTACCGCGGGCTGTTTCATCCTTATGTGGTCCGATCTTCACAAGGGCAGGGAATACCGGCCTTTCTTCCTGAGCATCGGAATATTCCTCACGGGCTACCTCGGGCTGGGGATAAGCACCTGGCCGTGGCTGGTTCCTTTTGCCTTCACCTTCCGAGAGACGGCCGCCGCGGCCACCTCTCAGTCTTTTCTGCTGATCGGAACGGCAGTGGCGCTTCCGGTGGTGCTCATCTACACGGGTTTTTGCTATTACCTGTTCAGGGGCAAAGTGTCCCATGAAAGCTATTACTGAGAGGGGGCTGATGTGCTCCGAGCCCTGTCCCCGTATCGAGGAACGTTTACAATTTGGGCTCTGTAAGTATCTTATTCTAAAGGACTTTCTAAACAGAATAAAAAACTCTGGAGCTTGAAATGCACAACTATCCGCGGCCCAAGAGCAGTATGCCGAAAAAACCCACCCGATCCAGCTTGCATCCGCATGGCGCCCCCAGCTTTTCTGAAACGCTGGAAGGGCTCAAGCGCGGACTGGCAAATCTCGGAGCGCATCTGGCCGGCGCCGGCGCCGGTATTGCCGGAAACCTGATCGGAGGCCTCATGAATCTCAAAAACTCGGCAAAAGAGGGAAACGAAGAGGCTGAGGAGGCCT
Source organism: uncultured Syntrophobacter sp. (assembly GCA_964539645.1). Lineage (GTDB taxonomy): Bacteria > Desulfobacterota > Syntrophobacteria > Syntrophobacterales > Syntrophobacteraceae > SbD1. The sequence goes on from CAZIJV010000030.1 coordinate 8,993, forward strand.
ACCTCGAAGCTCTTTCGCTTCTCCGCAACTCCGGGAGTGACTTTGCCGACAGCCTTCTGAAGGACCTGGGCGAGGAAACGGAAGAAAAGGAACAGGATCGGGAGAGCCTGCAATAGCAGATCGAACCCTTTCTTGCTCTATCTACCTGTCGCCCGTATGATTTTTTTCTCCGCACCCCGGTTGATATCCCTGAATTGTCGATTATACTTCGCGGTTTTAAACAGGGAGATGATAATAATGTCGAACGCGAAAGAATTTACGCTCTACAGCGGGGGGCTGAGGGGTTCTGAGGCTGAATTCGGAATCCAGGCCGAGAAGCATGGTGTCGGGGAAGTGACTTTTTCCTACGAGGGACACCAGTTGTCACGGGACAAGGGTCTGATCATGCTGAGTCCGGGAGAAATGAAAAGAGGCGACATCAGCATGGAAATCGTCTGTATGCGCATGAACCGGACCTACTCCAGCGCCGAGGCCATCCGCAAAGTGATGCAGATGATCTTCCACATGGTGAACAATGGGTTCCAGGTGTTTGCAGTCGGCTGGATTCAGCCGGACGACACCGTGAAAGGCGGAACCGGTTGGACCGTCGAACTGGCGAAACTGTTCAACCGCCCTTTGAGTGTGTTCGACCAGGACCGTAAGGCCTGGTTTACCTGGAAAGACAACACCTGGGTGGAGAGTGCTCCGGTCATCGAACACAAGACTTTTGTCGGTACAGGCACGCGACACCTTTCCGAGGAAGGGAAAAAGGCCATTAGCGACCTTTTCCAACGCTCCTTCCGATCCTGAATTCAGTTGCATTCTTTGGTGATCCCCGTGGACGCTTGCCATGTACCGGCATCCTGCAGGTGAGCGGATTTCCGCAAAATAGCGCAGGGCTCTTATTCTTTGAACTCTGCGCTATTTTGCATGATGCTCTGGCTGGTGGGCTCGCGCCGAGTGTGAGGAGGAATCAGCAGAGTTCAGTGAGTCTTTTGATGCTTGCCGGACTGAGATGGATCTTCCAGCCCTCGTAGACCGGCTCTTTCATCTTTGCGATATCCGCATCACTCCATTCGCCGGCAACTTCCCACAACGCCGGATCGAGGCTCCATGCCAGCTCGATGAGATTCTTCCGGGTCTCCGCACCCCGTGGATAATAATGGTCGGCAAAGGAAATCGGCTGCCTCATTTTTCTGATACAGTCTGCAGGCAATTCAATGCCTTCCTCTCCGTAGTTCGCTCCATCATCTCCGTCACCGTTGCCGTTTTCCGCACCATGGAGCGGCCAAATATACAGCTCGGCAAACGGAATGAGTCTGTCCAGGTAATCCTTGTAGTTGCTCATGGCGATCTCCTTTCATTCCCTAAAGGCATAGACGGTGATTCATACAGGCTTGCCGAGACAGGCGCCTGAGTTAGCCCCCTATTAACGTAAGGTGGGTTATAAAAAGGTTACTCGGGAGATCGCCACGCAGGGAGGTTCCATGGTTAGGAATCACTCATCCACAATTCCTTCCTTCAGCGCGTGCAGGCTTATGATGGGTATGGGAATGTGGCTTCCTCTCTCCGGATCGTGGGCGTGCCGGTACGACATTCCGGGATTTCCCTGACAGCTCATTGTTTGCCAGCCCGCGACCAGGTAGGGGCATTCGTCATTGAAACAGATATAGAGGAACTCGGTGTCCCAGGTGCTGAAGGGGCTGTTCGGCGGAGTCCATTTTCTAAGCCTCATGCCGCAATACGGGCAGGAGTGCGAACTGGATCGGGGTTGCTCATCCGCCGCCGGTTGCGATGGCCGGGCTTCCATCAAATCCGTTAGATCCGGCCTGCGCCGGCTGTTTCCCTCATGAGCCCGTTTATCGGCGTAAACGGCGTATACCGGGTCGCTGGGGAGTCCGGTATGGTAATACTTGTCGTCCGGAGGCCGGGGCTTACCGCTCGAAATGAAGACGGCAGGTTCCTCAAAACGAGAGGCGCTCTCGAAGAAACTTTTTACAAGCTCAACTCTTTGGCTCTCTGCGCTTTCTCTCCAGATCTTTACGGCCTTCTCCGGGAACATGCGATTTGAAAAGATCACCAGGAAAAGGCCCCCTGGCTTGAGTACACGTCCCACTTCGGAAAAAACCTCAACGGGCTTCGTCATATAATCCACGGAGACGGTATTGATGACGATGTCGAAAGTATCATCGCGAAAGGGCAAAACGGGATGCGCATTCAGATCGTGGATGATACGCTCGGTGAGCCTCCCGTTGCGGTGCAGTTCGTTTATGTTGAGTCCGAGTCCGGTAACCTTCGCCGCGTTGAGGATTGCCGGGAGGTGAGAATCCCAACTGGCCATCAAATCGAGAATGACCGGCTCTTTCTCTACCGCAAGAGCGCCGATAATTCTTGTTACCGTTTCCAGGGCAACCGAGTCGAGATGATGCACCATCCGGTCTTTGCGATAGAATTGCTCGTCGTTGGATTCATCGTGCCTGGAAAAAGCGTCTTCAGGGTGAAGCGAAAGCGTATGGGTGTGTTTCAGTACGGTTTTTTCCTCTGCGCTCATTCCGATCCCTCCCAACCGGGTAATAGTGTGCCCATAAAAAAAACCAGGATACAGAATCTTCTGTAAACCTGGCTCGTGCCCCGTTTCCGGGCAGGTTTCACGTACATGTCACCAATAGTAGAAGTAAAATTAAACAATAAGATTCATTTGTCAATATTCATTTCACGAGCAGGGCACGACGAGGAGGCGCGGAATATTCCGGGGCTTCAAGGAGGAGTGTTCGGTGTTTCGGCCTGCTTCGCGGGCTTTGGCCGTTCATCTGCCGGTAATGAACCTCAACAGGCGCCGCAAAAAGCCTTGGGGCGCCTGCGTGGCGAAAGGGAATTCCCCCGCGGGTCCAGTGGGCTGATGAGAGTCTTCGGTCATCGGGAACCCGCCCTCGAAACGATAGATACGCGCCAGTTCCGGCAAGTCCTGTTCCTGAAAATCGGAGAGCGCTTTACAGTGCTGTGCCTCGGCTTGCTCTCGATTGGAAGCGTTAAGCACCAAAATGGGATTGCCGGATTTTCGCGGTATAAAAAAGCGATTTGCTGCGAAAACGCAGGTTTCCCAAATCCCGAATCGGTTGCAGGACGTTGAAATGAGGTATTTGCGGTTTACCGACGGGTTAACGACCCGGGAGAGAGCGCCCGATTGTGTCCATTCCAACTGATCCGGCATAAATCACCTCTGTTCAGGCACGGCAATTCCGTTTCAGCACGCTTGAAACCCCGGCCAGGGGCCTGATTGCTTCGGGTCAAATCGAACTGACTTCGTGACGCGGGTTCTATTCGTCCAGGAGCAGGTTCAATGCAGGGATGGAAGCTCCCGGTGACACCTCGCAGGAAAACACACCTCCTTGGTATGTCCCCGCATACAAATGAGTTCCCGAGGGATCGATAGCAAGGGTATAGAGTTGAGTATGAGTGAGGCCTGCATTCATGGATGTCCAGCTTGCTCCCGCATTTGTGCTCCTGTATACACCGTTCCCCCATGTTCCGGCAAAAAGGTTCGCCGGTTGAATGGGATCGATGACGAGAGCGTATACATCAGTGAACTGGGGAAACCCGGTGCTGAGAGCCGCCCAATTGCCACCGCCGTTTGTACTCTTGTATACGGCATTGTAGCCTCCGGCATAGAGGACGTTTGAATCAGCGGTATCCATGGCAAGGGTTTTGATACTCGGGTTTTCCGGCAAGCCGGTGCTCACGGCTGTCCAGGTTCCACCCCCGTTCGTGCTCTTGAACATACCCTCACCGCTGTAAGTAGTGACATACATCACACTGGGTTGAGAGGGTTTTATGACGACACTCGAAATGTAAAGGTTGGCGTCGGTAAGTCCCTCATTCGTGGCTGTAAAGCTGTCCCCGCCATTGACGCTTTTGAATACACCGCATCCGGAAGTTCCGGCATACACGATATCGGTCTGCCCCGGATTGATTGCAAGAGAATTTATAAAACAGGATGTGCCGGTGGAGTGCGTCCAACTCTCTCCACCGTTTATGCTCTTGGAAACAACGTTACTACCGGCATATACGGTGTTTGGCGCAACGGGATCTATCGCAAGGGAAAAAACAGCGGAGAGGAGAGAGGTGGGAGTCCAGTCCATCCCTCTATTGGTGCTTTTATATAGACCGTTGTTGGTTCCGGCATACAGGGTCGCCGGCTGAGCGGAGTGCATGGCGAAGCTCCTGGGGTTGTCAGCGGCAAGTCCCCGGGGAGTCCACTCATTGATGCCAGCCCAAAGAGTCGTCGGCAGGGCCAGGAGGGCGATCAGGCCGATCACCAGCAAGGTAATTGTTGAACAACAGGCACTGGAGTCAGTCGCCATTGGCCGCAAAAAGTCTCTCCCGCGGCCGAGCCATTTTGCTTTGTGCTTCATAGCAGCTCTCATCTCCCTTACTCCTTTCCGAGTAGTATCCTCCTCATAATGGCGCTCGGTAGCGCTCAGGCGAGCATCGCCTCGATCAGGCTCGGACCGGGTTCGGCAATCGCGCGTGCAAGCGCCTCAGAGAACCCGGCGTCAGTATTCACGCTGCAGGCGGGTACGCCAAATCCTTTGGCCAGTTGAACCCAGTCTACAGGCGGGCGCGTGAGATCCGTCAGGGCCTGCGCCTTTGGGCCTGGCCGTGCTATTCCGGCGCGTGCAAGCTCGATCTGAAGAATGCGGTAGCGGCGATTGGCGCATATTACTACGGTCACATCCGCGCCCTCGCGCGCCATGGACCAGAGCGCCTGTGGCGTGTAGAGAGCGCTCCCGTCCGCCTGGAAAGCGATAACCCGGCGCTCCGGACATGCGACAGCGGCCCCGAGCGCCAGGGGCAGCCCGTGGCCCATTGAGCCGCCCGTCAGATTGAGTATGGTATGGGGTGCGGCGCTGAAAGAATACCGGCTGTTCCAGGCGGAACCGGAGGTGACCGCGTCGTTCACTACTATTGCGTTCTCCGGGGTGAACGCCGCCAACGTACGGCCCAAGTTATCCGGATCGAGCGGTTGATCGCCTGGAGGGAATGCAAGGTGCGGGGCAGAAGACGGAGAGAGCGGCGGCGCACGCAATTCATCGGCCAGTATCTCGAGCGCCAGGGCCGCATCGATGTCATCATCCGGATCTGCGAGGGTATGCAGCCTTGCCCCCTCCGGGAGGAGTCGTGAAGGCTGACCGGGATATCCGAAAAAAGAGATCGGCTCGTCCGCGCCCGTCAACACCAGCGCCTCGATGTCTGAAAGCGCCTCACGCGCCTGCTCGGGGAAATAGGGCAGGGAGGGAAACGCGGGCAGGTGACGCCCTCGCTCCTGGCGTGAAGGAAACGTCTCCAGCCAGACCGTGCAGCCCGTAGCGGCGGCCGTCCGGGCGGCTGCAGTAAGTCCTCGGCCGCTCAGGGCATTGCCGCCGAGCAACAGCCCGCACCGTCCGGTTCGCAGCAACCGCGCCGCTTCCAGAAGTGTCGAAGAAGGAGGTTCTCGCAATACCGGGGCGGAGCGGACGGAAAGGGGCTCGGGTCCCTGTTCCCATTGGCAGTCAGCGGGAATTATCAGCGAAGCTACGCGTCCCGGCGGGCCGAAGGCCGCCTCGACCGCTGCGAGGCTTGCCTCCGCCATCTCGTGCACGGACTTCACGGATCTCGTCCAGCCCACGGTTCCGCTGAGCGCTTTTATATCGGAGGTAAGCGGCGCATCGAATCCGAGGTGTGCGGTTGCATGATCGCCGATCCAGTTGACAATGGGAGTGCGGGCGCGTCGTGCGTTGTGCAGATTTGCCAGGCCGTTGGCGAGCCCCGGGCCGAGGTGAAACAGAGTCGCCGCGGGACGGCCGGCCATGCGTGCCCACCCGTCTGCGGCGCCTGCGCAGACGCCCTCGAATAACCCGAGTACGACCCGCATTCCCTGGACACCGTCCAGCGCAGCGACAATCGGCAGTTCCGTAGTTCCGGGATTTGCAAAGCACACCTCTACGCCTGCGTTCATTGCGGTGCTCACCAGACTGAATGCGCCTGTTCTCATGGTGATCTCTCTCCTCCTGTTTATGAACTTGATTATCATGTCCGGGAAGGATTACAACCTTCTTGAGGGAAAAAAGCTCTCATGGAGTTCGAAAAGACAATGAAATAATCCCGATTCGTGTTGTATAAAAACTCATGTCCCGACCTCCGGCGCCGCCGGAGGTGTCTGACTCTTTCCATGGCGCCGACTCTCCGGGAGCAAAAGGAGCTTATGATGTCTGAGCCCAAAGAAATATTCGTCCGGCTGGATAAATGTATGGGATGCCATTCGTGTGAGTTGGCGTGTGCGGTTGCACATTCGTCCTGCCGCTCTCTTTACGGGGCTGTAAACGAGCATCCCCTGCCTAAACCGCGTGTCTACGTGGAAGCGGCAGCATCCCGAAAACCGGCGCCCATCCTCTGCCGACACTGTGAAGACGCGCCCTGTATGCACGCCTGCATCGCGGGCGCTATCCGGCGCACGGAAAAAGGAGTGGTGCTGACGCAGAGCGAGAAGTGCATCGGCTGCTGGACCTGCGTGATGGTGTGTCCTTATGGAGTCATCGGCAGGCACATCGAAGAGCACAAAGCATACCGCTGCGACCGCTGCCCGGACCGGGAAATGCCCGCCTGCGTTGAGGCCTGTCCCACCAGGGCGTTGGTTTACCGGAGTGTAAAAGACTTTTCGAAAGAGACGCGCCGAAGCGCTTCCGCCGGGATGCTTGGAGCGCAGGGGGAATAGACGTGGCACAGAGTGAAAAGCGCTATGTCATAGTGGGCGCCAGCGCGGCCGGCATGGCGGCTGCCGCGGCCATACGCGCAATCGACAGGCGCGGAACGGTCACCGTACTCTCCAATGAACCCGATCCGCCCTATTTCAGGCCGTTGATTCCCTTCCTGATCAGCGGAAAGAAAAAAGCGGCGGATATGGCGTTGACGGGGCAGGGGCCATATTCCGGCGACGGTATTGATGTCCGGATCAACTCGGGGGCCAGGAGAATCGAGCCCGGGGCGCAAATTGTGGAGACCGCCGGCGGGGAGCGCCTCTCCTATGACCGGCTGCTTATTGCAACGGGCAGCAGTCCCTACATTCCGCCGGAGATCGAAGGGACCGGGACCGACGGCGTATATGCCCTGCGAACCCTTGCCGATGCCAGGGCCGCGGAAAGGCGCGTTGGGCAGTCGCGCCATGCCGTTATGCTGGGCGGCGGCATGTTGAACCTCAAAGCGTCCTTTGCCCTGCTGGAGCGCGGGCTCAAAGTCACCATGATCGTCAAATCGCCCCAGGTGCTCTCTCAGTTGATGGAACCGGAGGATGCCGCCCTGATACGGGATGCGCTGAACAATGCAGGATTGAAGATAGAAACCGGCGCCGCTGCCCGCCGTATTCTATCGAACGGCAGGGGAGTAGACGGAGTCCTGCTCGACGACGGACGCACGATCCCCTGCGAGATGGTATGCATAGGAAAAGGGGTGCGGCCGAACGTTTCCTTCATCGACACGAAAGACATTAGAGTCGACGGCGGAGTTGTCGCGGACCGGTACACGGCGTGCGGTGCGGTCAACGTCTTCGCTGCCGGAGATGTCGCCGTAACCTTCGACCCCATCACCGGCGGGCGCATAGTCACGGGCCTTTGGACCAACGCCGTGGAGATGGGCAAATGCGCCGGCGCCAACATGGCAGGCAGGCCGACGGAATACGGCGGCACGTTCGGCATCCTGAACGCGACACAGGTGGCGGACGTCGCCTTCGTCTCCATGGGAATCGCGCACACAACCGGACGCGACTATGAAGTCCATGTGGCCGCCTCGCGCAATGCCTACCGCAAAACGGTCTTTTCTCCCGACGGCGCCCGCCTGGTGGGGGTTTTGCTGGTGGGAGACATTTCCAGGGCCGGGCTGTACCGCTGCCTGATACGGGACAGGATGCCGATCTCGAGCATTAAATCGAACATCATCGATCATACCCTGCACTACGGGCATTTTATGTGCCGTTAGGTAACGGTCTCTGATGGCAGGCCCGGGGGCGCATACCACCCGATGACTCTGATCGGTAGTGCGAAAACCGAAGGGTTTGGAAAGCTGATTGGCGGAGTGCAAAAATGTGAAGTTTCGCTTGGGTCTGAGGCTGTAATAGTATGATTTGGATCTTTTGAGCAAAAAGACAGGCCCGTGCATGAATACATAGGAGAGGTATGTGAACTTTTCAGGGCTTGCTTACTGACCCTACAGTGTCAAGCTCGGCGGCCGAGGGCCTTACACCATATGACACTGGGCGGTTCTGTCGTCGCCGGCTTGCCTGAGTTGGAGTTTATACCCATTTCATTTCATCAAAGTTTCTGAAAGATCCTCCACACGGGCACTCTGTGGAGACATCTTCATATTTCGTCGTGCCGCATTTTGGACAGATAACGATACGGGGTTGTTTCACAAATTTGCAGTAGAGCAGTCCAAAAACAAAGCCACAAAGCAAAGACCAAGGCAGACGATGAAGAAGCTCATCGGTAGGCACAAGAGACTGACCGCGGAGCATCGCCTCTCTCCATCCATATACGAGTAGAGTCATAAGACCTACCAAGAACCCGACAAATGCCGCGGCAAGAGCATGTCCCACACGGCGCTTCAATTTTTGCTTTACAAGCTCTTCCGGTGTTCTTTCTACCCACATATACACGAATATCTCACCCAGTTGATGGCCCGGACATCTGTATTCGCTGACTGGGACCGCAGGACAGGGGAATTCCTGCCTCTGGCTGCCCCTCTTGCCTATGACACTGGCGACAAAAAACCTATTGCCAGTGCCACTCGCGCATGCACAGCTTGTGTACCTACTCCTTTGCGATCATTTGCAGCTTAATCTTGCCGCCTGAAAACATCCCGCCTGCATCATCAGAAGCCACGTATCCCTTGCGTTCCTGAGCCAGATAGGGGTGGGCGCACACGGCTTTCGTGCCCACCGGCTTTCCATAATCTAGTGCATATTGGTGGGCATTGTGATACTTAGGCACACCCTTGGCTATACGGGTCCCACGCTCCGCAGCTCAAGTGCAACGACCCTGAATAAAGTTGCCGACGATGTCCTCATAAATTGACTCGGCTGGTTCAAAAAAATCGAACATTACGAATAGCGGATTCATCAATTCACGAGTCTTTTCCACCACACCACGATCCGACAATGGATGTTCGAACTGGATCGCACGTCCACAAGAATCCGCAGAAGCTTTGCTTTCCTGCCACATTATTCTACTTGGATTCGAGGTTGATAATTTGCGTCCCTTGATCCCTGAGTGACGAATCCGAAGCTGAACGGTCGCACCATTCTGGACGCCTAGGTTAGTATACAGATTTCTACAATAAAGGAGCGCTTCTGCCGTTTGTACAATACGCGTATTAAAGAAAATAGCGTTGGGGTCCCTATCATTCTCGAAGAGGTTTCGAGCGAGATAGAAATCTCCGTTCAGACGCAAAGCCCAATAATCAAATGACTCATGTTGGGTAAATCGGCTGGCTATCCTCGCAACAATTCCATCTTCATCTGGAGTTGGCTTGCCATTATCCACGTGCAAAACGGCACCAATTGGCCAACCAAACGTCTTAATTTCCGAACGCTCAGCGACGTTTAGTAGCATTCGATGATCACTCCTCAATGAATCGGTTGAAGCACCGAACTCAACCTCCATGAAGGCGCCTCGGCGTTGCACCTCCGACATCGCTTCTGATTGGTGTCTATGGAACCATTCATCTGCGAAGACGTCACGAACAGGGGATGAGATATAGGGATTTGTACCAAGCGGGGGTTTTGGGTTAAACGGTGCCTCGTGGAGCACGCGGGTTAGCTTTTCAAGATTACGGGAATAGTCCGCATCCACTTCAAAGTCGATATACATCTTGGTTTGAAGAAATGGAGGGAGCGTCTTACTGGGATTATTCCTCAATATAGGGATAAACTTTACCACACCGCGATTCTGAAGGATCTCAGCTGTAACCAGCATCGTCTCATAACCGACTCCCCCCTTGCCCGCTACAGCCTTCTGAACGTAGTTCGCAGAACACACGATCACAACACGATCTACCGATGCCAAATGTTCCATAAACCTGGCAACATCATCTCCAGGCTTGAGGTCCCATACATCGAGAACCGCGTCAACACCTTTATTCCGGAGCTCGCTTGCAAGATGGAGAACCCAGTTCTTGTGATCGGCTGAATCATGTGAGTACGAAATAAAAACTCTCGGTGCCTGGGGCCGTGCTCGTAACGCATCGAGTTGTTCTTTTCCACTAATTCTGTCGCTCATTGTTTAGGCCCTCTCCAATTCGATGACATCAAAAAGCTCCGTGGGCAATTCTTCGATGACATACTCCGGTGATAGAGGATGCGCCCGTTTCGGCACCGGAACTTCCTTGAGCAGGTGAGAAACGCCTACAAAAGGAATCAAATAAAGAAGCGGACGAAAATCCGCACATTCTGCGGCGGCGGCAATTTCCTCAATTTTGCGTAACTCATCATCCGTGATGATACCGGCACTGTGCTTATTCTGTGCGCCGTCGATTAGACTCGATCTGTTGCCAGTAATCTTGGTGCTGTGACCGTCACGACGACGAACCTCTTCAGCCAGGCTGTGATAGATATCTGAAGGACAGGAGGTCGGCGGCGGAGTGGCATGGTATCCCGGATGGTTTCGAGCGCTGAATACCGGAGAGCACCAGACATAGTGCACGCCTCCATAATAGAGAACGGAGATATTATACGCTAGCCAGGTGTTCACTGAATAGAGGAGGTTGTGCTTTTTAGGGTTCATCGCAGGTTATTCTCAGCAATATCTTTTAAAATAAATGCAAAGCGAGAGCATCCGCATAAATGCGCGATAACCGGCGCTCGGACTAGAACTTCAAAAAAACTTCATTCAGCTTGCAGACATTAAACCCTTTGGGCAGGATAAAGGCATGTCGCCATAGGATCAACCGGTAATTTCGCTTAATGCAGAACTTGCCACAAGGCCGAACCTGCAGCCTCCCTCCGTCTCAACAATGTATGATCTGAAACTGGAAATTTTTCAAGCCCTCGAGTTTTTGAAGTCCTGATCCATTCCAGCAGGAAATCCTCTATGGAAGCCGGGCTGAGATCAGTCGAAAGTAACTTGGATATGACCTCCAGAATGATCCGCCACAAAATATTGGGGATGAGATTGCAATTCAGGCTGGATTGGCAGCCATCCAGGTTTCAATGTCTCGAATCAAGGCGTTCATGAGCTTTTTGGCGGCTTTGGATTTGCCTTCAACCGCGTTTGTCGTCACAGTCTCCCAATACGAGGCGCCCTCATGGGAGTCAATGTGGTATGTATTCCCGTACACTTTTTCCTTCGCTCTTATCTCAATGGCAACATCCAGGGTATATCGCTGGTTGCCGGGAAAATGATGGGTTTGGGCAAACAGGATTCGGATCCTCAAGTCAGGATCAGTATTTTGCTCAGGAGCCGCCACTCTCAGCAATCCAAGCCTATTCAGTTCATTTGCCAATGATGAAATGAAAATCTTCTGGTCTGCCTTGCCAAAGTGCAATTCAGGGTACGGTCCGGAGGAAATCGGAACGGCAAGAACGGTGCTTCCGGCGATGATTGGCATCATCCCGACTCCGCTTGATCCGCCCACCGCCCCTCCGAGCAGCTCAATGGTCGCCGTCTTTGAAGATGTCACCAGCACGGGTTTGTCGTATGATGGAGGCGCCAGCCGGAGATCTCTGGCGCAGCCGGTCGACATTGCAATGCAGATCAAAAGCGGTATTATTTTCATGGTATTCTTCCGACTATGTAGCTGATTTGAGGTTCGCGGATCTTTGCTGAGCTGAGTTCTACCCCAGTAATGGCTCAACGGCAAGCATCAATCGCGGGCGGCCCCGGCAACGGGGACTATGTTGCCGGGGCCCGAAGGACAAGGGGAATGAGCAATTGTCAATCATTCCGTTGTCCCTCTTGTCTCCGGCACGGGCAACAAAACCCGCTGCCAGTCTCACCCGTGGGAGACATTTCCAGGGCCGGGCTGTACCGCTGCCTGATAAGGACAAGATGCCGATCTAGGATATAAAAGGAAGCATCATCTGTCATTGCGTGCGTTACGGACATTTTATGCGCCGTTAGCAATGGCGCGTGGTGGCTGCCCCGGAGGCGCATGTCGCCCGATGACACGAGGCACAGGTAGTGCGAAAACCAAGGGATCTAGAAAGCTGAATGGCGCCTAAGGCCAAAGGCAAAAAATGGATATCCTGAAAAGGTTGAATCCTGAGCTTTTGAAGGAGCGGCTTCCAACCTCTCCGACAAGGCAGTTCGTGAAGCCCGGATAAGCATTATTTGGCATCGGCCTAAGTGTAAGAATTCAGAACTGCGCTTGGGTCTGAGCTGTAATGGTATGATCTAAATCTTTTGAGCAAAAAGACAGATCCATAGGAGAGATACAGAAATCAGTTCATCTGATTAGTTGCCGAATGTGTCGAGAGTAGCCCCCTACTCCTTACCCTGTCCTTGGATTAGTGGTGAATTGATGGCGGTTCGGTTACTTCTTGCGGCCATTTCTCCCGCTTAATTTTGCCCAGCTGTAACGGACTGGGTCCAGCGCAAGAAGATGGTTGCATAAATCTATTTTCTTGGTTTTTTCGGCCCGCATGAAAATGCTACGCAATTCATCATCCACTGACTCTTCGGTAAAACCTCGTTCGACAGCTTTTTCATACCAGGTTCGTCCCAGTTCATGATTACCGATTTCATAATTCACAGCACCCAACAGCGTGCAGGGACGGAAATCCTGCGGCGTTAGCAGGTGAGCTTGCTCGCCCAGACTTAATGCATCATCTAATTTCCCCAAATCTCTTTTCGCACCGCCATGCGTCGTGCAAATCGCGGACTTCAGCTTCACATTCTTTAAACCAGACAAATGAATCATACTTAACATCGTATCCGCAGTCTTCGATTCCCCGCACTTGCGATAATGGCTGCTTGCGTTGACTGCAAACCAATGATCTTTGGATTTTTCAAACTCACCTGCATAATAATCGGCCTCGTTCCTATGGTAGCGTTTTCTTAATGCGGGAGTGCAATAATCTTTACCTTCTGTCTTAAGCCAAACAACCTCATCCTCGGATAGCCGAACCCTATTATCCACGCGTCTCAGAATTTTCATGAGAGTTGGAAAGTGGTACCTTTCGATAAAATCATACAGGTCATATTTGTGCCTCAGCTCTATTTGCAACAATCTTGCTATATTTCTTGGATCATTATCGAAAGCACGCTTTTCTGCTGCCCATCGTTCTTGTATTTGCCTTTGTCTAGCTTGCATGACCTCATCTTTCAACTTCTGCTCGGCTTGTTCTTTAAGAGCCCTGGCCTCAGCAGCAAGACAACGCTCGGATTGCTCTGATTTTGCCTCCTTCAAAAAATTTGAAAAGGTGAATTTTCCTCTTGCGTAACTGAGGAGTGCCAGAAGCCCCTTGTTGTGTAAGAATTCTAGGGCTGCACCAGAGATCCGATCTCCCAAGTCCAACTGCTTCAGTATATTGGACAGGCGGCTAAAAGGGATTAACGCGCCAGGCAGATCGTCAACACAATACTTGATTGCCGCTTCGGCAGGTGAGAGTTCCGTTGATGAAACGTTTAGCTTCTGAGGACCATCGTCGCGATCTCTGGTTTGGTTTCTCATATAAGACTTTCGATCAGATCGTCGTCAATCAATCAGTGCAATGCAGATGCGATTCTTCAGCCGGAACAGGTAGGGCTGGTCTGTTGGAGCTTGATGAGGACCAACTTTTCCCATCGTCCTGATTTCGCAATTTTATTTTATGCCTAAGGTCTCTACAAGGATATTCGGTCAAGTGTGAGCATAAGATGAACAGAAACCGTTAACCTTCTGATTTTTATCTTCTTTGTCACTGAAAGGCGCCAAGCCCTTTAAAATCCTGCCAAGAATCTCTGATGTTGCTATACCTTGTCAATAACTGAATTCCGAAATGACTCTTGTGATAGAGGTAATCTTCTCCGCTCTCATCGACAATTCTCAGGAGATCATCGGTTGCTGCCGCCTCATCCGGGATGATTTCGTATATCTTTCTCAAAATCAAACTCAACTAACCTGATGTTTCCATTGGGCAGTCGTACATGGACTCTCAACCACTCAGCGTTACCTCTGAAAAATCAGCGACACAAAGGCCACCAGGAGGATAGTGAATCCATACGGTTAAGCACGAGTTTTCGAGACGGGGAGAACCAAAGTCTCCGCGTCGAATGCGCTTATTTGTGGATCAACTGAAGATCTGCGAGGGTGAAGATCCGGAGCATCTCTTTGGGCCGGAATTGCTTCCCCTCATTGTAATGCGCCTGCCTTCCAATCCCGGCAGAGTCATGCTAAATTGGATAGAAGATGGTAGTGATGCATCCGATTTGGAGGCCTTCATGAGAAAAGAGAGAATAGAGTACGGCTCATCAGTTGATGCTCTGGTTGTCGTGGCTAAGCGCCTGAGCGTTTACGAAAATCGATACGGAATGACTTCTGAAGATTTCTATGACAAATACCGGAGAGGCCGGATAGAGGATTCGGTAGATTTCGTCGAATGGGCCAACGAGTACCAACACTTTGTGACCATTCGGCTCGAAATAGAGAAGCACATTAGCCATGTTGCCTGATGCACTGCGCGATATTCCGCTACGATAACACTCCACACTTTTCCGGGTTGGAGCATTTCCCTCACCATAAACATTCGGAGAGGGGAGTCACGGACTGCGAAAGGCCATCCATTCCTGAAGTAGTCGAAGAGACAAGGCGGTATTCCGACGGAAAGCTTATGGTGTGAGGTGTTTGACTCCTGTTGATCTCAGTGCTTTGTCGGCTGGACAACACCCGTCAAGTTCAGCGAGAGTCAGCTTTACCTGCCGGAACCGGGAATTCCGAGGAAGCGAAAAACCTTCGCAATGATTCGGGAATGGAGTCTATCCACCAGCCAAAGGATCAGGGGGAATCATCCTCGAAGGTTGTACCGAGGGACAGACCGGCCTGTTTTATCGTATCCTTGATAACACTTAACGATATATTGGTCAGATATGCATACTTAGCTGCCAGGCCCAGTAGTGTTGACCTGGACTCCTGACGTGTGCCTCTGGACTTTCGATTTGCCTCGGCATCTTGAGCACGATGTATTTTGACCATAAGACACGCCAGTTCGTACAGGTCGTTCTCATATAGGACCGAGATGCCTATGAGGGCGCTTGCCTTTATTCTCTCGTCATGATGTGGCGTCTTCATGTTATCAGATATGATCCCCTATGTGTGCTGTTCAGGATTGGTAATTCCTCCGACTCATGCAGACCGAATGCCCGGCAAGCGGGCTGCGCCAGGCGCTCCGAGTTCGCACGTCGCGGGCGCCCGGGCAGCGGCTATTGGCTGTCTGTGTCCGAAGGACAGAGGATGTTTCCACAACTGCCAACCCCTCTTGCTTCCGCACGGGCAACGGAAAAGCCGTTGCCCGTGTCACCCGTTGACATTGCTTTCCAGCGAAGGTATGTTTTCATTGTGCCTCAATTTCCGACAAGGAGGACCCATGACCGAACTGCTCAAGAAAGCTTTTGAGGCTATCTCAAAGCTTCCCCCGGAGAGCCAGGATGCCATAGCGGCAAGAATGCTCATGGAATTGGAGGATGAAAGCCGCTGGGATAAAGCCTTTGCCGGATCACAGGACAAGTTGGCGCGGATGGCTGATGAGGCCATAGCTGAGTTCAAGGTCGGTAAAACAATTCCCCTTGAAGACATCTTATGATTTCGAGTGTAACCTCCGGATTTCGGAAAGTTTATCGACATAATCCTCTCTCAACTTTAAAATGCCCTCTGGCGCCCTGGCCTATCCTTACAGACAAAAGCCTGTCAAATGAGCGGCTACTTCAAATCCGGCAGTTCGTCCCGTGAGAGTAGCAACTTCATGCTCCGGGGTTCATTGGGCTTCTTCGCTATGAATCCCTTCTTATCGAGCTGAACGACCATATTGCGTACACTGGGCGGCGTAGTATGAAAATAGCTCTGTATGTCAGCTTCGACCGGCGGCCGGCAGTCATCCCTTGTGCCTGCTACATTCGGTAATATGATCATTGTTTATGAGGTGCTGCACTTCCTTCCTGTCTTTAAAGATGCTGATGTGCGGTATCTTATGTTTGGTTCTTTTCCAGCGGCTCATTTTTTCGAAGTCCATCAGGATAGTTTTGCCCGTCGTATCGTCATCAACGATGAATATGGGCCGTCCACTCCATTTTATGCCGGGAAACAAGCTGTGGTCCTGAAGAGGATGCTGGGAAGGAAGAATTTCTTTAATCTGAGCAAGCAAATCGTCTATATATTCAGACCACACCATTTCCCATGGCCACTTGATCTCAAGAATGTCTTTCATAAATGCCCAATCCCCCCTGCCGCCGCACGGGCAACGAAAAAGCCGTTGCCCGTGCCACCCTTCAGGATGCAGCCACTTCCATAAATGCATAGTGTATATTGATTCGAGCCGAAATAGCAACTTTGTTGCTGCTCCCTCCATCCGTGTCCATCACCGTTCATCCGTGTCTTGAAATTGCCTTGCTGTACGACAATCATATCCAAAACCACCGGCTTTTCATGTGCAGTCAGCAACGGTCCCTGACGCAGACCCTGCCGGGGGGGCGCATACCACGGAATGATCCGAATCAGGGACTGTTTTTCCGTCTTTATTCGAAGAGCACCCCTTGCATCAGGGTAGCGTCCTTGCCGGCGCTCAGTCTGCTCCAGCCGGGGTTGGAGTAGAGATAGAGTCCCTTATCGGGAATAACGGCTGCAAGCTTCCCGCCGTATATGGCGATCCTGTCGGGATTATAGGGGGTGATCGTCTTCCAGGCTTTTTTCTCGTACCTCGCGATTCCCTGTGCTCCACGGTCGATGTAGAGCGTGAACCGGGTGGAGGCAAAGCCTTCCGCCGAAGGATTCGAGGAGATCCTTGTCCAGGAGTTGTTCCTGTAGAGGTAAATCCCCGGGGTTGAGGCCGAGTCGATAGAAGCGGCAAGAGTTTTGCCGAAGGCGTGCATGAGACCCGGGTTTCGAGTGGTGATTCTCACCCATGAGCCGTCATAGCGGTAGATGCCTCTTTTTCCGAAATCCACGAAGAGCCTTTTCTCGATACCCACCATCTGCTCGGCGCCGGTCCAGGAACTGATTCTTTTCCACTCAGACCCGTCGTACATCCAGAGGCCGATTTCGGGAAAGTTGGCCACGAGCTTTTCACCGCAGGCCGCCATCATGGTGGGGTTGGAAGTGTGGATCTTGGTCCAGCCTCCCTTATACCGGTATACTCCTTTGGCTCCCGCATCCACATAGAGCGAGTCGCCAATGCCCAGAACCGACTCGGTGGACTTCAACGAAGTGAGCTTTTCCCAAGCCGATCCATCGTGCAGGTAGAGTCCCAGCTCAGGGAAGCTCACCACCAGCCTGTCACCCCAGGTGGACAGCACGTTCGGGTGTTGCGAGCTGATCTTTTTTCGGCTTCCATCCCAGAGCTGCAGCCTCTCGGAGGGGAAATCGACCGCGAGGGCAGGGCGCCCCTTCCATTTGGCTATGCGGCTGGAAGGTTTTCCGCCCGCCGTGCTGAAAGATCCCCCGGCGTAGATGTTTCCGCCAACATCCGCGGCAAGGGCCAAGACGGCGTCATTCATCCCGGAGCCAAGAGCAGACCACTCCCTGCCATTCCATTTGGCGATTCTGTTCGCTGCCACTCCGCCAATCTCTGTAAAGTACCCCGCGGCATAAAGATTGCCAATTTCGTCGGCGGCAAGTGCGCTGAGGTCGTGAGTTCCCCGTGCAATATTGAACCAGGCGGTTCCATCCCATCTGTAAATATTTGAACCAGTCGCCATTGAGTAGGCAGTGGCACAATAGAGATTTCCGCGCCCGTCCACGGCAAGGGCGAGAACACTACGGTTGGCGCCTTTTCCCAAAGCAGACCATTCAGTCCCGTTCCATTTTGCGATATGGTTTGCCGGCGTGTCGCCTGCCCTGGTAAAATCGCCCCCGGCGTAGAGATTTCCGCTCCCATCCACAGCCAGGGCATAGACACTGCCATCGAGACCTTTCCCTAGCGCAGACCATTCAGTGCCGTTCCACTTGGCAATGTGGAGTGCGGGTTTACCGCCTGCCATGGTGAAATCTCCGCCGGTATATAGAGTTCCCCTCCCGTCCACAGCAAGGGCATTGATGCGGTGGTTGGCGCCTTCTCCCAGAGCAGACCATTCGCTACCGTCCCATTTAGCAATGTGATTGACTGACTTGCCCCCGGCAGATGTAAGCCATCCGGCTGCATACAGGTTCCCGTCGGGATGTGCCGCGAGCGCCAGGACACCATCATCAACTCCCGATCCGAGGGGCGACCATGCACTTCCGTTCCATTTCGCTATGTTTTGCGTGGATGCATTACCGGCAATGTCGAAACAACCGGCGGCATAGAGCATTTCTCCGGCGTCGAGGGTAATTGCAGCGACATGAGAATCGGAGTTGTCGTTGTTGATGACCCCTGAGCCACCACCAACAGAGGTCCATTCACCGCCATTCCATTTTGCAAAATTGTTTGCTGTAATCCCTCCCATACGGGAGAAATATCCTCCTGCATAGAGGCTCCCCTGCCGATCGATGCTAATGGCTGCAACGCTATCGTTAAAAGATTCGTAGGTGATTCCCGAGCCAAGGGAAGACCACTCGCTGCCGTTCCATCTGGCTATACCGCTTGCCGCCACCCGGCCTTCAGTAATGAATCGTCCCCCCACGAAAAGATTTCCAAAACTATCCGTTTTAAGAGCCCAGACACGATCATTTTCACCGCCGCTGATTCCGGGTCCAAGTGGAGCCCATCCTCTGCCGTTCCATTTAGCCAGGTTTTTTGCCGCTACTCCGCCTGCCGTGGTGAAATGTCCTCCGGCATAGATATTCCCGGCCACATCAATGGCGATGGAGTTGACATCATCATTCGTACCCGATGAAATAGCAGACCAACATGATCCATTCCACCTGGCTATGTTCCCAGCTTCTATTCCCCCCGCGGTGGAGAAGCGCCCTCCGGCATACAGATTTCCACTCTGATCGATTGCGAGGGCACGGACAAAGGGGAGATAGAAAGCGCCTATAGGACCTATTCCGGAACCAAGAGCAGACCACTTCGCGCCGTCCCATTTGGCTATAGAGTGTGCCGCGACCTCACCTGCGATGGTGAAATGTCCACCAGCGTAGAGGTTTCCCGCTTCATCCACTGTCAAGCCATAAACCCCTCCAGGTGTATAATGACCAAATTCAGGCTCCCGCCTTACTCCATTTCCGAGAGCAACCCACTCAACGCCATTCCATTTAGCGATGTTGTTTGCCGGGACTCCCCCCGCAAATGCGAACAGTCCACCGGCATAGAGATTTCCCTTTCCATCCAAGGCAAGAGACCAGACAGGGCCGTCCATTCCGGACCCGAGAGGAGACCATCTGCTACCGTCCCATTTGGCGATATGGTTTACCATGACCCCCCCGGCGGTGATGAATGGTCCCCCGGCATAAACGTTACCCTGTGCATCCGTAACAAGGGTATTGATTCCGTATTCTATTCCGCTCGGATAGAAGTTTTCAGCCCACCGCACATCACCGGCAACAGCCTCCACCTCAACCCCCGGCGCTTCGTCGGAGGCGATTTGCACTTCGACCGGGGCATTCAACAACATGGCAAATGCTGCTGCGAATGGGAACGCCAGAATGAGCAATAGCGTAATTCTCAAAATGCGTTTAATCATGAGCGGTGACTCCTTGTGATCGGACACACATATTGCAGAAAATACATGGAAAGTGAGCCTTTGGCATAAACAGGCATAATGGCGGAACAATACCAGTAGCTATAGCTGACCTTTTTGATTAGGTTGAATAGCATCGGTCACGGAGTCTGTCAAATGCATTGCGCCTAAATGGCCACTGCGGCTATCGCCATCTGGAACAAGTGGATGCGCTTTGGGATTGGAAAAGAATGGAAAGAGCCGGTGGGCATTGAAGTTTATGCCCACCCTGCGTGCATTGCTGGTCAATAAATATCTGAGTGCATTGAGTATTTGAGTGTAGTTATCCGGGACTTTTCACGAATTGCCTGAGAATCAAATCAAATGGAACTGTCGCCACTTTGTCCTACCCGGCTGTCGCTCGTGGCTGTTCGTTGCTCACCGACTGTCTCAAAGGCAGTTGAATGATGAAGGTAGAGCCTTTGCCGGGTCCGCTCCGGGCAGTGATACTTCCGTTGTGACGTTCAGAAATTTTTTGGCAGATGGCCAGTCCCATGCCTGTGCCCTCATATTCATTCCTGGCGTGAAGCCTCTGGAAAGGGGCGAAAATCTGTTGCAAGTACTGTTCGTCAAAACCGATACCGTTATCTTCAACCGAGACCCGGCAGAAATCGCCACTCACGCTTGAGGATACTCTAACAACGGGCCTTTCACCCGGCTTATGGAATTTCAGGCCGTTGCCGATCAGGTTCTGAAAGAGTTGTCGCATCTGGATTGGATTGGCTTCAATGATCGGCAGTTCTTCGACCAGCACTTCGCCCCCGGTGCTCTCTATCCTGACCTCCATGTCCGAGAGGACTTCGCCGATAATCTCGGCAAGATCCACCCTTAGGAAATCTCCCGGATTAACCGTGACCCTGGAATATTCAAGAAGAGAGTGGATAAGCGACTGCATTCGCTCCGCGGCGCCTGTTATTCGACCGAGATAATCTTTGCCGGACTGCCCGAGCGCTTCGCCATGTCTTTGCGTAAGGATATGCCCGAACGAAATGACCTTTCGGAGAGGTTCTTTCAGATCATGAGAGGCAATGGATACGAAATCCTGCAGAGCCTGATTGCTGCGTTCGATTTCTTCGGTTCTTTCACGTACCCTGAGTTCCAGTTCCTGATGCGACTTTCGGATTTGCTCCTCCGCCCGTTTCCGTAAGAGCGCCTCGGCAAAGGCCAATGCCAGGGCTTCGATATCCCGCGCATCGTTTTCGTCGTATCCCCCCGCCTTGTTTCCCAGAGCGATCATCCCGAAAGTCCTCTCAGCTCTCTTCAACGGTACGCCCATAAAGGCGTTGATCGGTGGATGTCCTTCAGGCAATCCCGTCATATCCGGGTGAGAAGAAGGCTCGTTCGCCGTTACAATCTGTCCTTCCAGTAATACTTGGCCCAAGATGCCGCTGACGATCATATTCCGCAGCAGTTGCCGTTCATTGTTCACCGGCAGTCTGCAGGCGTCCCATCCCGGAGCGCTCAGATTGATGGAATCGAAGGAAGCGTTTTCATCGATTTCTCCCAGGAAGCCGAATTGACTTCCGGTTAGCTCTTCGGCAATGGCAAGACATGTTTTTGCGAGTTCCTCTTCAGATTCGATACATATGGCCTCTCTCAGCACCCTGTTAATCCCCTGGAGCAGGGCGGTCTGCCTCTGCAGAGCTGCCTCGGCGATCTTGCGCTCTGTTATATCGGTTCCTACCGCGAGTATTTCGGATACCTGACCGTCCTTATCTGTTATTGCCTTATTGGTCCAGGCCATCCAGACCCGCCGGCCGTCACGGCAGATGTTTTCATTAAGAGTGGTTTTATACTTGCCCGGCCGGCGGAGGATGTCCTGGATGAGCGTAGACAGATCAACGCCCGATGAATCCTTGCCCGGAACGAGCAGCGAGACGTTCTTGCCCATGATTTCTTCGGCGCGATAGCCGAAAAATGACTGAGCGTATTCGTTGAAGAATATCACGGTCCCATCATGCCTCCAGCGGATAATGGCGCTGTTGGCGTTTTGAACCAGTTCTCGGTACCTTCTCTCACTGTCGGCCACTGCCTCCTCGAGTTGCTTTCGCTTCGTAACGTCCACCATAACACCGTCCCAGAGTATCGAACCGTCGCCTATCGGGCGTGGAGTAGAACGGCAGTGGATCCACCTGGTTTCTCCTGCAACCGTGCGTTGCCTGAATGCACAGTCCAATGGAGAAAGAGTGCGAGCCGATATCTCTTCGGCCTCACGCAGGCGGGGAAGGTCCTCCTCCAGGATGAGGTCTCGAAACTTTTGGGGGTAAGCAAGAACATCAGCGGCGCTCATGCCCAAAAGCTTCTCTATTCCGGCGCTCATATACACATAGGTCACCCGGCCTTGAGAGTCTGAGAGGTGCTGGTAAATTGCGCCTCCTGGAATATTGTCCCCAATGGTTCTCAGGCGTTCTTCGCTTTTGCGAAGAGTCTCTTCACGATCTTTTACTCTTTCCGCCATGGTGGTGAATGCCGCTGCAAGGTCTTTGATTTCGGCGGGACCTGAGGTAATCGAAGTGCTTCCAAAATCTCCGCGGCCAAGCGCAACGGCATATTCCCGCAACTTTGCGATGGAACCGGCGATCGTGCGGGAGAAGAACATCGCAGCGAAGAAAGCGGCAAAAGAGACCAGGATCAAAAGGATGGTCTGCTGGAGAAGAGAGGAACGGATTTCGGCAACCATCGCCTCCTCGGATCGTCCGGCAGTTGCAATCCATCCGATTGCCTCTATGGGAGCGAGACCCACCAGCCGTTTTTCCCCGGTGAAAACCGAGATGATGGTCGTCGTAGACTCTTTGCCCGCGTAAGCCTCCATAAATGCAGGGAGGTGGTTGGCCATGTTTCTTTCCTCCCACTTAAGGTGCGGTATAGGAAAGCGATAGACCAGCATCCCCATGTTATCGATGATGTTTATTGTTCCGCCTTTGGCTCTTTCAACCGAGAGCAGCGATCCAAGCTGCTCGGGCAGGACGGTGGCGACTACCACTCCAAGCAACTCGCCGCTCTCAGAACGAATGCCTCGGGATATGCCGAAAACCGGCTGTCCCGTGGTGCGTGCAAGGACGAGTTCACCGACCGTCCATTCACGGCCTCCGACGATGTCTTTGAAATAATTCCGGTCGCGATTATTGTTGCCGACCATCGCGGGATTGCTCGAATAAATAAAGGCGCCCTCCGGGTCCACCCAGGAAAAGTCGCGTATGGCTGCATGATCGGTGTCCGATTGTCTGAGAAGCCGTGTGATGTCTTCGGGTTTCATGGGTTGCGAGGATGTGATCGCTAGGCCGATTGTAAGCTCCTGGTGGAGGACGTCCTGCACAAAACCGTGGAAAGTCCTGGCCACGACCCGAGCCATTTCGAGGTTTTCCTGGAGTTCCTCCCCCCGGCGATGTTCGAACCTGTGGTGATAGACATAGCCCTGGATAAAGAGGCTGGGGATGAGCAAAATGATCAGAAGGAAGAAAAGCTTCCCTTGAATCTTTTCCGTAAATTTTCCTCTTGACGGCTGTGCTTCCGGCGAGTTCATCAATCCAGTCCTTATAGGGATGGGCACGGTAATGCCGCTGAAGGCATCTCCGCCAGTTGGAACCAGAAGCTCGAGATCAGTCTCGCGGCTTGAGTGAGTTCCTCAAACCTCGTGGGTTTTACGATATAGGCGCTGGCGCCCAGGCAGTAGCATTCTGAAATATTGTGCTCCTCATTCGAGGTGGAGAGGATCACGACCGGGATAGATCGGAGGTCGTGCGCCTTCTTGATCTCCTTCAATGCATCCTTGCCATGCAGCTTCGGCATATTCAGATCCAAGAGGATCAAGTCCGGTCGGGGTGACTGGGAGGCTTCGGAATAATCCCCCGTCCTGAGAAGATAGGCCATCAGCTCTTTCCCGTCCTCCACCGAATGGAAAGCATTTCTCCACCCTGCCTCGGTAAATGCGTCCCTGACGAGCATTACATCGTCAGCATCGTCATCAGCCATCAGAATGACCGAATTCCTTTTCTTCAACTAGACAGCTCCCATTTGATTAATCGGTAGAGTCAGAATGAAAGTGGCCCCGGCATTCAGCGTGCTCTTGGCGGTAATGCTTCCGCCGTGCATTTCGAGCACCTTTCGGGAGATTGCGAGGCCAATGCCGTTTCCTTCGTACCTGGACCGGCTGTGCAGCCGTTGAAAGGGGGTGAATATCTTTTCGAGAAAGGCCTCATCGAAGCCTATGCCGTTGTCTTCCACAAAAATATTGTATCGCCCGTCACCAGACGGTTCGCCATGAATCCGTATCTTCGGCTTTTCATCCCCGGCGAATTTCAGGGAGTTGCTTACCAGATTGGTGAACACCGTGGTCATTTGGCTCTGATCGGCTTCGATAACCGGAAGGTCTCCGATATCGAAAACGGCCTCTTTACGTGCGATCTCCGGTTCCAGCGGGGCCAGTGCATCCCAGATAATACGGTTAAAATCGGCCGGAGCGAAGGTATCAGTGCGTGAGCTTAACATCGAATAGCAGAGAATGTCACGGGTAAGTGTACTCGCCCTTTGCGCGAGTGTTTGAATTCTATCAATATAATATCGATCTTGCATATCCAGGCGACAGGCGCACTTGGATGCGAGGCGGTCTCCGAGGGTTATCAGCAGGCGAAGGGGTTCCTGCAGATCGTGAGCCGCGATGTGATTAAAGTCGGCAAGGTCGCGGTTTACCCGCTCCAATTCCGCCGTGCGTTCCCGGACGCGAATCTCCAACAGGTCATGAGCCCTCCGCAACTCCTCTTCCATTCTTCTGCGTTCGGTGATATCGGAAAAGACACAATGTGTCTGGCTAAAGCATCCCTTCTCATCCCGGCCTGTCTTCCCATCGAGTGAGACGAGCATGAGAGAGCCATCGCCGCGGATCATCTCAAGTTCAATGCCGCGTCCCTGGCCCTCATCCTTGAAGGAAGCCAGTTTCTCCTCGAAGACCTTACGGGATTGCGGCGTGAGGAAATCGCCAAACCAGCGTCCAACGACCTTCTCGCGTGACAGACCAAGTGTCTCCAGCCATTTTTGGTTAACGGAGACGATACGCCCCTGATCATCCAGAGACTGGTAGGGAGTGGGAGCATCTTCAAAGAGGAAGCGAAAACGCTCTTCGCTTTGCTTCAGGTTTCGAAAAAGCAGGTCATAGGGGGAAACCAGGCCGGTCTCTATGATCGCCTTGTAGATAAGATAAAAGGTGATGATCTTGAAAAAATGCCCGAGCATGTTTGAAAAACCGTAAACGCTCAGATAGGCGGTGAAGGAAAGCTCGGACAAGATGGCAGAGGCGATCGAGGCAATGATGAGCGTCAGGACATTCTCGTTGAATTCCTTCCGGTTCTTCAAAAGTATACCGATAGAGGCAAGCAGGATCAGGCAAATGATGTATTCGCTGACAATTTTGAAGGGTGTCAGACCCTTACCCTCGATATAACAGTCGGGAAAAGCCCCATAGAAGATGGAGAAGAGGAGAAGAGCCGTCAGTATAGCGTAGCCGGCGAAAACCCGGTGCGGGCAAAGCTTTCTTTTCAGATAGCAATTGGCCAGCAGGAGCGACAAAGCTTCCATATACCTTGCGGCGATCCACAATTGAGTGGGAAGGTTCGCGTCGAATCCCTGGAATACTCCCATCCCTTTAAAGGCCAGCATATGCTGGAAATCGAATCCGCCGACAAAAATGTAGGCTATACCGATGAAGAGTAGATAATGGTTCTGGAGGAATCGCCGGGCGTTCCACGCCACCATGAATATGCCGCAGGCTATAACGATGCTGAATCCTTCGGCAAGTGCATGAAAGAGCAGGTAGCCATAGAGGCTGGTCAGATAGATGCCGGAGAGTGCAAGGAAGAGAGGAAACGCCTCTTTAGCGATCATCATGAGCTAATCCAGGGAAAAGGCTGTAAACGATACTTAATCAGGCTGCCGGGTAATTCCGCCTTATCGCCTATTTGGGGCCGCGAGAAAAGTTTTTTTCAATTATGAGTCCGGAAGTAACGCCGACTCTCAATCCATTGATTCCCTTCCGATCTCTTTCCGGATATCGATTCCATACCTTTTGAGCCTGTTCCAGACGGTTACCCGGCTGATGCCAAGACTCTTCGCGGCCAGCGACTGGTTGCCCCCGCACCTGCGAAGAGCCTCGATGAGTGCATCGCGTTCGGCGGTATCTTCAACCGTCTCCAGGGGGAAGCAGACGGCAGGGCCGACGCCGGTGACGCCCGCCGGGAGGTGGGAAGGGGTGATGAGTCCTTCCTCGGCAATGACGAAAGCATATTCGAGCGCACTTTTGAGTTCCCGCACGTTTCCGGGCCATTCGTAGGCCATGAAACGCTTCATGGCTTCCGGGGAAATGCCGCTGATGTCCTTGCCGGTCCTCTCCCTTAACGCGCGGATGAAATGCGCGGTCAGTATGGGAATATCCTCCATTCTTTCTTTCAGCCTGGGCAGGTATATCGGGATGACGTTTATCCTGAAGAACAGGTCCTCCCGAAACCTTTCCTGTGCGACAAGTTCGGTGAGATTCCGGTTTGTTGCGGCTATGATCCGAACATCGGCAAAGATAGGGCGGTGATCCCCGACCCGCTCGAAGTGCTTGGTCTCGAGCACGCGAAGCAGCTTTACCTGAATGGGCATAGGGATATCCCCGATCTCGTCGAGGAAGATATCCCCGGAGTTTGCCGCTTCGAACCGTCCCAGCCTGTGACGATAAGCGCCGGTGAACGCCCCTTTAACGTGGCCGAAAAGTTCGCTCTCCAGGAGTGATTCGTTTAACGCGGCGCAGTTCAACTCAATATATGGACCCTCGCGCCTCCTCCCCAGTTGATGGATGGCCCGCGCGGCAAGCTCTTTTCCCGTGCCGCTCGCTCCGTAGATCAGAACGGGTGCGTCACTCTGGGCAGCCTTTTCGAGAACCTGAAATACGTTGCGCATAACCGGAGAGTTCCCGGCCATACCCTGAAAGCCGTTATCGGTTTCCAGCATCTTCGAGAGCTGGTTTATTTCCTCATCCTTCCGCTCCAGGTCGGAAAGGTCCGTGACGGTTTCTACCGCCCCGAGCACTCTGCCCTCATCATCTTTCAGAAGCGAGGCCCGCTTGAACACGGTGACATAAGTTCCGTCCCGGCGGGTGAAAATACATCTCTTCGAACTGGGACTGCCAACCCCGAACAGCCTGCACCATTTATCGGATTCGGCCCGGGCAGCTTCACATCCGTCGCAGTTGAAGATGGTGCAGTTCTTCCCGACCATTTCCTCACGGGAGAAACCGGTAATCCTTTCCATGGCGCGATTGACGATGCGAATGGTCCCATCGGACCCGATAATCATCAACCCGTCATTGATCGTATTAACGATTTCTTTCCAATAGTGTTCAAAGTCGTGTTCAGGCATCCCATCAGCTCCTTAACAAAATTAACAGGTGTTTAAATAACCCGACTGGGAATGGCTATCAAGCATAATTGCACGGGAAACTAATAGATCTAATGAAAACAGCTAATTACGAATAATACGCTATTTTTTCCAGTATGGCACGGGATTTGCCAATTACTGCAGGCAACCATATTCCATAGCGGTAAGAAAGGAGTGAACAATGCAAAAGTTGCTTTTTACTCTTTCTAAAGGGTTTGAAAAGTCAGGCGGCGCCACTCGCGCCTTCCAGTTCGCTGCGGCGGCGGCAGAGCAGGGGAGCCACGTCGAAGTGTTTCTTATCGACGACGCCATACACTGGGGACAGGCCGGCATGGCCGATGGCATTAGATCGTCCACGGGCGAGCACATGAAAGATCTGATCAATAAGCTCGTCGGGCTCGGAAGTCCCATCCATGTTTGCAAGGCGTGTGCTGATAAAAGACTCATTTCGCCCGACGACCTGCTGGAGGGGGCGAGAATATCCACCTCCACGCAACTGGTGCAGATGATGACCGATCCGGACTACAAGGTAATCAATTTCTAGCAATTCCGAAAGGATACTCAATGAACAGAAGGCTTGTCACTGCATTGGTTTTCCTGATCGGGGCTTTGGGTATCCTTGGTTGCCCCGGAGACGTGCTCTCCGCCGTCCCTGAAAAGGCGCCCCTGCCCGGTGAGGAATTCGGGTTGAAGCACTCCGCGAACTATACAGCCGACCACTCCAAGTTCAAGGAACTTCAGCAGGAATTCAAATCGGGTCCTGAGGTGACGAAGGCCTGCCTCACCTGCCATACCGAAGCTGCGAGCCAGATACACAAGACACTTCACTGGACCTGGAATGCTGAAGGCGCGGGCGGCAAGAAGCTGGGAAAGGCCGGTGACACGGTGAACAACTTCTGCATCGCCATCGGCTCCAATGAGCCGCGCTGCACTTCCTGCCATATAGGCTATGGCCGTAAGGACAAGAACTTCGACCTGGCGGCCCAGGATAAGGTCGATTGCCTTGTCTGCCATGAGCAGACCGGAACCTACAAAAAGTTCCCTAGCATGGCCGGTAATGTGGTCAGCGAACCGACGGAATTCGGCGGAAAGACCTGGAACCCTCCGGACTGGAACAAAGTGGCCCAGTCGGTCTCTCTGCCCACGCGTCAGAATTGCGGTGAGTGCCATTTCTTCGGCGGCGGCGGGGAAGGCGTGAAGCACGGCGACCTTGACTCCAGCATGTTCAAACCGGACAAGCAGCTCGATGTACACATGAGCCCCAACGGACTCAATTTCACCTGCCAGAGATGCCACACCACGGAGAAGCATGAACTTGCCGGGCGCTCCTATGAAGCCAAGGCCGAAAACGACAACCGAAGCCTCCTTCAAAGCGATGATATAAAAAAGATAACCTGCTATTCCTGCCATTCGGAAAAGCCGCACAAGACCAATCTGAAGGCAAACGAACATACGGACAAAGTGGCCTGTCAGACCTGTCACATTCCCGCTTTTGCCCGGAAGAACTCGACCAAAATGTATTGGGACTGGTCGACTGCGGGCAAGCGGGACGAGAAGGGAAAGCCGGTAGTCGAAAAGAAAGATGGAAGACCATCCTACGACGGGATGAAAGGTTCGTTCGTCTGGAAGAAAGACGTCGTTCCCGAATATCTCTGGTATAACGGCGAGTTGAAATACCTTACCCTGAAAGACAAGGTGAATCCGGCGAATGGGCCTGTGCGCATAAACAGCACCACCGGTTCCTATTCCGATCCGAAGGCACGGATATATCCCTTCAAGCTGCACGGCGGCAAACAACCCTTTGACCCGGTAAATGGCCTGTTCATTTCTCCGCATCTTTTCGGCAAAGACGATGCGGCCTACTGGAAAGGCTATGACTGGAAAAAAGCCTCCGAGGCCGGGATGTCTTACATGGGGCTTCCCTTCAGCGGCGAGGTAGGATTTATCGAAAGCGAATACCTGTTTCAGACTACCCACATGGTCGCCCCCAAGGAAAATGCTCTCTCCTGCGCCGAATGCCACAGCAGGAATGGTCGGTTGCAGAAGCTCACCGGGTTTTACATGCCGGGCCGCGACAAGCATTCCGGCCTGGATACGGTAGGGTGGGCCGGGGTAGGGCTGGCATTTCTGGGTGTGACCGGTCACGGGATGGTGCGCATCGTACGGCGCAAAAAGCAGGGGAGATAGAATCATGCAGGTATTGAACGGAATGGACAGACTGTATCTTTATACCCGTTTCGAGCGCTTCTGGCACTGGGCACAGGCGGGACTGGTGATGTTTCTTGCACTCACGGGCCTGGAGGTTCACGGGACGATAGGACTCTTCGGGTTTCAAAAAGCCGCCGAGTGGCATAACCAGGCGGGGATCGCCTGGCTGGTTCTCTATACGTTCATCATATTCTGGAAGCTCACGACGGGTGAATGGAAGCAGTACATACCGACAACCAAAAGGCTCTTTTGCGTAGTCAAATACTACACCCACGGGATATTCAAAGGTGAACCGCACCCGGTGCCCAAATGTGCGGAAAACAAGCATAATCCGCTGCAAAGGCTCACCTATCTTTCGATTACCGTTATGCTGATACCGCTCCAGATGGCGACGGGGTTTCTCTACTACACCTATAATTCATGGCCGGATATGGGCATCGGCTTCAGCCTGGGCGCAATGGCGGCAATTCACATCATAGGCGCCTTCGGCTTCATCGCCTTCCTCGTCGTCCACCTCTACATGATTACGACCGGCCACGGCCTCACAACACATCTGAAGGCCATGTTCACCGGCTGGGAGGAAGTCCCGGCAAACGGCGACGGCCGAGACTCCGTTGAAAAGGCTGCTTAGAAGGAGAAATCCTTCGAGTTGTGCCCGATGACCATGGTCGTCGGGCACGGGTGACACGGGCAACGGCTTTTTTGTTGCCCGTGCGGCAGCAAGAGGGATTGGGCGGTTGTGGGAATATCCCCCTTGTCCTTCGGACCCGGGAGCCAAAAAGCTGCTGCCCGGGCCACCCGCGAAACACTTGGTTGTCAGTCGACTTCTCAACGCCAACCGGGTCGCCGTGGACTCCCACCCCGTCATTCCGGCGGGCTTTTGAGCCGGAATCCAGCCTGGGAACTGCATCCAGGTGTTCTGTGGACTTCTCCAAAACACGGAACAGAACCCCCGGCTTCTACTCAATCGGCCCGGACAAGAATGGAATCAACGGTCTCGTGGTCGAGCAAAATCCTCTCGCCATCCTCTTTTAAAATCACCCATTTTTTGCCTTCATCGCTGCGGGACTCGATCTGGATCTTATCTCCCGGTTTCAAGGCAACTCGGGCCTGTCCCCCGTCCGAGCCGATGCGGTAAATATGAACCTCTCTGCCCGGGCGCAACAAGCTGAGAGAAAACACCCGGCCCGAGCCGAGAATCTCCGGGTCTGGCGGAATCTCCTGCCCGTGAGGATCGACTTCCGGGTGAATCAGAAGATCGTCAAGATAGTCCACTGTCTGGACGTCGCTGATATGCTCCAGGTGATGCGCCGTCGGATGGATTCTTTCAACCGGAGTGCCGACGTGCTGCAGATAGCTCTCCCACAGGCGGTGAGCCCGCAGGATGCGAATCGCCTCCAGGCGTCCTTTTTCAGTCAGGGAAATGCCCGAAGCGTTCTTTTTCAGCAGTCCGTCGGATACCAGGTTTCTCAGCGCCCGATCGAAAAACTTGCCATCGGAGGCATACCGGCGCAGCCTGTCGATATCGAGAGGCGACCGGTTCATGCGCACCGCCGCGCTCAGAATATCCTCCAGGGTTTGCTGGGGAACCATCTGCCGCAGCCTGTACCAGCGCGCCAGCAGGCCGTAGCGGGGAGCGACTGCCAGAACGACGAGGAACTGGAGGGTGCAGAAAAGGATAATGGCCCCTCCACCGGAAGAATCAAGCGCAATGCAGAGGTATAATCCTCCGATCACGCTGGTCACGCCGAAAAAGGCGGAGAGGAGCATCATGCGGTCCAGCCGGTCGCAGAGCAGGTAGGCCGTTGCGGCGGGGGTAATCATGAGCCCGATCACCAGGATCACCCCCACCATCGTTACGGCGCTCACCACCACCAGGGAGACGCAGGTCGTGAAAACGTAATCGATCAGCATTACCGGCACGCCGATAGAGGCGGCCATGCCGGGGTCGAAACTGGTCAACTGGAAATATCGGTAGAAGAGTATGACGACCGAAAGAACCAGAACCGCCGCGGCGGCGGAGGCCCACAAATCCTCGTTTGAAACGGCCAGCACGTCCCCCATGATGAAATGCATCAGGTCTATATGGATGTAGTTCCTGGAGATGGATACCATGACGACCCCGGCTGCAAAGATGCCGGTGTACATGATGCCGATGGCCGTATCTTCCTTGATGCGTGAGAAACGGGAAACGAACCCGATGAGCAGTACGGTAATAAAGGCCGCGATCAATGATCCCAGGAGCATGGAGGGAGCGTGGGCCTCAATGTTGAAAAGTATCTTCATGAAGAGGTAGCCGCCCGCAACCCCCGCTATCATGGCATGGGAGAGAGCGTCTCCCAGGAAGGCCATGCGCCTCAGCACCACCAGTGAGCCGACCACCCCGCAGACGATGGCGACCAGGGAACTGCCGATCAGGGCTTTCTGGAAAAAGACTTCTCCCAGCGGCGCCAGGAACCATTGAAACAGCGGTGTCATTGTGCTTCCTTCGCTTCGGCCAGCTTTGAGAAGATATGCAGCTTGCCTTCATAGACCTGGGTCAGCAACTCTTCGCTCAGTACCGCTTGCGGCGCGCCGTACGCAAACATGCGCTGTTTTATGAGAAGCAGGCGGTCGAAATACCTCCCGGCGGTCGCCAGATCGTGGTGGACGACCACCAGGGTCCTTCCGGTGTTACGGGCGCGCTCCAGCAGTTCCAGAATGGCTTTTTCGGTTGCGGCGTCCACTCCGGCAAAGGGCTCGTCAAGGAGCAGGATTTCCGAGCCCTGAGCCAGCGCCCGGGCAATAAAGAGCCGCTGCTGCTGCCCTCCCGACAGTTGCCCGATCTGCCTAGTCCGAAAATCCCCCAGGCGAACCATCTCCAGGGCTTCTTTTGTAATGCGGCGGTCTTCCCCGGAGGGACTTCGATACCAGGGGATGTACCCGTAGCGCCCCATCATGGTCACTTCCTCCACCGTAATGGGGAAATCCCAGTCCACGCTGCCTTTCTGGGGTACGTAGGCAACGAGCCCTTTAGCCTCGTCAGCGGACATTCCCATTATGCGAACCTGGCCGACATCCTGCTTGACAAGCCCGAGAATCGCCTTGATGAGGGTGGACTTGCCCGCTCCGTTGGGGCCGATGACCCCGACGAGCAGCCCCTTGTCGATTTGAAAAGAAACGTCCAGCAGGGCAGGTTTGGGGCCGTAGCTCACCGTGAGGTTGCTCACTTCTATGGCGGGGATGTGGTCTTGGCGGTCATTCATGGTGGGACTCTTCTTTTTTCTCTTCCTTCACCTCTACCTGGAAAACTCCGGCGATCCTGTTTTCCCCCTCCGACCAGAGAGTCTTTTCTGCAAGCGGAATGTCATCGCGTATCAGCCTCAGTCGCAAGGCAAGGTTCTTTCCGGACGACTCCAGGGGCATAAAGGCTTCCACAAAGAACTCGTTTATGCCTGGGGTGACGCCCTGCACCGGTGCGATGCGGACCGGGACCCCGGCTTCCACTTCGGAGATTCCGGTCGAAATCTCGTGTTGACCGAGGCGAACCAAAAGAGCCGCCGGTTTTCGGGCGTTATCGGTCTGGAGGGCAAAGGGATCGGACTCCAGGCTGAACGTGGTGGTAAGCTCCAGTGCGTAGGCGGCTGCGGCTTGCGCCTGCCGGGGCGGGGGAGGCGCCGAAGGCCGCGTGGATTCGAGCCGCTTCAAATACAGGTGGAGGCCGCCAAAGACCACCACCCATATCAGCAGGACCGTTGCGATGCGTTTCATTTCTTCTCCGCCTTCGGACTGAGCGCCCTGGTGATGGTGATCACGTTTTCGCGCAGCATGCCGATGTAGGTCTCTCCAGCCGAACCGGCTATTCCCATGGAATCGGAATAGAGTTCTCCACCTATCTCCACTCCGGCCTCGCGGGCGATCTCCCGGATAAGTTTCGGGTTGACGCTCGTTTCCACGAAAACCGCAGGCGCCCCGTATTGTCTAATCGACTCCACAACCTGCTTCCGGCGCTCGGGCGTCATGCCCGCTCCGACTTCACTTCCGGTGGACCAGCCCACGGGCGCCAGGCTCAGATAGTCCTGCTTCGGATTGAATTTGTATTCTCTGCAAAAGTAGTTGAAGGCATCGTGGCTGGTCACCAGTATTCTTTGCTGAGGCGGAATGCGGTTTACCTCCTCGCGAATCCAGGCATCCAGCACACGCAATGTCTGCAGGTAGAGCTTTGCCCGTGATTCGTATTCTTCCCTGCCTGCGGGGTCGATCCTGGATATAGCTTTGACAATGTTGTTCACATAGATGGCGGCGTTTTTCGGCGAGAACCAGGCATGCGGGTCCAGGACCTGTTTGCCTTCGTAGGCCATTTCGATAGGGGGAACGCCTTCGCTGCACACCACCAGGGGCTTCCCGGCGTCGGCGGCAAGCTTTCCCATCCAGTTATTGCCTTCGAGATGCAGGCCGTTCTGGAGGCACAAGTCAGCCTCCCGCACCATCTTGTCGTCCCCCGGTGTGGGCAGGTAAGTGTGAGGATCAGCTCCCGGGGCCAGAATGCACTGAACCAGGCAGCGGTCTCCGACCACCTGCCGGGCGAAGTCCGCCACCTGGGTAGTGGAACAGACGAGGACCGGTTTTTTCCGGGCCGTTGTGGCGGGATCACTGCCCAAGGCGGACCCGATGCCGCACACCACAAAAAGCAGGGCAAGTATCAACTGAGATTGTTTCATCAAGGATGCCTCTTTGCCTGGATCAATCCGGATCATTCCCGTGCTGTCGACCTGTCCTTCGCCGGCGATAGTCTCGATTTCGCATCCGCAAGAGAGAGCAGGGCTCTAAAGCCGCCGGCCGCAGACAAGGAAAAATTGGAAGCTTCAAAATAAGCATGAGATCAATCGCTGTCAGGAAGGGCAAGAGAAAGGCCAAACCTGTGATTTTCCCGGCTGAAAGGAGCAGTTCGCGACGATCAGAAGATATTCAGGTTGTGTTGGAATATTTGGTAGTAGATTTGAGCCGATACTTAGTCCTGTTGTACTCAGTGTGTCAAGAGGGGTGACTCGCAACTTTCACACAAATGATTTCGTGTCCAACAACAATCATTAAGGAAAGCCAGGAGCAGATTTTTGGTTTGGACCTATGCGTAAACAGGGGATAAATAAACAAGGAAAAATTGGAAACTCGCGCATGAATCCGAGTTGACTTTATAGTATATTTACTATAACTTACATGGAGGATTGCCCCTTGGACGATTTTGATATACCGGTGCTTAGACCGCTCGTTGGATGGGAAATTCGAAAAAGAACATCCGGGGTTTCCCACTGGGTGCGCAAAAGCTCATCGGTGATGAGTTGCAGCTTATGCAGTTTGGCGGAATGCCAAAGGACGCCAAGCCGTTCAAGGGAGTCGGGAGCGGCGTTTTTGAGATTGTGCTAAAGTACGATACTAATGCTTACCGCACAGTGGTTGCGGTCCAACTTGGGACAAAGATATATGTTCTTCACGCTTTTCAGAAAAAATCTAAAAGGGGCATTGCAACACCACAACATGAAATTGATTTGATTAGTAAGCGGTACTCGGAAGCAAGGGAGCTTGCAAAAAATGAGCGATAAAGGAAAAATCCAAATTGAATTTGAAGAAAGCTCAGGAAACGTCTTTGCAGACTTAGGATTAGAGGATGCAGACGAACTTTTTGCCCGCTCCCAGCTTGGATTTCAGGTTTATAAAATCCTCAAGAGCAAAAGCCTGAAACAACGGGAAATAGCTGCGGTGCTCGGTATTGCGCAGCCAGACGTATCACAATTGATGAATGGCCATTTTAGCCGCTTCACGATTGACAAATTGTTTGATTTCCTGAAACGGCTCGACAAGAAAGTTACTATTCGGATTAGTCCGCATAGACAGGGTGAGCCTTATCAGGAAATTTGCATGGCCCCCTGAATAACAGTAAAAGCAAAGTAAGTTGTAGCATATAAAATCAAGACCTTTGTCATATTACGAGAGACAATCACGTCGAGGTTGGAGTGCCAGCCAGCTTCATGGAGTGAGAAATACCATCAACTGCATTTCTGGCGTCCACGGACGTCTGACCAGGTAATGGAGCGTTGTCAAAGTGGATGCACATATCAGGCCCTTCCGTCGACAGGTCGCAGCCCAAGGAACACCTCGCGTCCGGTGTCGCTGTACGAGCTGTGTTCGAAGGGGACCACGAGGGGTTTGAAGCCGGCGGTCGAGATCAGCTCCAGCCACACGGCCCTCGGGAACAGACCCATGATGTGACGGTCGTGGATGGCTTTTACCGCTCCGTTCACGTCTCTCAAGAGGTACGCCATATCGGTAACGTACATATCGGTTTTTGAGTCGGGAACCCACCGCCATTCGAGATAGCGCAGGCCGCGTCCGTTTGCGTCGCTGCCTCCGGTCTCGGCGCCCGTTTTGAAAGTCTCTGAGACGAAATCCGGCTGGAATATGGCGACTCCGCCGGGGGCGGTGTGCTCGAAGGCCGTCAAAATGGCGCGGGCAAGATCAGTGCGCGAGATCATGTAGCTGACCGCGTCGTGCACGAGGACGCAATCAAAGACGCGTTCGAGCCGGACTGAGCGCATGTCGCCCTGAATGTGCTCGCACTCCGGGTTGATGCGGCGGCTCAGCGCGAGCATGGCCGGTTCCAGGTCGACGAGAGTACAGGCCAAAGCTGCCTTCAAGTGTGCGGCATTATGGCCGCCGCCGCTGCCGAGATCGAGCAGGGTACGAGGGGACCGCTGACAGTGGGTTTCGAACAAACGCCTGTAGAAGGCGGCCTCCTCCGCGTATTCGCCCACCGGCGTTAACAGAGGATACCAATCCGCCAGGTCTCGGTAGAGCCTGATGGCCTGAGTGGAGGTTGTTTCATTTCCTAAGCCCATGCACAGTCCTCAATTTTTGTTAAACGGGGTCGCCGTGACCAATAGTCAAAGGGAAAGGAGCGACGTCTCCCTTTGACAGCCTGGTTTGACCAGGTGAATCTTACAACAAAACCAGGCATACGAGAAATCATACAGACGGCAGCAATCCCCATCCGGCGAATTGGCAAATTTGCGTAAACATGGTGGAAATTGGCAAATGCAGACGGGCGCAAGGCCCTAAGCTACCACAACCAGGGGGCTTTTTTCCAGGATGAGTGACGGTCGCCGCGGGGCGTCTTCGTATAATTCCTCTTGACTTGAACAGCACTTGTCGGCATACGTTTTTCGCAGTCGAGGGGCCGGCGCCAGTAACAGTTTATTCTTCATTTCATACCGACATATCAGGAATGGGCACGGGTTAATTGCGCCCCTAAACTGGTGGGCAACGCTTCGCTTTTGCCCACCCTACGACGATCTGAAGGCGCATACGGGTGTTCCGGTCGGTTGGTTTCAAGGGAGGGAGAGGGACGATGAAGAGGTTCGGGATTGCCCTGGTCTGCCTTGTCGCCATGTTCATATCTACCGGGTGCTCACTTTTTCGGGATACCGGCGCCAACTATGTCGAAAAGCAGGATTCCTTACCCGGTAGAGAGAAGATATCCGAAGAACCGGCGTCATCAGTTCAGGTCTGCCTGTTGGACCCCCTTTCGGCGGCAACCGAGGTTTCCGGCCACACCGAGAATACCGGCAGCCCCCCAGTCGCCGAAGTCCCGGTGGATACTCACGATTTCGGGCAGATGTCCGAGGAGAGGGATTTTGTCCACAGGTTCAGCGTCCGCAATGCGGGGAGTTCCATATTGAATATCAAGAAGGTCGTGCCGGGCTGAGGCAGCTCGGTCGCCCAGTATGACCGGACGATCCCTCCCGGCGGCGAGGGAACGATCACTTTGAGGCTGAATCCGAAGGCCTGTTCCGGTGAGACGAAGAAATCCATCCTGGTGACCTGTAACGACCCGCATAAGCCCTACTTTATTCTGATTCTCAAGGGGCAGATAAGTAGCTGATTTTACGGATGTCGGATGGCGGATGGCGGGTATCGGGTAGCGGATAGCGGTTGTCCGACACCTGATATCCGACACCTGACATCTGATAGCGGATATCGGTCATGGAGAAATACCTGTTTCGGGATATTCACCCCTTGGTGTCGCTTGGTACGGCCAGTGACCGGTACAAGGGATGGATCGGCCAGATTTACACGGAAGAGTTCTACAAAGAGAGAATCACCACCCGCTCCACCAGGGTAGGGAAAAAGAGTTTTCGCCTAGAAATCCTGCCGGTGGATTGCGTTCGCGAGTATTTCCGGCACTTTTCCATACTCGAAGTCGACTATACCTTTTACGCCCCTTTGATCGACAAGGGAGTGGAAACCCCCTGTGCGAGGACGCTTGCTCAATACCTCTCATACCTGGGCCCGGAGGATCGGCTTTTTCTGAAGGCGCCGCAGATGTTCTTCGCGCAAAAGGTATGGCGCGGTAAGGACTATATTTCCAACGAAAACTATCTGGCGCCGACTCCATTTATGATGCAGTTCCTTGAACCCGCGGTCAAGCTTCTCGGCCCGCGCCTCAAAGGCGTCATCTTCGAGCAGGAGTACCAGCGCATGGGCGAGCGAATCCCGCCGGATGTCCTGGTCGGCCAACTGGATCGCTTCTTCAGCGCTATTCCAGGCGATAGCCGATATCACGTGGAATTGAGAACGGAGGCCTATCTTTGCGGTCCAGTCTTCGATGTGCTCAGGAAACACGGTGTTGGGCTGGTCCTGTCACACTGGACATGGCTGCCGAATCTCAAGAAGCAGTTTTCGAGAGCGGGAGATCATTTTATCGATGCAGGCGGTCAGGCAGTGGTGCGGCTCATGACGCCGATCGGCGTGCGCTACGAGGATGCCTACGCCAAGGCTTTCCCCTTCGACCGGCTCATCGAGGATATGGTGCAGCCGGGAATGATTTCCCAGACTGCTGAGCTGATGCGGAGAAGCATATCAGAGGATATCGAGATCAACATAGTCATCAATAATCGGGCAGGCGGAAATGCTCCACGCCTGGCCCAGAAGATCATTGAGGAGTTTTCGCAGAGGAGTGAAGGAAGAGACGAGAAATAGCGCGGCCTTCAGCATTGCGCTACGTAGCCGTCAATCGCCGCCCCGTCATCCCACTTTCTTATCTGGCTCCTGGTCATCCTGCCGTTCGGAACGAGCCGCGCATCTTTAAAGCCCCGTTCCTCGACATCTTCTCTATACTGCGCGCGCGAAAGGAGTGTGCCGCGACAGAGGCGCTCCTCCGCGAGGTTGTCCAACTCGGATTCCAGGCGCAACATGAGTTCGCGCATCACCCATGCCGGTATGGCGGTCCTCTCAGACGGATAGACGAATCCGAACATGATGAGGTGGTTCAACAATATCCGCCAGTTTGCGCCGTAGCGCTCCAGGAGGCGATTCCAGTCGATGAGCTTCGCGCAGGCGAGCAGGACGTGGTTCACATCAGCCCCATCATAGCGTTCCCGCTCCATTATGAATCCCTTCGACCAGATCATCTCTTCGGGCGGGATGATTTCGACCGGTATTCCGAAGACCTCGCCCTTTACCGCGTGCGCGAACCAGTCATCGTCCACCTCGCTGATCGCATTGCCGGAATTGAAGATGATGTCCACCAGGTGGCCGTTCCAGGTGGCCTTTGCGAGCCAGTGTGTAAAAGTTACGGCAGTATTGAATCCCGCCGATTTGAAAATATCGAGAGTCCTTTCATAGTCAGTGGGTTTTATAAAAATATCGAGGTCCTTGGTATCCCTGTATATTCCCGTGTAATGGTTCAAAGCATAGGCGCCTCCCACCAGAAAGGGTATTCCGGATCGGTGCAGCAGCTTCAGCGACCGTTTATAAAAATCGAGCTTGGGATCATTATCCAACTGTTCAACAACAAGTGCACTTGCCATAGGTAAAACCTCTGTTTCCATTTCTTTTCAACTTTCCAGCAAATCGTAGTCGACGTTATGTTCAATCATTTCACAGGCACCTCCAGCATGAAAAAGGGCGGCTTGTCCGGAAACTGCTCTTTCAGGACAGCCGAGGCCACATTGTAGACGGGGACATCCGCGCTCGTTTTTCCCTGGTAGTAACCCTTGTGGGCATGCCCGTGAAAAGCAGCGGTAACGGCATACTTATTGAGAGGTTCCTCCAGGCGGCTCGATCCCAGGAATGCGTAGATCTCAGGGGGCTCTCCCTTTACGGTCTCGGGAATGGGCGCATAGTGGAGAACTACAATTCGAGGTCCCGAGTCGAGCTTCGAGAGCCCTGCTTCGAGCTTCTGGGCTTCCACGGCTACCTCTTTTACGAAGTTTTTTATGGCGGGTTCCCCCCAGGGCTGGAGCGCCCGCTTGCCGAATCCGCCTCCGAATCCTTTGACTCCAGTGAAACCTATTCCGTGGATCTCCCAGTTGTTCCCATCCAGCATGATCACTCCGGCCTCCGAGAGCAGCCTGGAGATTTCCGCCTCTTTCCCGGCCTCGAAATCGTGATTGCCGAGTACGCAGAGAGTAGGGATCTTTTTCAAAGCCGGCGCTGCTTCCTCCAGGAAAACACAGATTTCTTCCGTCAGTCCGAAATGAGTCAGATCCCCGCAGAGTAGCAGGACATCGGCTTCATCCGCGACCTGAGAAAAAACAGGGGTCAGGGCCTGCCTTGAATCCCGCCTGCAATGCACGTCACTCATGGCCGCAATGCGCACTACATCCCTGGGTGTATCGACAACACACTTGACCGAGGCACTCATCCGTGGCTGACCTCCTTATATTATCAATGCAATTCCGACAATTAAAACGGTATGCTCGCGCCCTCCAGAGGGCAATTCCAGGTACAGGCCATAAAAAGTATGTTAATCATTAAGATTTTCAAGTGCTCTGGCAGGCAGATTGGAGAGTATCCGGGGAAAAACCACAACGGACGCCGCGGCAGGCAGAAGCGATATCGCGGCAGTGAGGGAAAAAACGGCCGGGGCCTGTGGATGAAACCGGAACAGGACCCGGCTATCTGGTGTTCTTATTTCTTTGCGCTTTCACGTTCCAGTTTTCCAAGCAGCTCAACATTGCTTTGAAGCCGTTTCTGTTCCGCCTTCAGATTCACTCTATTGGAGGCATGTTTTCTGTGCCTGATTATCTCGGTCTTCATGGTTTTGGAAGCCATATCAATCTCCTGTTCGATAAAATAGAAAAACCCGCCGAGGCGAGCCGAATCGTGCGCCCAATCGTGCAAAGTGAGAGCCATATAACAGATAAGCACGCCGATGTCATCAGGTTTTCGTCTGCCTCGACGGCGGCAGGACGACTCTATTGGCCGCAAAGACCACTTTTTCCAGTCCGGGATACTCTCCGCTGCAGGTATCTCTTAAATGTTGGAGCAACATCGACCAGGCGCCTGGTATGTACTGGAGAAATTGCCGTTTGCCTTTCACGATTCCAAGAAATCCGAATGCTCCCAGGATCTGCAAGTTTCTGCAAAGCCGCACGGCATGAAATTTTTTAAGGAACTCTCCCCGCGTGCACCCGAGAAATCTCCGGGCAGCCGACCAGTAATAACCCGTGGTCCTCTCCTGCACCTCTTTTGGAATCCAAACATAAGGGTCTATAAGCAGCGAGGCAAGATCGTACTCCGGCGGACCGAACCGCATTCCCTGAAAGTCTATCAGCCACAGCCTGTTGCATTTGACCATAATGTTGCGGCTCTGGAAATCACGGTGAAAAACAAAGCGCATTTCACGCATGCCGGCGGCCTGTGCAAGCTGTTCGAAGTCGGCCTTCAACTCCTCCGGCCCTATTTCCAATCCCAGGTAGCCGTTCAGAAATGCCTTCCGGAAATACTCCAGTTCTCGATTATAGACAAAAGGAGGGTCGTAAATGGGACCGTCGAAGCAGAAATCCGGGATAAAACCTTCAGGCGCATCTCGGTGAAGGGCGGCAAGCAATTTCGCCGTACGCCCGTAGATCTGCTGCAGGCCGTTCGTCCGGGTGCGGGCGAACTTCTGCAGGTGACGGTCCCCGGCATCTTCGAGAAGAAACCGGCCGGAGCGGGAATCGGCATAGAGGATGGACGGGACCGGGATTTTCCTGCGCTGCAGGTGCTTTCCTATGAGGAGATAAGAATCGTTCTCATCGAGTGAATTGATATTCTTGCGAGGCGAAACGAGAGCGATCAGGGACCTGGCGCCGCAGAAGATACGGAAAAACTTCCGGTCCGATCCGTCCCCGAAAAGAGGAACCACCCGTGGAGAATCCCCTTTTCTTCCGCAGACCTCGGCGGCTATCGGGAGCAGATCGAGCAATCCGGGAGTGGCTTCAAGGATGTGCTTCATCGCGGCCCCGGGGTAAATACTCTGTTAGAATGGGTCCCGGCGATTTGCATTCCATCTGCTACGATACAATCCTTCAGGCAACTCCCGGCTTCTACCCGCACCTCATCCCACAGGATCACGTTTTCCAGCCGAACGCCCTCGGAGATGACGACACCGCGCCCGGCTACGACCGATCCGCTCAGCGTGCAGTCACTGCCGACCACGGTGTCGGGATGCATGCAGATCTCTTGCCCGGTGAGAAGGGGGGGAAGAAAACCGGGCTCTACCCTGCCCAGTTCAGTCGTGAGACTCATATAACTGGCAATGGCGCCCATTTCGCGCCAGTAAAGGTCTTCAAAGAAAAGCGCCCGGGGTGGAGCGCCCTTCGCAATGAGTCCGCGGTAAGGGTCCA
This sequence comes from uncultured Syntrophobacter sp., assembly GCA_964539645.1. Lineage (GTDB taxonomy): Bacteria > Desulfobacterota > Syntrophobacteria > Syntrophobacterales > Syntrophobacteraceae > SbD1. Next base: position 51,084 of record CAZIJV010000030.1, read on the forward strand.
GTATTTCGCCGGGAACTCCGACGGGCACGTCGCGGAGCGCCGACGGGTTGATGAAGTGTATTCCCGTGAACGCCAGCTTCCGTATGCCGGGATTTTTTCCCGAAATCACCCCGGCTTCTTTTCCGAAACCCAGAACGCGACCTTCTTCATCCACGGCGACATTATTGAATTCGGGCCAGTCATGAAGGACGAGGCTCACTTCCGCGCCCGAGCGGACATGTTGAGTGTAGTATTCATCGAGGGGCAGGTTGCAGATGATATCCCCGTTTATCACGGCAAGCGGTTCATCACCGCACCATTCCAGGCCTCCTCTTATCCCGCCGCCCGTTCCGAGTAGTACCGGTTCGTCAATAACACGCAGCGGAATGGGCCATTTCCCCCCTGCCACAGCTTCTTTGAGTTTTTCTTTGAGATGCCAGGCGTTGAGCACGACCGCTTCAAACCCGCACCTGAAGAGCCGATCGATCCAGAAATCGAGTATCGGAACGCCTCTTAGCGGAACGAGCGCCTTGGGTCGGACGAGGGTGAGCGGAAGCAACCGCGTCCCAAGCCCCGCTGCGAGAATCATCGCCCGCATGGCGAATCACCCCGAGTGCGAAAAAGGAAGCTACGGGAGTACACCGAGAACCCAGTTTTTCAAGATCCGGGCGTATTGAGGATCGGTGACAGACACCCCCGCCCTGCCCTCGGGCGTGGTGTTCACGGATACATATCCCTGAGCCAGCCATTGAATCACCTGCGCATATACTTCGTATTCGAGCTGCAAACCGCGCGCGCGGACTGTCTCCAGGTTGTCGTCGGGCAGCAGGGGATATGCTGCCTGCGCTATTATGGGCCCGGTGTCCTCGCCCTCGTCGACGAAGTGGACGGTAATACCTCCCCACTTGCAGCCATAGCCGAAAGTGTCCTCGTAGCCGTGCCGGCCGGGAAAAGAGGGCAGAAGCGCAGGGTGGATATTGAGGATTCGCCATCCATCGGCATTGAAATGATTGATGAAGTACGGGGTCACGAGGCGCATGAACCCTGCGAGGCAGAGGTAATCAGGACGGTAGGAATCAATTATCCTTATCAGTTCCTGCTCCGCCATGACGAGCCTTGCCAGGCGCAGACGGCGTTCGGCGGCATCGGCTTGTTTCAGTATTTTTTGTCTTCGGTCAAGTTCACCGAGATCGACGGGAAGGTTCTCGGAGGTTAGTTGTGAGGCATTGATTCCGGAAAAAGCCCCATAGTTGACACAATGCGCAGGGATACCGGCCTTTCGCGCCCTTTCCAGGCCGAAAGCATCATGCCGGTCACTCAGCACCACGACCACTTCGGCATTCAACGTTCCAGATTGGCAGCGATCTATTATTGACTGAAGGTTGGTTCCACCTCCCGACACGAGAACGGCAAGCCGAGGTTTTTTCATGGAATTGGTCATTTGTCGATTTATCCCCACACCGCTGAATCATCAATCCCGCACTTTAAGATAATCGTTGGCCTCTTTCGGTCTTAGGCTGGGCAGGCTCCTTATGTCCACTCTCTTACTTGAAATAATCCACCGCGTTCCGGAAAAACCGTATCCCGTCGCCTTCTTCCTGGATCTGCTTTCCTGCACGCAGGTATCTTTCTTTTAACAGAGTCCAGTCCGGATGGTTGGTGAAGTGGTTGAACGCCTCCGGATGGGGCATCATGCCCGCAACCCTGCCCGTTACATCACAGATCCCGGCAATGTCGAGAACCGATCCATTGGGATTATGGGGAAATTCCCCGCCGGCGACATCCCCGCCAGGTTTCGCATAGCGCAAAATCACCTGTTGCCGGTCCACAAGCTGCTGCACCACTGCCGGTTCCGCATAGAATTTTCCCTCACCGTGGCGAACCGGAAGTTCGATATTCTCGATCCCGCAGGTAAGCACGCAGTGTGAGGCGCTGTTGCCGGCCAGATAAACCCACTGGTCGCGGAAGTTGCCGCAATCATTGGCGATGAGCGCAACTTCACGTTTCATTTCACCCCGGGTGAAACCGGGCAGGAGTCCCAGGTTAACCAGTACCTGGAACCCGTTGCATATTCCCAGCACGATTCCGCCCTTTTCGACGAATGAGACGATCTCGTCCTGAAGACGGTATTTGAGACGCATCGCCATGATTACGCCCGCGCCGTGATCATCTCCCCAGGAGAAACCGCCTCCTATTACGAAGATTTTGTAATCCTCCAATGACCTCTCGCGGGCAATGAGGCTGTTGAGGTGCACCCTTTCCGCAGAGGCGCCCGCAACTTCCAGGGCGTAGGCGGTTTCGAGGTCGCAATTCAGACCGAACCCAGTCATGACAAGCGCTTTTACAGTTCCCAATTCTTACTCCAGACCGATATCTTTGCGGTAATAAACGCCCTCGAACCGTATCTTCTCCATTTCGCGTAGCGCGGCTTCTCGAGCATCCAGGAGCGTGGCGCCGGAACTCACCAGACACAACACCCTGCCACCGGTGGTGACCAGTTGTCCGGAAGCGTTTCTCTCCGTACCGGAGTGAAAAACCAGAATGTCCTTATCCACTTCGTCGAGGCCGTCTATGGGAAGCCCGATTTTGTAGCGGTCCGGGTAGCCCTTGTACCAGCCTTTTTTGCCTTTGACCGGCCCGCTCGTGGCGATAAGGCAGACGCGGTAATTAGGGTCCCATTCCGGTCTTACTTTGTGGAGGCTGCCATTGAGTATGGCCTCGCTGATGTCGACAAGATCGGTGTTGAGCCTCGGCAGGATCACCTGGGCTTCCGGGTCGCCCAGCCGGATATTTATTTCAAGAACGTAAGGGACGACATCGGATCCTTCCTCGACAAGCATCAGCCCCAGGTACAAAATGCCGCGATAGAGGATGTCGTATTTTTCCCGCACACCCTTTATGAGCGGCTCCGCCACCCTGGTCATGATAGTCCGGACCAGGGAATCCGTCAGCCACGGATGCGGGGAGTAAGAGCCCATCCCTCCGGTGTTCTTCCCTTCGTCGTTTTCCCTTGCACGTTTGTAATCCTGCGCCGCAACCATGGGCACGAGGGTGTAGCCGTCAGTGAAGCAAAAAAAGGAAAGTTCACGGCCATAGAGCCTTTTCTCTATGTCGACACGCTCTCCTGCATCGCCGAAGATGCGCTCCTCCATGATCGAATCGATAGCCTCTTCGGCGTCCTCCACGGAATCACAAACAAGAGAGCCTTTGCCGGCCGCAAGACCGTCAGCCTTGACAACTACCGGGTACCCCACACTTCTTACATAGTCTCTGGCTTTATCCGGATCGTAAAAGTTCTCGAATTCAGGAACCGGAATCCCCAGGTCCCGCATCATCGACTTCGCGTCACACTTGCTCGACTCCAGCCGGCTTGCCTTTCGGCTGGGACCGATGATCGGCAGGCCGCGCGAGTCGAACAGATCGACAATACCCCCGGATAAAGGTTTCTCGGGACCCACAAAGGTGAGGTCGATCTTTTCCTTCAGCGCAAAATCAGCCATCTCCTCGATCGTGCGCAGGTTCACGCAGGTCGCGGTTTCGGCTATGCCCGCATTTCCATGAGCGACAAAGACTCGATCCACGCGCGGGCTCTGCGTGAACTTCCATGCTATGGCATGATCTCGACCGCCGGTTCCTACCACCAGTACCTTCATCTAAGCGTTCTCTCCCATCAGGCTCTCGAAAGCCTCTACTTTCCGCCCGTGATCTCCGTCAGGTAGTCGCAGATATTGCCGTCATATACGTGGGTCGTGCAGAACGCTTTGCAGGCAAGGCGCAGGCTCGTCTTCCGTGAAATATGACCCTTGAGTTCCCGGAGTTCTTTCAATATTTCGGGATAATCGGAGGGGTCGGTCACGACCGCCACGAACTTGTTGTTTTTCGCGGCAGCCCGGATAATCGTCGGTCCGCCGATGTCTATGTTTTCTATAGCCTCGTCCAGAGTGCATCCGGGACGTGCAACCGTTTTGGCAAACGCATAAAGGTTTACGACTACCATATCGATGGGTTCGATACCGTGCTGCTGCATGGTCGAGCTATGGGCCGGGTTGTCGCGTATGCCGAGAATACCGCCGTGGATTTTCGGATGGAGCGTCTTTACCCTGCCGTCCAGCATTTCCGGAAACCCGGTGTAGTCTGAGACCTCCGTTATCTCGACTCCACCGTCGCGAAGCGCTTTTGCCGTTCCACCGGTAGACAGCAGGCTCACGTTGAACTCCTTGAGGCCTTTGCCGAATTCGACCAGACCGGCTTTATCCGTTACGCTCAGCAGAGCGCGGCGTACAGGAAACATAATCCCCTCCTTCTTGAAATTTAACTTTACACGCTAAAGATCTTCTGAAAAAATTCGTCCGCCGAGCTTACCACCGGGGACTCATCCGGAAGCGTCACAGTCGGCTTCCCCTCGAGATCGAACCTGGAGATCATGGGATCGGCGGGAAGAGAGACGATCTTTTCTCTTCCAAATATTCGGAGGACCTCCTCCGGCCATGCAGCAGGCTCTTCTCGAACCTGGTTGATGACGAGAACGGTTTTTGCGACATGCATCGGAAGAGTCTGTACCAGTTCTGCTATTCGACAAGCTGCCGAGAGGCTGCGCCGACTCGGATCGGACACCAGCACGAGAAGGTCCAGATCCTTTTGCGTAAGACGGCTGAAATGCTCCATTCCAGCCTCGTTGTCAATAACAATATATTCGTAGTTCCTGATCAGGCGATCAATGAGGCTGCTCAACAGGTTGTTGGCCGCGCAGTAACAACCCGCTCCCTCCGGACGTCCCATTGCAATTAAGTCGAACCCATCACCCTCGACAAGGGCCTGCTCCATCTTCATTTCCATGAAGATGTCCTTGGTCATTCCCACCGGTACGCTCGTCTTCATCTCTTCGCGCGCGTCCGAAAGGGTGCCGCCGAGAGAGACTCCAAGGACATCGTTAAGATTTGAATTTGAATCTGCATCGATGGCGAGAAGGGGTTTCATTCCATTCTTGAGCATATAACGGATAAGAAGACCGGCTATTGTCGTCTTGCCTGTCCCTCCTTTTCCACCCAAAGCTATTGCATAACCCAAAGGCATCCTCCACGCTTGGCCGCGGGGATCCGAAGTCAGGTCCCGTCACGACACGATTTGTTGAATTATCGCTTTCCTAAAGCATATTGATAACATAACGGGAAAGTTTTATAAAGGCTTATCCGGAGACAGTAAACGCGCTCCATTACATCGAATTTCCGCCGGCAGGAGTATATGAATACTAAACCGCGTTCGCTCCAGGCATCTGTATTCCTCTTCTTACTGGGGGCGTGTCTCCTGTTCCCCGGAACTGCCGCAGCCACCCAGGTTCACCCACCCGAAGAAGGCGTCTGGGTGCATCAACTCGGACACGTCGCCTTCATCCTCTCGATGGCCGCCCTCATCTATTGGCTCCGCCAAAGAAAACTCAACCGGATGTCCGGCTGGCGGTACATACAATTCTCAGCCCTTTTCGGCATCCTGTGGAATATAGATGCGATTGTGGTGCATTACATCGAGGATATGGAAGATATTTTTGAATTTGTGGGCGTCGGAGAATTAGATCGATGGATTCACGTGGTCGGCGGTCACGATTATCTCAGCCTGATCTATTATTTCGGCAGAATGGACCACCTTCTTTGCGTCCCCACCATCTTTTTCCTCTACCTGGGGCTGAAGCACCTTCTCCATGATCCTGCATCAGCCGCAACGTCAGGAGAGCGGTCGTGAACCTTCCGCTCTTGCCCATATGGATAACCGAATTCGTCGGCTCCGCCCTGATGATAGTGTTGTCTTTCATGTGCGTCAGGCTGGCAAGGCAGTTGAGAGACAAAGACAAAGAGAACGTTGTCTGGACCTATCTGCTCTACGTTTCAATCGCTCTTGCCGGATTTGCCGTTTCGAGATCGGTCGGCCACTTCCTTAAACTCGTCCTCATGGCGACCGGCTACGGGTCCGTATGGCAGGTTCTCAAGCCGCTGACCGGTTCGATAAATACCATCGCTTTCTTTATGGTCGCCTCCATCACACTTTTTTTCGAGCGGACCTGGCGGATTTACGAACAAATATCGAAGGACAGAAATGAGATCAGGGATACGCACGAAGAGTTGCTATTTCTCAATCGCAACCTCGAGAACCTGGTTGAGGCGCGCACCCGCGAACTCGCACTCTCCGAGCGCAAGTACCGACGCATATTTGAGGTTTCCCGAGACCTGATGGCCGTGATTACGACAGACGGACGCATTTTGGACATCAATCCGGCAGGAAGAGCCATACTCGGAATAGAACATCCCGAGAAGGACCTCCCCGCTTTCAGCGGTTATTTTCAATCGACGGAGGACTGGCGGCATCTCTCCGACATCTTGCGAAAGGAGGGTTTTGCTCCTGATACGGAAATCCAGCTCAAAAGAGATGACGGAACTTCGATAAGCGTCATAATGAATGCCGCAGCCGAGAAAGACCGGGAGGGCAATGTTTCGTCAATACAGTTGATGGCGAAGGATATCTCCCAACGCAAGGCAATGGAACAGCAGCTCCTCCTTGCCGATAAGCTCGCCTCCATCGGACAACTTGCAGCGGGGATAGCCCACGAGATCAACAATCCCTTGAGCATCATCCTTGGCTACACGCAACTTCTTCTCAGAAACGAGCAACCCGAAACTCAGACCTATGACGACTGTAAAAAGATCGAGAAAGCCACCCGGACCTGCAAGACCATCATCACCGACCTGCTCAGCTTCGCCCGCAGCGCGCCCACCAAAAAAGGGACGGGAGATATCCACGCCGCGCTCAAAGAACTCCTCAGCGTGATCCAGAATCAATTCGAGCTTGACGGAGTCCATATCAGCAGCCATTTTGATCCCGAACTTCCATCAATGCTTATCGATGAGGGCAAAATGAAGCAGGTTTTCATGAATCTGCTCATGAATGCAAAACAGGCTATCGGGAAAAAAGGACAAATCGATATCCGGACGCTCTACCAGCCGGAAAATGCCAGGGCGCTCATCGAGGTTCGTGATACGGGATGCGGCATGCAAGAGGAGACCATCTCGCGTATATTCGACCCGTTCTTTACAACCAAGCCCACCGGTGAAGGCACAGGGCTCGGGCTCTCCGTAAGTTACGGGATAGTCAAAGACCACGGCGGAGAGATCCGCGTGGAGAGCGAACCGGGAGTTGGAACACTGTTCACGGTGATCCTCCCGGTTGTTACCGGGAATGCAGGACTCGAATGCTCAAGCAAAACATTCTGATCGTTGACGATGAAGAGGACATGCGCCATCTGCTCAAGCGAGTTCTTGAGTCCGAACTTCCGTGCACGGTCCGGACGGCGGGTTCCGGCGAAGAAGCGTTGCGCCTGCTGGAATCCAACCCGGTCGACCTGGCGCTTCTGGACATCAAGATGCCGGGCATGGACGGCTTGGAACTGCTCGAGCGCCTCCGGTCCGACTACCCGGAGATGACTGTCGTAATGATGACCGCTTACGGGCGCATTGAAGAAGCCGTGCGCTCGATACGGCTGGGCGCCTATGATTTTCTGACAAAGCCCTTTGACCACGAGGTGCTGATCCTCAACCTGGGCAAGGCCCTGGAGCGCAGCCGGCTTATTTCTGAAAACCAGCGCTACAGGCGCAGCATGCAGGAGCACCAGGCTTTTCAGAGCCTGGTGGGCAAGAGCGCTCGGATGCAACGCGTATTTGAAACGATACAAATGATCGCCAAGACCGACCTTACCGTGCTGATAACCGGTGAATCCGGCACCGGCAAGGACTTGGCCGCTCATGCAATTCACTCGCTCAGCGAACGCAACCCCAGGTCTTTCGTTGCCGTTAACTGTCCCGCGGTCCCGGAAAACATCCTGGAGAGCGAGCTTTTCGGATATCGCAAAGGGGCCTTCACCCACGCCACCCAGAACAAGCTGGGACTATTTCAGGAGGCCAATCACGGCACCATATTCCTGGACGAAATCGGCGATATAAGCACCGGGATTCAAACAAAGCTCCTTCGCGTTCTCCAGGAAAAGGAAATTAAACCGCTGGGCGATACCAAATCCATACGCATCGATGTCCGCGTAATTTCCTCCACCAACAGAAACCTTGCGGAAAAGATAAAAAGGGGCGAGTTTCGGGAGGATCTTTTCTATCGTCTCAATGTGCTCCCAATCGAAATGCCGCCACTGCGGGAGCGCAGGGAAGATATTCCTCTGCTGGCAATTCATCTGCTTAATAAACATACCGCCGAACTGTGCCGGCCGGAGAAGAAAATATCTCCCGAACTCATGAAAGCCCTTGTTGATGCTCCGTGGTCAGGAAATGTTCGCGAACTCGAAAATGTGATAATCCGCGGTATCATGTTTTCGGCAGGAGATGAAATCCAGCCTTCCGATGTGGGTTTTTCCGCTTATTCCGGCCGCTCCCCCTGTATGCCGGATAGCATGAGCGCCCCCTACAGGGAAGCAAAAGAGGACTACCTGCGCCGTTTCCACCGGGACTATATCGGCAGCCTGCTGGCCCGCACGGAAGGAAACGTCACCCGGGCGGCCCAGGCATGCGGGCTTGAGAGGCAGGCGCTGCAGCAAATCATGCGAAAATATGGCATTAGGTCCGAGGATTTCAGATAATCCCGGCTCAGTCGATGACGGCGTTAGAGGTCCAGCGGCTTTGCGGTAATTTTCCTGATGAGTTTATATAACCGGACAATAGTCGCCTTCAGATCAGCAGATTTTTGCTCCCTGCCCGGACGATTGCAGAGCGCAAGGTATTCTTTGCACCGGTTGTAGACTTCCTCATGCAGGAATCCCAGGAATCGGGGCGGCGGCCGAAAGGCCGCCGTCTTCCCCGGAACGTCGCCACACACCAGTAATATCCCCAACAACATTCTGTTTTTCCACAATTCTTCCTGGGGAGTCTGGGCAGGAAACAGCGATACTGCCAGGGGCCAGTTCATTTCCGCTTTTAGCGATCTATCACACAAATTCCGGATCAGTTCCAGATCTTGAGTACTAAGACTTGCCCCCATCCTGGTTCTCCTTGCGTGGGAAACGGAGTTGCTCGGGCCTTCTCTCAGCACAGATTCGCTCCAAAAAGGTTACAGAAAGGTTACAGCGTGGCGCATGCGAGGGAGGAGGTTAAGAAGGTCTGGACGAGAGAAAAGATAAGGCTTTGAAATCACAAGCATATAAAAGCGTGCAATTTTTCATTTGACATTTTCTTAATTATGTGCATAGGCTTTAGTTATAGAAAAAGAGGTGGTCCCATGAGAGCGATGGAATTGTTTCCAGACGGCTTTCGCACCGACCGGACTCCCGACAGGCAAGTCTTTCCCAGTGCCCTCCAGCGCCGATCCTTACTCGAATTCCGGCTACACCCGTGTGCTTCAGGATACTGCGCACCATCGCCGGTCTGTGAATGCCCAATCCCCGGTGCGCAAGCCGTCTGGTTTGCATTCTCATTCAAATTCAAAGCACGGGACTTAAGATCCGAATTGGCCACTGAGGAAATGCGTTAAAGTGTAGAGCTATCAGAAAGGGGGTGCTCCTATGAAAGCAGCGCTGATTTTTACTGGAAGTGGGCCAATCCTTGTACTGACCACCTTCGGTTCTCTTCAGTCACACGATTTTCTCCAAAGACTCGCGGCCAGGGGTATCACCAAATTCATTACACACGAAGTTGCCCCCGAACTCGTCCAGAAACGCTACGGCGCCCGGTTCTCAGCGGTCATGGGCGACTTGTCTCAAAAAGACGACCTGCGAGTGATGGACATCGACGGCCATCACGTTCTCAACAGCTTCGCCTTCGAGGAGATCGGACCGCCGATCTACTCTCCGTCGCCACAGAAGACTGATCCTCAGACCTCATCAGAGGAAGTGGTCGAAACAGATTGGCTCTGGGCAAAGTTTGACGAATACGGCAACATGGTGGAGTCCTCCTATTTCCCCATGCTCGGATCGCGCATCGATCCCTCCATTGCCATGGAGGCTGGTCCACAATCCAGGCAGGCCCGTTTCAAGATAGATCGGCAGGGCAGGATTTTCGACGCATCACCCGCCAGAATCAACGGTCATAAACTTGTTTTACCGGGAAAACCATCGCCTGCGCAGGGCCGTGCCGGCGTCGTCACGCCTACCTGTACATGGGTTCTCGGCAGCGATGACGGCTGGACCTGCATATAGGGCTTGGAGACAAGCGATAAGGTTCGCTCTACAGGCAAGAGAGGCTGTTCAGGGGCATCGAACCTTAACCGGAAAGGAGAACGCAATGAAAGCTGCAATGGTCTTCACAGGGAGTGGCCCTATATTGATTCTCACATCCTTCGACTCTCTGGAACATCCCACCCTTTCAGAGAAACTCGGGGCCAGGGGAATCTCCAGGTACATCGCCTATGAGGTGTCGGTAGACAAGGTAAAGAAACAATACGGGACCCGTTTCTCGATAATCCTCGGGGACCTGTCTCAAACCGACGACATGCGGGTCATGGATATCGACGGCCACCATGTTTTCAACAGCTTTACCTTTGAAGAACTGGGACAGCCGGTTTATTTCCCATCCCAGCACAAGGTGGCCAAGGCGGTATAGGAGGCTCATCAATACCAGTCGCGTGACAGTGTTTATGTCGAAACTGCTTCTGAGGCGGTTCCATCAGGTGGGACCGCCTTTTCCTTTCTGGCGCGGGAGTTTTTTACAAATTTCTGCAGCCACTCGGATTCACTCCAGTAAAAAGTCAACGGTTACTTAACGCGAATAATTATGAGATCTGTCTAAACTATCTAGCATACTTTCTAAAGTGATTTTGCTGCAACTCCCCAAGCCGCAATTTCGCCGAGCAGTGAATCGCGTGGAATCAGCTCAGCTCTTCGCAAAACCCATCACTGGTTTGTTATCATCGTTTCCAATGCATGGGCCGTCTCTATTCAATACTTCATCATAAGGCACAGAGTAGAAGCTCTGCATATCGACTATACTCCCGAAATGCTCTCCGCAAGCCTCCTGGCGGCATGCCTCACCACCCTGGTCGTCCGCTGGTTGGCCAACAGAAAAATAGAAGATGGCGAATCTTCTTCAAAGTCGTAAAAATAGATGAAGAAATGATCGAGAGCGCCACATTATTTAAGCTGGATTAAAAGAATCAGTGATTCCGGGCGATAGGATATACCCAATAATTCACTTTTTATACTAATTACCAGAACTTCGAAATAAGGCGTTAGCAATGGCTTGCACACCAAAAGTACGCTTTTATTTTAGTTCTTTTTAACTGAGGATCATCAATAATTAAGCGTTCTCCACTTAAAGATATTTGTTGCAGGAGGAACAGTCACAAGAGTAGAATAAAATTAAGAGTGAGGGGCGATCGTTGCTGCGAAATTTCTCCTCCGACTCTTATGTGACTTCAACTACTGCTCCTAATCTGCTTTGCTCCATCTTTTCCTCTACACTTTCCGGGATAGGAGGCAACAGCAAATCGAGGATCCCCGAACGGCATAACATCACTAGATGCAGTACAAGTCGTCTGCTCTGTAATCTGATAGCACCCACAATGAAAAGGAGTCTACGATGTCCCTTGGAAAACGCGCATCAGCGGAATTTATCGGCACTTTCTGGCTGGTTTTCGGCGGTTGCGGGAGCGCCGTCCTGGCGGCAGCCTTTCCCAAAGTCGGAATAGGCCTTCTGGGAGTCTCACTGGCTTTCGGCCTGACAGTACTGACCATGGCTTTTGCCATCGGCCACATTTCCGGTTGCCATCTCAATCCCGCGGTATCAGTCGGGTTGTGTGTCGGGAAGCGTTTTCCCGCCTCCGAACTATTCCCTTATATTATTGCACAGGTTGCCGGGGCAGCCGCGGCTGCCGGCGTTCTTTACATAATAGCAAGCGGCCAGGCAGGTTTTAGTCTAAGCGCAGGTTTTGCTTCAAACGGCTATGGGGAGCATTCTCCCGGAGGATACACGCTGTTTTCTGCACTGGTGGCGGAAGTAGTCTTAACCTTCATGTTCCTGATGATAATACTGGGCTCGACAGACAGCCGGGCGCCGCAGGGCTTTGCGCCTATCGCGATAGGCCTTGCACTCACCCTCATTCATCTGATTGGTATCCCGGTCACAAATCTCTCAGTCAATCCAGCGCGCAGCACGGGCCCTGCCATTTTTGTCGGAGGATGGGCGCTCGCGCAACTATGGCTTTTCTGGGTGGCTCCTATTATAGGGGCGGCTATTGCCGGAATTGTCTATCCGGCGATTGCAGAGGAGCCTTCCCCCCAGAGCGTTTCCAAGGTGACCGCGGAATAGCGGCTTGGCAAGAGTGGAAAAGCGAAGTAAACATCCACTGAAGGAGTGCGACATGGGAACCAGATGGACGGTTAGTTTGCTGTTATTATTGGCAGTGACCCTTTTCGTACCGCAGGTCAATGCCGCAGCCCCAAAGACGATTCCAGCAGGTGCGCTGGTAGAGGTCCGAACCGATACCCAGATTTCGATAGCGACTGCAAAGCCGGGAGATATCTTTCGTGCTACCGTAGACGAAGACGTTCTCTCAGAAGGGAAAGTGGTTGTTCGCCGGGGCGCGGCCGCTGAAATCCGGCTCATGAAGGTGCGTGACGACCGCGATGAGCTTGCGTTCAGACTGGTGACCCTCACTATCGATGGAAAGAAAGTCAAAGTCCTGTCCGACACAGCCCGGGAAGTGGCTCGCAAGAAGACCGCCCAACAGCAGCCGGGGTTGGGTACGGCGTTGGGACAGGCGCTCGGAGTCCCTGGAAGCGGGATGACCTGGACGGCAAAACAGGATGCCAAAATCCCCAAGGGCAGCTCACTGGAGTTCACGCTCCGGGAGCCGGTAAAACTGGGCAAATAGCCCCATTCTGTATACCCTGTGGAGGCAAGGCGCCGAAAGGCCTGTGCCTCCCGGGCCAATCGAGACTATTAGGATGAAGCCTTTTCCGGAGACCCAATAATGCTAAAAAAAGCCCTCCCCGGGTTCGTATGTCTCCTGCTCCTTCTTCCCTCCTTCGCACACTCGTGGCAAGGTAAAGTGGTGGGAATCACGGACGGAGACATCATCTCCGTCCTGCATGACGGAAAAGAGGAGAAGGTGCGTCTCTTCGGCATCGACTGCCCTGAAATCCAGCAGGATTTTGGACAGGAGGCGAAAGAACTCACTTTTTCAATGGTATCGGGCAGAATCGTCGACGTAGAACCAAGGTATACGGACCGTTATGGCCGCACAGTGGGACTGGTCAGTACGGGTGGGAAAGTCGTAAACGAGGAACTGGTGAGAGCGGGCCTCGCGTGGGTGTACACGAAGTATTGCAAGGATTCGTTTTGCAGCGAATGGAAAAGGCTGCAGGAAAACGCCGTAAGAAAACAAATCGGCCTCTGGCATGCCGCAGACGCCATGCCTCCCTGGGATTTCAGGCAGACTCGCAGTACCCGTGCGCCGGCGAGCGGCGATGATGCCGTTCTCTCACGCACAGGGGCGCGCAAACCGGACTATTACCATGGTGACACGGTAACTCACGTGTTTCACGGCCCCGGATGCAAAGACTATGACTGCTCCACCTGCATAGTCCCTTTTAAGACAAGGGATGAAGCCATCCGCGCGCGATACAGGCCCTGCGTAACTTGCGGACCGTAGTAATGACTGGATCAGAGGTTTACTCGCAACCCCTTTGCCTGGAGATACTGCTTGACCTGGCGAATGCTGAAGATGCGGTAATGGAAAACAGAGGCAGCCAGAAGCACCTTTGCGCCCCCTCGCACTACCCCTTCATAGAAGTGTTCCAGCTCACCCGCCCCACCCGAAGCAATGACAGGCAGGCTCACTGCATCTGAAATGGCCTTTGTGAATTCTAGGTCGTAGCCCGCTTTAGTACCGTCGCCGTCCATGCTGGTCGGCAGTAACGCCCCGGCGCCAAGACCCTGGCATTCTTTTGCCCAGGCTACTGTATCCCTTCCGACGGGTTTCGTCCCACCGGCGATTACCAGCTCGAAGCCGGAAGGCATTGACGCATTCCTCTTGCCGTCGATGGCTACGGTCACCTTATCCGAACCGAATGCCTTCGCCGCCTGTCGGACAAGATCCGGGGTCTTCACTGCTGCGCTGTTCATCGACACCTTGTCGGCCCCTGCGTCGAGAACGCTCTCGATATCCTCCAGGCTGGCAATGCCTCCACCCACCGTTAGCGGAATACTGATCATCGAGGAAACCTTTCGGACCCACTCCAGCATGGTCTTTCGGGCTTCAACCGTTGCCGCGATATCAAGCATGGCCAGTTCGTCCGCACCCTCTTTTTCATAAAAGGCAGCGTTCTCGACCGGATCGCCGGCATCGGCAAGGTTTACGAAATTGACCCCTTTGACAACCCGGCCCTCTTTCATATCCAGACACGGCATGATCTTGATTACTTCCATGATACCTCCTGTCTGATCTTACTTCTACAAAGTCGTTCAGTGACCGGCTTCACCACTCTGCAGCCTGCCGGCCATGATTTCCTTCAAAAGCCGGGGATTTGCTTTTCCTCCGGATGCCTGCATCGCCTGCCCCATGAGAAAGCCAAAGGCCTTCGAAGCCCCTTTTTGATAGTTTTCCACGGCTGAGAAATTCTCCCTCAATACGCGGTCCACTAAACCTTCCAGTTCTCCAATCTCGGAAACCTGTCGAAAACCACCCTTTTCGACAATTTTTTGTGGGTCGAGGTCGCAGGTGAGGAGCTTTTTCAAGACTTCTTTTGCCGCGTTCGCATTGATTTCGTCCCGTTCCAACATGAGCAGCATATTGGCAAACCTGTCGGGCCCTACATCGCTATCCACGAGTTGCTGATTTCGCTCTTTAAGAAGAGGGAGGAACTGCACGGCTATCCACTGAGCGGCGGTCCTTGGGGATGCCCCATACCCGACAACCGATTCGAAATATTCTGACAACTCCCTCTCTGAACTCATGATTGCCGCCTCTTCTCCTGTCAGCCCATAGTGGCTGCAAAAGCGAGCCGATTTCTTATCGGGCATTTCCGGCAGGCAGCGGCGCATTTCGTCAAGCCATTCATCCTGGATTACAATTCGCGGCACCGAAGGATCCGGTATGCAGGGGCCCTCGAATTTCCCCCTCATTGCCGTCGTAATCCGGTTGTCGGGATCCCACAGGCGAGTGTGGAGAACGATTTGTTCCCCCGCAAGAACGGAGTTTGTCTGGCGCGAAATCTCGTAGGAGATGGCGTCACCGACATGACGGATGGAGTTCATGTTTTTGATCTCCACCTTGGTGTTCATCTGGTCGGTCCCTCGGGGACGAATGGAGACGTTGGCATCGACGCGCATGGTTCCCTGTTCCATGCTGCACTCGGAGCTGCCGGAGTAGCGCAACTGCATGCGAAGGCGCCTTAGAAACTCCATTGCGTGGTGCGGGCTCCTCATATCCGGTTCGGTCACTATCTCCACAAGCGGTGCGCCTGCCCGGTTAAAATCCACAAGGCTCACAGGGGTTCTTCCTTCCTGCTCGTGAACCAGCCTGGCTACGTCTTCTTCCATGTGAATTTTATGGATGCGCAGTCTTTTGGAGGACCCGTCGGCATCCGTTATATCGAGCCACCCGTTTCTCGCCAAAGGGTAGTGGAACTGCGAGAGCTGAAATCCCTTGGGCAAGTCCGGGTAATAGTAGACTTTCTGGTCGAAGGCGCTCTCCTTCTGGATTTCGCAGTTCAGCGCCAGGCAGGCCATGGTCGCCTTCTCCAATGCTTCATGGCTGAACCGGGGCAGGTTGCCGGGCAGCCACAGGCAGATAGGGCACGTATTCCGGTTAGGCTCATCGCCCGGCTGGTTGGGACACCGGCAGAACATTTTCGTCCGGCAATTCAATTGCACATGTATTTCAAGCCCTATTACCGCTTCATAATCCATGATCATCCGGCTCCTTAGGCAAACAAAGACAATCTTCCGGCGACCTCGAGCAGATTTTCATCGCCAAAATGGGCCCCGATCATCTGGACACCGAGATCCCCTCCTTCGGTCTTCACAAGACCCGGCAGGGTCAGAGCGGGTTGACCGGTGACATTTGCGGGCAAGGTGAGAGAAAAGTCCTCGTAGACTTGTTCCACTGAATCCGCCCGAGTGATATCGCGGTTCCAACGCCGTGTCGGAGAAACGAGCAGATCCAAGGTACTCGTTATTTTCCTGCTCTCCGCTACAAGCTTTGCGCGCACCCTGCACGCCTTTTCAAAGGCCGGGTAATTTTCGAACTGGAAGTAGGCGCCCTGAAAAAGATAGGCCTTCAGGACCGGACTGAACGATTCGGCTCGCGACTGCAAATACATCTCATTCCAGTTCCTGCAGCCTGTAGCGCAATGCCCGTATCGAACTCCATCGTATTTCCCGCAACTCGACGATGCTTCCACCGACCCGATCAGATTATGAGCCGCTACAAACAGATCGAAATCCTTCCATTGGATTTCTCGAATCTCTATGCCTGCTTGCCGCATTTTCCCGATCACCCGGTCAAAAGCGAGCCGCTCATTGGGTTCCAAAACTGCAACGGCCTGGGGCACGAACCCGGCGGTCAGGGTGGATGTTCTTGCCTTCGGTGAGGCAGGCAGTGCAGGATCACCCATGGACGGATCACGCTCGTCTCTGCCCTGAACGGCATGAAAAACAGTCGCAATATCTTCCAGCCTGTGTCCGAGGATACCGCAGCAATCCATCGAGGGGACCAGGCCGACGAGACCAAAACGTGATATCCTGCCATAGCTCGGTTTAAATCCGAACATCCCGGCGCGGGCCGCAGCCACACGCGCTTCCCCCATGGTGTCGGTCATGAGCGCGATATCGGTATGACCATCTTTGAGCGCCCGTTCAGTGCGGTCTCCAAGAAGACCAAAACCCAGTTCGCTGCTATATGTATTGCCTATCAAAGCGGCGCCGGCAGCCTTCATACGTTCGACAACCGTTGCATCCTCGAGGGCGACAAACCCCTGAAGCGCCCTTGATCCTGCTTCGACAGGCCATCCGCTGACCGATATGGCGCACTGGACTGCCGCGCGTTTTCCGAGTAGCGTGCCCGCATTTACCCGGGGGCGGGGGGAAGGATCGAAATAAGCAAAGATTTCTGAATGCACGTGTTCACTCCTATGCCATACCGCGCAGGCGACGGCGCCGAGGCGCTCGGTGTTATTCCAGGATACTGGCCACTTTGAAGTAATTCCCCTTGACGGAAGGGGCATTTTTCAAGAGGTCACCGCTTATCGCCAGGGGAGAGCAACTGGCAGGGGGGGCTTCTCTCATCTGGCTGGTTGCGCTCACAGGAGAAAAGAGCGGTTTTTCGCTGCCGGCGCTGCTCTCCATGATCTCGGCCAGGCGCTTGGCATCGGCCAGGGCGGACAGGATCGCCGGACGCTCGGAGGGTTCCAGTCCAATGCGTGATACCCAGGACAACGAATCGATAAGTTCCTGTTGTTCCTGGATGCCGGGAACCTGCCTGCTTTCGCCCGGCTGCAGAAGTCCCAGTTCTCCGAGTTGCTCCACGGTCACGAGGGAGGGCGCTTGGGTCAGAGGGCAAAAGGCGCTTCGATTCTTCGGAAAGGCAGTAACTTCGCGTATGGACGCTGTGCCTAAAATCATGGATACGACACGGTCAATTCCCAGGGCCAGTCCTCCATGTGGAGGCGCGCCGAAATCCAGCGCCCGAATGAAGAAACCGAATTTGTCTTCTATTGCCTGTTCGGCCAGTCCCAGCGCCTGAAAAATCTTCATCTGCATCTCTTTTTTGTTGATGCGTATGCTGCCGCCCCCCAATTCCTCACCATTCACCACCAGGTCATAGGCGCGGGAACGCAATCCCAGAAGAGCATCTCGGTCGGCGGGATCAAAGTCTTCGCGGTCCGGAGCGGTGAAGGGATGATGGTTTGAAGTAACACCGTCGTCAGTGGCTTCAAACAGCGGGAAGTCCGTGACCCATAGAGGACGGAACGATCCTTCTCCCGCCAGACACAGCCTGTCGGCAAGATGCAGCCGCAGTTGTCCGAGAGAGGACAACACAAGGTCATGAGATGCATCGGCGATCATAAGGATGACATCACCATCTTCGGCAGCAAAACGCTCAAGCACGGTACGCTTTTCATTCTCGCTGAAGAACTGGACGATGTTGGATTCCAGGCTACCGCCCTCGACCCGCATCCAGGTCATCCCCTTTGCCCCGAAGGAAGGTACGATATCCTTGGCGTATTCATTCTGCAAAATGTTCTTGCTGAGCTTTTCCGACTGCCCTTTGACATTTATTCCCTTGATCCGGCCTCCGCGCTGCAGTATCTGCCTGAAAATGCTATAACGCGATTCGGTAAAGATATCGGTAGCTTCGATAAATCGAAGATCGAAACGCGTGTCCGGACGATCCGTGCCGTAGAACTCCATAGCATCCCGGTGCGTCATGCGTGGAAAAGGCCGCGCCAAAGTAATGCCGCCGACAGCAAACATCCTTGCCACAAGTTCCTCAACCAGTTCGTAGATAAATTCCTCGTCTATAAACGATGACTCCAGGTCCAACTGGGTGAACTCCGGCTGCCGGTTCGGCCGAAGATCCTCATCCCGGAAACACTTTACAACCTGGAAGTAGCGCTCGAAGCCCGCCATCATGAGGAGCTGCTTGAAGAGCTGAGGGGATTGAGGCAACGCGTAGAAATGTTTCGGGTGATGGCGACTGGGGACCAGGAAGTCCCGAGCACCCTCGGGGGTGCTTTTTGTGAGCACCGGCGTCTCGATTTCCAGAAAGCCTCTTTCGTCCAACACATCCCGGGCGGTCTTGACGATCCGGTAGCGTTTTATCAGGTTCTGCTGCATACTTGGCCGGCGCAGATCCAGATAGCGGTATTGAAGCCTCAGGTCTTCGGATACGGAGTCGGCGCCTGATACAGCCCCTCCGGCGACCATGGCCTTTTCGGAAATAGCGAACGGCAAGGCCGCCGCGCGGCTCAGAATGGATAGATCCCGGACCATCACTTCAATTGCGCCGGTCTCTATGTGCGGGTTTTCGGTCCCTGCCGCCCGTTTCTGAATGCGCCCATTCAATGCGACACAGAATTCACTCCTGAGAGTCCCCGCGCGTTCACAAACCGGGGAAGGGGTGAACTCAGGACTGAAAACCACCTGCACGACTCCGGTAAGATCGCGCAGGTGCATGAAAAGCACCTCGCCATGATCTCTCAGAGCATCCACCCATCCGGCCAGGTAGACTTCTTTGCCCGCATCCGCCGGACCAATGTTACCGCAATATGATCTACCCGCATCAGTCATTCTACGCCCGCCTTTTGCCGAAACAATCTGCCCTTGCAGGCCTGCACTCACAGCAAGCCGCCAAAAATCCAAACACAACGGAGGAGATCTATCATGATTAGTGCTAAAATAAGATGGGTGCGGCTCTTTTGGAACGACGGCCCGAGACGGAGCGAGTCTGACAATA
>CAZIJV010000031.1:0-70166 GCA_964539645.1 uncultured Syntrophobacter sp.
ATAGTTGCGCCCTAAGTCTCTCGGAAAGTTTCGTAGGAATGACGATGCGTGGATATCGCGAGTCGATAAGCCGTAGGTTGGGCAGGCCTCTCATGCCCAACAGCTTTTGAACGTGCCGGCCCTGCCAGACTTTCACGACAGCCGGGGATGATCTTCATCAGAAGACAGGTTGGTCCCGATTCGCTATATTAAAACCCGTTGGGCATGAGAAGCCTGCCCAACCTACCGCCTACGCCTGCTCCGCACTCGTCATTCCGTGTATGGGCGCCTCTGAGCCGATCATGCTGTCACCATAGAGCGTGGTTTATCGCACTGTTCCTCTGTAAGTGAAGTTTCATGTAAGCGAAAGATGCAGGGTTCTCAGGGCGAGGGCGAATCAGTTTTTCCTGTGGCTGCTTATGCTTCTGCTGGCTCTTTTCCGGGTGTGTTCCAGTCGCATCTCCTTGAGCACTCTCATGTCCTCGTACATATCTTCGAAGCTCGCCTTCATCGCGGTATCGAAATCGATGGGTTCCCCACCGTAGCGTTTGATGAAGGCAAGCGCGTCCTTCTTCTTTTCAAAAGCCCACTTTGCCCGGTTGGTCATGACTCCTGCCTTGCTTCCTCCCATTACCCAATACGCCTTCACTGCATCGATGAGCTTCCCGCTGTTGTAGTCGCCGACCTGCATCGACACCGGAGGATCATCAATATTTCTGACATAATCTTTCGCCGCACAGAAGACGCTGCACACTCCAACCGCTTTTCCCTGCCGATGTTCGAGGAGCATGCGGCTCTTTTCGAAACTCTTTCTGTTCATGCCGCAGAATGTGCACTCCGGATGCGTGATGCAGTCCTTTTTCGCCTGAGCGAAGGAATGCCCGCTCATCAGCAGGGAACAGGCTAGAGTACAGGCAATCAGCAACAGAGTTTTCCTCATCTCCTCTCCTTTTACCACGCTGGATACTCTACAGGCCGGAGGCCTGCACTACGGGTTTTCACCATCTCCTCTCCTTTACCAAGAGCAGGGAAGTTCTCCCAGGTTAGCCGGCGGAACAGCGGTGAGGGGTCTGGAAGGGCAACAACCGGGTGAAACCGTTTATAATCAATCTGCCACTCTCCGGTCATGGGGTGAAAGTGGTATTTGCGGCGCCGAAGTAATGCATTTTGCGCGTGTGTGACCGCCCGCAACTTAGCACAGCTCCAAATAGTAGCGGTTTTATTCCAGGCTATAGTCCGGGGCTGAATCTGCCGATTTCATGGCAATGCGTATCAAGTGCTGAGTTGGAACGGATGTCGCATTTTCCCTATCCAAATTCCCATTGATCACCGCCTCGCTCATTGCCGCCAACGATCAGACGGTCATGGATGAGGATCGCACCATCTCAATTCAGGAGGATCTCACCACTGCTGATGGAGTGGTGACTTTTCTGGCGACTAAAGGACCGCTCCATGACGCTGACGGCAAAGTCATCGGCATGTTCGGCATTTCGCGCGACATAACCGAGCGCAAACGGGCCGAAGAGACGCTCAGAGAGAGTGAGGAAAAGTTCCGGCCGGCTTTTCAAACCAGCCCCGACCCGATCAGTCTCAGCCGCTTTTCCGACGGAACATTTCTCGATATCAATGAGGGTTTCACAAAGGTAATTGGCTATACACGCGAGGAGATCATCGGGAAAACCGCAATTGAGACCGGCATATGGCTGAACCCGGAGTCGAGAGAAAAATTGAGGACAGCCCTGAAATGTGACGGGTTTGTCGAAAACATGGAAACCCTGGGCCGCACCAAAGAGGGGAGAATCAGAACCGGTTTGATGTCTGCCCGACTGCTGCGCATCAACCAGGAAGACGTGATACTCTCGATTACCCGCGACATCACAGATCGCGTGGAAGCGGAAAAGGCCAAAGAACTGCTTGAATCGCAACTTCTGCACTCTCAGAAGATGGAGTCAATCGGGAGACTGGCCGGAGAAGTGGCTCACGATTTCAACAACATGCTCGGTGTGATTATCGGGCGTACGGAAATGGCGATGGCGCCGGAAATCTCCATGAATTAGCTTCAGCTTAACCTGGAAGAGATCCACAAGGCGGCCATGCGGTCGGCCGACCTCACCAGGCAACTGCTGGCCTTTGCCCGCAAACAGACCGCCATCCCCAAGATACTGGATCTCAACGAGACGATTTCCGGCATGCTCATGATGCTCCGGCGCCTCATCGGCGAGGACATCACGCTGGCCTGGATGCCAGGTCCGGACCCTTGGAAGGTGAGGGTCGATCCATCCCAGATCGATCAAATCCTTGCCAATTTAACGGTAAATGCCCGTGATGCGATACCGGGTCAGGGGTCGATAACCCTCTCTACGGAAAAGGCACTGCTCAACGATCCCCCTGACGCCGGTGAGGAGAGCTTTGTGGCCGGGAAGTACGTCCTGCTGACCATGAGCGATACGGGATCGGGAATGGATAAAGATATTCTGGAACACATCTTCGAGCCTTTCTTCACGACAAAGCAGGTGGGCCATGGGACCGGCCTGGGACTGGCGACTGTCTACGGTATCGTTAAGCAGAACAACGGTTTTCTGACAGTATCCAGCGCGCCGGGCGAAGGGACGACCTTTCGGATATACCTTCCGGTCGTGGATTCGGAAGAGACGGCGCCTTCGGAGGAGGCGCCGGAGACGGCCCGGGGAGGCTCGGAGACCATCCTGCTCGTCGAAGACGATCAAGCCATACTGGACCTCAGCAAAATGATTCTCGAAAAACTGGGATACACCGTCCTGGCGGCGCAATCCCCCACAATGAAAACAATCGCCCGGGAGGTACGAGAGGCCCTGGACGCCTAACTATCCTATTTCATTTCTATTCTTCCTGCGACCGCGCGGCCGGAGCCGCAGGCGCACCCCATCCCGCACCGGATCTGCCTCTTGACATTCGCCTTCATTTGAGTAAATTTCCACCGCACACATATTTTCAATCTGGATTAAGGGTCCGGGATCTTCGTGATCTCCGGAGGCTGTGATAGTTGGGCCGCTGTCGCGAATTTTTTCGTGATCGCGGCCTTTTGTGTTTTTAGTGTGAGTTTATTGGAAGCGGCAGTCATTGACGATGGATCGGCAATGAACAGCCCGGTTTTCCTACCAGGTAGAGGAAGGATCAGTTCAGTGCCCAAAACCCTCAGTCAGGCTTTTCATGGCAATTTTCTCGGCGACTCACCCTCCTGGTACAAGTACAGCATAATTGCCTTCCTGGTGCTCAATCCGCTCATTTTGTTCATCGCCGGTCCCTTCGTCACCGGTTGGCTGATAATCGGAGAGTTCATTTTCACGCTGGCAATGGCGCTCAAGTGCTATCCTCTTCCAGCGGGAGGATTGCTCGCCCTGGAAGCCGTTCTGCTCGGGATGACCGCGCCCAGGACCATTTATACTGAAATCGCCTACAATCTCCCGGTCATATTGCTTCTCATGTTCATGGTGGCCGGTATCTACTTCATGAAGGAACTGCTCCAGTACGTCTTCACCAAGATATTGCTGGGGGTTCGCTCGAAGCTTCTCCTTTCCCTGCTCTTCTGCTTCACCGGCGCCTTTCTTTCCGCTTTCCTCGATGCACTGACGGTCACCGCCGTGGTCATGTCCGTGGCATACGGATTCTATGACATCTACCACCGATTCGCCTCAGGCGGGAAGAGCCGCTCCGGCGCTCATGACTGCAGGATTGACGAGGACGTAGAAGAATGTCACCGGTGCGATCTGGACGACTTTCGGGGCTTTTTGCGCAACCTCATGATGCATGCCGCGGTAGGCACCGCGCTGGGCGGTGTGACCACCCTGGTCGGTGAGCCGCAAAACCTGCTCATCGGAAATGTCATGGGCTGGCATTTTGGAGAGTTCTTTGTCCGGGTGGCCCCGGTATCCATCCCGGTTCTTTTTATGGGAATGCTCACCTGCGTGCTTTTGGAAAAATTCGGAATCGCCGGGTACGGATATCAACTGCCGGAGTCGGTCCGGTGCATTCTCGCGGAACGGTTTGAGGACGATGAACGCAACCGCACACCGAAAAGCAAAGCTCGCCTGATCATCCAGGGCGCCGCCGCCGTTCTCCTGGTGCTATGCCTGGCGCTTCATCTGGCAGAGGTGGGCATTATCGGCCTGATGATCATCGTACTCCTCACGGCAGGCAACGGGGTGACGGAAGAACACCGTATCGGCAGAGCCTTCGAGGAAGCACTGCCTTTCACGACACTGCTCGCCGTCTTCTTTGCCATCGTGGCCATGATACACGACCAGCATCTCTTTACCCCGATCATTCGATACGTACTTTCGCTTGAAGGCAGAGAACAGCTCGGGGCCTTCTATATCGCCAACGGGTTGCTTTCGATGATCAGCGACAATGTTTTCGTAGCCACTGTCTATATCTCGGAAACCGCCGCCGCCTTCAAGGAAGGACTCATCCAGAAAGAGCAGTTCTACAGGCTGGCCGTCTCCATCAACACAGGCACCAACATTCCCAGTGTGGCAACACCGAACGGGCAGGCAGCCTTTCTCTTTCTGCTCACCTCCGCCCTGGCGCCCCTTATCCGCCTTTCTTATGGGGAGATGGTGAAACTGGCGCTGCCCTATACGATAGTTATGAGTATCACCGGATTCCTGGCGACCTGGTTTTTGCTCTAACTTATCGGGCAGGCAAAGAAGGATTCAAACAGGGGGGCAAATCGCCCCTCTTCGGTCGAGAAATCCTTTATTTTACTTATGACTCCAGCCGGTCTGACGCCGGAGAATCTTTCCACCGCTTCCATGTTCTCCCGGAGCATCTCCTCCGGCATCCCCTCTTCCGTGGAATCCAGAAAAACGATTCCGAGCGGGAGCGTTCCCCTTGCCCGCAAGGCTTCCAGGGAGAGGAGGGTATGGTTGATGGTTCCCAGCCCAGCTTTTGCGGCAAGTATCGGTCTGGCGTGCAGTCCTGGTATCAGGTCGATCATCAGGGTTGAGTCATCCACGGGAACCAGCAGACCTCCGGCGCCTTCCAGCACCAGCACCTTATGCAAAGATGCTTTTGCATCAACAAACCGGCTGATATGCTGCTGGTCTACCGTTTTTCCCTCATCGCGCGCGGCAAACCAGGGCGCCTTCGGTGTAAGGTAGCAGCAGGCGACTGAATCAGCCGGATCGTTGCCCTTCAACTCGGGCACATTCTCGTAGATAAACCGGGCATCGCTCTCCGCCGAATACGGGTCGGCACAGCCTGTCTGCACCAGCTTTATATAGAAGGGATCAAGGCCGCGGGCGCTCAGATACCGCATCAGCAGCAAAGAGAGCACCGTCTTGCCCACCCCGGTATCCGTGCCGGTAACGAAAACCCTACTTACGTTCGGACCTGGCTTTTTCATAGGTCTCTTTCAATGCCGAGATGAAGGTGAAAATGTCTTCCTCGTCGTGCAGAGCCGTCATGCTGATTCGCAGAATCGCCCTGCCGAGCGGAACCGTGGGGTACCTTGCAGAAAAGGCGAAGACCCCCTTTTCTATCAGCCCCGCCGATACTGCAGCCGCCAGGGATTCCTCTCCTATTTCCACGGCAATGACATGCGCATCCCCGCTCACCTTGAAGCCCTCGCGTCTCAGGGATTCTCTCATCAAGGAGCTTATCCGCCGCAGCGCTTCCCGCTCCTTTTCGCTTTGCCGCAGTATTTCCAGCAGATCCAGCGCCGAGGCGGCATGCGCCTCGGGAAGAGTCGTAGAATAAATCAGAGGGGAAGAAAAATTGAACAGGTATTCCTTCACTCCGGAGGGCAGAAGAGCAAACGCGCCGAAAAGCCCCAGCGCCTTTCCGAAAGTTCCGACTGCGATATCCGCCGCCGGACGGGCGATTCCGCGCCCCCCCTCCCCCAAGGCGCCGAAGGAGTGTGCCTCATCGACAACAGCCAAAAACCCGTAGGTCTTCTTGAGTTCGACAATCGCCTCAAGGTCGAGCAGATCGCCGTCCATGCTGAAAAGCGATTCCGTGAGGAGGCAAACCTGCTTTTGCCTGCGCGCTTCGAGCCTTCTACGAAGGTGAGACATGGAATTGTGATTATAGCCGAGAAATTCCGCTCTGCTGAGAGCCATTCCCTTCACGCTGCTGGCGTGGATGTGTTTGTCGAACACAACCGTATCGTCAGGGCCGAAAAGCGCGGAGATGACTCCCAGGTTGGCCTGGTATCCCGAAGGGAAAAAGAGTGCGTCTTCATAGCCGAAGTAATCTGCATAGGCTTTTTCGGCCAGGGAAATCGTGGAGTAATTTCCGGTCACCAGTCGCGAGGAGGATGATGAAGAGCCGAATTTCCTGAAGTTATCCGATACCTTTTCTGCCAGGAGCGCCGAACTTCCCAGCCCGAGGTAATCGTTTGAAGAGAAGTTCAAAGCTCTCCTTCCGCCGACCAGGAGGTACTTCCCCTCTCTTCTTTCAATCGCAGGAGGGTTGCGGTATAGCCCCGCCTGACGTTGAACGCTCAATCGCTGCTGGAACCGTTTATCAAACATGAGAACACCTTTTCATAATGATTGCGGAGCACATCCCCTTTGAAATGCCGGTCATCGTATTCCACCACCGAGAAGAGGAATTCTCCCTCCGCACGATTGCCGTTTTCATCCAGTGCAAGCAGGTTATAGGAATAAGCGGAACTGCTTTCGGCGGTGGATTCCCCGCGGAGCCGGACACTCCCGCGCATATGCCCGGACGAAAAATCACAATGTTTGATTCCGAGCAGAAAAGCATGCATCTCAAAATTCCGGCGATAGCGCACGTGGAGGGCGCCCAGTTGCGCCAGGGACTCCATAACAAGCCAGGGCGGGGCGTCCCGGAACTGCTTCAACCCGGAAATAGCTTCCAGGCTGATCCCGGAGACTGAATCGAGAAGGACGAAACCCTCCAGGCCGGAGCAGATGGCTACTCTTTCCATTTTTTCACCACCAGGGCGGCGTTTTGCCCTCCGAAGCCGAAATTCTGGAAGAGCATCCTATCCGCCTGGAAATTCGCCGGCGCCCGGACAAGGTTGATAGAATCAAACGCCGGTTGCCGCAGATTGCGTATCTCCGGGAAAAAACCGCCTTCGAGGCACGAAAGGCCGATGGCGAGTTCCACCGCGCCACAGGCCGCAGCCAGGTGCCCCACCCACGATTTCAGGGCAATGACCGGAGGTTTCCTGTTACTGAAAAGGCGGCCGATGAGTCCCGCCTCCATTTCGTCATTCAGGGTTGTCGCCGTGCCGTGCGCAGAGACGGCATCG
Source organism: uncultured Syntrophobacter sp. (assembly GCA_964539645.1). Lineage (GTDB taxonomy): Bacteria > Desulfobacterota > Syntrophobacteria > Syntrophobacterales > Syntrophobacteraceae > SbD1. Next base: position 7,238 of record CAZIJV010000031.1, read on the forward strand.
ATTTCCTGCAACGCCACTCCCGCTTCTTTGAGCGCGGACAAGACCGCCGTCTCGGCCCAGGCCCCGGCAGGTTCCGGCGCCGTCATATTGCAGCCGTCCATTGAGGCGCCGAATCCGCATATCTCGGCGAGGATCGCCGCTCCACGGGCCTTTGCATGATCGAGCGATTCGAGGAGAAAGAAAGCGCCTCCTTCACCCGGGACGAAGCCTCTTCTGTTATAGTCGAAAGGTCCGCACTCCCTCGTTGGGTCACCTTCGCCCGCCCAGAGCGCCTGCGCCTTCCGGTAGGCCAGAATTCCCCCTGGACTCAGGCGCGAATCGCCCCCTCCCGCAAGCGCAACATCGAGAAAACCCGCGCTGACCCTGCGGAAGCCCTCTCCGACAGCTTGCAGGGAGGCGGAACACGCCGTTGCGATGGTGGCGTTTTCACCGTGAATTCCCGCGATGTCCGCTATAGCCGATGCGGCGGTGTTGGGAAGAAATCTGAGTATCCAGAGCGCAGCCAGGGAGGGGCTGTCGAGGGCGCCATGACCGACCCGGGGGAATTCGCCTCCAATATCGAGGTTCGGCCCGGTCCCCACGAACAGGCCGGCCCCCGCAAGTACGTCTGCGGAGAGTCCGGACTCCCTCACAGCGGCTATCGCCGAGGCCACGCAGAACTGTGCGCCGCGATTGAGATACCTGGCATTCTTATAGCGCCCGGTGAAATCCTTCAGATTGAATCTCCCGTCCACCGGACAGACACACACCTCAGGAGAAAAAGAGGGCCTTATGAAGGTTGGGCCGCCCTTCTTGAGGCTGTGCATGATTTCGTCAGTGGAAAATCCCAGCGCGGAGACCACCCCGGCAGAGGTGATAACGACCCGGCGCTTCATACAAGACCCATAAATCCGACGGAACGCAGAGGGATCTGTCCCGACCGAGCGCTATATTTCACGGTACACCTCCGAAAGAGCCAGCTTTTCTATTCTCGGCGGAACTTCATCGGGAAAACCGACCGCCACCAGGCACTTGATACGAACTCCAGTCAGGCCAAGCCGCTTTTCCAGGTCCGGGAGAAAAACCAGCGGCGCGGTAAGCGTACACGCGCCGAGTCCCAGCGCGGTGCTTTTCAAAAGCAGCCCGCTCAACGCCAGGCCCGCGGAGATGTCCAGGTCGGCGTCTCCCCGGAGGTCGCTGTCAAGGATTCCGGCCTCAACGAGTCTTGCCGAGAGACTCCGGGCGCCTTCGACAACCCCCAGGCAGATGATGACGGGGGCGCTGAACATGAACTCGGAATAGCGGAAATAGGCATTGACCAGGTTCCGGGTCTTTTTTGAACCCCCGCGCGCATCGAGTCTTTCCAACAGCGCGTCACGACTTTTTATCAGGCATGCATGGAGATCCCGAAGCACCGCCCCGGTACTGATTCGATAAAAACGCACCGGCTGTGAGTTGGATGGCGAGGGGGCCAGGGCGCCGCAGGATATCATCGACTCTATCCAGTCCGGCGGGACCGGCGCCGCCTTAAATTTCCTAATGCTTCTCCTGGCGCTGATGATCCTGTCAAAAGGGTCCGGAGAAAGGTGCATCAGTTACTTCCGATCCGCCATGAAACGTATGAGGCGATATCCTTCACCCTGAGCACGGGACCGTCGTCCAGGTCGCCCAGGATTTCCCCCACTCTTTCGCCTCCGAGGTGGGGAAATTCACCGGCTATTCGCCCGGCAGCGCTGTCGCCGTTTTGTGCTGCCTGATTCAGGCAAAGCCTCAGGGTCTTAAGAAAAACCATGTCCTCGTTCATCTCTATTTTGAACCGGGCGTTCAGGGCGACCGAGAGTTCGAGCAAGTCGATGGATTCGGCGCTGAGATCACGCACAAGGTAGGTTTCCGGCGTTATGCACTCAGGTTCCACATCGAGGATCTCCGTGAGCGATTCCCTGATCCCCTCAAAGATATTCATCTTACTTCCTCCATTGGATCCGACAGATAAACCCTTTCGGGGTTATCGGTTCAGGCCGCCAGTTTTGAAAAATGGACATGGACCGCAGGGCCGGTGATTCTCGGACACCCGGCTATTTGGCCGCGGTCAGCCCGCCGTCCATCATCAGTTCGGCAGCGTTGAACGCTGCAGAGTTCTCGGAGAGAAAGAAAAGAACCGCTTCAGCCACTGCCTCAGGCGTAAGCGCCTTGAATCCTTTTCTGCCCCTCTGCGAGGATGCAGTCCGCAGGTATCCGGCGCCCCGGCCTGCATCGATGTACCCGGGACGCAACGTGACCGTGGATACGCCCCGGGCGCCGAGTTCTATCCCAATGCTTCTGTAGAGGGCCTCCGAGGCCAGCTTGGCGCCCGCGTAAAAGCCCTGGCCGGGATTGCACCTTGCGGCGGCGGCCGAGGAGATGAAGACCATGCGCCCTTTTTTCTTCTTGAGCATAAGGCGCGCCGCCAGTCGCAGGAATTCCGCCCTTGACCCGATATTCTCCGCGAAGTATTGCCTTACCCGGTCGGGGCTGGATGAGCCGACGAGTTCCTCCAGGTCCCCCTGAATGAAATCCGCAAGCGAATCCGGTTCTTCACCGGTCCGAGCAAAAAACGACTCGATCGTTCTTGGTTCGGCAAAGTCCAGGCGCACCGTTGCGAACAAACCTTCCCGCCCCCGCAGCCGCTCCAGGATGCGCTCTCTTCCCTCCTCGCTTCTCCAGGTCAATATGGGGTACAGCCCTTCCTCCAAAAGAAGATCCGCAAGACAGAGCGCCAGATCGCAGCTTCCTCCGAGGACGAGCACACGGGGGCCGAAAAATCTCAGCTTCATAGCTTCAGGGTCCCCGTGGCTACGATGCGAGATTCGTCGAAAAGCGAACACTTCAGATCGTCACCGGATACTTCGATATGGTAGGCATACTCGCCCGGCGGGATGAATCTCCTGAACCGAAAGCTGCTGATCGAACACGCGCGGTGGTAACCCCCTATCCCCTCGGCTGCGAGCATGAAGGCATTGATGATCATGCTGCCGGGGACCACCGGGTTTCCGGGAAAATGATCCTTGTAGATCGCATCTGCGGGATCGAAGAAAAACAGCCCTCGTATGCCTGCTGAACAGTCAATGATGCTTTTTCGCATGGCCGTATCAGCAGCCTGATTCCGTGACAAGCCGAATTGAGTCGTAAGTAACGGAGCAGAGCCGGTCAATCTCCTCCCTGGAGATGCTCAGAGGAGGCATCAGCACTATCACGTTTCCGAGAGGCCTGATGATGACGCCGCGCTTGCGGGCTTCGAGAATCACACGGTGCCCGATCTTCAACTCCGGCGCGAAACCGGCTTTGGATTCCCTGTCGGCCACAAGCTCTATGCCCGCCATTATCCCCAGCCGCCGCACATCACCCACGTGAGGCAGGGATTTGAATTCCTCGAGCCGCTCATGGTAATGGCGGATGGTTTCCTGCAAGCGCTCCAGGAGCCGCTCTTCCTCAAACACCTCGAGGCTCGCGATAGCCGCGGCGCAGGCGAGCGGATTCCCCGTATAGGTATGCCCGTGGAAAAAGGTCTTGAATTCCTCGTATCGTCCGAGAAAGCCCGAGTAGATTTTTTCAGTCGAAAGCGTCGCGGCCAGCGGCAGGTACCCGCCGGAAATGCCCTTCGACAGGGCCATCAGATCCGGTACGACATCCTCGTGCAGGCAGGCGAACATCTTGCCGGTCTTTCCGAATCCCACGGCCACCTCATCGGCTATCATAAGGATGTCATGCCGGGTGCAGAGATCTCTTACGCCTTCCAAAAAGCCGGGGGGATGCACCAGTATTCCCGCCGCCCCCTGTACCAGCGGTTCGATAACCAGGGCGCAGACCTCCGAGGCATGCTCCCCCATGAGACGATCCAGCCTGTTCAGACACTCAAGCCCGCAGGAGGGATGGGCAAGTTCGAAGGGACACCGGTAGCAATAAGGCGATTCAGCCTTGAAGGCATTAAACAGCAGTGGACTGTATTTCTCGTGGAAGATGTCAATGCCGCCCACGCTGACCGATCCGATAGTATCCCCGTGATAGGCGTTCTTGAAGGAGATGAACCTGCTCTTCGCCGAGCCGGGCATCTGCCGAAAGTATTGAAAGGCCATCTTGAGGGCAATTTCGACAGCCGTCGATCCGTTGTCGGAATAGAAGACCCTGGTGAGACCGGACGGCGCTATGCCGATCAGCCTCCGCGCGAATTCGACCGCCGGAACATTGGACAAGCCCAGCAGCGTGGAATGCGCTACACGATCAAGTTGCGCCTTGACCGCATTGTCGATCTTTTGCTTGCGGTGCCCATGCACATTTGTCCACAGAGAGGATACTCCATCGAGATACTCCCTGCCGTCTATGTCGGTCAGGGTGCACCCCTCGCCTCTTTCTATGATGAGGGGGCTCTCGAGGGTATAGTCCTGCATCTGGGTGAAAGGATGCCAGATGTATTTGCGGTCGTCGGCCGCAAGCCTTTTGTTTCTACTTTCGATCAATTCCATTGTCTAATTCCGACTAAAAAGGTAGTATATAAGTGAATCTTCACTATGGACAGGCATTCCATGAGATCTTAATAGAGATGCCCAGTATATTCGGAGCAGCAGTAGGAACCGTTCTCTTTCGACCCGTAGAAGCGCTTTTCCCCCTGGCGGCAATTTCTTAGACCAGAATCATCGATTATTGTCAACCTAATTTCAGATCAAGGTTAACAATCTGCTGCTGCACTCAGGCGCCGATGCAGGCGGCTGTTCATCTACGGCGAAGAAGGAGAGTGCGTCACATGTTTCACCAGTTAGTACTGTATTTGGCTCTGGCCCTATTCGGGATCGGCATGATCCTGAAAGTATCGGCCTGGTTTCGCTACTCTGTCAGCCTCAGCGGGAGTGACATCCCCCTTTCCCGCAGGATTTCAGCAGCTTCGACAGGGATCATCAAGTCACTTTTCAGCCTCAAATCTCTCAGAATAATGAAGGTGTTCTGGGTGGAGGTAATCTTCCAGGCCAGGGTCCTGCGCGAGGATTTTCTCCGCTGGCTGATGCATATGTGCATTTACAGCGGCTTTACCATGCTCTTCTTTCTGCATGCGCTCGACAACCTGGTGATCTCCCGCTTTTATCCCGGTTATGCGGCGACTTTGAACCCATTCCTGTTCCTGAAGGACCTGGGTGGAGCAATGATCGTTCTGGGAATCGCCCTGGCTGTATACAGGCGGTTCATACGCAAGCGGCAGCGCCCGATAACCAGCCGTATGGACGTAAACGCCATGATCATGGTGACCCTGATCATTGTCTCGGGATTTCTCCTGGAAGGCGCCAAAATCAGCTCCAAGTCTGTTTTCGACAGGATGGCGGAAGAATACACGGTTATGGCCGATTTCGAGGAGATGAAGGCGCTGGAGTCCTACTGGGTGCAAAACTTCGGAACCGTATCCCCGGGCATGACACCGCCCTTTGGCACGGCTCTGCTTGAGAAAGGGAAAGCCGCCCACGAAATGAGCTGCGCCCAGTGCCACTCAAACCCGCAGTGGGGTTTTGGCGGATACGCGGTTTCGATCGCCCTGCGACCTGCAGCCTCACTCCTGGATCGGGCGGGATCGGTGACGTTTCTTACCTGGCTGCATTATTTATCCTCACTTCTGTTCCTGGCCTATTTGCCCTTCAGCAAGATGTTCCATATTTTTGCAAGCCCTCTCAGTCTGCTGGTCAACTCAGCCATGGAAGGCTCGCAGGCTGATCCGGCAAATATAGCCACCCGCCAGATGATCGAACTGGACGGGTGTACGCATTGCGGCGCCTGCACTCTGCGCTGCTCGGTTGCCGTAGCGGTCCACGAGATTCCGAACATGAATATTTTTCCTTCCGAAAAGATAGCCTCTCTCAGAAGGCTGGCCGCGGGAAAGATATTGGACCACAAAGAAATCCGCACCATACAGCAGGGCATTGTGTTGTGTACGAACTGCGACCGGTGCAGCATCGCCTGCCCCTCCGGAATTCAGCTCCGTGACCTGTGGTTTTCCGCAAGGGAACGTTTGCTGAAGAATTCCATCGAGGAATATCAACTCCTGTCGCCCCTGGCCTTTTACCGTGGCCTGCAAAAGGAAGCCATCAAGGGCGATGATTACCATAAGCCCCTCGAGCTTGCTCTCCAAAGGATCTCCGGAGGAGTCAACGGAACCGGCAAGGGACCCCTCAAGGTCGGAGAGAAAGAACTGCTCGGCAAATTGAACGGATCGATCCAGGCGCATTCGCTGTTGAACTGCTATCGTTGCGGCATATGCACCAACTCGTGCCCGGTCGTGCATAATTACGCGCGCCCCGCTGAAGTTCTCGGACTTCTGCCCCACCAACTGATGCATGCAATCGGCCTTCGCTGCTGGGACCTGGTTTTCAGCTCGAAGATGCTGTGGGATTGCCTCGGCTGCTACCAGTGCCAGGACAATTGCCCGCAGTGTGTCTCTGTAACAGATATCATCTATGAACTCAAAAACCGGGCTATTTCGAGAAAATACGAAGAACTGGCCGCATAAAGGGACTAAAAATGAAAATGGCGCTGTTTCGCTGCTGCATGACATCCATGGGTCTTTCACAATATGAGACTTCCTCAAACGCGGTCCTTCGCGCTCTTGGAATCGAGTTCGTGGAGGTAAGGGAATTCAACTGCTGTGGATACCCTCTCAGAAACCTCAACTTCAAGGCATACCTGCTCTCCTCGGCCAGGAACCTGGCCCTTGCCGAAAGAGCCGGGCTCGACATCCTTACGATCTGCAACTGCTGCTACGGCAGTCTCAAGTACGCCGAACATGTACTGAAAGAGAACACGGCGATGAGGGAGGAGATTAACGCCGCCCTGGCCTCGGAGGGGCTCAAGTTCAACGGGACCATCAGACCCAGACATTTTCTCGGCGTCCTTCACGATGATATGGGAGTTGAGAGGATCAAAGAGCGACTCCGTAAGTCGCTGAAGGGCCTCAGGATAGCCACCCATTACGGTTGCCACCTGATTCGCCCGCGGGAGATCGTCAGTTTCGACAATGCATTCCCGCCGGTGAAGTTCGACGAACTGGTTGAAGCCCTGGGGGCGGTCAGTGTCCCGTGGACAGGCAAACTGGACTGCTGCGGTTCGCCCGTGTGGGGCGTGAACGATGAGCTTTCCATGGACCTGGCCGAAAAAAAACTCCGGAATGCCCGACAGGGCGGGGCCGATTGCCTGACCGTCCTCTGCCCTTATTGCCAGATGCAGTTCAGTAAGATACAGAAAATCATAATCGAGACCAGACACTTCGACCAGCCGATCCCGTGCATGCTCTATCCTCAGCTCCTTGGCCTGTGTCTCGGAATTGCACCTTCAGCATTGGGCATTGAAAATGGATTGCCCGAAGCGGTGGAAGCATGCCTTCGGGACATTGAGGACGGAATTCCGGCAGCTCAGCCAATCAGGCGCCCCGTGATATCCCCGGAACAAATCGGGGCAAGCTGATTGACTGTCGTGAAGTGAGCACGCATATTCATTCAGTCCCTTCAGTTTCAAACGGGACCCGTGAAGCGAAGACAACAGGCATACGTTAACGAGTCGGGAGGTCTCGGCTACCCGCAGTGTTTTGCTCCCGCAGCTCCTAAAAAGGAGATAAGATGAATTATTTCAACATCTTGTCGGCAATAGCCCTTGTAGTGTGCTTGAGCAGCTTCTCCATGGCGCAGCCGACCATGGTGGACCCCTCACTTGGCGTCAGGCCGGTAATCAACGGCCTGACCACCCCTGCCGGCATGGTCTTCCTGGGACAAAACGACTTCCTGGTGATCGAGAAAAACACGGGTATCGTTCAAAGGGTGGTGAACGGCGCCGCAAGCCCCGCGCTGGACCTGGCCGTGAACTCGGCCTCCGAGCGCGGGATGTTGGGCATCGCTCTGCATCCGGGCTTTCCGGCAAACCCGGGCGTCTACCTCTACTGGACCGAGAGTTCCACCGGCGCCGACAGCGCCGTGCTTGCCGAAACGCCTCTGCTGGGCAACCGGGTCGACAGGTATGTGTGGAACGGCGCCTCATTGGTCTTCGAGCGTAACCTTATCCATCTGCGCGCCCTTCAGTCCTCCTTTCCCCTGCCCGATGGAAATACTGAGGGAGAAGCGGGAAATCATGACGGAGGCAAAATAGCCTTCGGTCCCGATAGTAAACTCTACGTCGTCATCGGAGATGTCGGACGGCGAGGCAAGACCCAGAATCTGCCGAACGGCCCCTTCGGCCCCGACCGGGACGACGATCAGTTCGGCGGTCCTGAACCCGATGACGCCCACCTCACCGGCGCCGTCCTCAGGCTCAATGACGATGGCACGATACCTGGCGACAATCCTTTCTTCAATGCCGCGGCTGAAATCTTCGGCCAGGAGGGCGCCAACCTCCAGAAGATATTCGCCTACGGAATCCGCAACAGCTTCGGAATGGCCTTCGATCCGATTTCCGGGGATTTGTGGATATCCGAAAATGGCGACGACGCCTTTGATGAAATAAACCGCGTCGAACGCGGGATGAACGGGGGATGGATTCAGACGATGGGCCCGGTGCAGCGCATTGCAGACTTCAAGTCCATAGAAACCCAGCCGCCTCCGGGCTCCCTTCAGCAGAAGCGCTGGCCTCCGGCCAACATTGTCGCAACACCGGAACAGGCGCTCTCACGGCTGTTTCAACTTCCCGGGTCCCATTACAAAGACCCGGAATTCAGTTGGAAATTCGCGGCGCCGCCCGCGGCTATCGGGTTTGTAGCCACCCCGGCCCTTGGCCCGCAATTTCAGGGATGCCTGCTGGTAGGAGCTGCAACCGACCAGACCGAAGGCGGCTATCTTTTCCGATTCAACCTGACCCCGGACAGAAAACGATTCGTTTTTGAGAGTGCTCTTCTCCAGGATCGTGTGGCAGACAATTCGGCAAAAAACGACATCACCGAAAGCGAGAGCCTGCTTGTGGGCCGGAACTTCGGTGTGGTGACGGATATCAAGACGGCCCCGAATGGAAACCTGTTCGTCGTTTCGCTCTCACAGGGAACCGTGTTTGAAATTTTCCGGAAATAAGCCGCGGTTGAGGTAACCGGAATAATCTTTCAGCGCCGGCTGATACTGCACACTTACTATTTGCATCACGACTCTCAATAAGTTCCAGTCTGCAGCGCCATCGGGCCCGAAGCCTTCCAGGAAATAGTGCGCCGTGTCGCTGTTTCAGGTGCATCGCCCGGCGCCTGCAAGATTTCGATTTCGCAGGTAGCAGGCCCTGCTCTTTCCCGACAGAAAGAAAGCTACCGATTCCATCATCGCATCTTCAATAGAATCCGGACTCATGGCGATGCTTTTGTATTCCAGGAGCAATCGATATTTCAGATATCCTTCAAGGGTGAAAGCACGTGGCAATGCCTCTGTACGGGCCGATAGCGGCGATTGCGCCTCAAGTTCCCTGATCAAATTTACCTTCGCAACCCGATGGTAAAAATCCGTTACGGGAATGAGCCATTTTGAAGACAATTTGACGTTCGGGTGTTTCCAAAAAAGCCGGCCGTTCGCACGAATGAGCAATGCTACAGCAGCAAGGCAGAATACACTGCGTTTCGTTTCGTTGCGCTACGTGTTGACCGGCATTTGCCCCTCATTCAAAATGGAACATCGACGTTGGACTTTCCCGGATGAATAGGCTATGTTTGCGTGTGTTTGCTTTTGCAGAATGTTTGTCGATCGCTCCTCAGTTGTCTGAATCCCTGGTCAATAAACAATTTTCCCGGTGCGAATAACGATGAAAAGAGCTTTAAGTCAGATAACCGGCCTGCTGAGTTCGCCTCTTGATTTTCCATCACTGCTCGATGAGGTCCCCTTCGGCATATCCCTGGTGGACCCGGAAAGGCGAATCGTTTTGTTGAACAGAACAATGGAAGGCCTGACCGGCTTTGCACGACTCGATGCAGCAGGCATTCCATGCGCGCATATTCTGCGAAGCAACATCTGCTTTGACGGCTGCCCCCTGCTCAAAGGCAAAGCATTCAGCGAGCCGGTCTCGATCGAAGGAGACATCGTCAATCGCGACAGGCTCAAGATTCCGGTGCGCATCAATTTTGCCCCGCTCAGAGACTCCCACGGCGCCACCGTGGGCTACATCGAGACGGTGGAGGACATACGGGCTCTGCGCACACTTGGCTCAAAAATAAACCAGGCCTACGGATTCGGACAAATAGTAGGCCAAAGTCCAGAGATGGAGCGGGTGTTCCAGATATTACCCATCGTCGCCCAGTCTGATTCCACGGTGCTTATTACCGGCGAGACCGGCACGGGTAAGGATTTCGTCGCCGAAGCAGTTCACCAGGCCTCCAGCCGCACCCGGGACCCCTTCATAAAAGTGAACTGCGGCGCACTGCCCGAGACCCTCATGGAATCCGAACTCTTCGGACATCAGAAAGGCGCCTTTACCGGGGCAGTCGAAAACAAACCCGGCCGCTTCCGACTCGCTCACAACGGAACCCTCTATCTTACCGAAATAGGCGACCTGCCCCTCGGTCTGCAGGTAAAACTCCTCACTTTCCTCGACGACAAAGTGATCTACCCGCTGGGCAGCACAAAAGGCTTCCAGGTAAACGTCCGGTTGATTGCCGCAACACACCGCAACCTCGAGCGCATGGTGCATCAGGGGCTTTTCCGCGAGGACCTGCTCTTCAGACTCAACGTCGTACGCCTGCAACTGCCTCCGCTGCGGGATCGCGGCGACGATGTCCGGCTGCTTCTCAAGCACTTCCTCCACAGCTTCGCCTCACAGCTCCAAAAGCCCGTGAAAGGATTCACCGCAAAAGCGATGCGACTCCTGCAGGAATATCACTATCCCGGCAATGTCCGTGAACTTAAAAATATCGTGGAGTACGCCATAAATATCTGCCAGGAGGACCAGATTGCCGTCAATCATCTTCCTGCCTACATTTCGGAGCCCGGAAAGGCGGTCTGGAATATTGAGGCGGAAACGAGCGATATGCACCAGGCCGGCGCGGAGGATGCGAAATCCGGGCAGGAACCGGAGGCAGAGCTGAGTTGGAACGAGATGGAGCGAAAGATGATCACCCAGGCCATGATGAAGGCCAAGGGGAGGCGGGGAAAAGCAGCCGAAATTCTTGGCTGGGGCCGCAGCACCCTTTGGCGGAAGATGAAGCAGTACGGCCTGGATTGATTTACCGCGCCCCCAAGCGCTGAGAGTGAACATCTATATGAGGTCATTTCCGTTATGAATTCATCACACAGGAGAATCCTGCTCGTTCTTTTTGGAAACGATATTGCGCCACGCTTTGACCTGGCCACAGAAGTAATGATCGTGCAGATCGGCGCGACAGGAGAAGTGGAAGACGAAAAGACTTTCGTCCTGCCGCACCCCTCTGCGGAAAAACTCTGCCACATGATCCTTACCGAAAACATCAACACCGTCATCTGCGGCGGCATCGAGGAAGAGTACTATCAATACCTCACCTGGAAGCGGGTGCAGGTCATCGATTCGGTGATCGGAGAGGCCGAGCGGGCGCTGGATCTTTTTCATAAAGAGGAGTTGAACTCGGGGGACATCCTCGTGGAACGCCCATGCCGATAAGAGCGTGCTGGGGGAGTGTGACCCGGCACAACGCAAGGAGCGCCCCTCCCGCCTCCTTCGCCTCTATTTTGCATCCTGCCCGGCAATATCGATGATTCATATTGTTTCTAAATGAATCGTCAGATTGTTCTATTATGTTTCATATAAACTCAAGGCCTTCTCCAAAGCTCCCTCGCTATTTTGTAACCTGCCGAAATCATTAGAGTGCTATCCATGGCACACTCCTTGCCTACTATCGCACCGGCTTGCGCAAATTCCCGGCATAACGGAAAGCCGGATACTCCCACGCCATTCGCTTCCTGGTACGAGGATTCAGAAGTGTCTCAAACAGATTCGACAGTACTGGTCATAGAAACGGACATCCTATTCCGGCGCAGTCTTGTGGAACGGCTGCGACTCGAGGGACACATGGTCTTTGAGGCAGGCGAAGAAGTCGGAGCGGAAAAGCTTGTTCATGCAAAGAACGTAGATGTGGTCCTGCTGGGCTTGGGCGGACTTCAGCGCAGAGCGCTCGGCATCCTCAAGAAAATCAAGGAAAAACGCCCGCTAACGGAAGTCATACTGCTAACCCCTGCTGATTACCATTCCCTGCCTTTATCCATGGAAGGGATGAGACTGGGCGCCTTCGACGAAGTACTGGCGCCCTTTGATACTGAAGCTTTAATGGAGCGCATCCAGCAGGCCCGCGAGCAGAAAAAAGGCAAACTCGAAGCAAACCGGTCTGTGGATGCAGACGGAAAGCAGATCGTCTGATCTCACCCTTCCAGAGGACCTTTGATGAGAACACTCAGAGTCAGCCAGTTAATGATTCCGATAGCCGAATATGCGGCGGTCTACGAGGACGCCACCCTGTACGAAGCCGTAGCAGCTTTGCAGGAGGCCCGAAAAAGGGCCGATGAGAGTCGCGACAAACACCGCTCTCTGATCGTTTTCAATCGTGATGGAAAGGTAGTGGGGCATCTGACGCAGTGGGATGTGTGCCGCGGACTGGAGCCGAAATACAAGCATATCGGAAACCTGAAACAAACCTCCCGCTACGGCTTTTCCCCCGATTTCATCAGGTCCATGGTCGAGGCCTACGGACTGTGGCGCAGGCCACTCGATGATATCTGCAAAAGAGCAGCCGATATGAAACTCTCTGAGATAATGAACGCCCCCGGCGAAGGAGAATGCGTAGAGGAGAATGCCACGCTCGACGAGGCCATCCACCAGTTGGTTATGGGCCGTCACCATTGCCTGCTGGTTACAAGAGGTAAAGAGATAGTCGGATTGTTGAGGCTGAGTGACGTCTTTGACGAGATAAGCGGTAGAGTTCAGAGTTGCAGGGATTAATGAAGGAGAGGAGATTCTGGAATCATGACGTCGATAGCGGAAGAAGTAGTAAGGGTAGGCGAGAGTGGATCCGGACCCCTGGTTGCGGAGAAGAAATTCGACTGGAGTGGAATAGACTGGAAGAGAATCTTTTTCATCCTGCTGGGGCTCGGTGTCTTTCTGGGAATATATTTCATGCCGCCCTGGGCGGATGCCGTCGATCCGACCGGGAAGGCATTCCCGCTTAGCAGGGAAGGCAAGGCAGCCCTTGCGCTTTTTCTGATGGCCGGAATCTGGTGGGTTTTCGAGGTAGTTCCTATCGGGGTGACAAGCATAGCCATCGGTGTCATGCAGGCGCTTTTCATGATTCGCTCCCCCAAAGAGGCGTTCCGGGATTTCATGGACCCCTCCGTGATGTTCATTTTCGGCTCCGTGGTCGTCGGCCTGGCCTTCACGAAGACGGGCCTCACCAAGCGACTCGCCTACAAGATGCTGGAACTGGTCGGCGACAGGACGAATATGATCGTACTCGGCTGCCTTGTCGTCACCGCCGGCCTTGCACACTTCATGGCCCATACCGCCGCGGCGGCCACCGTTTTTCCAATCCTCATCGCAATCAATGACTTGTATGGAGAGGACAACAAGAACACCAATTTTGGAAAATCACTTTTCATCGGTATGGCTTACGCTGCAGGCGCAGGAAGCATCATCACCCTTCTTGGCGCTGCGCGCGGTCCGGCTGCGGTGGGCATGTTCAAGGAATTTACAGGACGGGAGATCGGTTTTTTTGAAATCACCAAGTACCTCTTCGTTATCGGCTGGCTGATGGTTTTTCTGATCTGGGGTTATCTCTCTATCGTGTTCAAACCGGAGAAGCAACGCATCGAAGGGCTGCGGGAGCGCGTCCATGAACTCTCCGCCCAACTGGGGCCCATCAGCTCCAAGGAAATCCTTGCAATCGTCTTTGTCGCCGCCGTGGTGCTGATCATGGGACTGCAGTCCTTTGTTCCTGCGCTCCAGCCTCTGGACAGGGCCGCCATTATGCTCGTCTCCACCCTGCTCTTCTTTCTATGCGGCGTGCTCACGGTCCAGGAACTCGAAGATATACCCTGGAACATCATCCTCCTTTTCAGCGGCGCAATGAGCATCGGTTTTTGCCTGTGGCAAACCGGCGCCGCCCAGTGGCTCGCCGTCAACTGGCTTATTCTTTTCCAGAAGGCTCACTGGATGGTCTTCGTGATGGGCATCGCCATATTCGTGCTGGCTATGACCAATTTCATCATGAACGTGGCCGCAATCGCGATCTCGCTGCCCGTATCGCTGGTGATAGCGAAGTACCTCGGCGTGACCCCCGATGTGATTCTCTATGCGTCACTGGTCACCGCAGGCATGCCTTTCGTTCTTCTCATAGGCGCCGCGCCCAACGCCATTGCCTATGAATCCAAACAGTTCACCACGGGAGAATTCTTCAAGCACGGCATGATAATGAGCATAGTTCTGCTGGCGGTTTTGGCGACAGCGGTACTCAGCCTGTGGCCGCTCACCGGAATGCCCATAACGGTGAAATAAGACGGAAGTTTATTGCTGAACTAGTGCTTTCCAATAGGGTATACTCAGCGCAAAGGACTCTGAAGGAAAGTGACAAGTACCCGTTTTGAGAGGATTCTGCATGAGAAGGATGATAGCGCTTACCGTCTTAACCTTGGCCATGTGTTTTTCGGCGACTTCCCTTGTGACGGCTTCTCAGCCGAGCGCACAGCCTGCCGTACAGAGCGGTCCGGTCGACAAGGTAGTCGTTTCGGGCACAATTCGCAATCCGCAGGGAAAACCCGTGAAAGAAGCGGATTTGAACTTTTTCCTGAACGGAAAGAAGATTGAAACCCCGGAGAAGGTATCCACCTCGAACTCAGGCACGTATGAGGCCGAACTTATCCTCCCCCGCGGCGCCGTAGAGGGCGCCAAGGTGGAAGTGGAGGTCTGCAAGCCCTGCTACAAGACCTCGGAGGTCACGCCGGTATCACGATTGGTGAAGGCGAATTCCGATGCGCAGGGAAATGCCCTCTATCTCGGCTACCAGAGCCTGATCCTGGGTAGAGCAATTACTCCGGCCTTCTGGATAGCGGCTCTGATTCTGATAGCCGTCTATGTCCTGATTGCCTTCGAGATCATGCACCGCACCCTCGCAGCCCTGCTCGGGGCCGCCCTTCTCATGACCATCACCTACACCATGGGGACATTCAACACCGACTTCGTGATCCTCCCCTTTGAGAATGCCATGCATGCCATCGACATGAATGTGATATTCCTGCTGATGGCGATGATGATCATTGTCGGGGTTTTGAAAAAGACCGGCGTCTTTCAGTGGATGGCCTATAAGTCCTACCAACTGGCCAAAGGGAATGTTTACGTCCTCTCCGGCATTCTCATGACCGTAACTGCCGTCACCTCCGCCTTCCTGGACAATGTGACCACCATGCTTCTCATCATTCCGGTTACGATCCAGATAGCCCTGACGCTCAAGATCAACCCGGTGGCCTTTCTCATGCCAGAGGTGTTCGCCTCCAACGTCGGAGGCACCGCCACCCTGATAGGCGACCCTCCCAACATCATGATCGGCTCCTATGCGAAACTCTCGTTTGTCGATTTTGTGCAAAACCTGAGCATAGTATGCGCCATATCCCTGGCGTTTACGGTCATCTATTTCGTCTACATGTACAAGAAGGAATACCTGAAGGCCCAGGTAGGAGATGTTCAGGCCCTGATCGCGCAGTTGCGGGAAGAGTATAAAATCACGAACAAGACCCTTCTCATCCAGGGCGCGATAATCCTTGCCATCACGATTTTCATGTTCATCATTCACGGCGCACTGCACATGGAACCGAGTATCGCCGCCCTGATCGGCGCATCGATTCTCATGGTGATCAGCCGTATAGATATCGTGGAGATGCTGGAAAAGGAGATCGAGTGGCCTACGCTCATCTTCTTCATGATGCTTTTCATAGTGGTTGCCGGGGCCGAAGAGACGGGGCTTATCCAGGTCATAGCCGACTGGGTCAAGAATATGTCGCAGGGCTCTCTTGTTGTTGCCGTGCTGCTGATCCTGTGGGTTTCAGCCATTGCTTCGGCTATAATAGACAATATACCCTTTACCGCGACCATGCTTCCCATCGTCGCCTATTTGACGACGACCATTCCCGGTGCGCAAAGCGGCGTACTCTGGTGGGCGCTGGCTCTTGGGGCCTGCCTGGGCGGCAACGGGACGATGATCGGAGCGAGCGCAAACGTGGTTACCGTCGGAATGGCCGAGCGGGCGGGATATCCCATTTCGTTCATGTATTATGCCAAAGTAGCCTCCGTACCCATGCTCGTTACCATAGTGATCTGTTCTTTCTGGCTGCTCCTTTTTGAAATGTAGCTCGATGAAATCCTGCACTCCCCGGAAAGGAACGAATATGGCGCATAAGTGCATTGTCTGCGGTGTAACAGGTTCGGCGCATGCGCAAAAGGCAGCGCTGGAAGCTGCCCGAATTGCAAAGGAAGAAGGCTCCAGGCTCGTCTATGTCTATGCGGTAGACTCGAGCTTTGCCTCTCACGGACGAGCGGTGGAACTCTCCCATACCTTTGTGGACGAATCATTGGAAAAGCTTGGAGCACATATTCTGGACGTTGCCGAGCAGATTGCCGCAACTCAGGGGGTTACTCCAAAGAAAGTGCTCCGCCGGGGCAAGGTCCTGGAGGTCCTGAAAAGCGCTGTCAAAGAGGAGCAGGCCGACCTGCTCATCATTGGACACGAAGGACGCACCTTCTTTGAGAAGGTGCTTTTCAAGGGTGATGTCGAAGATGATCCCGGTGAACTCGCAAAGCTTACCGGGGTTCCGGTAAATCTGGTTCAATAAGCGCTCATCGCGGCCATCCGGTGTTTCCCCATTGGCCGCGGAAGGTGGCAATATGCTGGACAGGCATTATTACAAATCTCTTACCAGGAATATGGTCCTTACCATGATAATGGTTTCCCTCATGCCGTTGATCCTGGTGAGCGGCGCCATCGGATACTGGTTCGAGACCTCCTACCGGTCCAAAGTCATTGCCCATCTCAAAGAGCTTGTCCAGAAACACGAGCAGACCATCGATCTTTTTCTCAACGAAAAACTCTCCTATATACGCCTTATGGCGACTTCCTTTTCATACGAACAGTTGAGCGACGAAACATTTCTGCAGAACAAGCTCTCGCTTCTCCAGCAGGCTTATGGTGGAATTTTCGTCGACCTGGGCGTGGTGAACGAACTGGGCAAGCAGGTCGCCTACGCAGGGATGTTCAAGCTGGAAAACGCCGACTATTCCGGCGCCGACTGGTTCAAGAAGGCCATGCAGAGGCCCTACTGCATCAGCGATGTGTTCCTCGGCCTTCGCCGCCAGCCTCACTTCATCATTACGGTCAAGCAGAAGTGGAAAGAGCAGGATTGGATATTGCGGGCAACCGTGGACTTCCACTCCTTCAACGAACTGGTGGAAAACATCCGGGTGGGTGAAACGGGATCGGCTTTCATCCTGAACAGGGAAGGCGAACTCCAGACACGGGTCAGGCACGAGCAGGCATACTCCAAGGACCTGGTGCTCAGTCTTCTGTCGGGAGAAACGAAGATGAAGCCGGTTATCAGCAGTGTTCTTGCCTGGCCGGACCAGGAGGCTACTCTTTCACAACCCCTCGCTTCCTCTCAATCCGGCAGCAACAGCCATATCCTCGCAGGCTATGCCGCCGGTCATGATATGGACATCGTCTATGTCATGGCGCCTCTGAAAAATGGAGAATGGGTCCTCACCTTTCAGCAAAACTTTGATGATGCATTCAGAGACCTGCATGATGCACGAAAGGTAGTCGCCCTGGTCGTGCTCATCGGCGGCCTCGCCATATTCTTCACCGCTTTGGTTCTGTCCCGCAAGACAGTCCGCCACATAAGACGGGCAGACAGTGAAAAGGAAATGATGAACGAGCAGGTGATCGAGACGGGCAAAATGGCCTCAATTGGTGAATTGGCCGCGGGCATCGCCCACGAGATAAACAATCCGGTGGCGGTCATGGTGGAGGAAGCGGGCTGGCTCGATGATCTTCTCGAAGAGGAGGATTTCAAGGACTCGAAGAATCTATCGGAATTTCAGAGAGCGCTGCACCAGATCAAAGTTCAGGGAGTCCGGTGCAGGGAGATCACCCACAAGCTGCTGAGTTTCGCCCGCAAGACCGATCCGCACGTGCGCGAGATACAAATAAACGAACTGGTCGCGGAGGTTGTGGATATCTCTGAGCAAAAGGCAAGG
Organism: uncultured Syntrophobacter sp.; assembly: GCA_964539645.1. Lineage (GTDB taxonomy): Bacteria > Desulfobacterota > Syntrophobacteria > Syntrophobacterales > Syntrophobacteraceae > SbD1. The sequence continues at coordinate 25,433 of CAZIJV010000031.1, forward strand.
TACAGCAGCATCAAAATCAACAGGTATTTTTCCCCGGAGCTCCCCATCATTCATGCATCGCCAACGGAGCTGCAGCAGGTCCTCTTAAACCTGATCAACAACGCCGTAGACGCCATTGGAACCAGGGGCGGGAATATCGACATCTGCACCAAGAACGAAGAGGGACAGGTGGTGATATCCGTGACCGATACGGGGGAGGGAATTCCCAAAGCGATCCTCGGCCGTATATTCGACCCGTTCTTTACGACCAAGCCGGTGGGAAAGGGAACCGGCCTGGGATTGTCGATCTGTTACGGGATCGTCAATAAAATGGGAGGCAGCATCAGCGTCAGCAGCGCAGTGGGAATCGGCACGGCCTTCAATGTCCGCATTCCGGTCAAACCGGAATGATCCGATACCCGTGTGCGCGCCGGACCTGATACAACAGGTATAATATGAGTATATTTCAGAGGGAGGTTTTTTTTATGTTGTCAACATCCGTACTCCTGGTAGACGATGAGGTTCCTTTTGTAGAAGCCATGACCCGTCGCCTCACGAAGAGGAATCTCAACGTGGCCGCTGCATACAGTGGAACAGATGCCCTGGAGATGCTCCACAAGCAGACGAAGGTGGATGTGGTCATACTGGACGTCAAAATGCCGGGACTCGATGGAATCGAAACGCTCAAAGAAATCAAGAAAGAGCATCCTCTGGTCGAAGTGATCATGCTCACCGGTCACGCCACGGTGGAATCGGCTATCGAGGGGATGAAGCTGGGCGCTTACGACTACCTCATGAAACCCTGCGACATCGACCAGCTCATGACCAAGGTGAAGGAAGCCAAGGCTAAAAAGAGCCTGCATGAGGAAAAAATTACCCAGGCCAGGATCAGAGAGATTTCGGTGAGACACGGAGCATAGGGAAAACGAGATGTCTGAAGCGGGCACAAACCAGTCCGGCCGTATTCGACTTCTCCTTGTCGATGATGAAAAGGAATACGTGAACGTTCTTTCCAAGCGAATGTCCAGGAGGAACATTGACGTGGTCCCGGCTCACAGCGGCACGGAAGCAATCCGCGTTTTACGGGAAGGCCGGTTTGACGCCGCTATCCTTGACCTCAAAATGGAGGATATGGACGGCATCGATGTACTCAGAATTTTCAAGAAAATGGACCCTTCGCTGCCGGTCATCATGCTCACGGGGCACGGCTCCGAGAGAGCAGCGAGGGAAGGTGTCGAACTGGGAGCTTTCGACTACCTGATGAAGCCGTGCGACTTCGATATTCTTGTGCAAAGAGTGCAGGCCGCGTGCTCGGGGGGAATGGAAGCACCCGCGACCTCTGCAGCACCCGATTCCATGAGCGGCTAACCGAGGCCTGCGGATCACTTTCCTCTAGCTGCACAGGGAAAGGGCGCCTTCCCCCTCTGCACGAATATGCCAGGATGCGGTGATCCGGGTTCCCTTTCCGATTTCCGATTGAATCGAAAAAGAACCTCCCGAAAGCTCCGTGCGCTCTTTCATACTGGTAAGCCCCAGCCCCTTCATGCCGACTTCCCGGGAGAGCGCGCAATCTACATCAAATCCCTTGCCGTTGTCCTCAATGGTGATGCTGAGGGCCGACCACCCACCCGTCAGAGACAGTTTGATCCGATCTGCCCCGCTGTACTTGGCCACATTGTGAAAGGCTTCCTGCATCACGCGAAATACAACTGTTTTAAGGCCTTCGGGTATATCCTTTTCCTCAATACCGACAATCTTTTTCACTTCAAGATTCGGATAGACCTCCCGGAACTGCCGGCAGAACCAGTCTATGGTGGCGAGCAACCCCAGGTCATCGAGCATGCTCGGACGCAGAGCCATTATTATTCTTCGCACGTCCTCGATCGCCAGCCGCGTCAGGGTCATGCCCCTTTCCAGTGCGGCAGCGTCCATTTCCCCCGCGTGCAGCCGGTTAAGAGCGCTCTCCAGGCTTATATTGATCGCCGTAAGAGATGAACCCAGGCTGTCGTGGAGATCCAGCGCAAGCCTTTTGCGCTCCTCTTCTTCGGCGGTCAGCAGTCGCGAGGAAAGAAAGCGAAGCTCGCTCTCGGAGCGACGCAGAGCCTCCTCGGCTGCTTTTCGCTCCGTGATATCTCTTGCCACACCCGTCACCAGGTGAAATTTCCCCTTCTCGTCCCGTATGGGAAAAGCCCTGTTGCGAATCCACCTGATGAGACCGTCCGGCCGTACTATGCGGTACTCAACATCAAAGGCCGCCTCTTCCCGGGAAAACTCTTCAATGGCGCCTCGAATTGACTCCCGCTCATCCGGGTGTATGCTCTCGATGAACCAGTCAGGCGAGTCATAAAGGTTCTGCCGGCTTCTCCCCCATATCCTCTCAAAGCTCGGGTTTACGTAGAGTATTTTCCTGAGGTCCGGAGTTCCCATCCAGAACACATCCTGGATTGATTCGGCCATGAGCCTGAATCTCTTCTCGCTCTCCCTCAAGTCATCCTCCGCCCTCTTTCTTTCCGAGATATCGAGCATTACCCCGACTATTCCAGCAGGCGCCCCCGCCGCATCGTTAAAGGTCGATTTGGAGAACAGCACTTCGCGCCGGATTCCATCCGCAAAACGCACGGAGGTCTCGTAGACTTGCACGCCCAACTCATTGAATAAGGCCCTGTCCATTTCATCGTATTTCCGTGCAAGGTCCAGGGGAGCGATCGAATAAACCGATTTCCCGATGATCTTATCCCTGCTGAGTCCGAAACAGGCTTCGTAAGCCCTGTTGCAGCCCAGGTATCGTCCTTCCGCATCTTTATAGAAAACCGGTGTCGGGATGGTATCCATCATGGTCTGCAGGAACTTCAGCGCCTCCTTGAGCTGACTCTCCATCTGCTTGCGCTCGGTAATGTCCCGCGAGATTCCGCACAGGCCGATTATCTCCCCGGCCTCGTCCCGGATGGGCACTTTGATGATATGAAAGGTCCTGGGCACGCCGAGTATCGGCTTGGTTGCCTCCTCTTCCACAACCTCACCGGCAAAGACGAGCGAGTCAAATTCTTCGGCTCGCCTCCCCGCCTCCTCCCCGTAAAGATCCTGAGTCCTCTTTCCTACCAGTTCCTCCGGGGTCATTCCGAAAGTCTTGGCCATGGCGGGGTTAGCCAGAATAAACCGGAAAGAGCGATCCTTGAGATAGATGCATTCGCGAGCCGATTCAAAGATAGCTCGAAATCGCTCTTCGCTGCGCCGTAATTCCTGCTCGGCTCTCCTGCGGTCCGATATGTCCCGAATGGATTCGATTGCCCCAATGACGTTCCGGTCCCTGTCGAAAAGCAAAGAGGCGGTCCCCCACAGGAAAGCCCCGCGTTTCTGGTTCAGTTCTGTGACGAAAGTCTCCGCAAGGACGGTCTCCTGCCTTCTGTCCAGATAAGTGTACCTCCCCTCGTTCTCAATCCCTGTGTCCATTGCCATGTCGATCAGCAACGGCCTCTTTTGCCCGTAAAAGGGCAGGGCATGCGCGTAATCGCCTTTCCCCAGGATCTCCTCTTTTTTCACACCGGTCATCTCTTCTATGGCCCGGTTCCACATGATGACTTTTCTTTCGCGGTCTATGACGAAAGTTGCGTCGGGAAGAAAGTCTATTATGTCCTGCAACTTCCGGTTTGATTTTTCAAGCGCCGTATTGACCCGCTTGCGTTCGCTCATCTCCAGTTGGAGCAACTGGTTCGTCTTGCTCAACTCCGTAGTCTGCTCGGCAACCAGTATCTCCAGTTTCTGCCGGTAGGACTTCAGCTCCCTTTCGGCCGTTCTCTGGGGGGTGACGTCAATCGCCGCCACCAGGACCTCGGCCCCCCGGCCGGTCTTCTCCAGGAGGGCGGCTCGAATCCGTACTATCCTTTTAGATCCGTCGGGTCGAACAACTTCCAACTCCTGGGATATCGGGCCCTCTGCCCCGAAAGACATCCGTATCGGGTCCTGCTCACTTTCCGACTCCGGCAGGTCGGCATGCATTTTCCGGCGCCATCCCAGTTCGTTGATTTGCTCACGGGTATGGCCGGTGATTTCCGACATGCGCTCATTCCAGAAGGTGAACTCGAGGTAGGGGAATGCCTTTTTTCTGCGGCAAATGCCCAGCCCTTCCGAAGTGCTCCCGAGCCAGGCTTTCAGGATGTTTTCTTCCTGCGCTCTATTCTGCCCCGACATCTCCTCGAAAAAGCCTATCGCGTGCAATACCCCCTTCCAGCCTGATTCAACAGGGATAAAACACGCCTTAACGCGCCCCTTTTTTTTCAGGTGAAAGGCGCGGTATTCTCCCTCGCTGGAAGCCGATTTTCCCGACAGCACCCTTGAGACTGCCGGGCGCAGTTGCTCGTCGCCCCAGAACTCGGCTATGTCCTGCCCGATGACTGCCTGCCGGGCGGCGCCGCTAATCGAGAGAAACCGGGGATTGCAGTCGATTATTCGCGCCTCGCCGTCCAGGCGGATGATCCCGATCGGGGCATGGTTGAATAGTGCACGGCTTTCGAGTATTGGATCGTAATCACTTACCGGCTTGTGCATGAGTTCCCCTCTATGCCGGCTAACGAGTTCAGCCTGACGATGGTTCGCAACACCCTTGGAACAGGGATGAGACGGCCCTATCTTCCCTGTCACCGGCATTGCGTGAGCCACCAGTCTGAAAAGAATGGAAGGCCGGGTCCCGCGCTGAAAAGTAATCATCTATTCTTATTCGATAGCAGAGTTTGAGGGATGCATCAAGCAGATTGAACACCGAGCAAAGCTTAAAAGAGAATTTTTTCACTTACGTGAAAGGAACGGCAAGAACCCAAAAGAAACAACACCGCCTGCGGGCGGGCAAAGCTCAGGCATGAAGCTCATCCCTTCCCCTTTGCCCGCCCCCGCCGCCGCGCGGCAGTCCGCAATACAGCACGCCGGGCCGGCTTATGGCTTCCGCAATCTGGAGCACAAAAGCTCCCGCCACGCCTACCTCAGCACCGTAACCGTACAGGGAGCGTGAGCCACCACCTTTACCGCGGTGCTGCCGTTGCGCATTTCTACTCTATTCATAGCTCCCGGCCTTGAGTTTGTTGACAAAAAATGTCACAAAGCATTCCTATCGAGACGAAAACCGTCACCGCTCACCAGGAGGAAACCGCAATATGGACAAGCACCGATCTGAATGGAATGAAAAAACGGCAAACAGCATTATCGCCCATTTTGAGAAGCGAGGCATCGAAGGAAGCTACGCAGCCACCGCGGAAGCGGCGACCGGGGAAGTCCTGGCGATGCTGGCCGGCGCAGCGACTGTTTACCGCTGCGGATCCACGACCACGGCGGAAATGGGGCTCTGGGAAAAGATTGCCTCCATTCCCGGAATCACCATAATTGATCCCTTCGAGCCGGGTATTTCCGCCCTGGAAAACCTGAGGCGGCGGCGTCTCGGCCTTAGCGCCGACGTCATGATTGCAAGTTCAAATGCCGTAACACTGGATGGAATACTGGTAAACCTTGACGGCATGGGCAACCGGGTTGCCTCGATGATGTTTGGGCCGGAGAAAGTGATCCTGGTGGTCGGCATGAACAAAGTCACTCCTGACCTGAGCAGTGCAATGGCTCGCGTCAAGCATTACGCCGCCCCCGTCAACGCAATCCGGGTAGGTAAGGCAGCACCCTGTGCAGCCAGAGGCATATGCAATGACTGCAGATCTCCCGAGCGCATCTGCAATATGTGGAGCATAATTGAGGGCAGCAGAATGAAAGGGCGGATTCACGTGAAGTTGGTGGGCGAAGATTTGGGATACTGACAAATCCATGCCGGCATGAATTTGGCTGTCGATATCTGAGGGTTCCAGCTTGAATCAACCCGGATTTTTAAAGATTCGATCCCTTTTAAGAGGCATGCCATGCAGAATCAGTATCATCCTTTCGGAGCAATCGAGCCCGGGGCAGGAATAGCTTATCGTGAAAAATCCTGCCAGACCGAACCCTCCGCGTCACAGGGATTCGAAAGGCGCCATGATACAAACGATCCATGCCGGATTGAAGATCTCATCAATATGGAAAACCCGCAGGCGGTACTCCAGGAAACCTGCAATATCGCCAGGCTGATTCATCCCGACATTGACCTCAGATTCTTCCAGGCGGCCTTCAATAATACTCTTCGTCTCTTTCGCGGTGAGTATCCCGGATTCCGGAAGTGCAACATCCTTTACCACGACCTCAAACACACCACAGACTGCCTGTTGGCCATGGCTCGCCTGCTTCACGGCGCCGGCCTCCGGGGCAGGACTGTAAGCCAGGACAATCTTATCCTGGGTCTCATAGCCTCCCTGTTCCACGATTCGGGATATATTCAAAGAAATGACGAAATATCGGGAACCGGCGCCAGATTCACTCTCGGCCATATTGAGCGGAGCATCGCCTTTGTTGAAAAATATGCCAGGCTGCATATATACCTGGAAAGAGAGTTGCCGGCCCTCAGAAGCTTTCTTAGATGCACCGGACTCGATGTCAACATAAGAGACATTCTCTTCGGTTCCGATGAATTTGAACTGATCGGGAAAGCACTCGGGACGGCGGACCTGCTCGGCCAAATGGCCGACCGTACTTATCTGGAGCGCCTTCCACTTTTATTTCGTGAATTCCTGGAAGGAGGAGTTCCCGGGTTCGCAACCGAAATTGACCTCATGAAGAAGACCCCGGACTTCTGGGAATTTACCAAAAAAAGATTCGAAGCCGATCTGGGAGGTGTCGACCGCTACATGGGCGATCACTTTTGCGCCCGGTGGGGAATCAACCACGACCTGTACAGACAGGCCATAGAGGAAAACATCCGCTATCTCAAATACCTCATGGAAAATCATGTAAATGACTACCGCAAGCATTTGAAAAGAGGAGGGCTTATGGAGCGACTGAATCAAAATGCATCGCGGAGTTGATTTCGTCTCCAGTTGATATACCTCCAACCCTACCCTTTCCTTGTTTAAAACCGGCGCCCGACAGCTACCCGGATCCATTCGATCACAAAAACAATCGTCCAGTTTTCAGGACAGTAGTCTACTTTCCTGGACACAATCCGAGAAACGGGACTTGCGCGGCGGCGCATAACATTCTCCGACCCAGCGTAAGCACTTGTTTTCACATGATAAGCATATCTTCCGAACGGTGGCACGATAAATGCTATATTTAAAACCAATCCAAGTGACATAAATGGGCACACGGCACAACCAGGCGCTCTGATCTCTTAGTGGCCACTCTCCAAGCCTTGCATTGCGACAGGATGATCTACGATCTTTTACCTGACCCCGAGGGGAGGCGAATGAGGCATGAATAACCAAATCGGTCGTTCAATCCTTTTTTTGTATTATGACAAGAATCCCCTCACTCCCGTAGTGAGCCCAATTTTCAGTCTGAGAAGGGATCGGCCCCATCAAGCATTGATTGCGGAAAGGTAGACTCCAAGATAAGGGGAGCAGCAAAGTGGATTCGGGACACATTCCAGCTAATAATATCAAGTTTCGAGAAATCGTCTTTGATCTTGATGTCGTTATGCAGGGATTCACGAAAATCAGGCTCAGCAGCCTTTTCCTCCATACCACTCTTCCTTGTGATTTCTTCTTCCCTACGGTGGATGAGTCCAAAGGAAAAATCGAACCGGGCAGAGTATTCAAACAGGACGTTCTTTTCGCTAAAGAATCCCGCATGGTTCTTTTACGGGAAGGAATCGATGAAGTATACATCAGGGAATGCGACGAGAGTATTTTTTTAGACTATTTTTATTCGCAATTACAATCAAATTTGAGTTCTATGGATATACCTACAGGTGAAAAAACAAAACTTTTGTACGATTCAGCTGAGATTATAATCAGGAAGATTTTCCGTGAGCATCCAAACGATTCAAACATTCAGCTCGCAAAAACCTTCGTAGATAACCTTGCGGTCCACCTGGAAAATGAAGAAGTTACCATCAACGCATTGCTCTCTCTTTGCACCAAGGACTACTGTACATTTAACCATTGCGTCCAGGTTGCAATCATAGGAATGGCATTTTGCAGGTTCCTGGGATGGCATAAGAGCGAAGTCACCGATTTCGGCATCGGAGCGCTTTTTCATGACATCGGGAAAAATTCCATAAGCAATGAAATCCTGAACAAACCCGACAAGCTCAATGACCAGGAGTTTGAACTGATCAAGCAGCATTCTGTCTCCGGATACCACCAATTGTTCAAGTCAAAGATGCTGAAAAAAGAGCAACTCGACATCGTTCTCTATCATCATGAGGCAATGGATGGATCAGGCTACCCGGAGGGCATCTATGGAAACAAAATACCGCGATATGCACGGTTGGCGCATATCATAGATGTTTTCGATGCGTTATCCTCGGAACGAGCGTATAAAAGGGCGCTTTCAAATACCGACGCGCTCAGACTGATGCAGAGCGAAATGCGTGCCTCACTTGATGAAGAGATCCTGGACGCTTTTTCGAAATTCATTGACAAGCAGTCCTGGCTCAAGAGCGCCGAAGTCCAGCAAATCGGTTTTGAAACAGGTAAACGCGTCTCCCTGCAGGCTGAACCCTCGGGCGCCAGGGTCAAAACCTGCCTTGTCGGCATGGAGCCGGGAGGCTTCCTGCTTTTCAAAGTCCTTGATCCCCTTCAACTGCGCCTGTTTCAGAAGGGAATGCCGGTTACCGCACGCTATATCCATGCGGGCGAAGCATGCGGCTTCAAGGAGACAATCATTGAGATCTTCCAGAATCCCTACCCGCTCATTTTTCTTCCATACCCGGCACAAATTGAAAAGTTCAATTTACGACGAGAGAAAAGGGCCGACTGTATCCTTCCCGCAACTATCGTTGTCCGGGAAAAAGGATGCAGGTGCCTTGTGATAGATCTGAGCTTCAACGGATGCAGGATCAATATCAGGGATTCGGAGAGAGATAAACTGCCGCTTGTCCTGACGGACGAGATGATTTCCATTACCTCACATCTTTCCGGATCAGACGAACTCGTGCTCCTGAAGGGGCAGGTGAAAAACTTATCGAAAAACGATCACGGGACACTGATAGGAATGCAGTTCGGTGCTCTTTCCGAACAGAGCGCCTCCAGCCTGAGACGCTACGTTGGACTTCTCTGAGCGGGATGAGCCCTGCGGTCCGATGAGTGGATTTGACTTAATGCGGGATACTTTCCGGACCGGTATTTGACTCCGGCTTTTTCTGACCACGCTTTTCAGGAGTAAGTATGAACCATCCCATCAGCAGGGACCTGCAGGCCGAAATCGGACAATCCCTACACTTCCTGGCGTCTGACCGCGCCTTCAAGGGATGCCTTGTCGGAATAAAATCAGGCGAATACATCATTATCGAAGTTCCAAGAATAGCGGAAACCGATCAGGTGCTGGTGGAAGGCAACCAGATATCCGGGGCGCTTGTGGTTTCAGGCTCTGTCCTGAAGCTTCAGGCAACGATCAAAGCCTTCCTCAAACGGCCTGCCAGAATGCTGATCGCCTCCTGGCCCGTCTTTCTCAAAACCCATGATATGAGAAAAACCGGCCGGGTCTTCTGCAGTATACCCTGCATTCTGAAATCCGCATTCAACACGAAGGAGTATTCAGGCCTGATTATGGACATCAGCACCGGCGGGTGCAAGTACCGGACCAAATCCATGGCGCCGGACGAAGCAAGGCACTTCGATGTTGAAAAGGATGTCCTGATAGAATTCGACCTGCTCGGCAGCGATGCCAAAAACCGGGTGCTGGGCGAGGTAAAGAGCACCGACAGGGAGAGCGGCGCCGTGCAGTTGGGCATTCAATTCTGCGAGACGGAAAAGCAGGTCATGGACAACATCACCCGCTACGTTACCAACGTCAGCAGCCTGCTTTCCTGAAACAAGAGGCCGGCTGAGCTACTCCCCTGCCGGGGATTTTCGGCGGCGCGCAGGCGCAAACAATTTCGCACAACTGTTCAATATACCTGTTCTGATGGCCAAAGCCTGGAAAAGGCAGCGTAAACACCTCCCGAAATCTCACGCCTTTTTTAATGCTTGCCAAGTGCCCCTTTGCAGCTAACTTCGGCCCCAGTCACTACTCAATCCGCACACGCCCGGTAAGCCCCAGGTCTTCCAGTATTTGCCTGATATCCATCTCAAAGTTGGTCGAAAGTTGTCCATCGACGGTAACCGAAAACTCGATCCCGACCTTCAAATCGGAACCGCTGCGCAGCTTCGGGAGGACCCTTGTGCCAAGGCGGTTCCAGATTTCCGGCGGAACATCTCCCGCAATGCGGAAGGTCTTCCTGGCGACGATCGGCGGTGGTTCAGGCTCAGGCTCGGGACGGGGTTCAGGCTTTGGCCGGGGCGTGGGTGTGGGTTCCGGCTCCGGGCGTCCGGGCGGAGTGGGTTCAGGAGCGGCTTTCAAGGCTTTTGCCCTGGCTTTCAGCAGCAGGAAGACTCCCGAATCGAAGGTGACCTCCGCGGGATCAGTGAACTCGTTGAACAGAATCCGTTCGTAGCTGCCATCCGGTTTCTGGCCGGAACCCAGCCCGAAATCGCCCTTTGTCACAAATTCGACAATCTTACCGCGCAAGATGCTGTCAGGGTCGAGAAGGCGCGTCAAAGAGCCGTTCAAAAAGCTTTGTCTCAAGCTTGCCAGGGGCCAATAACCGGCATTCTTTAAGGCCGGAGGCCAATTGCGTTCTATGTAGCCGGCCCCTACCGACTCGTTCAGTAAAGCTTGTGATTTCAATGCGGTAATTACACGCCCGCATAGGGTCTCGTTAGCGCTGGAATGCCCCGCGCCGAGATCGATTACCTTTAGTCCATCGGGCTCCAGGTTATCCGCGATTACAACGTAGCGGTAGCCGCCCCAGACCTCATCTTTAACAGCTTCTTCGGCATCCTTGACCTTCGTGAGAATTTCCGCCCGGTCGGCTCGGTCGTAGTCGCCCCCCAGCGTCCCTTCAGCTATTTCTTTGGCCACCCTCTTCCAGGCCAGCCACAGCTCGACCTTATCCCTCAGGTCGCGGCCCGGCTTTTTGAGGCACCACACCAGTGAACCGGGATAAGCCTCGGTGACTTGCCTCGGAGTTTCGTCCACTCAGACAATTGCGGTCGCAATCTGCCCGTCCCCTCCCACTCATCTTCCGGATCGACCAGGATCAGGACAAGTTTCGGCGTATCCTGCACGGAGGCGCTATCGGCGGGAAACGGAACAACCGGAATACTGGCCCCACGGTCGAACTCGCTCTGGACAAACCTCCGCATGGCGGGCTTGATCTCTGATGCTTCATCTAAAGAGGCCCTGCGGTCGCTGACTACTTTTTTCAGGGTGGGCTGATGGCTGATTCGGAATCCGTCCCTGCCCACGCGGCGAATGAAATAGGATTTGGCCTCCAGAGCAAAGGCCGCATTGTCTACCGAAGTAGTGTCCACCTCCGGCTCGCCGAGCGCAAACCGCAACTCCGGAAGGTGCGCAACTTTATCGATCTGCCCTCCCGAGGATTCGAAAAGAATCGTGGTTCCAAGGCGGCGATGAATGTGCCTTAAGGGTCCCCTGGTATCCGCATCGAGCGCACGGGCATGGGCTTGTCCGCCTGAGATATCCGAATCAATACCGGCAACCAGGCGGGATTCCCCCAGTTGCCCCAGCACAACGCTCCGGAACTCCGGCACCTCCAATGGCGCAGACCCCAGGGTGATGAGCGGTTCGCGGCGAGCTTCGGTAAACGATGTCCGATAAGCCCACGAAATCCACTGCGCGAGCATGGCGAGAGTGCCGCGCGTTTGTTGGTATTGGGATAGCGCCTGCCATTTCCTCTGAAATACCGAAAGCGTAGCGGGATGAAACGGGTAGCAGGTCTCGAACCTTTCGCGCAGATATTCCCTGGCCCTGGCCTCTGTCGCGGCGCTATCGACGGCCGTCCATTCAGCAGGTAGTTGGGCGCGCCGCTCGAATGACCAATCAGCAAAGCTCTTCGCAACGCTTTTCCGAACCCGCTCGTTGCCGATGTCCTCGAACAGCCGCCGGCGAACTACCTCGCTGATCTCCGTCTCATCGTTGGCGATGAGGTCCTTGGCGACACGTCTGACCACCTTGGTAATCCTGTCCTGCCATTGCATGTCCCAGTCGGTCATCTCCACCTGGCTTCGGGGCAGGCTGATGACCGCCGCACCGTTCATGGCGCCGGTGACCGCAACGGTGAGATTCTGAATAAAGGCATAGAAATGATCAGCCATGCCGCGATGGCGATTGAGATAGTTCAGGACCTCATCGAAGAGCAGAAGAACCGGTCTGCCCGCTGCCGCAAATACGCGGCTCAGCGCGTCAGTACCCGGTGGCGTGCTCTTCGCCGCAGCTCCCAACTGCCTGATTCCCTCCTCTCCGGCGAGATTCCAGGCCATATCGAGCCACGGCGTCTCTCTGCCCTCCCGGGGGTCCCAAGCGTTTCCGACAAAAGCGGCGACCCTGGCCTGCGGGACTGCGCTCAAACCGGCGTCTCTGATAAGCTCTGCAACTCCGGGGTACTCGATTGCCTTTGCCCCATTGGATGCGAGATGGTACAGAGAGGTCAGAGTGTGCGTTTTGCCGCCGCCGAACTGGGTAATGAGAGTCATTACGGGCGCCGTATTCGCAGTTTCGCCGGAAAGCCTTCGAAGAACCATCCCTGCGTGCTCGCGTAACGCCCGCGTGAAACATGTTCGCGCAAAAAACTTGGCAGGTTCGCGGTAGTCCTCGGGAGCGGTCCTGGCGATGACCTGCTCCAGGTGAATTGCGAACTCGTCAGGATTGAAAGAACGGCCCTCGCGGACTTCCTTGCGCGGTGTTGCAATTTTATACCAGGGTTCCATTACCTCTCCTCTATGGCCTTTTGATCCGCTCGAAAAGAACGGCAGCAGACTGCTTCAACCGACTCAGGTTGGCATAAGCAACAGGAGCAAAACCATTTTCGCACGAATACATTCGATAGCGTATTCCATCAGTGACCACGATGTCACGCGGCGTTCCAAGGGCTTTTACATATCCGATGGCCTGACCCAGTGCGCCTTCCACTCCTGCGCCGAGCCGTTTGGCCTCGATTATGAATTTGCAGTTTGCGGGATCTCGTGGAAGGCAGGAAAAAACTGCAATATCTATATTTCGCCATTTTACAGCAATGTTTTCAGGCGGCCACCCCAAGGCGCTCAACAGCGGGATGATAAAATGGGCGACTAATTCATCTTCGGTGGGAAAGTCGCCAAAGCTTTTCTGATCCCAATAGAGGCGCCATAAGTCATGTACCTGTGCCACAAGTGGTTCGATCCGCGGCACCGCCGACGCCAGGAGAGGCTCAGGTCTCGGCAGCGGCGGCAATGGCGCTTCCTGCCAATTGGAAGGAGGGGAGCACACAAATCTCTCGGCGAAATCTATGGCTTTTTCGTTCCATGTTCTTGAACAACGTGCGGGATTGGCGCCGAAGACTGCGGTGTCAAACGTGTATTCCCGAGGCAATCTGCACCAGCGTACCCGCCTGGCGTGAGAAAGGTCCCAACCGTTTACATCGTCGAATTGATCAAGGTAGAGATAAGGGCTTGCGACTATACCGACAGCCGTTATAGTGCTCTGGCCCCTGCGCAGAAGAATGATATCGTCAATTTCTATTTCGCAGGCAAAGCGGCGTACAAAACCACCACCGCAATGGGGAAGTCAACCTCAGCTAATCGCTTGCATTCTTTGGGGATCACAAAAAGTTCCTCTATTCATTTCTTGTCTGCGAGAGTGCCATTGAAAATTCGTTCTCGAAGCGGAGGGCTTCTGTACATTTTACCGTTACAGTATTCCAGTTTCGCGCAAACTCCGGAGCGAGCTCTTTGTATTTTGCGACGTCTTTTTTACCGCTACTTACAAGTCGGCGGCCCAAAGATTTACCTTGCAAGGTGTTGGCAGGATTTGAGCGGCACTCCACATCCTCCCTCTTCGCAACCTCATCATCTGGGAAAAGCCCCACCAGTATCCAGGTTTCTAATGCCTTGGAAGGAATGCAGAAGACAGTCTGAGAAGGGATAGCGGACTCACCCATCCATTTCAGGACAACTTCTCGCAAGCGGTCGGTGGTTGCAGATGGCGGAGGGCAGGGTTCCTCACATGGCAATGTGGGTTCCGGAAGTGGGTCCGGTATATGACCATTGGAGTAGGTTGAGGAGGCAACACCAGCATCCAGTTGCACGAACAGAATGTCATGGTTAGAGAAAAGTGGATTATTGCTGAGCCTGCCATCACCTTGCTCTTTCGATTGAAGGCGCCACCGGCAGACGCCCGGCCACCCGGCATCCTCACCGGGAGTTGTCTTGAAGGCCTCGGACATCTCCGGCTGTAGCACTATGGGGACAAAATCGCGCCCATCCAGGAGCCTTGCCACAACCTCTTTCAGCATAATAAGATCCGTGGGGCCTTCCACAACGCAAGCAATCCTCAATGGATCAGACATTAGCCACTCCCCCCAGATGCCCCATTACCCATAAACGGGAGAGAGTCCAACCTCTATCCGCCATCTCCTGGATTCGCTCATCGAGAACAACGCGATTAAGGACAGTACGGCCTTTTTCTGTCCGTGAGACGGTAAATAGTCGAACCTGATCGTCATGAAGAGGCAGTCCATCCAGGGATAAAGGGTTGTGGGTGGTCAGGAATATCTGGCGGGAATAAGGAGAATTCAAATACCAGTCGCAGACTTTACTGAAAAGTGATCGGGCAAGGCGGGGGTTCAAGCCGTGATCCGCGTTATCGACCGCACAGGCAAGAGGGCTTTTAGGATGAGCGGCTAATGCCGCATGAAAAAGCACATATAAAGCCCCTTCGCTGGCATCATACCCCGAAAGAACATCTCGCCCGGATTTCATAAATCGGTCTTTGAATCTGATAACACCTTCTGTTGTTCCCGCGGACGGAGAAATAGGCGTTTCTGAAGCTCGTGCAGCGGAATAGGATTTCGCCCAATCAATCAAGCTGAGTGAGTCTAAATAGACCTTACGGAGAAAGTCAGAGATTTTGGGGTCATTACCATCGTCAGCCCTGGCGCCTCTAAAGATTATAAGTCGGCGCTGCCTGAGAACATCCGCAATGGCAACGGCAAGTTGTCCACCAGATAGTCCAATTGGAGGACGCTGCTGAGCATCACCAACAATGCCGCGCAAGACCTGAGTGTCAGGTGTATAAATGGCAAAATCTCTAAGCGAGCTAAGAAATCGAAGGGTCTCATCATCTTTCATTTCCACCATCTTGGAGGCAATCAAACCAGCTTCGGGATTAAACTTTTTGGCCATTCTGTGAGAACGTCCAAAGCATACTACGCTGCCCTTTTTCAACCCTTCGGTATGAAACCGCCAAACAGGACTCGGTGATTCTATAGGGTTATATAAAGAGACTTCAAAGGAGATGGGCTGTTGCCTGGCGCCGAAAAATATGTGCGGTGGAGCCTTGATATCTGGAAACGAGCACTTATAGAGAGCCGGCACTCCAGGCCGAACACCGCGCCGGAGAAGCGCCTCATCGTCGACTCGGCCCGATACGGCTGCGGATAAAACCCCGATGGCCTCAAGCAGGTTGCTCTTCCCGCTTCCATTCGCACCGATGAGGACGTTAACGCGGCCTGGCTCAAAAGCTACATTTTCAATAGATTTGAACCCTCTGATTTGTATTTGGTCTATCACTTACTCTCCCTCGGAATGATAGTAGTTCGGACCAGACCACTTGCACCGTTATAAAGACCATCACTGCCCCCACAGGCAAGGTACGAGGCGCTTTGGCCACCAGGGGCGCTTCCGCCCTTAAAGCTTTGCGAAGCTCAAAAGCCTTTCCTGTTTTCATTACTTATTATCGGTAGCAAATACGAGCGCGCTCGTATTTTTATGAACGCGCTCGTATTTACGAGCGGAGTTCATATTATTCAGGTGCAATATTCTAATCCAGCGCTGCTTCAATAGCGAATAGGCTTTACTGTTCTCTCCCCTTTTTGGAGGGCCTTGGAACATTTTGGACTATTCTAAAATGTTTTGGATCAATCCATATTTTTGGATAATGCCCGTATATTGGCGTTCTTCGCCTTTGAACTCCACATCCAGGGTTTCTCCACTATCGATCAACTGGCGAAGGCTCTCCGGCGTCATGAATCGTCTCCCCAAGGTGAGCCATCCTGGCGTACCTCCATTGGCCGTTTTATCGCGTCGATTTCAAGCCAGTAATGGGCCACCTTAGTTACTTCATGCCAGGGGAATCTGGCGGCGTCCTTGATGGGCTTTTGCAGGACGGGCTCGGAAGCGCACTCGGTTACCACGTAAAGCCAAAAACAGTCGCGGCGGTCCTCGGCAACCCGGCGCTCGTTGGGCGTGAGCATAATAGATCCCCTGGCGCCTGCAAGCCCTTTGACCTCGATCAGCCTCAGCTCGCCTGAGTTCAGGTCCAGGCTGGTGATATCGTAGCCTAAATTCTTCTCATGCACATCATAAGCCTGGCGGCCCTGCGCCGCCTCGTATTCCATGACTGCCCGCATGGCAGCGGCTTCCGTTTCCGGGTTAGGGCGCATGTGCCGAATCTCCGGCGCTTCTCGCTCAGGATGGGGCAGGACGATAACGCTTGCCAACCGTTCAACCGCCTGGAGCGAAAGAGACCGCTGACGTTCGAGTTCAAGACGGCGTCTCTCACGTCTTGCCGACAGCTCGGCATGGCGGTTTTCCGCCTGCGCCAGGCGGCCTTCCGCGCCGGGTATACCTTTTTCTTTATCTTCGTAGGCTTTTCCTATCTCCTCATCCACCCGCTGGAGCATTTCAGAACGGGTACCGACAAGACCCAGGACCCAGGTGTCTTCACCGTTCGTACGCAACGTTTCAATGCGCATGGGCTCGTTGAAAAGCGGGCCAACCAGAACGCTGCCTTCCTGTAACGAGTTTGCCATTGCCGTTCAACCTGCGGGATTCATGGTTTGGCGTTGATTCGGTCGATGCCCCTGATCGAGGACAGGCCTCCGAGTGACATTCCGGGGCGGAGGTTCGATATTAGACATGGAGGAATAACCTGCCCGCCGGAAGGATTTCCGGGATATTTTATTGAAGTATCATGATTTTGATACCACAGGCGAACAGGAGGGGCAACTATAAAGGCTCATCAGCCAAGGTTCAGGGGGATGCAGATGCAGGCGGTTTCTTCTGCGCCACCGGAAGAGTCACGATGAAAGCAGCTCCCTTGCCCGGAGTGCTTCGTGCGGTGATCGTCCCGCCGTGCCGCTCGACTATTTTCTTGCAGATAGCCAGGCCCATGCCGGTCCCTTCATATTCTTTTCGGGTGTGAAGCCTCTGGAAAGGGGCAAAGATCCTCTCCCTGTAGTTCTCATCAAATCCAATTCCGTTATCCTCGATGGAGATCTCGCAGAACCCTTCCCGGCAGGAATTGCCCGAGATCCTCACGCGTGGCGCTTCATGTCCGTGGAACTTCAGGGCATTGCCTATCAGGTTTTGAAAGAGCTGGCGCATCTGGCTCGGGTCCCCCTCAATGGCGGGGAGTTCTCCCAGGTCTATAACGCCGTCGGTATCCTCTATTCTGCCCTCGAGGTCATTTATTACCTCATGGACAATCTCTCGCAGGTCGATTGCGCTGAACGGCTGCGCCTGAGTGGTTAACCGGGAATAGCTGAGGAGTGCGTCGATCAGTTCACGCATTCGATTGGACGCCTTCTTCATCCGGTCGATGGAGTCGCGCCCATCCTCGCCAAGCGCCTCACCGTAGCGGGCGAGAAGACGATCCGAAAACATCTGTATCTTACGAAGCGGTTCCTGCAGGTCATGGGAGGCAACCGAGGCAAATTCCTGGAGTTCCCGGTTGCTCTGCTCAAGGCTGTCAATATAGCCCGCCAGTGCCGCCTCAATTTCCTTTCCCTGCAAGATGTTTCTTTTTATGGAGGATAAACCGACGATTTTACCGGACTGGTCCCTCATCGGAGAAACGGTTATGGATACCTCGATACGCTTGCCGGATTTGGTGAGGCGCACCGTTTCATAATTTTCTATGAAGCCCTGCTCTTTCACCCTGCCCAGTATGAACCTCTCTTCCTCCACCAGTTCGGGGGGAAACAGCATGGTGATCGATTTTCCCACTGCTTCTTCCGCCGAATACCCGAATATCCTCTCTGCCGCGGGGTTCCAACTGGTGATGACTCCATCGAGGGTCTTCCCGATGACCGCCTCTTCCACGTGCTGTACAATGGAGGCCAGGTGGGCTCTGGATTCTTCCGCAAGCCTGCGTGTGGTTGTCTCGACTTCCAGTGCTTTCGCCGCTTTTGCAAGAGCGGCGACGTGCTTCTGGATAATGGATTCCAGGTTGTCAACTTCTTCCTGTTTATCCCGCAGCCGTTCAGGTCTCTCCAGTTCTTCCACCCGCCTGCGGCATTCCAGTAATTCGTTGCAAGGTGTATCCGGAAAATGCTGTAGTTCCATCACTACCTGTTCGGTCCTTCTTTGGAGGCATTGGCGCCTGTCGAAAATCAATGGTTATATAATAATCACTTGCTTCCCATTCGCCGCCTGAATCCCGTCATTGGACAGGAAGTTGAAGTACGTGCTGCCTGGCTTCGTTTCCCGGACTTCACCCTGGAACCTCTCTCGCAATTGTATTGCCGTACCGGCGACCGGCTATCCTCCACTAAACGGTAATCTGACCGGAATCGATGTGGCTGTTATCGGAGGAGGCATAACGGGATTGACGACGGCGGCGCTTCTGCATGAGGCAGGATTCTCCGTGGCGGTATTCGAGGCCGATCGCATCGCCATGGGCGTGACCGGGCATACCACCGCAAAAATTACGTCGCAGCACGGGCTCCTGTACGACTATCTTACAACTCAGTTCAGTAAGGAGCAGGCCGCTGTCTATGCTGAGGCCAACCAATCTGCGATAGCACGGTTGGATTCCCTTGTGTCCACCCGGAGTATAGACTGCGATTTCATCCGCAAGGACGCTTACACCTATGCGGCGTCCGAAAAGGATATCTTCGAGCTGGCGGCAGAAGTCAAAGCCGCCGAAGCGCTCGGGCTTCCGGCCACCTTTATGGAAAGGACTTCTCTTCCCTTCGAGACTAGAGGCGCCATTCGATTCGGAGAGCAGGCCCAATTCCATCCCAGAAAATACCTGCTTGCGCTCTCCAGGCAACTCGCCTCTGCGGGTTGTCATATTTTTGAAAACACACGCGTCATGAATATTCAGGAGGGCGCCCCCTGTGAAATCATCACCAGGAAGGGAAGCGTAAAGGCCGGGCATGTCGTTGTCGCCTCTTGCTTCCCTTTCAAGGATCCGGGGTTTTATTTCGCCAGGATGTACCCCAGCAGGTCCTATGTGTTGGCCGCGCGCCTGAATGAGCCGGTTCCCGATGGTATGTTCTATTCTGCCGCCGAGCCTCATTACTCCATTCGATCCCAGGTCTCGGAGCATGGGGGCGAGTTGGCTGTTTTCAGCGGCCTGAGCCACAAAACCGGGCACGGCGGGAGCACGATGGAGTTCTACAAGAAGCTTGAAGAGTGGGTTCGCGCCAATTTCGATGTCAAGTCCATCGAGTATTGCTGGTCAACCCAGGACAATATCACCATGGACAGGGTAGCCTATATCGGACGCCTCGGTCCGGGATATGAAAAAGTGTTCGTGGCGACCGGGTTCGGTCAATGGGGAATGACTCAAAGCATGGTCGCCGCCTCTATCATTACCGACACAATTCTAGACCGGCCAAACGATTGGGCGGAACTCTACAATCCAAACCGCCTGAAACGGGTTACCAGTACGAAGCTCATGACGCAGAACGTTCATGCCGTGCAGCACCTTGTACTGAGCAGGATTTTTTCGCCCGATTCCTTTGATCCCAAAGAACTGAAGCCGCGGGAAGGAGGAATAGTACGCCACAAGCTGGGCCAGGTGGCGGTGGCAAAAGACAGGAAGGGCGCCCTCCACACCGTCTCGCCGACCTGCATCCACATGGGCTGCATCAATTCCTGGAACGATGCGGAGGAATCCTGGGACTGCCCGTGCCACGGATCGAGATATGCCGCCGACGGGACGGTGCTCCAAGGCCCTGCGCAGGAGGATCTTGAGAAGAAGTCCATGGAGTAAGGAGTGCACACCATAAGCAATCCGGCATCTCCTCCTGCCTTCGGCACGGGCGACGAAAGCGTTGCCCGTGCCACCCGGGCACATCTTGCGATCAGTCTTGAAAAGTCGCCGGAAAGCCGATTCACCCCGCCAGTTCAAGGAACCTTGTCGCCATTCGGGGAGCCTTTCCTTCATCCTCGTGTTTGAAAAACACGAAAACATCCTTCCAGTTCTGTTCCCGCACCAGACGGACCCATTTGCTGAGTTCCGCATCGTCATAGTCCGGACGTCTCAAACGCAGGTATCCCCAATCCCCGGTCGCTGTGAAAGGAACCTCCAGATCGTTTTCAGCTTCGGCGATGCACAACACGGCCCGATGATCCTTAAGCAACCCGAAGACCTCTTCGTCGAACCACGACTGATGGCGGAATTCAAAGGCCACTCTATGTTGCGGAGGCAGCAAAGCAAGAAAATCGCGCAGTCGCGGCGCGTCCTTTTTCAAGTTCGGCGGCATTTGGAACAGAAGCGCCCCCAGTCGCTCTTTCAGGGTTTCGGCTGTTTCGAGCAGATAGGATACCGAACCGGCTGCGTCCTTCAGCCTCTTGATGTGGGTGATTTGCCGTGATGCCTTCAGAACGAATTTGAAGTCGGCGGGGACTTCAGCGGACCAGGCTTCGAGAACGGATACCTTGGGCAACCGATAAAACGTATTATTGATTTCAACAGTTCTGAAGCGTTCGCTGTAATAGTGCAGCATCCTTTTTGCGGGCATTTCCTCGGGATAAAACGCGCCCTTCCATTCTTTGTAGGAATATCCGCTTGTGCCGGTGTAGAGGTTCACGTGTCTACCCCTATTTTAATAGAGGTTCGACGATGGAGCTTGTCAACAACTGAAAACTCAATCCACGCAGTCGGTTCCGGCAACACCTTAAGTCAGTAAGTGATGACTTCGAACCCCTCCGGCACAGAGAACTCGAACAGGCTGTCATCAAGCTTTATGTTCTTCTCAAGATCATGAAACTCGAAGATCAACAGGTCTTTCGATGTTTCGTGCATGACAATTCTTCTTGGCAGGAAATCTTCGGGAGCAAGAAAAAGCTCGATTTCGGAAAAAAGGGGGGAAATCTTTTCATCGATCGGTACAAGTCTGAGGCCTATTGACTGTTGCCCCGTGTCCAGCAGGGATATATCGAATAATCTTGAGAGCTCAACCTCACCTCCGTCAAAACCGATCAGAGAGAAAAGTATCCTGGTGTTAGAAGTATCCGTTCGCAATTTCTGAATCTGCTTGATTGCAGGGAAAACCACCCAGGCATCTCTACTATTGACCACTGTTTTGGACTGACCGGGACCAGTTAACTGCCATACTGCCCGCCAGGGCTTTTTGTAGAAAAGGATGCCCTGCGCCTCTTCTTTATCCTTGAAGACGTTTAAGATCTTCATCTGGATAAACCGGGCTCTAAGAGATTGAAGTTCTTTCTTCGATTTTTCATATGAGGCAAGGATTGCCCCGAGAGTTCGCTGCCCGGCGTTGGCCGGGTAGGCTCGGGGGCACAGCCAGCCAACGTGAATGCATGCGAGCAAAAGGAGAACCGCTCGATTCAGCTTAGGATGCATGATCTTTTTTCCTCAATCTTGAAAGACCTTTTGCGGCGCCAAGGGCCACCGTAGCAAGGAGCACGATTAGAAGCCCCGTATTCGAGAGCTTTATCTCGTGACCTAAAATGGTGATCAGAAGATATCTGGGGAATCTTCCCACAAAAGTGGCAAGGACATAAAGCGGCCTGGGATACATAGTCGAGACTGACAGAATACGAATGACATCTATGGGAATGGGCAAAAAAGAGGCAATCGAGAGGGCAATAAAAGGCGCCTTCCGGAACAACCGGACGGCCCCCTGAAAGGCGCTCTTTCCAGTGGCTCTCTTGACCTTTTCGAGTCTGAACAGATAGTGGAAGATATGGTAATCGTTCAGGTTTGCAGCGCAGGTTCCAAGTGCGCCAACGAGGGCGACAGCGACCGGGTCGATCTCCCGGGCCATCCAGAGCAGTATCCAGAGCGTCGGCAAAGGGCAGAAGGTAAACGCCATACTCATATATATGAGCAGGGCGGCCAGTCTTTCCCAGTGAATCGAGAGGGGCAGCGTTCTGGCAAAATAAAGGAAGCCGACGTTCAAAATAAGGAACCCCAAGAAGCTGAAGAGCCACGGTTTTCCGGAAATCTGCCGCGCTGCCGTGGTGGGTATATCATCCAATTGCTGTGTCATGGATGTGGTATCACGTTCCGGGGTATTCTGTTCGTTGCGGCGAAGTTCCGTTTGGCAGGATCATTCCATCTTTCATCTCGATTGTACGATCAGTCATATCAGCGAGTCTCCTGTTGTGCGTGATCATCAGGATGGTTTGCCCGAGGTTTCCGTTCATAGTTCGAAAGAGCGCAAGGATCTTGTCAGAGTTCTCCGAGTCGAGATTTCCGGTGGGTTCGTCCGCAAGGAGAATCTTGGGCTCCTTGATCAAAGCCCTGGCTATTGCAACCCTTTGCTGTTCTCCCTGTGAAAGATCCAGGGGCTTCATCCTTGCTTTGTGCTCGACGCCCACGTTACTGAGCATCTCATGGATCTTTTCCTTGCACCCCCTCGGGCTCCCGGCAATTTTGCAGGCAATTTTCAGATTATCGAACACAGTCAGAGAGCCAATGAGATTGAACCGTTGGAACACGAACCCAAGATTCTTTCCGAGGAACTTCGTGCGTGAAGCGTTACGGGCGCCGATCATATCAAAACCGTCAATCCACACCGAACCTCTGGTGGCCCTCAGCATCCCTCCCAGGATGTAGAGAAGCGTGGACTTCCCGCAGCCCGAAGCCCCCACAACCGAAGCGAGCTCTCCTCGATGCACCTCCAGATCGACGCCCCGCAAGGCAGGCACAACTACGTTCCCGACCTTGTAGTCCTTGGTCAGTCCTTCAACTTTGATAATCTGCTCATTCATAATTGAGCGCCCTCACGGGATCCTGCCTGACGGCGATCAATGCGGGATAGAATGCGCCCAGGATGCCTGCGGCGATACCCAGGAATGTCCCAATGAGGACCCAGTAGAAGGTGATCTCGATGGTTAATAGTGGGTATATACGGTTCAGATAGTATTTGGCGGAAAAGGTAAGAAGGTACCCCGTGAGCACTCCTCCTATGCTGAGAAGCGCAGATTCACTGAGTATGGATTTCACGACGAAAAGATCCGAAGCTCCCATCGATTTGAGGATTCCGATTTCCCGGGTGCGCTCCATTATGGTTGTGTACATGGCCAGGAGAATCACCAGGAAGCTGATGGCGAGCGCGGTAACCGTGATTGCCGCCATGAATTCCTTGAGACCGACCATTGAGCGGGTCATTTCATCGGCAAAATTCTCCAGGAGCTGACACTTCACTCCCTTTACTCTTTCCTCGATATCCCCTGAGACTTCCTTCACGAACTGGGGTGACGTACATTTGACAAAAAACATGGAAGCCTTGTCTTCCTGCTGAAGCAAGGCCTGAAGCTCGGTCAAGAGGAGAAAAATCCTAGCGCCGATTCCCTCTTTTGAAATACCGACGACTGTGAACTTGGAAGCAAGAAGGTCGATTGTGTCTCCCACGGACGTTCCCGTCGCCGCGGCCATTCTCGAGTCGATCAGGAGTTCCCCGGCATTTTCAAGGCGCCTGCCCTGAATGATCTTCAATTCCCCGCCTATGGAGGAAAACTGGCCAGGATCGATTCCGTAGACCACATAGAATTGATTCCGAAAGGTCACCGTCCACGTAAGCACGGGCGAGACAGCCTGAACATGGGGTATTTCCCGGATGTCCTTCATGAGCCTTATCGGCAGCACACCGCTCTTCAGTGCGAAAAAACTGGTTGCGCCCGCCTGCTGGACAATCATGTCCCCCCCGACGTTTTGTATTCGTTTCGCGACTTCGTTGATCGAGCCGTTCACCATTCCGACGAGGACCAGAAGCAAGGTGATCCCGAGACACACAGCCAGTATGCAGATAAAGCTCCTGACCTTGTGTTGCAGTATGTTGGCCGTAGCAAGGTTCATGTTTCCATCACTCTATTCACTGGATGATCCTCTTGATAACACCCTCGGGTATGTCAAAATGAAAAAGGCTTCTTTCAAACCCCTCGGGAACTATAGTGACCTGATTAAACGCAAATGTGAGGGTACTTCCGCCCACTTCGCTCCGGACAGTAATGTCACTGGGGAAAAAGCAGCATGCGAATTCCAGGAAGTTGGCGCGGCGGATTTCGATCTCTTTGCTACCTTCGGCGTCATAGTATTCTTCCTTTTCGATCCTGTAGCGATCCTTTCCCACCCATAATCGCCGGCTCAATTTCTTATCCTGTTCCGCCCCGTTGAAGATTGACAGGACGTAATAAGGGTCTCCTCTCTCCAACTCGACCAGACTGCCATCCTCGATAGGTTCAGGCAAAAGCGCTCTGCAAAGGTCCCTCAGGTTAAGATCGATGCCGTATTCACGACTTTTGCCGTACACTGCTTCCATGAGGCCGTAGTACACCGTTCTGTCCCTGGGCACATGAAACCAGAACTCCCTGCTGTTGCTTACCAGCGTGAAAAAGGTGGGAAGCAGTGGGGCATGTCCTTTCAAATAGAGTTCCCTCTGAGCGCTCAGCAGCATGTGCCCATTACAATGCCTGACAGGCTGGTCCGGGTGAGCCTGGAAGCCCATGACCAGGCTTCCCTTAATGGCTTTGGGCTGATTCCCGGAGCGGTTGATATGACCTACGACCTCCTCCAAAGAAGCGGTTCGCGCAGGGGGCTGAACCCGGGCATTCGGTCCGGTATATATCCGTGAACAACCGCTAATGAAAAGCAGGCACATCACCAGCAAGAATGTGCAGTCTCGAAGCAGGGATTCACTTCTCATTCTCATCGCGCCCTCGCCGTGAATCGTGCTTCAAGCCGTCTTGTTCTTCTTTTTCCACTCATCGAGCGGGATCGAATGCTTCTGTTCGATCCAGTTTCGGTGTACAGGTCCGCTGTTGTAAGTGCAGAAAGGGAACATTCCTTCGGGTGTTGAGTAGTGAATCACGCAACGCTTTACCCGCTCGACGTCGAAGTTATACCTGTCCTGAAAATGCATGGCCGCGGCCATGAGCGTCCGATAGGTCTTCTCTCCGGCTTTCCCGCGGCCGACGCGTTTGTCCGTCATGCCCCGGAGAGCGTGAATGAACCTGGAGACCGTCAGGCCAGGGGGGGCCTTTTCCTTCCTGAAATGTTTTCGAAAAAGAAAATAGACGCGCAGCTTATGAAGAAACTTGAATCTTGAGTTTTTCATAGCGTACGCCAGATCGTCCATGTCGGAAAAAAGGCTTTCGACGTCGAAGAAGGCCGTGAGGGGCGTTGCCTTTTTGTTTTCATCGACAACGAAATAGGTGCCTGCCGAGCAGGATGGGTGGGAGGTCGCAGTTATCTTGGGGGCGCCTTCGATAGAGGAAAGCAGCCGCGAGATGGGCGCGATAATGGAGAGAGGATAGAAATCGCGATCCACCTCGGCGAACCCCGCGGAGGATATGTCCTCTGCAAGATCGCCCAGGGTGTAGCGCTGGGAGCCTCTTTCATCGGTGGAAATCCTCCCGGTAAAAGACACGGGCTGATAGGCAATCGCGCTTATTGCGTGGATGTTGTCGATCGCAAATCTCAGGATCTTCGCGACCTGGTCATGGTTAACACCCTTGACGATTGTAGGCACCAGGCAGGTTTTCATCCCGGCTCTCCGGATGTTTTCGATGGCGCGCTTCTTCAGATCGAAGAGTTTGCGTCCCCTGGTCAATTCGTAGATGCTGTCATCCACGCCGTCAAATTGCAGGTAGACGGTGTGAAGCCCTGCCCGGGCACACTGCATGGCAAAGTCCGGATCGGCCAGCTTTATGCCGTTGCTTGCAATCTGAACATGGCTGAAACCGATTTGGTTTGCCGTCTCGATGATTCGGAGAAAATCCGGGTGGAGGGTAGGCTCTCCGCCCGAGAACTGAACGGCAGTTGCGGGACAGGGACGGTAGTCCCTGAGATTCCTCATCAGTTTAACGATTTCTTCGTAAGTGGGCTCGTAGACGTACTTCTTTATGGACGCACTGGCAAAGCAGATGGGGCACGCCAGGTTACAGCGGTTTGTAAGGTCGATCTGCCCCAGAAGAGTATGGCTCTGGTGCAGATTGCACATCCCGCACTGGGAAGGGCAATGCGTGGCGTCGTTAATTTTGGGATCCTGCAGCCCCCCACCTTCCTCGAAGCTCCATTGCTGGCATTTGAGAAAAAGCTTTGTGTTCGTGGAAACGCGATCTTTTTCATAGCCATGCTCGGGACAGGTCTTCTCCATGTATACGTTCCCCTGCCAGTCATAAACACGGCCTATTATGTTCTTGCCGCACTCTGGGCATAATGTCTCGACGGTCTTGGGTAGGGATCTGACCACCGGCCTTATCAGGGAGCCACAGAGTGTATGGGTGGGAGAGTGCCGGCGATCTGAAATCGCGTGGTCGGAAAAGAGTGAGTCGTTGAGGACCTCTTCCATCGCTCCGTGATCTGGACAAGTTCTTTCAATGACAACCTTTCCCTCTTTCTCAATCATCCTGGCAGGCAAGACACGGGTGCACTTCAGGCACTGGGACTCCAGCGCTAAAGGGAGCCCGGCGTGAACCGGGTTGAATTTAACCTGTTCTTTGTTCAGTGGGCGGAAACGAATAGTTTGATCCTTCCGGCATGTTTCTTCCTGTCCTCCTGGAATCATCCCTGACTCCGTCATAGACTTCCCCTCCTTCCTGCAACGTTCACAATAAATTATTCCCCTTTAGACATCTATAGGAAGTAAGCGCGCCACAACCTGTTCTTTCAGAAGGCCGAAAAAAGACTTGTCGCTGTACCCTCGGATCGCTACATAGCATCCGCCACAGATGTTTGTTTTCGAAAATCCCTGTTTGAGTTCCTCGTGGGTTTCAAAGAGCCATGGCTTGTGAGAACAGGGACGAAAGAACCCATCAGGCGTTACAACGAGAAAGCGGATGCCTGTCCTGCAACCCCCAAAGGCGCCTTTTTCGAAAAACAGAAATATGTTTTCCAGTACGGAATCGGGATTGCGGATCTTCTTGCCTTTTCTTTTCATTGTGATGAGCTTGTCTATTATTGCCCGCAACCTGCTCAGATCCTGCGCAGAGGTGATAAGCAGGTCCTGATTGCCGTTCCTTAGCGGTGAATAGGCACTGTAGGACAAACTGGCCCCCCACTTCTCCACCGTGACACAAAGGTCCAGCAGGTCATCGAGATTCAGGCGCGTGATGGCCGTGTTCAGCACGATATCGCTGTGGCCCAGAGCTGTCAGCTCAGGAATAGTTTTCTCAAGATGCCGGAACAGCCCGGGAAGCATGCGAAACCGATCATGTCGTTCATCCGGGAAATCCAAAGACACCGAAAACTGGTCCACGCCGGCCCGGCGAAGCTCCAGATAGAGGCCTTTATTCAATCGGAGCCCGTTGGTAACGAGGATGAGATAAGGGGCCCCGTTGGGCTCCTTTATCGCCCGCACGATCTCGATCACGTCCTTCCTTAGCAGAGGTTCCCCACCGGAAATCTGTACCGCAACGGGCCTCAAATCCCTATAGTACTCAAAGATTCTGGATGGCGGCAACTGCACTTCATCTCTGATGATCCCTCCCTTCTCACAGTGGAGACAGTTTGCGTTGCAGGAGCCGGTCACTTCAAAAGAGACAACAATGGGTTTGCCCGTCAGGCAGTTGCGGCATCCCCTGAGGAAGAGTCTTATCGCTCGAATGGTCCCTATGGTCTCCAACTTATAGAATACCCTCCCGATTCCAGATCCCAGCCTTCGCAACCCATTCCGGTATGACTATTCCGAAAATGTGATGCGAGATAAAAGTAACCCAAATAAGGTTATCGTAATTTATGAGCAAACAATTGAGCAGTTTTCACTAAATCACTGGACGAGAATACTGCGATTGCCTGAAAGGAGGAGAAGCTTTCTTGAGTGGTGATGGTGACAAATTCGGCGTTGACACTCCCACCCAAAAACAGCGGCGCCTAAGCATTCATTCAACGCGCCGCGACTTCGAGCAGATGCAACACAGGATCTCCCGCATCCTTCAGATACTTCAGGTGTGTGATCTGCCGGAACGATTTGATAAGAAACTTGTAACCGGCGCCGGCCGCCCCCCTGTAAGCACCGATGCCTTGTTCACGCGATAAAAAGTGTTGCTGATCTCCTCAATCCTGAACTGCCCACTGCAATTAATGCAGCATCCCTTTCGCTATCCACGGGGTAAAACGCGCCCTTCCATTCTTTGTGAGAGTAGCCGAGTTTCCATTCAGTTCTGTCCATTGCCCTGGCAAGATTGCCGCGAGCCTGTGAGTATGTAAGAGCATCTATGGACAGTCCCCCCCTGAAAAACGTATTGCACCATATACTCTACAGCTTTATGGGATTGCCTGCAAGCTAGAGTAGCCTCAGATTACTATCTTTGTACGGGTCGCTGACAGATCATCCCTTGGGAATCGGCGAGGACGAAGCGGTTCCCGAAGATGGCGAGCATATTCCTTGGCCGATCCTGCCGGGCCGTTTTGAGTAAATGGCAAAATAGTTGTAGATATCTTGATTTCTGCAGCTCAGTTTAGATTAACGAAAGGAGCATCAAATACCGATTGATCCTATGTAGGAATGATGTTGTTGTCGCACCAATTCAAGTGCGCGGATATCGTGCCGAATGGTATGCCGCGCGAGTCTGGCCAGACCATGGAAAATGCTGAACAAAAAATAATCCATAAGCTTCAGGCGGGCTATGCGCTTCCATCCTTATCGGCTATCGCCGTCAAGCTCCTGGAGCTTGCATCCGACGAGGATGCTTCCATCAGGCAAATAGTCATGCTCATCGAAAAGGACCCTGCGCTGAGCGTGCGGCTGTTGAATCTTGCAAACAGTTCCTCTCTCGGGGCGAGCCGCCCGGCGGCCTCTTTATCCAATGCGGTCATGAAGCTCGGCAGCAACCAGGTAAAGATGATGGCCCTGTCAATTTCATTGCGGGGTACTTTTCCCATGGGGAAGGTCGAGGCCTTCGACTATGAGACCTTCTGGCGCGTCTCCCTCTATCGCGGATTGATCGCCAAGGCGCTCGCGCACCGTTCGGGGACCGTTGACCCGGAAGAGGCTTTCCTCAGCGCCATGACCCTGGAAATCGGACTTCCCATTTTCTTCGATCTCTTTGTCAAGGGACGGCCCTGCGGGTTCGAGCTGGAGATGGAACCTTTACTGGAGCTTCTTGCCAACGAAAGGGCCGCCCATGGCATCGACCATCGCCAGGTGGGTGAGGCCGCCTTGAGATTCTGGCGCTTCCCCGATCATATCGTCGCATGCCAGCGGTTCTACGGGGAAGCGGCACGCCGTCCGGAGGCTTCGGTCCTGCCCTCGCTATGCGACCTGGCGAGGCTTTTCTCGAAGGTATTCCTCAGGGCGCCCGGCGCCTTTCGCGTGTTTTACGCGGAGGCATCGAGGGTGCTCCGGTTGAGCCAGGAGGACATTCATGAGATCGTCCTCGGGACATTTGCAGAGGTGGAAGGCATTGCCCAAAGTCTGAAGTTGGAGATAGATAAAGAGAAAGACCTGATGGAGGTGATGGAAAGAGCCAATCGAGCCCTGGTTCGGATTTCCCGGAGAATTTCACAATTATCGGCAGAAGAACACCAGGAGAAGTTGCCTTCCTTTGAGTCCATTGACCGCAACTCAAAAATGGTGGCGGACACTCTCCAGGCGGTTGCGCACGAGATACGAAATCCCCTCACGGCGGTTGGCGGATTTGCACGGCGCCTGGCCGTCTCGCTCGATCCAGGTTCGCAGTCCGGCAAGTATGCCCGCGTGATCCTGGAGGAAGCACGGAGACTCGAGGAGGTCCTGTCCAAAATGCCCGTTGACGACATAACCCAGCAGGACACCGCCTGATCCTCGATTCCTGCAACTCGAACTTCAAAGCCTTTCACAAAGGACTCAATCGCGCCTGCTCTTCTTGGACTTTCCCTTGTTGATCTGCTTCAGCAGGACGCCGTCATGATCAATCGGCCGTTTTGTATCTTCCAGGCGCCCTTCAGCACTCCTACTTCAGATCCTTTGAGGGTCAGAGTCACCCTGGCAGACTCAAAACTTCCGTCATCGGAAAACTTATCTACAATTCTTACAACTGTATCAGCCTGGTAGACCCAGGTTCCCGGCAGTGCATTATTGCATTATTCCTCCCGCTAAAATAAGATATGCTCAAATATGTGACCGGCTTACTGGATTGTTGTGCGGTTTTTGATTTTGCCGCCATATATGTTCGAGACCTGCTTTTCAGTCAACAGAAAACAGCGGTGACCTACTTTCAGCGAGCGCATCACCAGGAGAGGGCTATGAATGAGGAACGAGTGACAATAGGTTTGCCCGAGCCGGTCTACCATGGAAGTATGTCAGTAGAGGGAGCGCTGCTGGCTCGGCAATCCGTCAGGAAATTCAAAGATGCTTCACTTACTATTCCTGAAGCAGCGCAACTGCTCTGGGCGGCACAGGGGGTTACCCGAAACGGCAAATACCGGACCTGTCCGTCCGCGGGCGCCCTCTATCCTCTTGAAACATACCTGGTGGTAGGAAATGTGGATGCTCTTTCGCCCGGACTCTACCGGTACCGCCCCGCCGGACACCAACTCATTCGCCTGGGGACGATCGACATACGGCGCAGGCTTGCCGAAGCAGCACTCGGTCAATCGATGATTGCGAATGCTCCCGCAACGATCGCCCTTTGCGCCGTCTATGAACGCATCACGCGAAAATATGGGGAAAGGGGTATACGCTACACATTCATGGAGGCCGGCCATGCCGCCCAGAATATCCATCTTCAGGCCGTCTCGCTGAACCTCGGAGCCGTTGTGGTGGGCGCTTTCCAGGATGGCCACGTCAAGGAAGCGCTGAATCTGGGCGCTGAGGAAGAGCCGCTCTACCTGATGCCTGTGGGGAGGTGAGCCCGCCTGATTGAGTAGAGGGTTAATCTCGGCAGTCAGGCGCTCAGGCGTCCGTTTTTACCTGAATTATTATTTTTCGACCGGTGCTGATCCAGTAGAATCAGTCCTTTAATAAGGTAGTGGCCTCCGCTGAATATCGAGAAGCCGGCCGTGACCACAAAAATGAACGTGTACGCCAGGGGTGGCAAAGGCGCAATATGTTTGGCGAGTAATACACAGATGGTAAAGAGCTGGCAGAAGGTGGTCAGTTTGCTGGAGGCCAGAGGTCTCATCTCGAATTTTATCTGGTGGAAAAAGAGCGTAAATAATCCAAGCAGTATCATAACATCCCGGCTCACCGCGATTATCACCAGCCAGCTTGGAATCAGTTCGATATATCCCAGGAGCAGGAACGAAGTAACGAGCAGCAGTTTGTCCGCCAGCGGGTCAAGATATGCTCCAAAACGGCTTTTCTGATTAAGGACCCGTGCGAGCAATCCATCGAGCCCATCGGAAATACCCGCAATGAAAAAGACAATCAAAGCATCTGTCAGGTTGTTCTTGAGTATCAGCCAGACAAGAACGGGCGTCAGGCATATCCGTCCAATGGTGAGGATGTTGGGAATGGTCATTGTTATTGAGCCCGGCCTTTTCCGGAAGGTATGAGGAATAATTTAACGGTTTTGGATTCGGTGGAGACTGCCTCCACTCTTATCAGTGCTCCGCTTGGCAGTGAGGTATCATTCATCAGATTAAAAAAGCTTCCGGTGATTCCTTTTACCTTGATAGCCACTTCACTGGCGCCCATCTCAATACTGGTGACCTGCATGCCCTTGAACTGACGGCGCAGCAGTGCTTCCATTTCCCGCCAATGGGCATACTGGCCGGTGGGGATAAGAATGGTCCACTCGCCCGGTGTCTCCTCTGCCCCGGAAACACCGCCTTCTGACGCCCGATCCTCCGCAGAGACCGCTTTTCGCTTACCCCGTGAAGCCCCGCCCACTACATCGATCAACTCCGGGACAACCCTGGCTGCCAATGCCATTGCGGCATCATGATTCGACAATTCCTCCATGCTCTGCACTTTTTGAATCTCAAATTCGGATTTGCCCGCTCCAATCCTTATCACGCGCAGATTGGCTTCGATCCATACCTGTTTGGCATCTCGTTCTCTTTTGATCCCAACCGTTCCGGTAACGATATCCTGAATTCCAAGCCCCTCCGCAACGGCTATCACCTGGGAGCGAGGAATATTCCCCGCCAGGTCGGTCTTTGTTGATCCGCCCCTGGGGAGTTGAAGGGAGAAGTCGTAGTCAGCCAGTTCTTTACTCATCGCGGCGACGAAGAGAGAATTGGCGTCTCGCTCATCGGCGGGCAGCACCCATTCCTGTTCCCATTTCTCAGGAACAGCCCAGAGGATTTCCTTCTTCGTAACCGAGAGGCCTCGCACACCGGCAGTGGCAGGCGGCCGATCCGCCGCAGGCGAAGGATAAGCGGGGGTCTTTGCGATCCGGTCGTCTTCGGTTTCGGCTTCGCCTTCGGTTTGGGCGACCTCACTCTCCGCGGGATTAGCCTCCGGTTGGCCGGAAGAATCAGGCACGGAGGCGTGTTCCTGCTTTTCCGGGGTGGGGGCAGAACCGAGTTCATCGAGATCGCTTTTCAGTATCTCCATGGATACCTTGACCTGGCCGATTACGCGGAATGAGGCGCCTGCCTGGTTTTCGGAAAAAACCTGGTACGAGTCAATATACCTGGAAGGTGAAGCAAGAATTTTCATTTGAATTTCAGGGTAGCGGGCGCCCATCTGCGAAGGGCTGAGAAATCTGCCCACTGCCTGGATAATTCCCTGGGCCATCAGGTCCTGGACAGCCTGCTGCCTGCTTGCTGCAGGGTCCTGTGGATTGTAGGCTGCCTGCCCCTGGCTGAAGAAAATGGCAGTCTCAGCCTGGTTCGCCGCTGCCGCCGGATTACGGGGGTGGAAAACCGAGAAGACGAATGCTATTAAAACAGCTACATAGGATATCGATCGTTTTGGCATTACCGAGGGTCTCCAAATCGAGCATCTTTAATATTCAGTTCAAATTTTTATTCTAATGGACAATTTGCTCTCATGGCAATGATAGAAATCAATCAGGAAATAAAATTGTCTTCCCCTCCCAGGGAGTGCAGAGTACGCAAATACCTGGTCGCCCCTTACCAGATACATTATTTGAGGTTCATTGTCGAAGCATACCCGGGAATCGGCGTTGTCTCTACGATTGATCCGGCTCTTGGACTGGTCTCGATTGCAGTTGCACCCGGCTGCGAATCCGATATGGAAAGCGTGCTCCAGGCCGAGAGTACCCTCCTGAGACTGCGGGAAGTAAGTTTAGATGATACAAGGCCCCCGGCGCCTTAGGATTTGCCCTCAAGCTATTGCTCGAAGAGAAATCCATGGCCTGCTCAGACTTATGAGAGCAATTCCGGGAGAATTCTCCAGGGTTCAATTTGCTTGCATTGACCGGTTAACTCCGCTAAAAATCCTTATGTCCGAACGAAAATCAGCCGTATTCGAAAATGTGCTGGACCAAAAACTCCCATGGCAGAAAGAAAGGGCCTAAAATCGGCCATTTTGGATACTATTCCGGCCGGAGTTGGTGCATGCACCAGTGAAGAGTGACAAAAAAAGCTGAAGTGGGGCAGAGCAGATCGCTTCCCGGCTGCCGGAAACCCTTCCTTCGGGCCAACAGAGCCAGAAACGAGCAGTAGAGTGCAGGAAAACGACGAGAGTAAAAAGAATCCCGCACAGGCATTGGAGATCATTGCCTACCAGAGCGGAGAAGCAATTTTGAAGGAAGGAAGCGGCGGCCCCTTTTTCTTCGTGATACTGAGCGGCCAGGTGCGGCTCAGCCGTAATGGGAAGAAAATACGGATGCTTGCCGAGCAGGATATTTTCGGGCTGGAAAACCTGATGCTCGATCAGCCCTCCCACTATTCCGCGCATGCCCTGAAAGAGTGCCGGATTTCCAAGTACGGGTCCGAGGCCCTGGACCATATGATCAACGAGAATCCGCGAATGGTCCGGAACCTGCTCACCTCGATCCTGCACCAACTAGCCCAGACTACCTACAACCTGCTCGATCCATTGGGAACCTTCCTGGTCGATGACACGCGCGTCAACTTCTACGGGGACGGCGAGATAATTCTCGACCCCGGTGTCTCGAAGACGGATTTCTTTCGCCTGGTATCGACACACGGGGGATTGCGGGTTACAGTAGGCGAGCGGGAAATCACTCGAATACACAAACCGGGCGAAATTTTCGGCCTGTTCAATCTCCCCGCTCAAGTTACAGTCAGGAGTATCGGAGAAAGCGCAGTTGAGACTTATGCGGCTGACGATCTGGACCGCATTATTCGGGATTTCCCCGAAGTGGCCCGTCAAATGATGCGCTCTTTGATGGAACGTTTCTCAGAACGAGACCCCGCTGCCTTTGAGCCCCCCGGGGCCGCGGAGCCCCAACCGGGTATTTAGGATCTATGTCGGAACCACTTCTGAATGTGGCGGAAACACCCCGCCGCCTGTATGTCCGTACGTTCGGCTGCCAGATGAACGAGTATGACTCGCTTCACGTCCAGCGCCTGCTTGCCCCTTCGGGGTACGTGCCGGTGGAGGAAATCAGCGATGCGGACGTTATTTTCCTGAACACCTGCTCGGTACGCGAGAAAGCCGAGCAGAAAGTGCATTCCTTCATCGGTAGTCTGCGCCGTCTTAAAAGCAGCAAACCGCATCTGAAGATAATCGTGGGCGGATGCGTGGCGCAGCAACTCGGAGAGAAGCTTCTCAGCCGCTTCGATCATCTCGATATCGTACTGGGCACCAGGGGCGTTGCCTCTGTCGCGCAGGTGCTGGAGAAGGTCCAGGAAAGCGGCAGAAGGATTGCCTGCCTCCCGGAAGAGGATTCCGAACGCGAACCGCATGCCGAGCATTTTGCAGAAGGCAGCGTCACCGCTCCGGTAACCATCATGCAGGGCTGCAATAATTATTGCACATACTGCATTGTGCCTTACGTCCGGGGCCCCGAACGCAGCAGACCTCCGGGAGAGATCCTTCGAGAAATCAGATCCCTTGAGGAGTCCGGTGTTCGCGAGGTCCTTCTGCTTGGCCAGAACGTCAACTCCTATGGAAGAGGATTGGACGAGAGCGTCAACTTCGTCCAACTCATCCGGAGAATTTCAGACGAAACCGGCATCACCCGGATACGGTTCACGACTTCACACCCAAAAGACCTGACCGAAGGACTGATGCTCTGCTTTTCCGAAGTAAAAGCACTGTGCAGGCACCTGCATCTTCCGGTACAGTCCGGCTCGGATCGTATTCTGGCGCGCATGAACAGAAAGTATACTGCTTCCCAATACCTCGGCAAGATCCGGCGGCTTCGCGAAATCTGTCCCGACATCGCGCTGACTTCCGACTTCATTGTCGGCTTCCCGGGAGAAACCGAGGATGATTTTGACCGGACAATGGAATTGATTGAAGAGGTGCAGTACGATAATCTTTTTTCGTTCCGCTATTCCGATCGCCCGAATGCGAGAGCCGCCGCGTTCGACGACAAGGTGAACCCGGGGATCGGTGCACGCAGGCTGGTCGAACTTCAAAGCAGGCAGGCAGAAATCACTCTTCGAAAAAATCTGGCAGAGACAGGTTCGGCGCGGGAAGTGCTCGTAGAAGGACCCAGCAAGGCATCGAACGGTCAGATGACAGGGCGCACTACCCATAACAGGATAGTCAATTTTTGCGCACCCGTCTCCACCACCGGTCGGATCATTACGATAAAAATCACTTCTGCGTATTCTCATTCTCTGGGGGGTGATGTTATAGTGGGGCCGAAGGCAGAAGCCTGAAGATTGGAAACCGGAAATTGACAACCTTACCCTATCGGGCCTGGTAGATTTCTGCGGGGCTGTGTGGAGGCATTGATGTTCAGGCTGATGAAAGTAACCGGGCTTGTAATGGATCCTCATTCCAACACTCCGATTCTTATCCTCAAGGATACGGAGGACGAGACCACTCTTCCCATCTGGATCGGGCTCCTGGAAGCAACCGCAATCGCCACTGAACTCGAAAACATCCAGTTTCCCAGACCGATGACCCATGACCTCATCCGCACCCTTTTCGATCACCTCAACGTCAAAGTCGAACGGATTGAAATTTGCGATCTGAAGGACAATACTTATTTCGCTATGATCCATATACGAAACGGAGAAACCGTCAGCTCGATAGACTCCCGCCCCAGCGACGCCGTGGCAGTCGCCCTGCGCACCAAGGCGCCTATTTTTGTCAAAGACGAGGTCATTACGAAGTACCTGAAATCCGATGAAGCCAACAAGCCGGCCTTTGACGAGAAGAACAAAGAACAGTGGGCGGAGATGCTCGATAAGCTCGATCCCGCCGATTTCAGCAAATACAAGATGTGATTCCTTAGGTAGGGCCCAGACCCTGCTGCGGAAAAATACCGAATCAGGGCCTGGAGCCGCTTCGCCATCCTGATTGCAGCCTGCGGCGAGCTCAACCCGCCCGTGTCCCGTCGGGGCGCGCCGCTCATTCCCTTATTCAACTCTGTTGATTGTACTGAATTCCAACCGCACATTTTTAAGCGCCACGTCGCTAAATATGAATCGAAAAGCCATTCACTCCGTTGCTTTTCGTGGAACATTCATATAGAGGAATAGTCGGAATCACGTGGCTATAGTCGTATTTGGCGCAAGATGAACTGGAGGGGCGATGAGGATGGATACGGCACGTTTGTCTGCATTGCTGGAAGTGGCCAGGGGGGAGCGGCTCGCAGATTTGTGTATTAAGGGATGCCGCCTGGTTAACGTCTTATCCGGGAAGGTTGAAACGGCAGACCTGGCTATCCACGACGGGTTCATTGCCGGCTGGGGGGCCTACGAAGGCAAAGAGACGATCTTCGCCGACGGGATGTATGTCTGTCCCGGATTCATCGACGGTCATATCCACATTGAGAGTTCGCTTCTGAGCCCGGCGAATTTTTGCGCCGCCGTTCTGCCCTGGGGCACGAGCGCCGTGGTTGCGGACCCTCATGAAATAGCGAATGTGCTGGGACTCGACGGGATACGCTATTTTCTCGAATGTGCTCGAAATCTTCCACTCGATATCTTTCTGAACCTGCCCAGTTGCGTACCGGCCTCGCCTCTCGAAACATCGGGGGCGAATCTTCGCGCCGTAGACCTGCAATCACTCCTTCCTGATGAAAACCTGCTCGGGTTGGCCGAGATGATGAATTTTCCGGGCGTAATCGGCGCCGGCCCCGAGGTCCTCGACAAGCTCCTGCTGTTTCAGGACCGGGTTATAGACGGTCATTCTCCGCTGCTCTCCGGAAACGATCTGAACGCCTATATAGCGGGCGGTATCGGCTCCGATCACGAGTGCACCGCTGCCGGGGAAGCCCAAGAAAAGCTGGCCCGCGGAATGAGTATTATGATCCGTGAGGGCAGCCAGTCAAAGGACCTGGAAAAGCTGATCCGGGTGGTAAATGATCACACGTGGCCCCGATGCATGCTGGTATCGGACGACGTACACGCCGACGACCTGCTGAGCAGGGGACACATGAATGCGACCGTTAACCGGGCAATGGCGCTGGGAATGGACCCCGTGCGGGCCATAACCCTGGCGACCTGGACACCCGCCAATTACTTCCGGCTCAAAAGGAGAGGCGCGCTCGCCCCCGGTTTCACGGCCGATTTCAGCATGAGCCCATCCCTCAACCCGTGGGAACCCGTGCGCGTATTTAAAAACGGTATGGAAACAGCCCGCGGAGGCGAGTTGCTGAGCGATCCTTCACGCTGGTTGATGCCGCCCCTTCCCGGTAGTCCGATGCGGATAACCAGGCTTGAGCGCCAAGACCTCCTGATTCCCGCCCAGGAGGGCAAGCTCCGCGTGATCGGAATCATGGAGGGAACCCTGCTCACCGGTAGCCTGCTCATGGCGCCGACTATCGAAAAGGGCTTCGCGGTGTCCGATACCGGGCGCGATCTCCTGAAGATTGCAGTCTATAATCGCTATATTCCCGACACGCCTCCAGCTCTCGGTTTCGTCCACGGCCTGGGGCTCCAAAAAGGCGCCATGGCGACTTCTGTCGCCCACGATTCTCATAATGTTATTGCAACCGGGGTATCCGATGCTGATATTACAGCGGTGGTTTCAGCCCTGCGCGAGGCGGGTGGAGGCATGGCTGTCGGCTCCGCCCAGGAAGGGGTTGAACTGCTCCCTCTTCCGATTGCCGGACTGATGTCTGATGCGCCGGCTCTGGAAGTCTCCAACAAGCTCAGCCGTCTGAAGTCTCTTGCTGTAAGCCGGGGGGCGACTCTCGCCAACCCCTTCATGGCCCTCTCTTTTCTGGCTCTCCCGGTTATTCCGGAGCTGAAGCTTACTGACCGGGGTATTGTTGAAGTATCGAGCTTTTCACATGTCTCTCTTTTCGCGAAGGGCTGAGACAGCAAGCCACGCAGGCAAATAGATGTTTTAGAGTTAATATTTAGCGTTTCAAGCACTTAGGAGGATTTAATGAGCACCCTTTCCTGTAGTTCCGTTG
This sequence comes from uncultured Syntrophobacter sp., assembly GCA_964539645.1. Classification (GTDB taxonomy): domain Bacteria; phylum Desulfobacterota; class Syntrophobacteria; order Syntrophobacterales; family Syntrophobacteraceae; genus SbD1. Next base: position 64,111 of record CAZIJV010000031.1, read on the forward strand.
GTGATGTGGTCAATTTCGCAATAGAAAAAGAAGAAAAAGCGATGGCCTTCTACCGTAAATGTGCAGAGCGGGCGTCAAATCCGGGAATAAAGCAGTTTTTCGAAGAAATGGTCGAGGAAGAGCAGAGCCACAGAGACATGCTCAAAAATCTCGACACCCTCGACCTCGAAGGCGTCAAACTCCAGAAAATCGAGGACTTGAAAATCAGCGACTACCTGCTTGATGTTCCTTTCAAGGATAACCTTACCTACCAGGAAGCGCTGACCATCGCCATGAAGAAAGAAGAGAAAGCCCACGCCTTCTACTCAAGCTGGAAAAATAAGTGCATGAGCGAAAAGGCGGCCAGGCTCTTCGAGGTGCTTGAAAATGAGGAGGCCAAGCACAAACGCAAGCTTGAGACCCTTTACGACGAAGAAATCCTGGCCTGGGACTGACAAGGCTGGAAGATACACCCCGCTCCCTCATGTCCCTCGAAGCTTGAAAAGCTGTTGAATGGTGGGCGCGATGAAACCCGTATCCACCCTTCTGCGGCGGCTCATAAGAGCCCTGGCGCTGCATTCGGGAGTTCATTCGCCAAAAGGACGGCCTTGAGTTTAGCCGTAGGGTGCGCACGGTTCCATCGCGCCCACCATCCCAAGGGCAAACACACTCTTCTCGAAAGCGGTGGGCATTAAAGACCGTGCCCACCATACCCTTGCCCATAGCACTGTGATGATTTTGCAGACGCGGGTGGTAGGGCATGAGAATCCTGCCCTACTACTGTTTTTGCCATCCCAGCGTGTTTCCCTCTAAAAATGATGTTTTATATAAGCTTGCACGTCCCCTCCTGGAACACCCTGAAACCATGCAAAGGGGGTAGCCTGGCCGACTTTTCGAAGCAGCTCAAAAGAAGACCCCGGATGCAGTTCCCAGGCTGGATTCCGGCTCAGAAGCCCTGCCGGAATGACGGAGTGGGAGGCCCCCGGCAAACCTGTTTGGCATAGGAGAGGACCTGCAACCATGGGAACCTGGCGCCTTAAGGCAAATTCGGCCAATTTCGTTGCGACGTAGATTGTACAGGGCAACCGGCGTACTTGCCCTCCTCGGGCTTCCGTAGGATTCGCGTGCCCCGTCATTCCCGCAGCGCTCCTGAGCGGGAATCCAGCCGAGGAGCCAAGTTGCCGGACATGGTTGAACGAGTATCAAACTTCATTTTGTCCCTCTGGCGTGATCCTCTAAAAATGAAGTTTCATATAAGCGGCGCCGCCACACCATAGCGTGGTTTGAACGAAGATGAGACTCCGCCCGTTGTCTCACTGCGTGAAAGGTACCCACGGGGGGCCGGGAAAAACACGGGCGCAAGGCCCTGATACTACTGCCCCGCTGCAAACCTTCTTTCATCAACTCCATTAACCTCTTCTCCACACATCTTTTCTCCCTCCAAAAGAAGTGCTCCGGGGATCGGTTCTTTTCACCGATATATCCTATTGTATGTCTCCGCGCTCTCGGCGTCTCCATTGTGCGATTCCTGCTCTCTCACGAGAGAAATAAGGGGGGCTCGGTCCATCTCACAGGCTCATTGCATGTGGAGCAAATAGAAATTATACTAAATCCATGTTCTTAGCGGGGCAGGAAGAGCAACTTAATATTCGGGAAGGAATATCGATGGCGGATGAACCCCCAAATTTCCCTGACCAGGAAACGCTCGAAAAAGAATTGAGCGATTACTTATCCAAGAAGTATGGTTATCGCATTAAGGTGATATCGCCCATGATGGCCGCGCAAACGAAGGACAACCCCGGCGAAAGCGCTGAGAAGCCGGCGGGAATTGATAATATCAAGTTCGACATGAAGCCCGAGGAACTGGAATTCTACCTGAACCAGTACGTGATCCGCCAGGAAGACCCGAAGGCGATCCTGGCGACCAAGATCTGCACTCATTACAACCGGATCAAGTACCTTCGGCGCATGGCCAGGTTTGGAGGCGATCAGATGGTGGGCAGGATAAAGAACAATATCCTGCTTATCGGACCTACCGGTGTCGGCAAAACCTACCTGGTCAAATTGATAGCCCAGAAGCTCGGCGTTCCCTTTGTTAAGGGAGATGCGACCAAGTTCAGCGAAACCGGCTACGTTGGAGGCGACGTCGAGGATCTTGTCCGCGAGTTGGTGATCCAGGCGGATGACGATATCGAACTCGCCGAGCACGGTATCATTTACATTGATGAAATCGATAAAATTGCATCTTCCCAGCATCTCATCGGCCCTGATGTCTCCAGGACCGGTGTGCAGCGAGCACTGCTCAAGCCGATGGAAGAAACCGAGGTGGATCTGAAAGTCCCGCATGATCCCGTATCCCAGATGCAGGCAATCGAGCAGTTCCGCAAGACCGGCAAGAGAGAAAAACGCACGGTCAACACTAAAAACATCCTTTTTATCATGAGCGGCGCCTTCAACGGCCTCGCTGAAATTGTAAAAAGGCGGCTGCAGAAACAGGAGATAGGGTTCGGCGCTCAGATTCACAGCCGTGAAAATGATTTTCGATTCGTCAGGCATGTAAAGGCCGAGGACCTTATCCAGTTTGGTTTTGAAAGTGAGTTCATTGGCAGGATTCCCGTAGTCGCCGTTCTGGAGCCTCTCGAAGTCGACGACCTCTACGAAATCCTGAGGAATCCCCAAAACCCCATTATCACCGGGAAAAAAGAAGATTTCAGGAGTTACGGCATAGACATTCGATTCGAAGACGAAGCCCTGCGCGAACTCGCGAACAGGGCCTACCCCGAGAAAACCGGCGCACGGGGCCTGGTCAGTGTACTCGAACGAGTCATTTTGCCGTTTGAAAAGAAACTTCCTTCCTCGTCCATCCAGAATTTGGCGATCACCCGTCAAATCGTGGAGGATCCCGCTAAAGAACTGGAAATCCTCATGGGCGACGGGGGAACAGAAAATTTGGGAATCTATCACAACCTGGTCCAGCAGGAGAAAGTGGCGAGCCGGGAAGAGATATTCCGCATCAGAAGGAATTTCGCCGACAATTATCCCCTGGTCTTTACCCCCGACCGCACCGACCTGGTGCTCAACCACCAGGTGAAGACGGGCATCACGGCCGAGGCGGTCTTCAATGAAGTACTCTCGCTCTATAACCAGGTCCGCATGTTCGAGGCCGACTTCTACGAAAAGCACGGCTTCAAGATCCATTTCGACGAACAGGCGCTGAATGAAATCATCAAGCAGGCCCTCGAAGGAGATGAAAGCGCCTCTGCGATCTGCTGGAAAATCTCGGTCGATTACGACTACGGATTCCGGCTCATAGCCGACCGCAGCGGCCAGACCCAGTTCGTCCTGCCCAGGGAAGCGGTGACAAACCACCAGAAATACCTGGACGAACTCATCCGCGAGAGCTACCGGCAATACCCGCTGAGACCGGGGGAGTTTTCGAAGGAGATCAAATAAGGCAGGCTTACGCCGATTGGCTGATGCTCAATCAGGGATCCTGATACCCATGAGAGAGCCGAGCCTGTCCCGAAACTCCGTATATTCCTTTGTGGATGGGTCCTTGATTCGGTCAAGGTGAAAGAAATGGCTGGTTGTGGGAGATTCGCGCTGAATGACAGCTGGATCGACATTCACTCGGATAATTGTCCAGAACTCGAAGAACCCGCGATTACGAGCTTTACGGTGGCTTTTTTCGGCTTCCCCAACTCGGTTGTGGATGTTGGATGCGTCTCTGCCCCCCTTAATTTCAATGGATACAAGCGGACGGATCATTGTCTGCATCTGTTCGGTTATCTGCACGTCGGGATCGCTTGAAAATTCAATCAGTACGTTCCGCTTTGAATCATTTTCAATGTGGATGACGTGTTTGGTGGTCTCTTTTTTGTAATTGGCCACCAATTCCGTGACAAGTGCGAAAAATTCCTTCGTGGCATCCTGGCCTATACTGGTATTACTTCCACCTCGCAATTGCGGCCCGAGTGTGAGAAGCTGTAATTCATGTACGATTGACAGTGAAAGGTCGTCGATACCATTCAGCAGGATTTCTGCTGTTCGTACCAAACTCAAGCATAGGGAGGGAACATGCTTCCTCACATTGAAGTTTATTTCGCCCCTCTCTTCAAGACCTTTAAACCTACCGAAGGGGCCTTTATTATAAAACTCCTTCTGTGATAGTCCGAGCAGAAGGCGGTAATAACCCAACAGGAATGGGTTTTGCTCAAGTATTGCAGGTACAGCGAAGAAGACTTCCCCTCGCAGCCCAAAGGATGCAACCCGCTTGAGGGAATCTTTATTCACGTAATTGGAAAGCTGCTCATCGAGTATCTTTATATCGAGGCTTTCGACAGCCTTGCGAACAGACTCTTGAAAGTAAAGATTACGAATTGATTGAAGCTTGAAATAGAACGAGATCTGCAGGTTTGGAAGAAGCACGGGAAGGTTTAGATCATCTGAATCACTCATTTTTGTCATTCCCAACCAATTCTTTTTCGAGCAATCCTGGCATACTCCTCTTTGATTTCAATTCCAGTGAACCGGCGATTACATCTCGAACAGACTTCTCCGACTGTGCCAGAGCCAAAGAAAGGATCAAGGACTTTATCTCCTTCCTGTGATCCAGCCAGAATACATGGTTCGATCAGCTTTGGCGGGAACGTTGCAAAATGAGCTTCTGGAAAAGACTCGGTGTTTATATCCCATACCGTTCTGCGGTTTCGGCGGGTACCATTCGTTGAGGGTTCCTGCACAGCTTCGTAGTTGTAAAAGTACTTCTCAGATTTTGAAAATAAGAAGAGGTACTCATGAGATCGGGTAGGCCGGTCCTTTACTGATTCCGGCTGGCAATTAGGTTTGTACCAGATGATGTCGGAACGGAGAAACCAGCCGTCTGCCTGGAGCGCAAACGCCACCCTCCAGGGAACTCCGACAAGGTCTTTGGGCTTCAAACCGTCCGGGGTTGGCGGCCTATAGTTCATAGCCCGTGCAGGATTCTTTTTGTCCGTATGTCTCCAGGTTCTGTTCCCACTGGTATAAGAATCGCCAATGTTCAGCCAAAAAGTGCCGTCTGCGGTCAGAACCCTAAAGACCTCATGAAATATGCTTTTGAGGTTCGTGATATAATCTTCAAGTCTGGCTTCGGAGCCAATCTGAGGAAGAACACCATAATCTCTCAGGCCCCAGTAGGGCGGACTGGTCACGCAACAGCGATAAGAACTGGCAGGAAGGTCACGCAGCACTTTCAGCGCGTCCCCAACGATGATTTCACTACTATCATCCTTTTCCAGTCTCGCAACTGCAGCGCACCGAGCTTTGACTCCCGATACCATACTCCCCCCACGGTTTCTAAATTTCCCCCATTCAAGATTACATTGTTTGGGAATTTGCTTCAAGCCCATTTCCAGCGCTCCTCCGTGTTGAAGACAATTCAGGTAAGCGAAACAGTGCCCCCTGCGATGTGGAACTGGGAAGCTCCTGTACAATCAGGATTCCCATCATTTTCACCAGGCTCGAACAGAGAGCAGGAATGAGTTTCACCAGATCCGGGGGGACTTCGCCTCTTTTTTCGAGGTATTTGAACTGGTCGAAGGCGCCTTTCTTGTACAATTCCTTTTGTGACAACCCGAGCAGAAGACGATAGTAGCCCAGCAGAAAAGGGTTTTGCTCAAGAGCGCAGGGGACCGGGAAAAAGACCTCCCCGCGAAACCCCAGGGATGCCGCCTGCCTGAGGGAATCCGGTTTGACATACTCGGCCAGTTGCCTGTCGAGCACGCTGATACCTCTCATTGGGTGAATTCCCTTCAGGCCGATTGCAGGCGCTTCAATACTCACTGAAAGCTCAGGGGCATTATAGGCTTGCCGGCTCACGCTTCTTTGGGATCTGGTAAAATATTGTGGTCTCATTCAAGAGAGCGGCGCCGACCCCGTTTTGAGACGGGGTTTTATCGAGGATGAAACTTCATGGGGGCGCCTTCGCCCCAATGAAGTTTCATTCTGGTTCAAACAGGCCGAAAACCGGGGGCTTTGCTTATATCTGACTTCAAAGTCAGAGTCTTCGTTCAAACCACGAATCTTTCGTGGGGGTC
>CAZIJV010000032.1:0-66810 GCA_964539645.1 uncultured Syntrophobacter sp.
TCACTGCTCACTGCTCACTGCTCACTGCTCACTGCTCACTGCTCACTGCTCACTGACTTCCGGTTTGACAGATTACGGGAAAAAAAGTAGTCTCATCGGTTGAAAAAAGGGCTTACTCGAAAACTTTCCGCACGGAGCACTGGATATGTGGATTATCGCGAATTTTTTGATTGCACTCGCCAAGATACTCGATATCGCCATTTACACGTATATGCTGATAGTGATAGCCCGCGCGCTTTTGTCCTGGGTCAACCCCGATCCCTATAACACGATTGTTCGGTTCCTGTATAATGTCACCGAACCCGCCCTTTTCCGTATACGCAGAATGATTCCGGTCAACATGGGAGGGATAGATTTCTCTCCGATGATACTCATACTGATACTCTACTTTCTGGAGGCCTTTGTTCCTCCCACACTGGTTCGGCTGGCGATCACAATTGGTATGTAGCCGATTCTCAGCTATCCCCGAACGCGGACTGCCGGAGTATTCAGATGGAAATAGCCGATATTGAAGCGAAAAAATTTCGCACGCGTCTCATGGGCCTCCACCCGGGAGAGGTAGAAGCGTTTCTCCAGGAGATGATAGAGGAGCTGCGTCAACTCAAGGCGGAGAATGAAAACCTGAGAAGAGATTCGCAGGCGCAGGAACTCGAAATCAAGGAACATCGGGAGCGGGAAAAGACCATCAGGGCCGTGCTGATCAGCGCACAGAAGAGTGCGGAACAGATCAAGACCAATGCGGAGCGGGAAGCTAAACTGATTTTGTCCGAGGCCGAGGTCAAGGCGGAAGGCATATTGCAGGAGGCCAACAACCGCCTGATCAGGATGGAGCAGGAAATATCGGAGATGAGACGGAACAGGATTCAGTTTGGCGCAAAGATGCGTTCCCTGCTGGATTCCTTCCGGCAGATGCTCGACGAGGATGGTAAGGAAGCTTTTCGGAAAAGTGAAGATAAGCCTGCCGCTTCCGGACAGGCAAAGGCAAGTTGAGAGGTGGAGTAGACGAATGGCTGTGAAAAAAGAACTGCTCGAGATCCTGCGATGTCCGAAGTGCAAGGGACCGATACATTCGAACCAGGATGAAACCGGCCTTATATGTGAGCAGTGCAGGCTCATTTATGAAATAAGAGAAGATATCCCGATCATGCTGATCGAGGAAGCAAAGCCGCTGGGCTGAGAATGGTACACCAGTGCAGGAAAATTGTCTCATCACTCCGGGCCGCAAGACCCGCCTCATAGAAGCCATTGAACGCTTTTCTCACTGCCGGGTAATGGTGATCGGCGATCTCATGCTGGATGTATTCATCTGGGGCGAGGTTCGTCGAATTTCACCGGAAGCGCCGGTGCCGGTGGTGGAAGTCACCAGGGAGACCAGGCGCCTCGGCGGTTCCGCCAATGTCGCCCATAACCTGGCATCGCTGGGGGGAATCCCCCATGTGGCCGGTCTTATCGGAGAGGATGCAGCAGGCGCAAAGATCCTGGAACTCTTTTCCGAAAAATCGGTATCCACCGCCGGGATTATAGAGGAAAAAGGACGTCCCTCATCGGTCAAGACCAGGATCATCGCGCGCAATCAACAAGTCGTTCGCTACGATCGGGAGAGCAGGCATTCCCCGGATCGGAAGTCGTTGGAGCGATTGATCGATTTTATCGGGAACACTCTGCCCCACACCGATGTGGTCATTGTTTCCGATTACGCCAAAGGCGTGGTTTGCGCCCGGCTGATAGACGAACTCCGTACCCTTACGTCCGGTAAGACACCCGTGGTGGTCGACCCGAAGGTTCAAAACTTCGATTTGTATCGTTCCTTTACGACGGTTACTCCGAATCACCACGAAGCCGCGCTGATATCCGGTATTCCGATTGTGGACGAAGAGAGCCTGCACGCAGCGGGCGGAAAGTTGCTTCGAAAACTGGGTTGCGAGAACCTCCTGATTACGCGAGGTAAGGAAGGCATGAGCATATTCCGCAACGGCGATAAGGCCTATCCTATCCCGACTCTGGCCAGGCAGGTCTATGATGTGACCGGGGCGGGTGATACCGTGGCGGCGGTGCTTGCGCTCGGCGCCGCGGCGGGGCTCTCGATTATCGATGCATCGATTCTGGCCAATCTTGCCGCCGGTATAGTAGTCGGCGAGGTGGGCACTGCCGCCGTGTCTGCCGGAATACTCACCGCCGCGCTCGAAAAAATGGAACAGGAGCACCGGAAATGAGCCAGCCCAGAGCGCCGGCCAGTCCGAAACTCCTGGTGCGGTTTCTCTTCCGTGATTTTGACGTGCAGATGGAGGCCCTCGACGCCCTCGAAGCTCATTTCGGCCCGGTCGACTTTCTTTCCTCTCCCGGACCGTTTCCTTATACCACCTACTATGACGAAGAAATGGGAAAAGGCATCCGGAGGCAGAGCGCAAGCTACCTGGAGCTTGTTCCACCCGATTCCCTACCTGACATCAAGATACGCACCAACGAGGTTGAAAAGAAATTATCCCGTGGGGGAAAAAGGCTGGTAAACATAGATCCGGGGTTTATCAGCGAGGAACGGTTCATTCTCGCGACCGGAAAGAATTTCACACATCGAATATATCTTCGTGACGGTATTTACGCCGATTTGACTCTGATCTACCAAAAGGGCGCCTATCGTCCTCTGCCCTGGACCTATCCGGACTACCAGGAGCCGGATTTCCTGCATTCTCTTTCGGTTCTTCGCAGGAAGCTCCGCTTTCAACGAGATGGAATACTGCCCCGTTGACCGTCTGAAACGGATGCGGAACACCCTCCCCTGAGGGAGGAAGCTCCGCGCCGCGAACCGCCTCTGCTCGTAGCCTGAAAGAGGCGACAGTGTCTCAGAGATAATCCAGCAGCCGTTCCTTCAATTCAAGTTCGAACTTGTTCGGTCCCCATTTGCCGTCGTAGCATTGGATGCACTGATCTCCAATGCATGCCACCCCACCGTTCGGGTATGTCTTCCCCATGCACTCGCAACTGTTCAAGTCTGCCATTATCGAATCCTTCCCGGTCCGGGCATTGCCCGTTCACTGTTTCCAAATCAGAATTTCATCCTCTTTGAATGAAATCTAAGCATGCTTCCGCACCATTGTTCGGTCCTTACCGGAAGCTTAGTTTATTAGGAATAGATGCAACAGGTTTGAATTTCCCGGTTATCCTGAGAGGTAAGAGAGATGATATATAAGGACGCAATACAGTCGGCAATGGTCCCGGAGAAGGGGGACGATTCGTGGTTTTCCTTTTCCGGTTCGTTTAATGAGTCTCTGGACAGGTTGGAACAGATCGTAAACGACGTCTCGGATATGAGACAGGTATGCAGGGATGAGTGGTGTGAGACGAACGAATGCCTTCTTGATGAGGCCTCCATTTTTGCCTTTGCGATCAGCGAGCCCCATTGGGCCTCAAGCGAGGATTCGCACAGGCTCAAGAGCCTCAAGAAGAGGATTCATGACCTTTTCGCGGAGATGAAGCCTACCGTCCACTGACGGCGATCCTCCTCTGAGCCGGAGATGCCGAAGCGTATCTCCGGCTCTATGCCTCCGGGTTTTCTTTGACATTAATTCACTTATACTTAATATTGAGTGCGTATATAATATAAAGATGAAAAGAACCTTTCTCCCGCTGCCAGGTCCTTTCGGAGAGGGGTTTTTCTACTTGTCCGGTTCGGAAACCCATCTCTTTACCATTTTTTGCCGTAAACCATGGAGTCGATCATGAGCGAAGAAATACTGGTTCCGCAAAAGTTGGGGATCAACGGCCTCGGGAGAATTGCAAAGCTCTCCATTTGGCATCATGTCGAACGAAAGTACTTTTCCGAGATCGTCGTGAACATCGGGCGGGAGGTCGGAACAAGAATCGAGGATATTGCCCATTTCATCGAGAAGGATTCCACCTACGGCGCTCTTCATAACTACCTCTACGGGGCGCGTGCGGGCAGATGCATTGAGGGGCTGGATGAAAAAAACGGCAGCCTGCTGGTAGACGGGGTGAAGCTGACCATATTGCGCAGCGCGAGAAATCCGTCCCAGATCGGCTGGAGGAGCCACGGAGTGGACTTGGTGGTGGATGCGACAGGGAGTTTTCTCGACCCGACCGCACCCCCGGATGATCCCAAAGGTTCGGCGCGAGGGCACCTTGCCGCCGGGGCCAAGAAGGTTATTGTTTCCGCTCCTTTCAAAATCAAGGACAAGAGCAGGGAAATGCCGCCGGATGCAGTTACGACGGTCATGGGCATAAACGACACCGACTATGATCCCAAAAAACACCTGGTCGTATCAAATGCCTCCTGCACAACGACCTGCCTGGCTTACATGGTAAAGCCTCTTCTGGATTACTTCGGCCATGAGCGCATCCTCTCCGCGGCCATGACAACGGTCCATGCTGCAACGAGCAGCCAGTCCGTGCTGGATCGCGCCCCCAAGGCGAAGGCGACGGACCTGCGAAAGACCCGGTCGGCCTTCAACAATATAATCCTGACCAGCACTGGAGCGGCCAAAGCCCTGGGGCTGGTGATTCCCGAGATGAAGAGGATAGGCTTTATTGCCGAGTCAGTACGAGTACCGGTGATGACCGGCTCGTTGATCATCCTGGCGATCATGGTTCAGGATGAAAGCATGGTCAATCCCATCAACCGGGAACTGGTCAACGGAATCTATAAAAAGGCGATGTCTCATTTTCCGGAGGGCTACCTGGTTTTTTCCGAAGAGCAGAATGTCTCCTCGGACATTATCGGGCTGCCGCGAGCCGCGGCCGTGATCGAGGGCACCGAAAACCACACCCGCACCTCGGCGGTGCGCATCGACCTGGACCATCTCGCCAGTGCCTTGGCGTACATGGATCCGGCGGGTGCAAAGGGCGCGGCATCCATGGATTTCAACAGTCTTCGCAAAGAGTCGGAAGGGACAAACCGGGGGCAGCCCAGGAAGTATATCGAGGTTCCGGTGACGCAGGCGGTCATCTATGGATGGTACGACAATGAGCTGGGCAGCTATACCAACATGCTGGGAGACAGGACGGTAAGCATCGCCAAGCTAATGGCGCCCGGCATTGCAAGGGTGGCGGAAACGGTATAGCAGGTTGGGTTCCCTCCAATGGAAAACCCTTGCTTTTTGGCGTCTTTTATCTTAGCCTTTTTTTGCGCTCATATGCGTATTTGCAGTAAAGTATCGAATCGATTTAACTTATGGCTTTTTGCTCTTTTGCCGAGGAGAGCCAGCGTGATAGTACGCCACTGGATGTCAACCGACCTGATTACGATCAAGAAAGAGGCCTCTATTCAGGAAGCCCTGGCGCTGATGAAGCAGGAGTCTATCCGGCACCTTCCCGTAGTAGATGCTGAAATGAACCTGGCCGGTTGGGTGACCGATGCGGACCTTCGCGGTGTCCTCATCGCTTCGATGCTCGAAGAGCTGACGCTCGAAGACGTAATGATCCGCAGGCCGTTCACGGTCCATCCTGACATGCCGCTCGAAGATGCGGCCAGAATATTGCTCGAAAAACGGGTCGGCGGCCTGCCCATCGTCAAAGATTCGAAGCTGATAGGCATTATAACTGTCGTTGATGTGCTCTCCGCCTTCATCACTTTTCTGGGACTTTTTGCCGAATCGTCCAGGCTCGATGTCAAGGTTGCCGGATCTCCCAATCCTCTTCCCGAAATAACCCGGATCGTAAGGATGCATGGCGCCGAGATAATCAGCATCTGCCATATGCCCGCTGACGAGGGACCGGATTATTCCTATTCGCTCAGGCTCAAGAAGACCGATCTCAAGCCTATCATTTCCGACCTTGAGGAACACGGAATACAGGTAACGGCCCAGTTATAGTCTTACCTGGTGTTTTACTGCCGTATGCTCGCTCAATTCCCTGCCTGCAGCCCCGGAATACTGCTCGTCCAGCCTTGGCCGTCAAAAAAGTCTTTAATATTTTAAACCATAGCGGTAACATCTTTCACTTTATTGGCCATTCTTGCCCGGGAGCGATGGTAATGCTTGAAACCTGTACCTGCCCACATACCCTTTACACGAACTTACGCAGGAGTTTTACCTGGGCGACTGCAACCCTTCCAGCCCTGCTCCTGTCGGTCCTTTTTCTTGCCTCCGGCTGTTCGCTTCAACGTTTCGCTGTCGACCGCCTGGGGAATGCGCTGGCCGAGGGATCATCCGTCTATGCCTCCGATGACGACCCCGAACTCGTTGGAGCAGCCCTGCCTTTTGGCCTGAAAACTATCGAGAGCCTTCTGACGCAATCTCCTCACCACCAGGGGCTCCTCCTGGCGGCTACCAGCGGATTTACCCAGTACGCATACGCCTTCGTGCAGGCGGAGGCTGATTTTATCGAAGATACCGACCTCAAGCGAGCTACGGAACTTCGAGACCGCGCGGGCAGGCTCTATCGCCGTGCACTGGCGTACGGTCTGCGTGGTCTGGAGGAAATCCAGCCCGGATTTCTCCCGCTGCTGCGAGCCGATTCGCATGCCGCTCTGGCGCCCTTCCAGAAAAAGCATGTCCCGCAGCTCTATTGGACGGTGGCGGCCTGGGGTGCGGCTATTTCACTCAACAAGACCGATCCAGCGCTGAGCGCCGATCTGCCGCAGGTGGAAGCGATCATCCGCCGGGCGCTTGAACTGGATGAGGCCTATGGGGCAGGTATGATCCATGACTTACTGATTGTCTACGAGGGAGGAAGGCCTGTCGCGGCGGGAGGCTCAATCGAGCGCGCACGGGCCAGCTTTGACAGGGCAGTGTCGCTTTCGGGAGGGCGCCGCGCCGCGCCGCTGGTCTCTTTCGCCGAAACGGTGGACATATCGATACAGGACCGGACGGAATTCAGCAGACTGCTGAACGAGGCGCTTGCGATTGATGCCGATGCGTTTCCGGACCAGAGGCTTGCGAACCTGATTGCGCAAAAACGCGCACGCTGGCTGCTTGCCCGGATGGATCGGCTGTTTTTGGAATGAGCGGAGAGAAGATGAAAAGTCTGTCGAAAAGCATAGTATGTTCCTGGTTGTGCCTTATCGCGGCCTGGTCGTTTTTTCTGACGCCGCGTGGCGCATGGGCGGCAAATGAGATTACCATAAAGATGGCGACATTGGCCCCCCAGGGGTCCGAATGGCATCGGATTTTGCAGGAGATGGGCGCGGAATGGCAGAAGGCATCCAATGGCAAGATCGCTTTCCGTCTCTACCCTGGAGGAGTGGCCGGAGACGACCTGGACCTGGTCAGAAAAATGCGCCTGGGCACTCTCGACTCCGGGTTGCTGACTCTCACCGGCATAAGCGCCATAGACCGAGGCATCCTTTCTTTGGAGATACCTCTGGCTTATGCGGACAGCAACGAACTGGAATGCGTGCTGGAGCAGGTGAGCCCGCAACTGGAGCAGCAGATCGCGGCCAAGGGGTTTGTCGTACTGGGCTGGTCCGAAGGCGGGTGGGCTTACTTTTTTACCAAAACGCCCGTGAGGACGCCTGACGACATGAAGAAAATGAAGATGTTCGTCTGGGCGGGCGACGACGAATACACGGAATTGTGGAAGACGGCGGGATTCAATCCGGTGCCGCTGCCTTCAACGGAGATTTCCACGGCGCTTCAGACGGGGCTGGTGAACGCGGTCACATCAAATTTTCAGGGGGTCCTGCTGCTTCAATGGTATAAGCAGGTCAAGTATATGACCCAGATGAAATGGGCCCAGATCCTGGGCGGAATCGTCATCACCAAAGCCTCCTGGAATAAGATCCCGGCTGAACTCCGTCCCGCACTCAAGGAATCAGCTCTCAAAGCCTGTAGACGTTTGCGTGATTTTGCGCGGCAGTCGGACCAAAAAGACCTGGAAGTCCTCAAGAAGCACGGTTTGCAGGTTGTCCCCGTTGATGATGCGGTGCTCTCGGAGTGGCGCAAACTCATAGACGGGGTCATACCGAAGGTGCGCGGTTCTTATGTGCCTGCGAACAATCTCGACAAGGCTTTGAAGCTGAGAGATCAGTGCCGTGCACAATTGGGCAAGGCAGGGAAGTGACCAGGTTTTTTTCCATGATGCGCGGCGCCGGCGAAGGGATCCTGGTGGCCGGCTTCCTCCTGTTGACCGCGATGCCGCTGGTGGACTTCCTTGGCCGCCCTGCGGGATTCCATATACCGGGTTCCGCAACCTATACGCAGCAATTGACCTTCCTGCTGGCGTTTATGGGCGGTCTGGCCGCCACCCTCACAGGAAAGCACCTCACGCTGTCGACGGCCGCTCTGCTGCCGCCCGGCCCGGCCCGTCGTTTTTCGGAATTTTTCTCAGCCTGTGTCGCCGCTTCGGTTACCGCCGTCCTCACCTGGTCCGCCATCGGCGTGGTCATGGCTGAACGCCTCCAGGGCCAAAAGCTCTCGTTCGGGCTGCCCGTATGGATCAGTGAAACAGTAATGCCGATCGGCCTGGGCCTGATTTCGCTGGTATATATCCTGAGATCATCGACCAGTACAGGCGGACGCGCGGGCGCGGCGGCTGTCGCGGGCGCAGTATTTATGCTTGGCCTGGTACAGCCGGGCAGCCTGCTCGTCTGGGTGCTTTGCACCCTTTTGCTGTCGGCGACTCTGTTGGGCTCCCCCGTATTCGCCACTATGTCCGGGCTGGCCTTGATCCTTTTCTGGCGGGACGGAACTCCGGTCGCCGCGGTCGCCACGGAAATCTACCGGCTGGTCGGCTCTCCCACCCTGCCTGCAATCCCCCTCCTGACTGCAACGGGGTTCGTACTTGCCGAGACCAATGCTCCTCACCGGCTGGTGCAATTCTTTCGCGCCCTGCTGGGCTTTCTTCCGGGCGGGGTCGCCGTACTGGTCGCAGCGGTGTGCGCCCTTTTCACCGCGCTTACCGGAGGGTCTGGAGTCACTATTATCGCTCTCGGAGGCCTTGTTCTGCCAATCCTGCTGGAGGACGGCTATTCGGAGCGCTTTTCGCTGGGTCTGGTCACCGCTGCGGGCAGTCTCGGGCTTCTTTTTCCTCCCTGCCTGGCAGTGATTCTCTACAGCGTAGTGGCTAACGTACCGGCGGATCAGTTGTTCATAGCCGGGTTCGTACCGGGGATGCTGCTTCTCGTTCTGGTAGCCGCCTACGGTATCCGGGTCGGCCTGAGAGTTCAGAGTACGCGCAGGCGGTTCGATCCAGGCGCACTGGCGAAGGCAGCCTGGAGCGCAAAATGGGAGCTGTCGATCCCCATCGCCATGGCGCTGCTGTTCGGAACCGGTCTCGCATCACTTCTCGAAACCTCTGCATTCGCCTGTGCCTACACTATCGTGATCGCCTGTTTCATTCACCGGGATCTGCATCCTCTAAGAGATCTGCCGAAAGTCATGGTGAAGGCAGGCGCCCTGGTCGGTGCGGTGCTGCTGCTGCTGAGCTGCGCAATGGGGCTCACGAGCTACCTGGTCGATGCCCAGATTCCCGACCGGCTGCTGGCCGCGGTCCAGGAACGGATTCAATCTCCGCTTGTTTTCTTGCTTATCCTGAATATCGTTCTGCTTGTCCTGGGTAGCATTCTGGAGATCTTTTCGGCTATAATCGTGTTGACGCCCCTGGTGATTCCCCTCGGCGCGGCTTTTGGAGTCCACCCGGTGCATCTCGGAATTATTTTTCTGGCGAACCTGGAACTTGGCTTTCTTTTTCCTCCCGTTGGGCTTAACCTGCTTCTGTCCTCATCCCGCTTCGGAAAGCCAATGGTGGCCCTATACGGCTATGTGGTTCCTTTTCTGCTGATTCTCGGCCTGGGGGTGCTTTTCATTACCTATGTTCCCGCCCTCTCCCTCGGGGTCCTTCAGCTTTTGGGGCGGATTTAGATATTCTCGAAAAGCCCGTCTGGAGAATTGGGAATGATATCGGCGATCTTAATTATTCTCGGACTGACCCTTATCTACACTGCCTGGCTTATATTCGACCGTGACATGATATGGGCCGGCGTGACCGCACTGGCCGGTCTTATTCTCCTGGTCAGACCTGCCTTGTATGTCTTCTACCTGGTAGTGAGCCGCCTGGATCAGCGTCCGCGCTCCGGTGGACCGAAGTCCAGCTCCGGCGGCGGGAAGGGAAAAAGAACCCACCTCAGAGTGGTGCATTCGAAAGAGGATAAACCCACTATCCATTGACCCTCGGGCATTAATCCGCCGGCCTCAATCTTTCCTTTTCGCGGCAGAGATGGACGCAGCCGGGTAGCAGTCCTATATTAAAAAACGAATCGAAAGAACCATACTCCTCCGCTTCATTGTCCCGCTTGAACGTTCTTCGTTTCCTCCATCAAAATAGCAAGAACGGAAAACAGGGTTTTCGTTTCCTTCGAGGACCGGGAGGGAAACAGCTCGTTTCATTCCGTGCAACACTTCTCGAATCGCCGCGACCGGCAGAAAGGCCGCGATCATCAGTATTTGGAGGTATGCATGCAGGAAAGGATCAAGAGGAATAACAAAGAGGTAGAACATCAGCGGCTTCGCGATTTCCTGTTCGGTGATTCGGAGCGGGAACGGGGTTCGGGCGATTTTCAGGTGATCGATTCACGCCGGGCAATGAAACTGGCGAATATCCTGGTCCCTTCATCCCTGCTCGCGGCATTTTTGTTGAGCCTGCTCATTTTCTGATCCTGGGGAACCTGCCTCTATTTATGAAAAATGAAATAACCGCTCAAAAGGCAATTCAGCCGTTTACCACCGCGAAATGAATCCTTAATTTGCATCCCAACGAGCAACAGAGGGTTCGGCTTGCTCGTTGCGCTTTTATCCGGCTCGCACGGAAACCTAATCGGGACATGGTTTCGACTGTATTTTACCAACTGATATCGTGGAGGGTTCATGCAACCGGTCCCTGTTGGAGGAATGTCGCCCTGGGATCCAGGGGTCTTCAGTCTTGCGCTCTATGCCTTCTTTGTGGTCGCTTTGATAGCTTCTCAACTGTTTCTGGCCGTATGGCTGGGAGAGAAGAAGAGTTCAGTCGAGAAATCGCGGCCTTACGAGTGCGGTATTATTCCCACGGGATCGGCGCGCTTCCGCTACCCCGTCCCTTTCTACCTGGTTGCCATTTTCTTTCTGATTTTTGATGTCGAGGCTGCATACATTTTTTCCTGGGCCGTCATTTATGAAGAGGCCGGTTGGCCGGGATGGATGCAGATGTCCTTTTTCATAATCCTGTTGATTGTCGGACTGTTTTACATCTGGAAAGAGGGAGGGCTCGATTGGAGAGCGGTTTACAAGGGAAAGAAACCGAGCGTTTCCTGAACATCGCGGATACTGTCATAAACTGGTCCCGCAAGTATAGCCTGTGGCCCATGTTCTTCGGGCTCTCCTGCTGCTTCGTCGAGGAAGCCGCCGTTTTCACTTCCCGCTACGATATGGCTCGCTTCGGGGCTGAAGTGCTGCGTCCCTCGCCCCGCCAGGCGGATCTTCTGATAGTTTCAGGAACCGTATTCAAGAAGGTCGCACCGGTGGTCCTCCGCCTGTACGAGCAGATGCCCGAGCCGAAGTGGGTGATCTCCATGGGGTCCTGCTCGAATTCGGGCGGTATGTTCGATGTGTACAGCGTGGTCCAGGGAGTTGACCAGATCATTCCGGTAGATGTTTATGTGCCGGGGTGTCCTCCCCGCCCGGAGGCGCTGCTCAACGGGCTTGTGATGCTGCAGGAAAAGATCGCGTCCGAGGAGAGGCCGAGCCGGAGGATCTTCCACCTGGGAGGTGGGAGCCAAGGTACGGAAACGCCTATTCTGATAAACGGAGTGACCAAGTCCGGCGACCCGAGAGGCCCCGGATTCGAGGGGGTCTCGATAAGAGGCAGGTCGGTGACTTCCTCACCGCCGCTGCCCCACTGGGGGAACCGCTCGGATGTGATGTGGACCCCACCCGCCCGCCGAATCGAGTTGACGAGCCGCGATCAGTCGCTCTCAGCGGTTTTGAAAGAGCGATTCGGCGATGCCGTTTGCCAGGAACCTCAAACATCGGACATGGTCACCTTCCATGTCGATGAAAAGCGATTGAAGGATGTACTGAAGTTCCTGAAACAGGGCTCTGAACCGAAATACAAACGCCTGGATGACCTGACCGCAGTCGATGAATCGGCGCGGCGCGACCGTGTGTGGAACAGCAGCTATGCCGAGGCAATCACGGATACCGGATCAGCGGCGCACTATGGCGAAAAGACAAAGAAGCCCTATCCGGATTACACGCTTGTCTACCATCTGCTCTCATTTGATACGGCAAGCCGCGTGCGAATCAAGACGGGACTCAATGGGAAAGACCCGGTAAGCCGCACGGTCACCGACATATGGCCTTCCGCCGAATGGTACGAGCGCGAAGTCTTCGATATGTTCGGCATCCGGTTCGACGGCCATCCGAATCTGCGAAGAATCCTGATGCCTCACTACTGGACGGGGCATCCGCTGCGCAAAGACTACCCGGGCCGGGCAACCGACATGCCTCCCTATACCTATACCGATGCGCGCAAAGACCAGCCGCTGGACGCCCGGGTGGTCATGGCCAGGGAGAACAGGCCGCCCGCGAGCGAGCGCGAATTCTACCTGAACATCGGTCCTCACCATGTCAGCACCCACGGATTGCTGCGCTGTGTCGCCTCTCTCGACGGAGAGGAGATAACCGGGCTGGACCTGGAAATCGGCTACCATCACCGAGCTGCGGAGAAGCTGGGCGAGCGGCAGTCCTGGCACCAGTATATCCCCTACACCAATCGCAACGATTATCTGGCCGGCTCCAGCAACGAGATGCCCTATGTGTCGGCTGTGGAAGCGCTTGCGGACATAAAAGTGCCCGACCGCGCCCAAACGATCAGGGTCATGCTCTCCGAGTTGTTTCGCCTGAGCAATCATCTCGTCTGGTTTGCAACCTACGCTCACGACCTGGGGGCGATGACCCCCAACTTCTACACTTTCGTCGAGCGGGAGATGATCCTCGACATCGTTGAACTCATAACCGGCGGCAGGCTCCACCCCTCATGGTTTCGGATCGGTGGGGTCGCCCATGATCTGCCGGAAGGTTGGAAGAAACCGATAGACGAATTCATCAGGATTTTCCCGCGCCGCCTGGATGAATACGAAACACTGATCCGGAAGAACCCCATCTTCATAGCCCGCACCAAGGGAATCGGCGCAATTTCGCTCGAAGAGGCCATGGACTGGGGTGTTACCGGGCCAAATCTGCGCGCCTGCGGCCTGGAGTGGGACCTGCGCAAGAAAATCCCCTATTCGGGGTATCAGAACTTCGACTTCGAGGTGCCGACCGCAACCGGCGGCGACTGCTATGCGCGCTACCTCGTGAGGGTGGAGGAGATGCGCCAGAGCCTGAGGATCATAGAACAGGCCGCCGAGAACATGCCTTCCGGGCGCTACATCACCGATGATTATCGCTATGTCGTTCCGGCTCGAAAAGACATGCTCAAGGATATCGAGACTCTCATTCATCATTTCATCAATGTGACCAGAGGGCCGAAGATCCCCAGGGGTGAGGCCTACGTATCGTGTGAAATTCCGAGAGGCGAACAGGGGTACTACGTAGTCAGCGACGGTCTTGGCCATCCATACCGGGTGCGCATGCGCGCCCCCGGTTTTGCCAACGTGCAGGTGCTTCCGCTGCTGACCGTTGGAGAGAGTATAGCTGACCTCATCGCCGTTATCGGATCGATGGATTACATACTTCCGGATATCGACCGATGATGGGGGCGATATGCTGATCTGGACAGCCGGTCTTATTGTACTGATTGCCAAACTCGCAATCCTGCTGCTGGCATTGCTCTTTTTGGCAGCCTACCTGGTATGGGTGGAGCGCAAATTCCTCGCGCGCCTGCAGGTCCGCTATGGCCCGAACAGGGCAGGCGCCTTTGGACTGCTCCAACCGATCGCCGACGTGGTAAAGATGCTTACCAAGGAGGATACGGTCCCTGACGGGGCCGACAGGTTCTTCTTCCTTCTTTCCCCTGCAATCGTCGCCACTTCGGCCTTTCTCATGTTCGCCGTGGTGCCGTTCGGCAGTGATATCACTCTCTGGGGGAGGACGATTCCCCTGGTTGTAACGGATCTCAATATCGGGCTCCTGTTCGTTTTCGCCATGTCATCCCTGGGTGTCTACGGGGTCGCCCTGGGCGGCTGGGCGTCGAATTCCAAGTATGGACTCCTGGGCGGCATACGCGGGGCGGCCCAGATGATCAGCTATGAACTCTCCCTGGGTCTCTCTCTGATTCCCGTCGTGATGCTGGCCGGCTCTTTCAGCATAGTGGACATCGTCCAGGCCCAGGAAAAATACCCGTTCATACTTCTGCAGCCGGTGGCCTTTCTGATTTTCGTCCTGAGCGCCATGGCGGAGAGTAAACGAATCCCTTTCGATCTGCCGGAGGCGGAGAACGAACTCGTCGCGGGCTACCACACCGAATATAGCGGCATGCGCTTCGGGCTGTTTTTCCTGGGTGAATACGTCCACATAATGGTTTTCGGAGGATTGACGGCGGTTCTTTTTCTGGGTGGCTGGCGAGGACCGTTCCTGCCGCCGGTCGTATGGATGATGCTCAAGATCCTGCTGGTCGCCCTTTTCATGATCTGGGTCCGGGGCACGCTGCCCCGCCTGAGATACGACCAGTTGATGACCCTGGGATGGAAGGTCCTGATACCCTTGTCCCTGCTGAATATCGTGGCTACGGGGGCGATCGGCCTGTTGCTGGAAAGATGAGTGAGCGGTGAGACTCCTGAAGAAAGCTGAGTGAATATGGAATCGACCTGGGATGCGGTTAAGGGGCTGGCGTCCGGCTTTGCCACGACACTTATCCATCTTTTTCGAAAACCCATTACGGAGCAATACCCCGAGTACAGGCGCACCCTGCCCGCACGCACCCGGGGGTTGATCATCCTGACGCGGGACCCGGACGGGGGGGAGCGCTGCGTCTCCTGCTACCTCTGTTCGGCAGTCTGCCCGGTGAGCTGTATTTCCATGGAAGGGGCCGAAAGACCGGATGGACGTCGTTATGCATCGTGGTTTCGCATCAATTTTGCGCGCTGCATTTACTGCGGGCTTTGCGAGGAAGCATGTCCGACCTCGGCAATCCAACTCACACCGGTATTTGATTTTTCGAAGAGGAAAGTCCTCGATTTTGTCTACGAAAAAGAGGATCTCCTGGTCGATCACCAGGGAAAGGACCCGGACTACAACTACTATAAGCATGCGGGCGTGGTGACGAGTGTGGGCGGCAAGGGCGAGCACATCCAGGAGGATGAGCCGGTGGATGTCAGGAGCAATCTCCCCTGAAGCATTGACCACGAAAGGCGCGAGGCTTTTTACATGACACTGTATGGATTCTTCTTCTACGTGATCGCCGCCGTTACCGTTGCGGCGACCGCTGTTGCAATCACCCGACGAAACCTGGTGCATGCTGTGGTCTACCTGATCGTCTCCTACTTCGGGACCGCCATGCTGTTCTACCTGTTCGGGGCGCCCCTGCTGGCGGCGCTGGAGGTGATCATCTATGCGGGTGCGATCATGGTGCTCTTCCTCTTCGTTGTCATGATGATCAAGGTGGAAGCCCCCGATGAGGTCATGTTTCCGCTGAGCCAGTGGTTGCCCGCTGCCGCCTTCGCGGCGGTATACCTGGTTGTCGGGGCCATAATGGTGCTTGCCACACCGGGAACGGAAATCCAGTTGAGTATGCTGCTGGCCGGTCCGAGAGAGTTCGGGCTCTATCTTTTCCAAAACCACTGGTTCTCCATCGAAGTCATTTCGCTCCTGCTGCTGCTGGCGATCATAGGGGTGATGCGCGTAGGGAAAAGCAGGGACAAACACCGTACCGAGGGTGAAATATGATTGTGCCGTTCAGCCACGTTCTGCTGCTTGCCGGAGTCCTTTTCGGGCTGGGGGTTTTCTGTGCGGTGGCGCGCCGGAACCTTATCATGATCGTTCTCGGCATAGAGATCATGCTCAATGCCGCGTCGATAGCCTTTGTGGGAGCGGCCCTGCGCTGGGCCAACCTGGACGGGCAGGTTTTTGTGCTCTTCATCCTGGCGGTTGCGGCGACTGAGGTCTCCGTCGGGCTGGCGATCATCGTCTATGCGTTCAGGAGAACCGGCTCCTTCGATCCGGGTAATTTCAACCTGCTCAGGTAGGTTTGGAAGTAACTTGAAATTGTCGTGGTTTCTCCTTTTTTGAGGAAAGAAGATGTCTGATCCCAATTATGCGACATGGACGGCGGTCACCCTGGCGACTCTCCTGCCGCTGGCGGCATTCCTGCTGATCATGCTCGTAACGCGCTCGCGGCCGCAGCTAAGCGCCAGGGTATCGATAGGCGCGGTTTCGATATCACTGGCATGCTCGCTTTTTCTCCTGGCATTGCACTGGAAAACGGCGGGACCGCTTCAGCTTACGATAAGGCTGCTGGCATCGAGCGGTGTCGATGTTCCCTTCGGTTTCCTGTTAGATCCGTTGAGCCTGCTGATGCTGGTGATCGTAGCGGCCATCAGCTTCCTGGTGCAGATCTATTCCCTGGGCTATATGGCGGGTGATGCCGGCTTCTCACGCTACTACGCTTTCATGTCGCTATTCGCCTGGGCCATGCTGAGCCTTACCGTGTCTCCCACAATCCTGCAGCTATATATCTTCTGGGAACTGGTGGGACTGGCTTCCTACCTGCTCATCGGGTTCTGGTACGAAAAATTCAGTGCGACCCAGGCGGGCAAAAAAGCCTTCGTCATGACCCGAACGGGCGACGTAGCGTTTTTCCTGGGACTGATCCTGGTCCTGGCGCACATGGGAAATCTCGGCATCCTGGAACTGAACAGCCCCGCGGCTTTGGTGAGAATGTCGGACTTCACCCTGACGCTCTCCGCTCTGCTGATATTCGGCGGAATTGCGGGCAAAAGCGCGCAGTTTCCGCTTCTTACCTGGCTGCCGGACGCGATGGAAGGCCCTACCCCCGTCAGTGCGCTCCTGCATTCCGCTACCATGGTGGCCGCGGGCGTGTACCTCTTCGCCAGGCTTTTTCCTTTTTTCAGCTTGTCGCCTGTCGCCATGTCCGTCTTTCTGGCCATCGGGACGATCAGCATGCTGCTTGCCTCCACAATGGCTATGGTGAGCCGGGATATCAAGCAGGTCTGGGCCTATTCCACGATCAGCCAGCTTGGCCTCATGGTCATGGCGCTCGCCGCGGGCGGCTACTTCGCCGGTGTATACCACCTGACCACCCATGCCGGTTTCAAGGCCCTGCTCTTCCTTTGCTCCGGCGTATTCATCCACCACTACAAGACCAACGACATCTATGAATTAGGCCGGTCCGGGGCTCGCAGCCTGAAGGTCCCGGCCATTACCATTGCCCTCGCCGCCGCAGCTCTGTCGGGATTTCCTCCGCTTTCCGGCTACTTCAGCAAGGAGGCCGTTTTGGGCGCCCTGGCCGTTCAGCCGAATCCTGCCTGGGTGGTCGCCGGGTTGCTCGGAGTGTTTCTCACCGCCTACTACACTTTTCGACTCATATTCCTCCTGCTGCTCCCGCAGCATGGGGCGCCTGCGCCCGTCCATGAAGCCGGCAATTCGGAACACGAGCAGGGCCACCATGGCAGGGGCGACTTCGCCATGGCCATACCTCTGATCATATTGGCCGCCGTTACGGTCATCCTGGGCTTTCTGGAGCATCCGCTGAAGGATTTCCTCTCCGGAGGGGCCGCTGCCGTAGAGGCGCATGGGCATACGCGGTTCGCATCACTGGAGGTAGCGGCGCTCGGGCTGGCTTTTGCCGGAACCGTCCTCGCATGGCTGGAGTTCGGCCGCAGCGGGGCAGGGCAAGTAGGGTTCGTTGAGAGAATTCCGCCCCTCCACAGGCTCTTCGCCGAAAGGTGGTACATAGATCACTTCTACCGTTTCCTGGTCGGTCGCGTAATTGACCGGGGCATATCGTTTCTGTGCTGGCAAAACGATAACAAGGTCATCGACGGCGCCATAGATGGTCTGGGCAAAGGTACGGTCCAGGGAGGTCGAAGAGTCGCCTTTCTCCAGACGGGCATGGTCCAGTACCGGCTCCTGACGATTTTTGCGGTCATGGTCTTCCTGTCGCTTTATTTTTTCTTTCAATAAATCGAGGCTACGTTACCCATGCATATGGAACCTGCAAACTTTCCTTACCTCTCCGCAATTCTCGTGAGCTGTGTCGCGGGGCTGCTGGCTATCATCTTCATTCCGGCAGAGCGCAAGGACCTCATCCGGCAGGTAAGCGTCCTCTTTTCGGGGATAACTCTCATAGTGTCCCTCTATCTTTTCTTTGCCTATGACAAGAGCCTGGGAGGCCTTCAGTTCGTGGAGAATCTGCCCTGGATTCCGTCCCTGGGCATCAACTACTTCAATGGCGTGGATGGTTTCAGCCTTCCCAACTTGCTGCTTACCGGAATCGTCTTTTTCACGGGCGTGCTCACGATGTGGGAAATGGAAACCAGGGTGAAAGAATTCTATGCCCTCTATTTCCTGCTGGTCACCGGAGTGTTCGGGCTCTTCATGAGCATGGACCTTTTTTTCATTTTCGTCTGGTACGATGTTTCCCTTTTTCCGATGTATCTGCTGATCGCCGTCTGGGGCACAACCAGGAAAGAGTACGGGGCAATGAAGCTGACCCTCTACCTCCTGGCCGGAAGCGCCCTCATCCTGCCTGCGATTATTTTCCTTTATGCTAAATCGGGACTCAACACCTTCAGCCTGGTCGCCCTCATGCAGCCGGGGCTGTTCACGCCCGGCCAGCAGAAGTTCGCTTTTCTCCTGCTCTTCATCGGCTTCGGCATTCTGGCCGGTGTCTGGCCTCTCCACACCTGGTCGCCCGTCGGCCATGTGGCCGCTCCGCATGCGGTGAGCATGGTTCATGCCGGTGTGCTGATGAAGATCGGGGCTTTCGGAGTGCTGCGGGTGGCGATCATGCTCTGCCCCCTGGGCTGGCTTTACTGGGCCAAGCTCATGGCGGTGCTTGCCGCCGTCGGGATCATCTACGGGGCGCTTGTGGGCCTGAGACAGACCGACCTGAAGTATGTGATCGGCTATTCGAGCGTCTCTCACATGGGGATAGTCGGACTGGGGCTTTCCACTCTGACGGTGGAAGGCCTGAACGGCGCGGTGTTTCAGATGTTTGCCCACGGCATCATGACGGCCCTTCTCTTTTCTTCCGTCGGCTATATCTATGACCGGACCCACACCAAGGCCATTGCCGAACTGGGGGGCTTGAGCCGGACCATGCCGGTGGCCTCAACCTATTTCATCGTTGCCGCACTGGCCGGCATCGGGGTGCCGGGACTGGCCAATTTCTGGGGCGAACTGGTGGTCTTTATCGCTGCCTTCAAGGCATACCCGGCGCTGGGGGTCACTGCCGTGCTGGCGCTTGCAGTCACTGCTCTGTTCATGCTGCGCGTTGTCCAGAAGGCCTTCTACGGACCGGCAAATGAGCGCTATGCCCACCTGCCGGATATTTCCTTTTCGCTGGGCGTTCCCAGGATGATCCTGGTGGCCGTGCTGTTGCTGTTAGGGTTTTACCCGTCGCTTCTGTTCGATGTGATTCAGACCGCATCGGTTCCCTTTATGACTGGATTGCCGAGATGAAATGGATGATCGCCGCTCCTGAGATATTCTATTTTTCAGCAGCCCTGTGGTTTTTGCTTTTTCCCTTCGTCTCAAAACCGGATGCGAAGCGCGAACACCTCACCGCCGTCGCTTTTGCCTCCCTGGGGGTCCTGATCTGCCTCAGCACCGCCTGGTCCGACGGGTACCTTTTCATCAAACCCTTCAGGGTGGACATCTTCTCGCAAGTCTTCAAGGTGATGCTCGCCCTCGGGCTGTTCCTGGTGGTCTGCATCTGCGGCGGAGAGACCGATTTGCGTGAAAATCGGCACAGCGATTTCTATTTCCTGCTTTTTACCTGCACGCTGGCGCTCATGCTCCTGGTCAGCGCCGACCATCTCCTTTCCATCTACGTTTCACTTGAGGTCTCCAGCTACTCGCTCTACATCCTGGTTGCGATGAGAAGAGAACAGCAGTACGGGCTCGAGGCCGGGATCAAATATTTCCTGATAGGCACTTTTGCCTCGGCTGCGATGCTCTTTGGAATGGCCCTTCTTTTCTCCACGGCCCAGGCAGCCTATGTGAGCGAGATGGCCCGGACGCTGCCGAAAATGATCAATGAACCCGCCGTGATTATCGGGCTCCTGCTTGTCCTGGGCGGACTCTTCTTCAAACTGGCCGTATTCCCGTTCCATTTCTGGGCCCCGGATACCTACCAGGGCGCCACGAACCAGGTGGCCGCCTATATTGCTACGGCTTCCAAGGTCGCGGCTATTGCAGTGGTTCTGCGCCTGGTCGCCTTCGGAGCCCAGGGAAGTGAGTATCTCATACATGTCCTGGTGGTGCTCTCGGTCGTCTCGATGACGCTGGGGAACCTGGCTGCAATCGTGCAGAAGGATATCAAGAGGCTTCTGGCTTTTTCCACTATCGCGCATTCCGGCTATGTGCTGATCGGCATACTCGCCCTCAGTCCCGCCGGATACTCCGGCGTTGTTTTCTATGCCCTGGCGCTCCTGGTGATGAAGTTCACCGCCTTCATGGTTATAGTGGAACTGGCGAGCGACGGGCGCAACCTGCAGATAAAAGAGCTGGCGGGGCTGCACCGGAGATCCCCCCTCCTTGCCCTGGCGCTGATGGTGTCGCTTTTCAGCCTGGCCGGAATTCCGCCAACCATAGGCTTTACGGGAAAGTTCCTAATCTTTGTGGCTGCTATTGAGAAGGGCTACATCACGCTGGTGATCATCGCGATGATCAACGTGGTTATTTCGCTCTACTATTATCTGCAGGTAATCAAGGCCGCCTACCTGCTGGAGCCGGTGACGGAGCCTCCCGCGCTCGTCGTATCGGCGCCGGCAAGGGTTCTGGCGGCAGCTTCCATCGGCGTCATCGTAGTCGCCGGCTTCTTTCCCTACTGGCTCATCCAGGTAGCGCAGGCTGCTGCCCGGGCATTGGTTTGGAATCCTTAGTAAAACGTGAAATACAGCTCAAAAGGAGGTGATCCCTATTGCCGGAAGTGGTCAGCATATCGAAGTTCAAAGCAACCTGCCTTGCGCTTCTGGAGAAGGTGAGGAAAACAGGAGAACCTATCCTTGTCACTCGAAGGGGGGCGCCCATTGCGCAGGTAATCCCGCCTCCGCCCGCTACGAGGCCAAAATCCTGGATCGGATCACTTGAATCAACCGGGAGAATCACTGGAGATATCGTCTCTCCCGTCATGGATGCGGATCGATCTTCCTCATCAGGACCCTGCCGATAGATTTCTAGCCGCAACCGCCGTAGTGTACGACCTGACCCTCCTCACCGCCGCCGAGCGACTTATCGATGCCGCACGGTGTTCCATACTTGCGAACCAGGTAAAATCGAGCAGCCTCTCCTGATCGGGCTGGTCGTAGCGGGTCGGTCTGCACTTAAGCCGTCACGTCATTCAATACTATCCGCGATAAATTATCGGGAACATCGCTTATCCTCTTCCACATTTTTTCCGATTATGAAGTGAAGCAAAAGGGAAGTCCGAATGATTTCAAGCAGGTGAAATCCGGCCTTTTCCATGTCGCGGCAAAGCCCTAAAAAGGGCTTTGCCGGGGAGGAAAAAATCAAATTTCTGAAAATAAATGTTCTAATGATGCCGGATAGTTAATTCCTTCGGGAGGAAAGGTGCCTGCGGGAAAGAAAACGGGCGCAAAGCAAAGATCATGGTGAAAGATGCCTCAAAAAAGATGAATCCGGGGTGTTACAAAAGGCTGATTTCATGCTTTATTGCGCTCGACATTTTATGGCGGGGATCCGGAATCGTGCACACCTTTTAGCAAGAAGACGTAAATCGGCAATTCTGTCCTTATCCCGGCCCGGAAGGGTAGACCATCCTGGAATGGGCGGCCGGTGATAGGAGTAGAGGGACCCTGTAGCAGGTTGTCATGGATAATATTTTGTTAAATGAACCGGAAGTCTTTGCTGCCTTGAGGCTTCTTTTTGCCTCGGATGCAAGAGACTGCAGGCAGGTCCTCGAATCGGTTCATGAGTCGGAGATCAAGCGGGCATATCGCATACGGGCGTTGCAGACGCATCCGGATCGTTTTGCATCCCACGGGGAGGCGTACCAGAAGCGTTGTTCGGAGCGCTTCATCCGACTCAACAACGCCTATGAAATTTTGAACAGCTACCTGAAATCGAGGGACACCGAGCCCATCATCCATACTGCGGGCGCGGGTGTAAAGAGAGGACCCGTCCCGGAGCAACCGTTTCGCCGGGAGCGGCCGCAGGCGAGGAATGATTTTCGCTCCCAAAACTGGTGGGGGCCATTCGGCAATTCTTTCTGGCAAAAGGATATACCTGAGAGGCATCTTCGGTTTGGAGAGTTTCTCTATTATTCAGGCCTGATACCGTGGAATGCGCTGATCAGGGCGCTGGTATGGCAAAGCAGGCATCGGCCCCGCATCGGCGAGATCGCGCAGAGGTGGTGCTGGCTGACGGAACTCCAGATCAAAAACCTTCTCGATGTTCGAAATCGGGGAGAAAGAATCGGAGAGTTGTTGCTGCATCATCAGGTGATCAGTCCTTTTCAACTGAAGGTGCTGCTGCGGCAGCAACAAAAACTTCAACAGCCGATCGGTGAGTATTTCGTACAGCATGGTTTGTTGAGCAAGGGACAGATTCAGGCAAAACTTATCGGCCAGACGAACCACAACCTGAGAAACAGCGCGGATCGCTCGAAAAAAGAGGGGTTATAGACTCAAGGGCATGACCCCCGCCGGATTCGGTGGGGGTGTGCGGAAAACAAACCGGATGCGCCTCAGGCTGCCCACCGACACGCCACGCAGGGCCTCACCGGCCATCACTGCAATCAATTTTTTGCGCTGACAACCCAATAGGTTATCTATCCCGGGCGCTAAGTGCAGTGGAATTCGCCAACGGTGGATCTTCCTGCCTGTTATTGCTCGGGCGGTTCACTCTTGGGTGGGCAGCCGGAGCGCATTGGCACAGCAAATATAGCTCAAGATGATTAGAAAAACCAGTGCCCGGTGCTTTTTTGGTGCTGTTTTATCTTTCCTGTATCCACCTACAGAGTCTTCAATAGCGGCAGAGCGGCCCTGAATTCCGGCGTGCCTCCCCGTTTGAGCAATTCAAAGATGATCATCTCGGTCGAACTGATCACCGCGCCGGCCTTCTCCAGGCGATGAAACCCGATCTCTCTGTTCTGCTTGCTTCGGGAGGTGACCGCGTCCGTCGCCACATGTACGGTGTAGCCCAGGCGAAGGGCGCCCACAGCCGTATGAAAGATGCACACATGTCCCTCTATGCCGGCAAGCAGAAGGGCGCCGCGGCCTGTCGACCGGATGGCCCCGGAAATCACCTCATTTTCAAAACAGTTGAACTCAATTTTGGACAGCGACCGGGCGTGGGGGACTTTCCGGATCAGTTCCGGAAGAAAGTCTCCTAGCTTATCCGGGTTTTGAACGGTAAAAAGGATGGGGATTTCGAAGATGCGCGCAATCTCGATGAGTGCGGCAGTATTTTTGGGGATACTTTCCCTTTCGTCGCACAGATCGAGAAGCGATTTCTGAATATCCACCAGTAAAAAAATGCAGTCCTTCGGGTCCAGGATTTGCAGCGAAGTGTTCATTGCCGGTTGTCTCCAGTAATGTGGTATAGATAATCATCAATGTAGTGTGCTTTTAATCATATAAATGGCGCCTGAAAAGACAAAAACTTAACCCAAACGCTTAGGTTTATGTTAATATGCCAACGGTTGACATGATCGGCGGTCTCCGTGTGGTCTACTTATGCGCTGAATGGAGCAAGATTCATGATTTACTCTAACGATGAGATGGAAGCAGCGAATGAGCGGGCGAAGGCAAGACTGGAGAAGATGCCGACAGCCACTGCCGCATACTATGAATTTCGTCTTGGCCGATTGGTAATTGATCTGAACACCGGGCTGTCCATCATGTTTAAACCGGATGATGTCCAGGGGCTCGAACAAGCCAACCCGGAACAGCTTGTCCAAATTGAGATTTCCCCGTCTGGTCTGGGTATCCACTTCCCCGCTCTTGATGCTGATCTTTATTTGCCAAGCTTTCTGGAGGGTTTGATGGGTTCACAAAAATGGATGGCTTCCCGGTTGGGTAAGAAAGGGGGGCAGGCGACGTCGGCGGCTAAGACTATCGCCGCACGGGCCAATGGCAAGCTTGGTGGACGCCCCAGGAAACCGCGTGCTGCTGATGTGGCATGACACAGCTCTACCGCTAAAGCGGCGTGATTATTCCTCTTCAAGCTCGCGGGCGATTTTTTCGTAAAAGTCCAGCGAGTCCGGGTTCGTCAACGCATCTCTGTTGGTAACGGCTCTGCCGTTCAGCAGATTGGCCACCGAGCTTTCCACCTTCTTCATGTTAAAAGTATAGGGAATGTCCGGAGCCTCGACGATCAGGGCCGGAACATGGCGCGGAGATGCTTCCCGGCGCAGCGCCGTTGCGATCTTCTCCCTGAGCCGGTCGTCCAGTTGCCGGCCGGGCGCCATCCGCACAAACAGAATGATTCTCTGATCGCCATGCCAATCCTGGCCGACTGCCATACTATCTGCTATGCCTTCGATCTTTTCCACGACGTTATAGATTTCGGCGGGACCGATCCGCACGCCCGAGGGCTTTAGAGTAAAATCGGAGCGTCCGAGAAAGGTGATTCCTCCCGTGTCGCTATGGCGCAAAATCCAGTCGCCGTGCCTCCACACACCGGGAAAGAGATCAAAGTAGGCCTTTCTGTAGCTATGCCCCCCGGGGTCGTTCCAGAAAAAAAGAGGCATGGAGGGGGAGGGGGCCTCGCA
The DNA here is from genome assembly GCA_964539645.1 of uncultured Syntrophobacter sp. Taxonomy (GTDB): domain Bacteria; phylum Desulfobacterota; class Syntrophobacteria; order Syntrophobacterales; family Syntrophobacteraceae; genus SbD1. Next base: position 24,841 of record CAZIJV010000032.1, read on the forward strand.
GACGAGTTCTCCTTCCCTGTCTACCACGGGGTTTCCGCTTTCGTCGTAGGCGTTGACCTTCATCCCCAACCCGGCGCCCTGCAGTTCACCGGCGTAAACCGGCTGGATAGGGCTTCCGATGGCAAAGCAGCCGTTTATATCCGTACCGCCGGAGATGGAATTGAAATGCATATTCTTTTTGATAGCCTCGTATACGTATTCGAAGCCTTCGGCTGAAAGGGGGGAGCCGGTCTGAGACATCGCCCTCAGGCAGGAAAGATCGAAGTCGTTTCCCGGTCTCGCTCCCTGGCTTTTCAGATAATTGATGTAACTGGCGCTGCAGCCGAAGATAGTGATCTTTTCCTCTTCGGCCAGCCGCCACATCGCACTCCAGTCCGGGTGATTCGGATTGCCGTCGTAGAGCACGATGGAAGCTCCCACGGCCAGGGAGGACAGAAGCCAGTTCCACATCATCCAACTGGGGGAAGTTATATAGAAAATCCTGTCTTCCCGTCTGAGGTCGCTGTGAATTATCAGCTCTTTGAGGTGGTTCAGAAGCACGCCCGGTCCCTGCGCCATGCATTTGGGCCTGCCGGTGGTGCCGGAGGAAAACATTATGTAGACGGGGTGGTCGAAGGGAAGCTGCTCGAAATCGACCAAGGAGGCTTTCGTATCGATGAAATCATTCCACAGTACTGCCTTGTCCAGATGTCCGATTTCAGGCCTCTCACTGATATACGGGACAACAACGATCTTTTTCAGGGAGGGAATCTTTCCGGCTATTTCGCCGATGCTCCGAAGAACGTCGACTCTCTTGCCCTTGTAGAACTGGCCGTCAACCGTAAACATGATCCTGGGGCCGATCTGGCCGAGGCGGTCGGGGACGGCCCCTGCGCCGAGTTCCGTGCCGCAGGATGACCATATGGCCCCGATGCTTGTGGTGGCAAGCATTGCCACCGCGGTCTCGACCAGGTTCGGCATGTAGGCGGCGACACGGTCTCCGGGCGCCAGGCCGAAACCGCGCAGCGCCTTCGCAAGGCCTGCTACCGAGTCATAAAGCTCGGCATAGGTGGTTATTGCCCGTTTTCCGTTTTCTCCACGAAATATGAAGGCAGGGCGGTCGTCCCGGTAGCGCAGGAGATTTTCTGAAAAGTTCAGCAACGCGCCCGGGAACCACTTAGCACCCGGAAAACGGCCAAGGTCATCGACAACGGCCTCGTATCCGCGGGAAGCCTTTATTTCTGAAAAATCCCAGACTGCCGCCCAGAAATCGGGGATATTTTCCACGGACCAGCGGTAGAGTTCATCGTATGAATCCATCCTGCGACCATGCCTGTCTGCGACAAAGCGGATAAAACGGGTGATGCAGACTTCTTTTTTCCATTGCTCAGGTGGAACCCAGAGTGGTTTCTTCATCCTTCAGACTATCTCCTGTATGCCTTGGGCAAAAACGGTCCGGAAGAGTTCTTCCAGTTCTGCGTTGCAGGGGCCAAGCGCATCGACAACGCTTCTCGCCCAGTGAAGGTATTCCATACGCCGCTCACGGGACCAGTCCGGCGGGGGAGACCTTGTTACATCCCGTACATTGCAGATTTTATCGGCTATCTTTATGAGCTTGGCTCCAAGGCTGAGACCTGGAGCATGAAGCACCTGGAGTTCTTTTCTTTTGGCCTTGGCAAGGGATTTGTCGTCTGTAACCTCGATCACCAGAGAGAGGATCTCTTTGCCGAACAGCCCTTCCACTTCGCTGGGACGGGAATTGGTGTCTTCGATCACATCGTGCAGCAGGGCTGCCGTGAGCACGGGCATGTCACGCACACCGCCGATCCGCCAGAGCACTTCCGCAACCTCGACCGGATGATTGAGGTAGGGCGTCTTTTCCGCATCCTTGCGCCTCTGGTTGCGGTGCTTTTCCGCGCAGAACCTCAACGCGGCCATGAATGTCGAAAAATCTTCAAAAGTGAAGCAGTCCATAGGTATGTCTACCTTGCCCGCAGGGCCGTGACGATGTTCATCCGGGCAGCCCTGCAGGAGGGAAGCGCACCGCCAATGATCCCCATTATGAGCGCAAAGATCACTGAATACCAGGCTATCCGGGGTGTGAGGAGGAAACGAAAGGTCAGTTCCGAAAAGGTTGCCCAGTTCATCGTCGATATGGTCAGTTTGTTCATCAGCGAGGCGGCGGCCAGACCCATCATCGCGCCGATAAGGCTCAAAAAGATCGATTCACCGAGAAAGGAGAGAAGAATGGACCTCCGCCGGAATCCCAGAGCGCGTAGCGCACCTATTTCGGCGGTTCTCGCCGCGACAGCGGCATACATGGTGATCATGGAACCCGTGATCGCGCCGAGGCTGAAAATGAGGGTCAGGCTGATGCCGAGTATGCGTATAAACCGGGCCATGAGTTCGGACTGGGAAGCATAGTATTCCTCTTCGCGCCGGGCCTCCTGGACCAGTCGCGGGTCCTTGAGCACCTGGCGCTTGAGTTCACCCAGGGCTGCCGGGTCCCTCATCCTTACCACCACCGAGGAGTATACCGGCCTTTTGAAGGCGCCCATCAGGGTATCGACATCCCCCCATATTTCGGAATCAAAGGCTGTTCCGCCTGAGTCCATTATTCCGGAAACCGTCCAGGTGCGACCGCCGAAGTTGATGGAGCTTCCGAGACCGCCAATCCTGAATTTCCTGGCTATGCTCCTGCCGATGAGGATCTCGGAGGAACCCTGCTCGAACTCACGGCCCGCCAGTATTTTTACCTGAGAACGCAATTGCAGTGAAACCCCGTGTGTAACACCCCGCACGGGAACATTCGCAATGGCGCCGGTCTCCCTGGCGGGAAGGCTGATGAGAACGACCAGTTCGCGTGCGGCAAGCTTTCGCCCGGTTCCGTCCGTCGCCACCTGGGGAAGGGATTCCAGGATGGCGGCGTCCTTCCGCTCGACGATGCTCTGCACTTCGGTCTCGGAAGATCTGCGGATGAATATCGCATTTTCGGGCGACCCTGACGTAATGAGCGCCTGCTGCAGACCTTCGGCCAGCATGAGCACGGTTGCGAAAACAAAGATTACCAGGCCCATCCCGCCTGCGGTAAAAAGGGTGGTCAGCCGGCGCACCCACAGGTTGCGGTAGCTATAGTGAAAAAGGAGCATACGGGAACCTTACTTCAGGGCCTGCTCGAGAATGCCGGACAACTCCGATTCGCTCAGTTCGACAGGATTTCCTTTCATGCTGCTCGCTTTCCGGGACTGGGCGACAATAGCCGGAATGAGGTCTTCGGTGAGTCCATACCGGGACAAATCCGGAATTTCGATCTCATCATAAAGATCATTGAGCCGGCGGATCGCATCGTGTAGATCGGCTTTTTCTTTTCCCGTCAAAAGTTGAGCCACCTGTGCATATCGGAAGAGCGCCGGAGAATCGGGGTCTCTTTGTTTCAAGGCCTCGATATTGGCCGCCATGACCAGTGGAAGGAGCCGGGCGCAGACGGCGCCGTGAGGGGCGCCGACCAGCCCGCCAAGAGGTCCTGCCAAGCCGTGTACGGCGCCAAGCCGGGCATTCGCCAGCGCCATTCCACCGAAAAGGCTCGCCAGAGACATGTCCGTGCGCGCTTCGATGTCATCTCCATGACTGCAGGCCCGCCGGAGGCTTTTTGCCGCTCGCCGGATTCCCTCCCGGCACAAGGCATCGGTAAGGGGATTAGGGCTGGTGGATACGTAGGGCTCTATGAGCTGGGTGAGAGCATCGAGTCCGGTCGAGGCGGTAAGCGCGGGAGGAAGAGCGAGGGTGAGTTCCGGATCGACCACTGCCAGCAGAGGCAGCATGGACGGGCTTCTCAGGCTGACCTTGACGTGGTGGGAGGTGGAGGTGAGAACAGCATTCTTCGTTGCCTCCGATCCGGTTCCGGCTGTGGTCGGTATTGCGATATACGGCAGTGAGGGGGAGGAGAGCTGCCTGCCTTTTCCTATGACTTCGAGGTAGTCGAGCGGATCACCCCCATTGGGAACCAGCGCTGCAACTGCTTTCCCGGCATCGATGACGCTTCCTCCACCCAGCCCGATCAGTAATGTACAGTCGTGTTCCTTAGCGATTCGGGCCCCTTCGCTCACCGTTTCTATGGAAGGCTCACCGGAAACTGCAAAGGGAAAAACCGCTATCCCTTCCGCTTCGAGCATACCGATGAAGGGCATCGCCCTCTCAATGGTGCGGCCGGTGACGAGCAGAGCCCTTTTCCCATGCTGAGCCGCCAGGGGAGCAACTCTGCCCAGAACTCCGGGGCCAAAAAAGAGACGGCCCGCCGTCGTAAACTCAAAATCCATAGCCATCAACCCCACCCGTTTTCATCCGGGAAAACATTTGAGTACTTTATGCTGGTGCGCGGCTCGGCCATCATGGACTCGACCGTGTCCCGCCATGTTTTGTAGTGCTGCGTTTCTTTGTGTTTTGCCGGATCTTCGTTCGTCCGATAGACCTCGACCAAAACGAACCTGGTGGGGTCATCGAGTTGTTGAATGGCGTCAAATCTGGCAATTCCGGGCTCCTGTATGCTGTTCCGCGCGTTTTCGACCGTAGCCGCCTTGAAAGCCTCGACCTGGTCCTCTTTTACATGGATAAAGACGTGAACAATATACATCGCTTTACCTCCCGTTCTACTCGAATTCTTCTGATTCTTCGCTCGTATAAAATAGGTGTAAGTCCTCCTTCATGAGACAGGTATGGTCATTATGCAGCAGGTGCTCCTGCGCCTGCCGTCTGAAGGCTTTAGCTTTCGCTTCCATTTCATTCAACCTTTCCGCGACTCCACATTGGACAAGCATGGTCTTTATGACTTCGAAAAGGCTCCGGCTGCCCAGCAGCAGTTCTCCCTCCTGGAGTATTTTGCAGGCGACCATCCGTTTGAATGTGTCAAAACACAATTGTTCCCTGACACGTTCCATTTTCTTCACGACATAATCGAGTTCTTCTCTAACACTCGGTGAGACAAGAGTGCGGTACTTTTCCTGATAAATCGCCCGGTCAAGTTCCTTGAGAAAATCATCGGAAACGTCATCATCGGCAACCACGACGAGGTCGATATCAGATCCGTTTACCATCTCACCCGTGCTGAACTCCGGGCGTGGAACATCGTGCGCCATCCCGTAGACAATGTCGCCTGCGATTATGAAGCACAGCCTTCCTTCCTTCGGCCATCTTTGTGCAAGTTTTTTCTGAATCCCGTCAACAATCGAGTAGGCTAAGGCAAGCTTCGCTCTGCTCACTTCCCGGGTATGTCGAACCAGGCTCTCCGCTCTCTTCTCAAGAGCCGGTTCTTCCCCCGGAAGACCCACAACGGTATAGGTCATGAATTCTCTCAGGATTGAAGGTGAGAGCCTTGAATAACTATCGACTTTTTGATCCAGCCTCAGATACCGGGCCCCAAAGATGTGCCGGCCCAGTTCCTTCGACAGCCAACAAGTCCTCCAAAGCAGAAAATTCGGCTCGCGGATACTGTCCTGTATCTCGGAGCCGATCAGCGGCCCCTTCGCTTCGACAAGTTTAATTATCTTCTGTTCCAGATTGTCATGCATCTGAATGCCACCAATAACCATACCTAGACTAATCGACTCGGCTATCCAAGTCGGCCGGTTTCAGGATTTCGGAAGAAAGCCAGGTTCTGAACCTTTTCATAAGGCGACTCTCGCATATCAATGATTTCATATCCTTTAGCCTTCACTTCCGTAGAGCGTTTTAGCAGCTCGTCCGCCGCCCCCTCATCGATCACAAAAAGCATATTCCCGCCTTCGGCAGCGTACTTCTGTCCGTAGCTGATGGGAACATCCGCGGTCACCTCTCCAAGAATGGCTTCGCATAGAGGGCCGGTTTTCCGTGCGCCGTTGGCGACAAGCAGAACCGTGCCTGCTTTGTATACCTGCTCCGCCCCCATGGAAACAGCATAACAGGGACTGTCCTCACGGCATGAAAAATGTCCGTCCGACACTGCATTGTCCACCGTATTGTCGTCGAGTTGGACCAGCAGGACTTTGTTACCCTCAAAGGGTATGCCGCTCTCATGGAACGCCACGTGTCCCCTGCCGCCCACGCCCACAATGTGCAGATCGATTCCGCCGCAGGCATCAATCTTCTTCCAGTATGCGTCCAAGACCTCTTCTTTGATGAATTTAAGATATCCCTGGGCATTATCCCCTATCACGATAGTCTTGCCCCGGTCGGCGCCTTGAAGTTCATAGAAATTCCGTTCGTTCTCAAGTGAAGAGATCAGTTTGTTCTGATCGATCATCGTCCCCCATGGCACATTGGTCTCGAGAAACTTCTCCTGCAGGAGGCCGAAAAACTCGGCAATCATGAAGTAACTGTACGACTCGCAATGCAAGGTCCGTTGTTGCGGATTCTCTCCGGGAAGCCCAACATACTCGTCCAGGTTGAAAGTCACGATCTTACGCGAGTCGATTCGCCCGGAGTTAAAGGCTTTGGCGAGATGCTTATAGACACCGGTTGGAGAATTCCCGGTGGCCAACCCGAGCACATAAGCTTCCTTCAACGGCTGTTTTAGTTTAATGTCATCTTCTATAAGACCGGCAGCGACCTGGCTCATCTGATCCCAGTCTCTGGTTATGAAAATCTTGAGAGGCATATCCGCATCCTTTCCATTAGGAGATCTCCAACCCGGTTCACCTGCATCCAAAGCGTGCACGCGGGTTAGACAGTCACCAGATCAGCCAGTTAACCTATCGCCGCTTTTACGGCTTCAACGATTTGTTGACAATACTTTGCGGTGACTTCATCGGTAGGACCTTCGACCATCACCCGGCACATATTCTGGGTTCCGGAATAACGCACGAGCACTCGTCCCTGGTCGCCCAGCGCCGACTCGACATCTTTGATCGCGGCCATCACCTGTGGCAGGGTGGAGATCTCCGGCTTACTGGCAACATCGACGTTGATCAGTTTCTGAGGAAAAATGTCCATGAGTTGAGCAAGCTCTGAAAGGGGTTTCCCCGCTGTCAGCATCGCCGCAATGAGCTGCATGGCCGTCAAAATACCATCACCGGTCGTATGATGATTAAGGAAGATTACATGTCCCGACTGTTCCCCTCCGATGATGCTGCCCTGTCTCTGCATATCCTCGAGTACATAGCGGTCACCAACCTTCGCGGCATGCTGCTTGAAGCCATATTTCCTGCATGCGACCGTCAACCCCAGGTTACTCATAACCGTGCTCACCAGAAGGTCATTCTTCAGCTTGCCTTGCTCTTTGAGCATCTTGGCGCAGATGATTAAAATCTGGTCTCCGCTGATTTGACTTCCTTTCTCATCCACCGCAATCAAACGGTCACCGTCACCGTCGAAGGCAAGTCCTATGGCCGCCCCTTTCTCCACAACGCGTTTGCGAAGATCCTGCGTATGCTGTGAGCCGCAGTTATCATTGATGTTAATCCCATTGGGGGAATTGTGGATAACTTCGACGCGCGCTCCCAGTTCGGTGAAAGCCTCTGGAGCAACCCGGTAAGTCGCCCCATTCGCCGCATCGATAACGATCTTCATGCCCTCCATGGACAACTTGCGCGCGAAGGTGTTCTTAAGAAATACAATATAGCGGCCAAGGACATCATTAATGCGGAAGGCCTGTCCCATTTGATGGGCGGGCGGCACTTTCCTGGGCAGATTTCCATCGAGAACCAGCTTTTCGATCACTTCCTCCTGGTCATCGGAGAGCTTGTAGCCACTTCCGCCGAAGATTTTGATGCCGTTATCCTGATAAGGATTATGTGATGCAGAGATAACGATCCCCGCATCGGCCCGCATGCTCTCGGTAATGAAGGCAATGCCCGGGGTGGGCAGAACGCCCACAAGATAGGGATCGCCGCCCATGGAGGTGATCCCCGCAAGGAGTGCGCTCTCAAGCATATAACCGGATATGCGCGTGTCCTTCCCAATTATTACCCGCGTCCGATGCCCCTCCCTTTTCAGTACATGCGTTATCGCCTGGCCCACAGAGAAGGCCATCATAGCATCCATCGGATACTGGTTTGCCACACCCCTGATACCGTCAGTTCCAAATAAGGTCCCCATGTTTTTTCTCTCCTAAACTCATTGATTGGTCCACTTTTCAAAAAAGACGAAACGATGGAAGAAGGGCTCCAGCCCTCTTGCACAAGTCGTAAACAATATGTTGAAGCCACCTCACTCCATCCTGTGATGTCGCTTCATCCATACTTTGTATTACCTGGATATAATCTCCGCCGTTCATGAGGCGATGTTGCGAAAAGGCGTCAAGAAAACGCTCAGCAAACTCGGCATCCTTCCGGTGGGACGGTTCTTCTTTAAACAGTTCGCAGACCCTGCCAATATTTGAGTGCAGTTCGCACTGTTTCTCCGAACCGGCTTCACACTGACATTTCTCATGAGAGAGCGTGACCTTCTCGACCATAGTCACGATTCTGCTCAGGCGTTCTTTTTTTGCCAGCGCCAATTTATCGAGCACTCCCTGATAAAGAAGCTCGCCAAACTCCATGGATACAAAAAATGGTTTGCGCACACTTTTATACCAGCATTCGAGGGCGACGAGATTGCCCAAATAGATGATATTGTTCCTGAGAATACGCTCAAGATTGGAATACCGGTGAGGCCGGAAGTCCACAACTTTTGGCGGGTAGGTTTCCCCTACTATCTTTTTGTGGTCTTCCGGAGTGTCTTGCCGAAGAATCGTGCCTGCTACCGATACATTTCCAAAGCCCAGGCGCAGAGGTCCAACCATGCCGCCCTGGCCGCCCAGGAAAATTGCAGGTTGATTCAACATGACCCCTCTGGGCACGTCGCCCAGGAGCGAGGGGGTCGTCTTGTTCCCATCGGGTGTATAATTAAAGTGGATATAGGAACTCCCAACTTCACTGTGATCTTTCCGGCTTCTCCCCCCTGCCATGAGGCAGTCGCAAAAATTGATAAGGCTTCCCAAAGTTACGAAAGGAAAGAGTATGGTTTGCTTCAGGCCCACGCAGTGCGCCCCGTTCGCCTCCTCTTCGAGGATACAGGCCTCGCGAACATGGGCGCCGAGCCCCATGCTTGATTTAGCCAGAAAAACCGACCCTTTGAAATAACCACCTTTGAGTTCAACCATGGCGCCTATCTGGCAGTTATCGATCGTAACCGGACCTTCGGCGCCGATTTTCGCGCCCTGAGCAATCACGGTCGATTTCCCATAGATGCGACAGCCAGGGTAGATCTTGACCCCGCTGCCGGAAATGTTCTCTGTAAGAACCTCCTCTCCTATATCAAGGGTCAGGGGGTTAGGGATATCAACCCCTTTATGCATGAGTTCGATGATCTTTTGATGACTTCTTGGCTGAAGTTCCATTTTCTCCTCCGATAGAGCATGATCACATTCCGCACGTGCCGGAACCTGCTCTCTGTAAATCTGCCCAGCCGCTTCCAAGTCAAAGGGATGACTGCCTCAATCGAGATGTTCGAACACCACCCTGCGGAAAAAGTTAACAAGGGCCTGCTTTCGGTTACGTTCTTCCATCTGACAGGGGATGAGCTTTTGCGGAGACCAGCGCAACATGGACATTTCGAATTCCATGATCTCCCCATAATTATTGTTGAGATACCATGCGTATAACAGGCCCAAGAGCAGACTGGGGGGTAAACCCTTCTTTACCATTCAGCGTTACTCGAAAAGTCATCGGGTCATTCGGATTGGGAACCATGCGTGAGAGCGAGAGACAATCGCGCAATTCGGCATCATCCAGGAGACATTCCCGCTCCGCCGGACGGAGCCGTATTTCATAGCAACGCGCTCCCCACTGACAACAGCCTCCAAAAACTGTTCAACCTGTTTGCCAGGCTGGTTCCGGTTCATTCCCGCAAAAGCTTCCTGTCTGGTCCAAATATCCCAATCCAATCACTCCGCCCAATATGGTTGGAAGATATGGTCTCTATCATGGTTTGGATAGCAATTTCAATCGGTAGCCGTTGAGAGCGAACTATTTGGAATTTGACTGCGAGGAGATGGCCGAGGAAACGTGGCACACCTGGGTGATATCGGTGATGGATTGGATCAGTAGGTGACTTCCAGCAGTGCGTCACTCGATCAATCTTAAAACTCATAGACAATTTTGCCGAGGTATCTGGTCTCATGCATATTCATGGAAAAATCGGCAATCTTGCTCCAGCGATAGAGCCTTTCCACATCCAACGCCAGTTTGAAGTTGTCAAAGGGGAGTTTGAAATAGAATACCCCCTGTAAAGAGAGACGATCGTCGTATAGCACAGAATCCAAGTCGGGGTGAATCAGGTTTAATCCTTCAATCGAATCGAACCAATGATAGCGTGCTAGCATTTCAATGCCGAAAGGGCCATAATCCAGCTCGAATTTCCCTGAAGCTGACAGTCCGAGAGCATAGTAATACTTGTACAGGGAGTAAAGAAATTTGGGCTGAGGCTCACCTCTCCCGAGAATATGAGTTCGATCAAACACATCTCCTGCGGATGGATGTACCATTGAAAAGGTCGGGAAAGCGTCCACACTGGTTCGAATATGAATCCCGTTGCGATAGAAATCCGCGATTAGAGACGGACCGATAAGATCACAGATGGCCAGAGTGTCCTCTCTATTGGTACCAGAAAAATCATGAGAGTAATACTCGAAAGCGCTGCTCAGTCCCATAAAGAGGCTATACCCCTCAAGAGTCTGCCTTGTCCGGTCTGTAACAATATTCTGCCGATAGTGCCCGAGAAAAGAGGTCTTGGCGATCAAACGCGCATCTACAAACTCACCGTCAGCTACGGCCGCGTTGAACGACAAATCATTGAAAACACCTTCAAGATAAAAAATACATGCTTCCCCCGGCTTCCGATACTTCTCTGCCGTTACTAACTCGAGATCGAAGCCGAATGAGGTTTCGGCTCGTTGAGCGCCGGAATCACCAGGGGTGCTTACACCCCCTCCCGCAGAAAGGCGGAATTGATGCCAGACATCAGTAGTGAAGCCGAACCTGTCCACACTCGCCGGTGCATCGGGACGACTCTTGTCCAATATGCGATGGAGCGCCGCGGTTGGACCGAATAAATAGCCCAGAATTCGATTGGGTATGGTTTGGGAGCTATGCTGGAAAAACTCTCCCAGTTGGTAGACGACTTCACCTGTGGCAAAACCGCCAAAGGGTGTCATTACCGCATCATTGATGCTGAACTCATCGCGAAATTCACCAAACGTCTCCCAGCCAGTGGAAACTGCGGTGGCGAACAGAAAGGATTCGGTCAGACTCATGCCGTTGGTGCGTGGGAGAAGATAGAAAACGGCGCCGTCTGCTATGTGCCCAATATTCGTGCCCCAGGAATTAATGTCAAGGCGATATGCATTTCCAGTTATGAATCGCGCCCGGAGGCTGTCTTCATAAGTCTCGTATTCAAAGGAGTCAGGCTTGGATAGAGTCCCCAAATAGTAGGCTTCCGCACTGCCAACAAGAACCATGGTCTCCAGACCGGCACGCAGTAAGTTCTTCTTTTGTGGCGCCGAGTTCGAGTAATTTGAGAAAATCTGCTTATGGGCAAGTCTTCTGCGGAAGTCTATCGCCTCACATTCGCCGCTCCTGGTGATTTCCTCCTCTAATTGAGTTTGAATCGTAGTCTCCCGGGCCTCATCCACTGAGTCTCGGTCCTGGGCCCAAACCAGCCCGGAGAGACAAGCGCCAACCACAATCATAGTACAGATCGCAGACAAGAAAACGTATCGCTTCAGAGGCGAAAGCTTCGGATTCTGACCGAGGTTATGAGGATCAACATTGGGTCCAAACCTTTTTAAACATGGCGATGATGCTTCCATCAAACTGCCTCCTGGTCAGGTCTGCAGAGTCGCTGCTGCCCTCCCTTCGGACAAAGATTGATACAATATTCGCCTGAAGGATGAATAGCTGGTTCCATAATTGAGAAGTGCGCCAAAAGAGACTCCAGAAGCTTTCGGGCCTTTGCAAGACATGGAATTACAGCAAGTACGACATAAGTGCTTATTCCCAAAAGGGCGTAGAAAAATGGTTTTTGGCCAAGAACAACCCATCTTGCAAAGAATTGGCGCATCAGAGCGACTAACGTATTCTGGAGGGGATCCCACGTGGGATCATATGCGCATTGAGATTCCTCCGAAATTCACGACGGCATCTGTCATCAGGTTTCTCAATGGCAAAGGAGCCATCGCCAATACTCGCCAATTCGAGGGGAAACTGCGCAATTTCACGGGTGAACATTTCTGGGCACAAGGCGATGCAGCACTATACAGTATCAACCGGTGGATTTGAGCTTGAACAAAGCGCCCACCTATATCCATGATCAGCTCTATAATAAATCAGAAAAAAATATATTTCAAACGAAAGGCAACAGGCTTCGGGGAAACCTTGCGGGATGTCAGGACAGTGGCTTACGACACGAGTCTGCAGGCAACCGGCCTTTCTCGCAAGTGCAGCTCCTGGACGGGAAGCCAGGGCAACCGCGCGAAAACTGATGGTCTTGTCCCAGATCGCGCCTGGACTCGGACCATGCCGAAGGAAGTGAGTTCGGGGGCCTAACTTTTAAAGTCCGACGATACGGCTTCCGCTATGATGTTGTCCAGTTCGTCCAGTACATCGCCTTTTAATCCGGTCGCGCGCACCTCGGGCAAAGCAAGGAGGTCCAGCTCACTTTCGGGATGGGTGCTCATACCCTGCTTGCTGCATGCCTGATTTGCAATCCGGACCGCCATCTGGAGGGCATCTTCGACATCGAATTTCTGATTATGGTGATTGAGCGCAATCTTACAGTATGTTTCAGGGATGCTCCATTCATCCATTAAGTGATAACCCTGCTCGGCGTGCATGGATGCGAACACTTTCGATACGAAGGCATCGGAAAACACCAGGTCTTCGTTCTTGGAATTCATCGCTTCAAAAACTTTGATGAGCACGAGTTTTCCGATGTCGTGGAGCAGACCTGCCAGGAACGCCTCATCCCTCAGTTCCCGATAGCCGAGTTCCTCAACCAGATATTTGCTCCCTATAGCGGTGCAGAGCGCGTGTTTCCATGACACCTGCAAATAGTTGTTCAGCGAAGCATTGGAGGAGTAATAGAGATTCTTTTGACTGGTACAGATCACCAGATTGAAAACATGATTCAGACCGAGGCGCATGATCGCATCCCGCACGGTGCGGGTCTTGTTCGGTCCTGAAAAAAGCGCGGAATTCGCCAGTCTCAACACCTCGGTGGCCAGCGCCTGGTCTTTGCTGATTACCTTGGAGACCTGATCGACAGAGGTATTATCATCGGCCAGCAACTGCTGCAGCTCGAAGGCGATTCCGGGAAACACGGGCAGGTTGAGCTTTTCTACGGCGGCGTATTCCTTGATGATATCGACAACCGACCGGGATTTTTTCTCGACTTTCATCATTCAACTCCTCAGGTTTAGACATATTACATACTATCGAAACTTCCGCCGTTTTACTTAACCGGATGAAAAATAATTTGTCTATGATTTCCGATATTGACCGGACCCGTCAAAGATGACCACAAAAGCCGGCGCCTGACCCTGTTTCTGCCGGATTTACCTGCCCGGACTCTCCTGCCTTTGTCCAACCATGCGGTCGGCAAAGGATTTAACCGCCGCCATGTACTCCCGGAGACCCCTGGCGAAAATATCATTGTGATTTGCTCCGGGAATCTTGAGAAAAGTCTTGTCCGGAGAACCGGAGGCTTCAAAGAATGCCTGGCCGTCGGCAAAAGGAATTATATGATCGAATTCGGCGTGGATTATCAGGACCGGCTTACGGAAGCGACGCATCTTTTCGAGGTTCTGGAAATCATTGCCGCCGCCGAGGTTCAGGCTTCGGACGTTCACGCCGAGAAGCCCGAGGAGCGGTTCAGTGAACGCAAAGCCGCTTTCGATAATCAGGCCGTCAATTGTCTTCTCATGCCGGGAGGCAAGCTCAAGGGCAGATGCGCTTCCCAGCGAGCGGCCCATCACAATGAGAGGGCCCGAATAGCCGTTTTCTGCCAGCCATTTTCTTGTGAATTCATAAATTGCGTGACAATCGCGCATCATGGCGCTCACTGTGGGCTTACCTCCGGAACTCCCGTATCCCCGGTAGTCAACAGGCAGGAAGTTGATGCCCATGCGGTTATAAACAGGGCCCAGGTCGTCATAGTCTGATACTATTTCACCATTTCCATGAAAAAAAAGAATGTTCGGCCCTTCCTTCGTCGATAGGTGGAAGCGCGCTCCTATGGCGACATCATCCTCTACCGGAATGGACAAGACCGTTGTCCTGCCGGTTTGTGGGACTTGCCATTCCGGCCTGGGATGAAAAATGTGGTGCAAAACCTCCGGCCTGTCCAACGTCGAATAGTCCCCGAACGGCAGATCACTCATCTTTTTCCCTCCTTTTTCCTTGACACCTTCGGCACAATCGCTCACTGCTCCTCTCCCAAAGCCGCCGAAAGTTCGCGAACGTGATCGGGAAGGTGGCGCCAAACAAAGTCGCTTTCCGCAGCCTCGATCAGTCCGTCACCAGCGGCGATCTCTGCAAATGCGAGCCTTTCCCCGCCTGAAAACTGCAGGAAGAGGACGAATATTTCACTGGCTTCCGGAAGCTCCGGGTCTTCGAGTGTCTTTCCTTCCCAGGCGACAACGAATCCCCGTATCACACCGGGCAGGCATTCGGCTGCGGCGGCCCAGGCCGGTTCGCCCGTTCCGTCAAGCCTGTCGATACGCATTCTGACGGTTAAATTGACAAAAAAATGAAGAGATCCGAGCATCTTGTCGCCTGCGTCGGATTTTTCCCGCAGGAGGCAACGGTAATCACGGGCGGTTATCAACCGGACACCTACCGGGACCCGTGTCTCGTCTATGATGAAGTCTCCTGCTGCATGGTGCCAGGGATAGATTTGCCGAAAGTTGGCGGTATCGAGGCAGGTGGTGAGTATGCGCGAAGCTTTTTCGTAGAGCTGCGCGGTTTGTAATGGACTCAGATAACAGGGTTTGGAGGCGAAATTCCACACGCTTATGCGCGATGGGCCGCCAGTATTGTGAGGGTGCTGATCGGAGAGGTGAAATTCATGATGCTTTACAAACCATTCGGCAATAAAGAGCCGTATGGGAAGAGCGCTCGGGTGGCCGGCAAGGGGCGTGCTGCCCGATAACAGGGGACGTGGCAGGTAAGGCAGCCTGAATTTCCGATACAGCTCTCGCAGCAGGCGGTATTCGTGTCGCAGGAAGGCCTGCTGTTCCGGCAAAAAGGCGGTATTGACGGCGAAACTGAAGGAGGCGGCCGGAAAGCTGACCGTGAGACGGCATACGCTGTAGAGCGCTCCATGTTTTTCGCTGACAAGAGTAATCCCTGAGGCTGCTTGTAAGGGAGGGGCAGGTTCGGGGCTCCTTTCGAGGACCTCCCTGACGGCCCTGCAGGAGTAGCCTGAGAGGTAAGCGGCAATGGAGTGCAGGTATTGGCCGTAGGTAACCGGAGATATGTCCCCGGTGTGTTCGTGTGGAAGAAGCGACTGTTGCTGTGGGCCTTCCAGCGGTACAAGTCCCAATGGCGTCTTTATCAGGGTTTTTATGGTCAACTTCGTATCACTGTTTCTGTTCCTGCCCATCGATTCTGAGGTCCCATAGAATTTGAACGGAAGTTAAACATTTAAAGAGATTGAATAAAAGAAAAGCCTTTGCTTGTCATGAAAGTGACTGCGGTTTATATTCGGGATTGAGAAAAGCAGATTCCCGTCCCATGCCTGGTTAGTTTACCATTTTTTGAGGAGCATTGTCTTGGATTCTACGAACCGGATTATCCTGGACCGGGTTCAGCGTTCATTTCCCATTGTCCCGGAACCCTACCGGGCTCTGGCCGAAGGGTTGGATATTCCAGAGGAAGAAGTTCGAGAGCGCATCAGGTTGCTCAAGGAGCAGAAGGCAATCCGCCAGATCAGCGCCATCTTCAACACCGGCGCCCTGGGCTACAGAAGCAGCCTTGTCGCGATGGCCGTGCCGGAAAATGATCTGGAGCAGGCTGTTGAGGCAGTGAACGCCTACCCCGGGGTCAGCCACAATTACCTTCGGCCGGGTAACTTCAACTTGTGGTTTACTATTGCGGCGCCTCCAGGGCAGAGCCTTGAGGCAGTGGTGGCCCGAATTGCCCAAGACGCCGGGGGCTGGCCCGCTCTGGTCCTCCCTGCCGTAAAGAAATACAAACTGGCGGTAGTGCTTGATGTTCTGGAGGAGGGCGACTGGGACCATGCCGAAGGAAAATCGGACCTTCCGCTTACCGAGTCCAGCACGCGATTTCGACCTGCTCCCGAAAACATCCGCGTCGTCAAATGTATCCAGGAGGATTTGCCGCTGACCGAAAGACCCTTTGCGCTCTGGGCCGAGCACCTGGAGATGGGAGAGTCCGAACTGTTGCAGACCGTGTCGGAGTGGACCGGCGTGGGCGCCATCCGTCGTTTTGCCGCCATATTGAACCACAGACAGGTCGGCTTCCATGCGAACGGGATGGTGGTCTGGAGTTGCCCCGCGGATCGGATCGACTCCCTGGGCAACATTCTCGCCTCCTATTCAGAGGTCAGCCATTGCTACAACCGCCCGGCATATCCTGAATGGCCCTTTAACCTTTATGCCATGATACACGGACGAAGTCCCGAGGAATGCGAGTCAATCGCCGGGAAGCTGGCGCAGGCAATTGGACTGAACAATTATAGAATTCTTTTCAGTACGAAGGAATTCAAGAAGATCAGACTGAAACTCTTCTGGGATTAGCACAAAATGACAGACAATACGGAACGTGACCTCAAGAAAAAAGCCATCTTCGACACCATGGGCAAGCGGGGCCAGGAGCGTATACTCAGGATCGGTTACGAGAACTGGGACCCGTTCGAGGAACCCAAGGACCCCAGGGAGAGGATTTTCGGTTCGGCTTCGCTGAAGGCCGGAGCGCTCATCGAGGAATTCTACCACTCTGTCGGCGACAAGGAGGAGTCCGTCGCACTCCACAAAGAACTGTTCGAGTTGTGTCGCGGCTTGCTGCAGGGGGAGGCACGGGCCGTGACAATCTCAGATTTCTGCAACTGGTACCGGAAAAGAACCACCGAGCAGGGTTTTTAGGAACAGATCTTCCGCAATCCGATATATCCCCATCCAAGCCATGCACAAGAAGGGATTATGCCCTTCTGTTGTGTACAAGAAAGTCCAGCTTGTGCAAATTATGCAAGATGAAAAATTTCTCTTGCGCTATTTGCCACGAGGACTATTATGACAGGGCCTGCGGCATAGGTCTTTGCGCGCCGGATCAGTCATCCAGGGAAGGGGCGTTGCCGTGTTCGCACGGGCGCAGGTGCTCGAGTTCCTCCTTGAGCGCGGGTCTCACATGAACGACCCTTATCCGGTAGTGCAGATCTTTTCCCGCCAGCGGATGGTTGTAGTCGATGGTGATGGTGGAGGATGTTTTTTTTCTGACAAAATAGCCGAACTGGGTTTTGGTTTCCTCGTTTGTGGCGACAGCCCATTTACCGGCTTCGAGTTGCGCGCCGGCGGGAAAATCAGCAAAACTCATTGTCTTGACCTGACTTTGATCGTGTTCTCCGAAGGCATCTTTAGCCTGTATGATGAATTCGGCCTCGCTGCCCTCCTGGAGACCGAGGAGTCGCTGTTCCAGGCTGGGAAGAATCTCACAGTATCCAGCAATGAAATTCATGGACGCGAGACCGTTTTCGCCTTTGACATAGGAACCGTCTTCAAGGCGCAGGTCGTATTCGATGACTGCAAATACATCTTTTGATATTTTCATTGTTTCCTCGTGGGGACTTGGGAATGCCGGAGCAGGGAGCCTCTTATTCAACCGCTGATTCCGCCGGTGCGGGTTCTTCCGGGGGATACCCGAGTTCTTTGGCTTTTTGCGTGTGGATTTCGGCCTCCTCGGTCCTGCCGAGGGAGCGGAGGGCTATGCCCAGGTTAAAGTGGGCCAGGGCAAACGAATCATCAGCCTTGATCATTTTTGTGGAAAGATCGATGGCAGCTTCCGCCTGGTCGGATTGCAGGTACGCGGTGGCCAGGAGGTTGTAGGCATGGGGGGAACCGGGCATTAAGTCGAAGGTTTTCTTGCTGTGTGCAACGGCCCTTTGTGCGTCTCCGATCTGCAGGTAAGTGAAGGCAAGATTGCTGTGAGCTGCGACGAGGCCGGGATCCATTGCGAGCGCTTTGAGGTTTGCCTCGATGCACTTCTCGGGATCGGCTTTGCGCATATAGAGGCCTCCCAGGTTCACATAGGCCTGGGCGAGGTCCGGGTCGCATTCGAGAGCCTGTTTGAACTCCGAGATGGCTTCATCGACCAGGCCCTTATGGGTGTAGGCCAGCCCCAGGTTGTAGTGCATGGTGGCGGATTGCGGTTCAAAAAAGAGTCTTTCTTTCAGGAATTTGATATAGAGGTTTAGCTTGGCGTCTTGCGGATTGCCGGTTTTTGCCATTGTGGTTTCTCTTTCTTTGGAGTATAAAGTCAAATTTGAGCTACATAGGGCGTAATACCGTTTCTGTTTTCGGGTATTTACGCCGGTGAGAGCAAAATAGAAGCACCTGGTTCCTAATACTGAAGCTATCCATTCTAACTGATCGACTCCAAGTTGAAAAGCGCTAACCGCTGTCTCCTGCGCTTCACCAGGCTCACCGACTGCTCTCTTTTGCCAACATTTTGATAGTGCTACGAAAATTGGATTTTTCTGTTGACAAGCCTTTGCCAATGGAGGTAATCAGGTCATTCTGCCGGGGTCCAGCTGGTCATAGTTGAGGATTGGACAGGCTCGGGATGCCTGTCGAGAGGATGAGTTCTTTTCATCACATAATGTTCAAAGCTAACCGGGTTTCACAGGAGAGTAGCTAATGAGCGAGGAACAGAAAGCAAAGATTATCGAGTGGGTCAAGACGCAAAAAAAGACCAAGCATTATTTCAACGACCTGTGCAAGGCCGTCCCCGAAATGAAGATGATGCAGGCCAAAAAAGTGGTGAACGAGTTGGTCAGTGAAGGCAAGCTGAAGTACTGGTCAAGCGGCAGTACGACCATGTACATGCTTCCCAGTGAGGGCGATGTCGACAAAGAAGAAAAGGGAATGAATTAACTCTCCTTCCCCCTACCTGCCGATGAGTCTGACTGAACCGGGAAAAAGCAGGTGCCTGAAAACAAGAAGAGTATCTTGGGTAGCATAAATTTGTTTTGAGAAAGGGAGGTGACAAAGAGGCGAGGAATCGATTCTCCGCGGCAAAAGTGTGTCCTATTGAACGTTACAGAGGAACTGGTTAACGGAGGAAAAAACGAATGGCACTAAAGCACTCAACCCCCATGATAGATGAACTCGAAAAGGGACCTTGGCCGAGTTTCATATCAGACGTTAAGAGGATGGCGGTCAAGGGCAACAAAATGTGCGAGGACTGGCTTGGCCTGATGGAAATGTCCTACAGGGACAAGGAAGGCCACTGGAAGCACGGCGGTATCGTCGGCGTCCTCGGTTACGGCGGAGGCGTTATCGGCCGCTACTGCGACCGTCCTGACCTCTTCCCGGCGGTCGCGCATTTTCATACGGTGCGTGTAAACCAGCCTGCAGCCAAATACTACACCACAGAAGTTCTTCGCAAACTCTGCGATCTCTGGGATCCCCGAGGCAGCGGTCTCACCAACATGCACGGTTCCACGGGCGACATCGTTTTGCTGGGTACGACCACGGATAACCTGGAACCCCTTTTCTACGAACTGACCCACGAAATGGATATGGACCTCGGCGGATCGGGTTCGAACCTGAGGACTCCTGAAGGCTGCCTGGGAATGTCGCGTTGTGAATGGGCCTGCATCAATACGCAGGACATTATTTACGACCTGACCCAGGAATACCAGGATGCACTGCATCGTCCGATGTTCCCCTACAAGTTCAAATTCAAAGCTTCCGGCTGTCCGATGGACTGCGTTGCGGCAATCGCCCGCTCCGACTGTTCGATAATCGGGACATGGCGTGATGAGATCCGCATCGATCAGGAAGCCGTAAAAGCCTATGTGGGTAACGAACTGGTGCCCCATGCCGGCGCGGGCGGAAGGGAAAAGAGGACTTTCGACATCAAGGCCGAAGTCATCGACTTGTGCCCCACGAAGTGCATGGAATACGATGGAAAAGCGCTCAAAATTTACAATGAAGACTGTACCCGTTGCATGCACTGCATCCGGGTAATGCCCCGCGCACTTAAGCCGGGCCTCGACACAGGCGCGACCATCCTGTGTGGAGCAAAAGCCCCGATTCTCGACGGCGCACAGCTCTCAAGCGTCATAATTCCCTTTATCAAGATGGAATCTCCTTACACCGAGTTTAAGGAATTCGTCGAAAAAGTGTGGGATTGGTGGATGGAAGAAGGCAAGAACCGCGAGCGGCTGGGCGAGACGATTCAGCGCCTGAGTCTGCGCGAATTCCTCAAGGCGGTCGAGATAGAGCCCGATCCACGCATGGTTAATACTCCGCGCTTCAATCCCTACATTTTCTACGATCCGGCGAAGGTTCCCGGTGGCTGGGAGCATGATGGAGCCGCTTTCCGTCAACGGCATCAAGCTTAGGAGGTGACACAGATGGCTTTTGATCCTAACAATCTCATGCAAGATCGTATAACTGATATCGGTCCCCCTAAATATGACAAGTTCTTCCCGCCCATTATCAAGGAGAACTTCGGCAAGTGGAAGTATCATGAAATCCTTGAGCCAGGCGTGCTCGTCCATGTCTCCGAAACGGGCGCGGAGGTCTACTCCGTCCGTATCGGTTCCGCTCGTCTGATCAGCACGGACTACATTCGTGAGGTCTGCGACCTGGCCGACAAGTACTGCGAAGGCTATCTGCGCTGGACCACTCGTAACAACATTGAGTTCCTGGTAAGCGACAAGACCAAGCTTGCCCCGCTGATCACCGATCTTCGCAGCCGCGGCAACTGGTTCCCCATTGGCGGAACCGGCGCCTCCATCACCAACATCGTCCACACCCAGGGCTGGGCTCACTGCCACACGCCCGCCATCGACGCTTCCGGCGTCGTCAAGGCGGTTATGGACGAGCTTTTCGAGTATTTCGGCAGCCACAAGCTTCCGGCGCAGATCCGCATCGCTCTGGCCTGCTGCCTCAATATGTGCGGCGCCGTTCACTGCTCGGACATCGCTATTCTGGGCGTCCACAGGAAGCCCCCCTTCATTGAGCACGATCGCGTTGGGAATGTATGCGAGATCCCCCTGGTTATCGCCGCATGCCCGACGGCCGCCATCAAGCCCAAGAAGGTCGGCGAACTGAAGAGCGTGGAAATCAACAACAACCGCTGCATGTTCTGCGGTAACTGCTACACCATGTGCCCGGCTCTGCCTCTGGCTGACGGTGAAGGCGACGGTATCGCGATCTGGGTGGGCGGTAAGGTTTCCAACGTCAAGTCCGCCCCGATGTTCTCCAAGCTTGCTGTTCCTTTTATTCCCAATGAGCCTCCGAGATGGCCCACCGCCGTTCAGACGGTCAAGACGATCGTCACGGCTTACGCCGAAGGCGGCCGCCGCTATGAGCGTGTCGGGGAATGGATTGCCAGGATCGGCTGGGAACGTTTCTTCGAGAAAACCGGTCTTGAGTTTGCTCATGAGCACATTGACGACTACCGTCTTGCCATGACGACCTGGAGAACGACGACTCAGTTCAAGTTCTAAGTTATCGAAGGGCGGGGTTTATCCCCGCCCCGTTCAACCGGTGAGCCGGCTTGCCGTGCTCCTGCCGGATAATGTGTGGTTCGGATTTTTTTATGGAATTAAGCAGACCGCGGCTTATGATAGCTGCCCTGCGCGGCGGGTCGGGCAAGACCGTTGTCTCGCTTGGCCTCTGTGCCGCCTGGAGGCAGCATCTCGGGTTGCGTATCATTCCCTTTAAAAAGGGTCCCGACTATATCGACGCCGGCTGGCTGAGTATGGCCGCGAACCACTGCTGTTATAACCTGGATGCTTACCTCATGAAGCCCGAGCAGATTGTTCGCTCCTTTGTGCTGCATTCGGGGAAGGGTGATGCCGGCCTGATAGAGGGAAACCGGGGATTGTACGACGGGGTGGATGCAAAAGGCAGCTATTCGACAGCCGAACTTGCTAAACTGCTCCGGTGCCCGGTGGTTCTCGTCCTGGACTGCACCAAGGTGACCCGCACCGCGGCCGCCCTGGTGCTGGGATGTCAAACCCTCGATCCCGAAGTCGGCATTGCGGGCGCCATCCTGAACCAGGTGGCCGGCAAGCGACATGAGAAGGTGATCCGGGATTCCATTGAGAAGTATTGCCGGATCCCGGTCCTGGGAGTGATTCCGAAGCAGGACCGGAATTTTTTTCCGGAGCGTCACCTGGGACTGGTTCCTCCCCAGGAGACGGAGAATATCTCTGAGGCTGTTGCCAGGGCGGCAAGTGGAATGAAAGAGTGCCTGGATCTCGAGGCGCTCTGGAAGGTGGCCGCCGCCGCGGCGCCGCTGGGTCTACCCCTGCCGGCCACGGGACCTGAGAAGGTGGGCAGGCAGCCTGTCAGAGTTGGAGTAATCCGGGATTCTGCTTTTCAGTTCTATTACCCGGAGAATTTTGAGGCTTTGGAGGAAAGGGGCGCTGTTCTCGTTCCGATTTCCAGCTTTGAGAACGTTCCCTTGCCTGAAGTCGATGCACTCTATATCGGCGGAGGTTTCCCGGAGACTCATCTGGAGAGGCTTTCCGCCAATGAGAGGTTTTGTGAATCGGTCAAGTCTGCGATAGAGGCAGGGTTGCCCGTCTACGCGGAATGCGGAGGGCTGATGTTCCTGTGCCGCGGGATTCATCACCAGGGAAGAACCTACCCCATGGTGGGCGCTTTTCCCCTGGAGATTGTTCTGGGCGAAAAACCGCAGGGACACGGCTATACCATCATGGAATGTGTACACCCGAATCCTTTTTTCAAAAAGGGCGTTGTCATCCGTGGACACGAATTCCATTATTCAAGAATTACCGGTCTGCTCGATCCCCAATCCTTTCCCTTCATTTTCAAGTTGAAGAAAGGACACGGGATTGTGGATGGGTGGGACGGAATATGCTATAAGAACGTGCTCGCCGGGTACTCACATATCCATGCGATCGGAAATGAAGATTGGGCGGACGCGGTGATAGCGGCCGCTTTATCCTGTCAGAGAAATAAAGCAGGCATTACTGCTGATTCCGTAATGGAGTCGGAACCGACTTTTACGGGATCTTACAGCCACCTTACGGTCTACTGAAGGAGGAAAATTCATGGGCCAGATTGAATTCAAAGGTAAATCTTTTGATGTCGACGAAGATGGATTCATCAGCAGCTTCGACACCTGGTGCCCCGAATGGGTCGATTATGTAAAGACCTCTGAGGGCATCGCAGAATTGACCGAAGAACACTGGAAGGTAATTCACGTGCTTCAGGATTACTACAGGAAGCACGGCATCGCCCCCATGGTGCGCATTCTTACCAAGGTTACCGGCTACAAGCTCAAGTACATCTATGAGCTTTTCCCCTCGGGACCGGGAAAGGGCGCATGCAAGATGGCCGGATTGCCCAAGCCGACCGGTTGCGTGTAAGTCAGGTTGTGCAGGAATGGCTTCGGGGCGTTTGCCCCGAAGCTTTTTCCGCCTGAGGGCGGAAATCGATTCAGGTGTTTTTCTCTTTGATCGCGCAAAATATTTCCCTCCGATTGCCATACCGGAAAATTAATAGTAGTATCAAATTTGTATTTTATTTCACGCTGCTGTGCTCTTTCTTGTGCCATGACTTCGACCGCTGCCGCTGATGCCCGACCTGCATGTGAAAAACGTGGCGTATCGGGTAGATATTTCAGCTTGACAATATGTGTGGAAGGGGGTACGAAAAAGCCGTTCAGCACCGGAAGCAACGGAAGTAGAATATTTCCTGATCCGATTGTGCCCGAATTCTCTAAACTCAAGTGGAGGAAAAAATGAGCTTTAAGGTAACGGTTGACAAGGACAAGTGCACTGGTGACGCCGAATGCGTGGATGTTTGCCCCGTCGATGTTTATGAACTGGTAGACGGTAAGGCCGAACCGGTGAACGAGGATGAGTGCCTGGGCTGCGAAAGCTGTGTAGAGGTCTGCGAACAGGGCGCAATCACAGTAGAAGAAGTCTAGTTACTCGCTTCGGCGATGTAGTGCGATTCCGAAAAAAAGCCGCCTGCTGAACTCACGGAGCAGGCGGCTTTGCTTTTGGGGACAAAAAAGCCCGCGACATTGTGAGTCCGCGGGCTTTTTTCATAAACGATCGGCCGGTTCGGGAAAGATCATTGGGCCTTCGCACTGGGGTGGCACTGAGCGCAGGTGACGGGAATCTTTGAGTCCGGCTTTTCTTTCTTGAACTTCTTGTGACATTCAATGCAGTTGTTGTGGTAAGCAAGCTTCAGGTTAAGCTTTTGCTGATCGGGCGGCAGCTTCTTTTCGCCCTGGATGGTCGGCTCCGTGTGGCATTTTGCGCATTTGTCCACCTGGTCGCCCTCTTTCCATACGTTCTTGCCATCCTTGTAGACATGGTGGCAGTCGGCGCAGGCGACCTTGTACTCCGTCGAGTGTTTCTTGTGGGACAGTTTTACGGGTGTCTTGGTAGGTGTGGGCCAAAGCTCTGCTTTGATAGTAATTTCGTCTGCAACCTGCTGAGCGGCGAATGCGAGCAGCGCAGCCGAAAATACGAAGACTACCGCAATGGTCAAGCACGTAGCGAACTTTCCTCTTTTCATTACCAGTTCTCCTCCTTCTCTTCCGGTTACTGCAAAAAGTCCAGTACAAACGAGTTGCCACTATACAGAAGGAACCCTTGCTAATCAAGCCGGGTGCATTCTAGTGAATTTTTTCTCTTTCTGCAAGCTCCTATTTGTCGAAAGGCCTCCCCTCTTATCCGCCGGAGCTGAATTTGTTGCTGCAGCCCGTGTTCGCGATTGCGATCAGGGGCGGAATGATTAAAATCCTCTTAGGATTATCCTCTGGGGGAGGTGTGCGCTCCAAGGCGCACTTACGCGCAAAACCGACAGCAAGGGGTATTGATGCAATTCCAGAAGCTCTACTTTGAAAACGCCGACGGGAAGCGCCTTGCGGCCCGTCTGGACCTGCCCATTGACCGGAAACCGCACGCCTTCGCCATATTTGCCCATTGTTTTACCTGCACCAAGAATTTCAATGCGGTTGTCAATATCGACCGTGCCTTGACGATGCAGGGGATCGCCGTACTCCGGTTTGACTTCACCGGGTTGGGCGAGAGCGAAGGGGATTTCTCGGAGACGAATTTCACGACCAATGTGTCGGACCTGGTGGCTGCCGCTGAGTTCCTCAAAAATTCCTTTGAGGCGCCGGAACTCCTGGTCGGCCATTCGCTCGGCGGCGCTGCCGTTCTTCAGGCGGCAGGGAGTATTCCCTCCACCCGCGCGGTCTGTACTATTGCCTCGCCTGCCGATCCGTCCAATGTACTCCGGTTTCTTGGGAAGGATTCCGGGGAGACGTTGAACCGGGCGGGGGAGGCCCAGATCAATATTTCCGGTAAGGATTTCAAGATAAAGAAACAGTTTCTGGATGACCTGCAGCAGAACAGCATGGAGGCGGCGATCCGGAATCTGAGGAAACCGCTGCTTATATTCCATTCTCCGCTGGACCGGATCGTATCGATTGAGAATGCCGCGAGGATCTTTACCGCGGCCCGGCACCCCAAGAGTTTCATCTCCCTGGACAGGGCCGACCACCTGCTGGCGGAGCGTGCTGATTCTCTCTACGTCGGTTCGGTGCTTGCGGCATGGTCTCAGAAGTATCTCCAGCGGCCTGAGAAGAAGGAAGCCGCCGACATTGCGGATAATCGGGTAATAACCCGGACGGGCAAAAATGGATTCCAGACGGAAATCATTGCAAACGGTCACAGCCTGCTTGCCGACGAGCCGATTCCGGTCGGAGGAGCAAACACGGGTCCCACACCATACGATCTACTGGTTTCGGCCCTGGGCGCATGCACGGGGATGACTCTTCGCATGTATGCCGACCGGAAGAAACTGCCTCTGGATTCGATCACCGTGCGGCTCAAGCACGAGAAGATTCACGCTGAGGACTGCGTGGAATGCACCGAAGGGAGCAGCAAGATAGACTTTATCGAAAGGGAAATTGAGCTGGAAGGAGACCTTGAGCAACCGGTGCGCGAACGGTTGCTCGAGATAGCGAACCGGTGCCCTGTCCACCGGACGCTGGAATCACGCATCCGAGTGGCATCGAAATTAAAAGAATAGATAAAAAAACATTGCATTGTGTCTGTTCTGACTGGTAAATGGACTTTCCCAACGCTGGGACGAACTTATATGAAATGGTAAGGGGGAGAACTCATGAAATTACCACTGGAAATCAGCGCGCGCGACGTGCGGCTCAACGGTGACACCGAGGAGCTTATTCGAGAGAAGGCGGCAAAACTCGACAGGCTCTATGACCAGATCATCGGGTGCCGTGTCAAGGTGGATATGCCTCATCGCAGTCAGCGAAGCGGGATGATGTACAATGTGCGGATCGATATCACCGTTCCGGGCGGTGAATTGATAGTGAAGAGGGAGCCTGACGAAGACCTCCACGTAGCCATAGTCAATTCCTTCGAGACAGCACAGCGCCGGATCAAGGAATATGCGGAGAAGCAAAGGGGTGAAGTAAAGGTTCACTTTGAAAAGCCTGTGGCGCGGGTGACAAGAATATTCCCCGAGGACGGCTACGGGTTCCTGGTGACTCCTGAGGGGCGTGAGGTATATTTTCACGAAAACGCTGTTCTCGACGGCAAATTTGAAAATCTTCGAATCGGAACGGCAGTTACTTTTGTCGAGCAGTCCGGTGATGAAGGGGCGCAGGCGAGTTCGGTCACTATCGCCTAGGGACTCGTGCGGCCCAACCGGGTCCGGGGAATCAAGATAATCAACAAGGCGGGAGTTCCACCCGCCTTGTTTTATTTGATGGAATCCGGGCATGAAGCAGGCATTCCGGATTGCGCTGGGAGACATGGTCGGTCGCCACAACGTATTAGCCGCGGAGAGAAGAAATGCTTGTCGGCATTCTGGATGTAGCAATCGTCTGCATGCTCATTGTGCTGAACGGTTTGTTTGCGATGTCCGAGTTTGCGGTGGTCTCATCGAGAAAGTCGCGCCTCCAGCACCGCTCGGAGGAGGGCGATCCGCGCGCGCAGGTCGCGCTCGAACTGGCTGAAAATCCTACCCGATTCCTGGCCACTACGCAGATAGGCATCACCCTGGTGGGAGTGCTGAGCGGCGCCTTCGGGGGGGCAAGTATTTCCAAGATCCTGGCTCAGCCGCTTTCCTCTATCCCCTATATCGGCCAATACAGCGATACGCTCGCCCTGACCCTGGTGGTCAGCCTTATCACCTATTTTTCCCTCCTCTCCGAACTTGTGCCGAAAAGGATTGCACTGACAAGCCCGGAAGGCATTGCATCCAGTGTCGCCGGACCCATGAAGCTGCTCTCCCGGATAGCTTTTCCCGCTATCCGGGTGCTTAGCGCTTCAACGGAATTCCTGCTTCGCCTGGTCAGGTTCCGCGCCGAAAAGGAGCCGCCGGTAACGGAAGAGGAGATCAGAATTCTCATAGGACAGGCTACGGTGGCCGGTGTATTCCAGGAAGCCGAGCAGGACATGGTCGAGCGCATATTTCGTCTGGGAGACCGCCGCGTGGGAGTCATGATGACCCCGCGGGATAAAATCGTGTGGCTCGATATCAATGAATCCGCCGAAAAAATCATGCGAAAGATTACGAAGAGTCATTATTCGCGTTTTCCGGTAAGCCAGGGAAGGTTGGGAAATGTTTTGGGCGTTGTGAACGTGCGCGACCTGGCGCTGGGGTGCCTGGCCGGGAAACGACTGGATATCAGGGGATCTGTTCGCAAGCCGATTTTTGTTCACGAAAGCACCCATGCTTTGAAGGTCCTGGAGCTTTTCAGGGAATCCGGTCTGCGCCTGGCGCTGGTAATCGACGAATACGGCACTATCGAAGGGATTGTCACACTCAGCGACATTCTGGAAGCCATTGTCGGGGACATGACTTCCACCGAAGTGCTGGAGGAACCGCGGATTGTCCAGAGGGCTGACGAGTCTTGGCTTGTCGACGGGATGCTTCCAATCGACGAACTCAAAGACCACTTCGATATCAGGAAACTTCCGGGCGAAAGGGGCGGCCTTTTCCGCACGTTGAGCGGATTTGCGATGGCCAACCTCAAGCGGATACCAACGGCCGGGGATTGGTTCGACTGCTGCGGCTACCGTTTCGAAGTTGTTGATATGGACAGGCGGCGGGTCGATAAAGTGCTGATTAAAAAGCTGGAAGATATGCCCGCCGGCCAATCCGGTGAGAGACAGGATTAAAAACAGCTTCAGTGCAGTCTGCTTCCCTTTACAAATTGCCCGTATGGCTCTACATTCTCATCCGGGTAAAATCAGGATTTCCACCGCAGGCGCTTCCGAGGGGACATGCCAATGCTCCAGCTTCAAAACTCGATGACCCGCAGGATAGAATCGTTTCAACCCAGAAGCGATCGGATTGTCAGGATGTTCACGTGCGGTCCTTCTATCTACCGCCGTCCCCATATCGGCAACTATCGCACCTTTACCTGGGAAGATCTGCTGCAAAGATACCTCGAGTACCAGGGATACGAGGTGCGCAGAGTCATCAATTTCACTGACGTTGAAGACAAATCCATCGAGGAGGCGGAGGCTGCCGGTGAGTCCGTAACTGAGCTGACGGACGCCGTAGCTGCCCGGTTCATGGAGGAGGCAGCCAACCTCAGAATAAAACTTCCTGAACAGATTCCACGTTCATCCACGAGCGTCGAACAGGCCGCGAAGCTCATCGAAGAGCTTGTAGAGAGGGGCTATGCCTATTGGCATGACGGCAACGTTTTCTTCGATCCGCTGAAATACGAGGGGTTCGGGAGGCTCTTCAGGCTCGATATGAGCAGTTGGCCGAAGGAGAAAAGACGATTCAAGCGTGATACCTATCCGGGCCAGAGGTGGAACCGGGGAGATTTTATCCTGTGGCATGGGTATAAAGAAGGGGATAACGTCTACTGGGATACCGGAATAGGCAGGGGCAGACCTGCCTGGAACATCCAGGACCCGGCAATGATTTCAACGACACTGGGCTACTCACTGGATATTTTCTGCGGCGGAATAGACAATATGGTCCGGCATCACGATTACAATATCGCCGTGATGGAATCGCTGTCCGGGAAGGAGCTGGCGCGATACTGGCTGCACGGCCAACATGTGCTGGTTGGCGGCAGGAAAATGTCCAAGAGCCTGAACAACATTATCTACCCCGAAGATCTGCTTGATCAGGGCTTTTCCTGGCGACACATCCGCTATTATCTGCTCTCGAAACACTATCGGAGGAAGCTGCATCTTTCTTTGGAAAAATTCCGGGAGACCGCACGCCAACTTGATGCCATGCATGACATGATCACGGAAATCAACACTGCACAGTCTGAAGCATCCACCTCCGATCCCGCGGTCACGGCTCTGCTCGAGAGTTTGACAGAGCGGTACGAGGGAGCCATGAACAACGATCTGGATACCCCTTCCATCTTTAAGGAGCTTTTCGACACGATCCAACGGCTTCATGCCCTGTACACGGTTGGCCGGATCGGCCACAGGGAGGCTGCCGAAATGGATTCCAGGCTGCGAAGCATGGACTCTGTCCTGCAGTTCCTCTACTCCTGACCTCTTATGTGAAACTTCATTTTTAAAGGATCACGCCGGAGGGACAAAATGAAGTTTCATTCTCGTTCAAACCACGCCAAAGGCGTGGCTAAAAGCGTGGCTCAAGCGTGGCGGCCCGGCTGGATTGGGAGGTATGAGTTCTCCTGAATATCACGTCGAGCAATCTCTATTCGGAATTTCCAATTATAAAATTGAATATCAAGGCGCTCCAAAGCGCTTCTCCCCGAAGCGCTGATTTCATACCTGGCCTGCATAATCATCCGGAAACTTCCAAGCGGCACAGTTGTTGCTCTGCTGCCGATCCAATAGTCGCGGGTTCTTATGACAAGCTGAAAGAAACTGCTTTATCCGGTTCGACGAAAATGAGGCCGCTCGCACAAGGCGCCTCGGAGAACGCATACTGAAGGTTGGCGGCGCGGCCCCATCGGGGCTGCATTCAGAGGCGACTGCCCCTGCTTTTCACTTGGAAGGCAGGGGCAGTCGTTTCTAGGAATCGTGATCCAGGAAGGTATTTCTCTCGGGGCCGAGCAACTGCTCGAAGTGAAACTGCAGCAGCATTTCCATTCTCACTAAGGACTCGGCATGAAACCGCCGGAGGGTTTCTTCCTTTTCAAGAAGAGCCGTGATACTCCTGTAGAAGGGTTCGATGTTTTCAGTTTTCTGGCAGAGAAGAAAGAAGTCTATCCCGCCTGAGAGTCCTCGACTCACGATCTGGTCATGTGAATAATTCTCGCTGATTGCGGCCATATCCAGGTCATCGCTGAACAATACTCCTCTATACCGCATACGTTGTCTCAGTTGACCGTATATGATTTCATGTGAGAGCGTAGCAGGCCATTCCGGATCAATCGCGGGATAGACTGCGTGCGAGGTCATTATGCAATTGACTCCCGTCCGTAATGCAGACCAGAAAGGTATCAGGTGCCTGTGGAACTCATCATTGTTGTCCTCGGCGATCTTGGGGGCGAAATGGTGTGGATCTGATCCGGCGCGGCCAAGTCCGGGAAAATGTTTGGCGGTAGCCGAAACCCGGCGTTTCTGATGCTCCTCGATCCATAACGCTCCCAAATCGGCTACCACGGCAGGCGTAGAGCCGAAAGTGCGAGATTCCATGAAGTGGTTTTCCCCCCCGGGGACGAGGTCGAGTACGGGTGCGAAGTTGATCTGGATTCCGATCTCCTTCAGTTCGGTGGCGCACTTCCCCGCCCACTCGGAGACGGAGGAAGGACCTTCCCCCGAAAGTGTCCTGGCTGCGGGAATCGATGTGAAATAGGGCGTCAGCCTCTGAACCGTGCCGCCTTCCTGGTCGATTGCAATGAGCAGAGGGCGTTTCAACTCCTCGATGGCGAGCGCCTGCACATCGGAAACCAGCTTTTTCAACTGTTCCCGGCCCGAAATGTTTCTCCTGAAAAGCACTATTCCACCGGGACGGTAATTCT
This sequence comes from uncultured Syntrophobacter sp., assembly GCA_964539645.1. Lineage (GTDB taxonomy): Bacteria > Desulfobacterota > Syntrophobacteria > Syntrophobacterales > Syntrophobacteraceae > SbD1. The sequence continues at coordinate 56,013 of CAZIJV010000032.1, forward strand.
TGATGAGACCTTCGAGCTCTTCGTGAAGGTCAGTGCCGTTGAAACCGACAAACATATGAATTCCGGGTTGCGTGATGTTCAATTATTCCTCCATAATGCTTACTGGGACTCATGGGATCGACTTGATCCATCTTCCCATTTATTCTTTGTAGTCCTACCCCACGTGCCTGAGCGCCTCGGCTATCCGCATCCTGCTTGCGCGCAGGATCGGGAGCAGGGCGGACAGAAGCCCGATTCCGAGACTGACCAGGGCGCACAGCACCAGAGTTTTCCAATGAATATGGAAAACCGGCAAAAGTGTGCCCATCTTCTCCGAAAAAACCGCGGCGATCGGGTAAGAAATAGCGATTCCTACCAGGCCTCCCAGCAGGGAGATAAAGACAGATTCCCCGGCAATGAGCATCCAGAGGTACTTATCGCCGAATCCCAGGGTTTTCAGGGTAGCGTACTCCGGCATGCGCTCACGAGAGGTCATGGCCATAGTGTTTGCGAGAATGATGAGGATCACCCCTATGACAACGTAGGAAACGATCCTGATGGCAATGACTATGGCTTCGGTCATTGCAACAAACCCGGCTGCAAATGCCTTCTCGGTCTCTGTCAGCGTCTCGGCCAGGGAGTTCTGGAAAAGGGCGTCGACCGAGCTTGAAACCTTTCCGGCATCGGCAGGGTTTCGTATCTGTATTATATACCAGCCAACCTGTCCAGCCCTTGTTGGTGATGACTTTTTCAGGGTCTCGTCCAGATAGTTCCAGTTGAAGAAGAACTGGGTCTCATCCACGGATTTTGTCGCTCCCCGGTACACTCCACGCAGTACAAACCGCCATTCGCCGGGGTAGATATTGCCGGTAAGGGTGATGGTATCCCCGAGTTTCCAGCCGTACTTCTCGATGAGCTTTCTGCCTGCGATGCAGGCATTTCGCTGGTTCCAGAAAGCTTTGAGTTCATCGGGGGAAATAATGAATTCCGGGAACACGTCAAAGAAGTTTTCCGGGCCTACCGCCATTCTTGGAAAAAAATGACGCTCATCTATATAGACACCGGCGAACCAGTTGGAAAAGACAACCCGGTTGACGCCCGGTATCTGGGCTATCCTGGACTTATAACTCAGGGGAAGAGTGAAAATAAGCGATACCGCATTACGCGAGACAAGCCTGTTGGGGGCGGCGGTGTTAACACCGAGATACCACGCCTGGATCACGGTGTTTAATAGGCAAAAGGCAAGAATCGCAACAGCCATTCCGAAAATGGTGAGAAAGGTTCGGAGCCTTTGCCGGAAGGTGTTGCGGATGACGAGTTTGAGAAATTGCATCTTATGACAGTCAATGCTTCGAGCCGTTAGCGATCTGCAGTGCGGATCTCCCGCCGGGCGCGGTCTGGCGTCTATTTCATATTACGAATCCGGATTTCGGTCTCGGACGCCTGGGCTTTGAGCAGTTCGGTAAGCTCGGTAAGGTCCGAGCCGTCATAGTGGTAAGGGTAGAAAACCTTTGGCCTGATCACTTTGGCCGCATCGGCAGCCATTTCCACAGTCATCGTATAGGGAACATTCACCGGAAGAAAAGCTATATCGATTTCGCTCAGTTCCTTCATCTCGGGTATTTTCTCGGTATCTCCCGCTATGTATACACGTTTGTCGCCGAAGGTGACGATGTATCCATTGCCGATTCCCTTGAGGTGGTAAGGGTAGCCCGAACTGCGCTTATGAACGATGTTGTAGGCGGGGACCCCCTCTATTTTGAGCCCCTGGATGATTTTAACGTCCTCATTGCGCATGATGATGCCTTCTTTGTACTTTATGGCGCAGGCTTCAGTAAGCACTACCAGCGTATTGTCCGTACGAAGGGTTTCCAGCGCGTTGAGATCGAAATGATCGCGATGCTCATGCGTAAACAGGATAATGTCCGCCTTGGGCAGGAGGGAAAAATCTGCAACCTCGCCAAAGGGGTCGATGTAGATGTTCTTGTCGTTAAAGTGGAACAGGAGTGAAGCATGACCCAGAAAAGTGATTTTGAGCGGGCCGAGAGAGGTCTCAAAGCTGTCTGTCTCGAACTGCGCGGCTTTCACTGTGAGAGAAAACAGAGCACACAGGGAAAACATCACAACCGTTGTCACCATCTTCTTCATAAACACTCCTGCAATATACCCGTGGACCGACCGGGAGACATTTCTGACAAGAAAACCGCTTGTGGCAACGATTCTCTGATCGGCAGGATACTCCGATCTTCCCTCTATCTCAATGAAATTCGGGCGTGCCCTCGGGACTGCCATAGGAAACTTTTCTCTTGCTGCCCCAGTCAAGTTGTGGAATTCTAAACACATGTTTAACTAAGATTCAGAGCCGACTATTTCACTGTGCCGAAAGGGAAGAGAAATCCCCTTTTGGGCATTCGAGGAGAAAATTGGATGGAGCAATTCCATTACCTGTACCTGGTGGTTCTGATACCCGCCTTGATCGGGGCCTGGTTCCTGGCCAGAACGAGAATAAAATCGAAAGGGAAGAAGGCGCCGGAGATTTGTATCGGAGCAATCAGGGTCACCCGTGAAGGCCGGGATATGCTGATCATCCGCAAAGAGGATGGCAGCTTCGAGATGCATGAAGAACAGAAGATACGAAAGCAGTGCGTTGAACATACTCATTGAGGTGAGTCTGAATACACCTCAAACTGCCCCCGGACTTCTCGCCGTCACTATATTTTGGCGCTTTTTCTCGGATCGAGTAGAAAAACCAGCAGAAAACAGCTTCAGGCCGAATTTTCAGGCCCTGCGCGTGATCCGGGGGCGGGTCCCCGAAGGGAGTCTGGTACGGTTGTTGCAAACCTGGAGAGGCAACCTTCCGCTCGCCCAACGCCGGCCGCCGAGATGATGCTAATGCCCTGCTCAGGAGGTGTAATGAGACGCTGCCGAATTTATCCGGTTATCCTGGTAATCACTCTGTTCTCGTCACTTTGTCTTCTTCATGACGCCTGTTTTTCCGCTGAGCCGCAGACCCGGACAGCTCCGCCTGCTGCAGGGGATCAACCCGGTGAAACTAAAGCCGCCGTCGGCAATCAGCAATCTGACGTGAAGCCGGTGAGTATTCCGTTAAGAGTCATGAATTTCCAATTCGTTGAGTCGAAGAAAGGGAAGGTGCGTCCGAAAGGGCCTTACAAGCCGGAGGCGGATGTGCATACCACCTTCGAGACGGTTGGATTCGGAGTGAACCAGTACGGCTTTCCGCACCTGGTGGTGGAAATAAGCGCCCTGGACCCCCAGGGATTATTGCTCTTTGAGCCGGTAGTCGAGGAGATTCTAAAGCCCGCCGGGAAACAGGATTCGATTGACGGCTTCCATGATTTCAAACTGCCGTCCTATGCCCCGTCGGGCGATTACAGTGTCCACATCAAGGTGCGCGACAAGGTCAAGGCGGCCGAGCATCTCTTCAAGCAGACCTTTCGAGTGGAAGGAGGACCCACTGAAGCCCCTAAGGGGCTGGAACTCAGAGAGTGCAAATTCTCCGCGACAGAAGGCGGCGCTCCGGCGAAACCTTTGATCGTCAAACCGGGTGAGAAGGTCCATTCCACCTGTAAAGTCGCCGGGATGCGGTTCCGCGGAACCCGCATGGACGTACAAATCTCGGTCCAGGTGGCCGGTCCCTCCGGCAAGATCATCCACGAAAAACCGGACCTCATTGTGCTCAAAGAATCCTTCTTCTATCATCCGCCTGTCTTTTTCGAGGATATTTCGGCATGGGTCGCTCTGCCGCCTGATGCGGTACCCGGTAAGTATATCTGGAGATATACGGTCACCGATAATAATGCGGGGAAAAGTATAGATTTCAAGGAGGAGTTCCTGGTCAAATAGAATTTCCTCTACCAAGCGCCGGTGCTGAAATTGATCCACTTGCTCCGGGAGCGGCTCTCCGTATCCTGAAGGTCGGATCGTGCTTCAATTCTTATCCTGTAGTTGTTGTTGGGCTTGAGCACCCCCTTGGGAATTTTGAAATTTGTCTTATTGGTCCACATCGTTTCCATACCGGGCCAACCGTTGAAAAGGGGCTCATTTCTGCTGGTATTCCAGAGATTGATTTGATAACGGGTCGCTTTGGACACCGCATTCCACTTGATCAGGGGCGTTTCCGGAACGCCGGTTTTCCCCTCGGTTGGATAAGTGACGGTGACGGGACTGAGAAATACGACTGAAGGCAGAGTATCGCGAGCCGTTATCGCTGTCCCTCCCGCATCTACCCTGACGGAATAAGTGCCCGACGGAAACCCGTCGGCAAAGGCACTTGCCGGGAATGCGGCCCAGTATCCCTTGTCGAGATAGTTCCAGTGGGCCGTGGAGGTAATATTGAAGGTCGTACCGTCAGGAGCGGTAACGACGATGGAGTCGACGAATGAGGGCGGATTCTTCAGTTCGGTGTCGTAGACTTCAATCCAAAAACCCATGAAATCCGTGAGGGTCGTAGTGTTGACATATTCCCGGTGAGTGCGGACGTCGAAAAAGAATTTGTAGAGCGCTGCCTGAGCCACCGCTCCCGTTGCCAGGGTAAACAATACCGCCAGTGCAACCACACTCAGTTTCAGCCCTTCCGGTTTCCTCGTGACCTCCTCAAATAAGGATCTCAGTGAAAGTGACGGGAAGCGGCAACATACAATGACTGACGAAAGCTATCTGGCCATGGGATTCAGGGATGTCGACCGGAACTCGGATATCGGCAAACTGCTTGCCTGCCTGCGGTTTATGGAACGGCTGCCCTCGTTTGCGCTCTACAAGTCGCGTTCCATAGATCTGATGAATCCGGAGCCCGGGCATACAACGGTTGACCTGGGATGCGGGCTGGGCTTCGATGTTCAAAGACTCGCAGGACTCACCGGTCCCGCGGGATTGGCCATAGGGGTAGACAACAGCAACACGCTCCTGCGCGCGGCGGGAAGGGCTCACGCCGGCGCTGAGTTTATCCAGTCCGACATACATCAGCTTCCCTTCGAGTCGGATTCCGTGGACTCCATCCGCGTCGACAGGGTTCTCCAACATATCGAAGACCCCGGCAAAGTGATTTCCGAGATGGCCCGGGTCCTGAAGCCCGGCGGACGGATGGTCTGTGCCGAACCGGACTGGTTTACCTTCGTGATCGATTCCGACGATCTCGCTACGACCGGCAAAGTGATCGGCAGGTGGAGAAACAGCTTCCGGAACCCCGCGATAGGCCGCCAGTTGCTCCGTAGAATCCGGCAGGAGGGGTTCCGAAACACCTTGATGGAAGGCTATATCCTCCTGGCGGACGGACTTCATGCAGCGGATATCGTATATGACCTTAGCGCCACGGCCCGGATGCAGGAAAATGAGGACAGGGAAGATTCCCGGATCTTTTCCCTATGGCTGGATTCGCTGGTGAAAAGGGACAGGCGCCTGCCCGTAACTGCATCGGTCACGCTCTTCCTCGCCTCCGGGCAAAAGCCCTGATATCCTGTCCCAGGCGCTGAACCATGGTCGAATATGCTACATGAGTCTTAAATTCCCGGCTGGTTTATCTCCATGAGCATCCGGGCGGGGGGGTCCTGTTCCACCGAGATGGGCAGGCCGTCCAGAAGTTCGAGAACACCACGACATGACGACCGAGTTATCGATGACAAAACGGGCGGGCATCAACGCCTGCCTTCCTCGATCATACCGCGTAGCGAAAGCCCGTCGAGGCGGTGGCCGCTTCGAAACCATTTCAACTGATCGATGATGTCGCGCACGGGCGCCTTCTTCGAGAAATCGGTCGAAACCGATGTCTGATCAAATCAAACTAATCCAGCGCCGCAGGACGGTTTCCAGTTGCTGCATTTTGACGGGTTTGGACAGATAATCATCCATTCCTGCTGCTAAACACTTTTCGCTGTCCCCCACCATGGCATCGCCGGTGATTGCAACGATCGGGATATGCGGCGGCTTTCCCGGTATGCCGTCGGATCTCTGTCGTTCCAGGGCCCTGATCCTTTGTGTCGCCTCGCAGCCATCCATTTCCGGCATTTGGCAGTCCATCAAAATGAGGTCATAGGAGCGCTCATAGACGGCCCGAACCGCCTCGGCGCCGTCGGAGACAAGATCGGCGCCTATGCCGAGTGAGCGAAGCATCTCGACAATGACGATTTGATTGACGATGTTGTCTTCCGCCACAAGAACCCGGGGCTCAAGGGGGGCTTTATCCACTGGGGGCGCCATGTCCAGTTGTGGCAGAGGGGTTTTATCACCGGGTTCCAAAGCACTTAAGATGGCGCGCAAGAGTTGAGATCGCCGCACCGGTTTGCTGAGGCGGGATACCACGCCTGCTTCACAGTCCAGGTCCCCATCTATTGGCGAGCCGCGATTAGCAAGCAATATCAAAGGAATTTTGGAAATGGAAGGATCGGACATGATCCGTCGGGCAAGCTCCGATCCGCTCATACCCGGCATGGACTCATCGATCAGGGCAAGATGGAAGGGAGCGCGATTTTCTGCGGTATTTGCGAGCATCTCCAGGGCCTCGGCGCTGGAAGCCGCTTCCCGATTGCACATGCCCCAGGTGGTGATATGATAATTCAATACCGCTCTGCTGTTCTCATTGTCGTCCACAATGAGCACGCGCAGGCCCTTCAGTGCGCTGTGGTCGAGGAAAGCATCCGCGCAGAGGGCGGGTTTTCTCCTGAAGCGAAGCGTGCACCTGAAAACGCTGCCTGCTCCAGGTTCACTGTCAACATCGATGTCTCCCCCCATCATGATGCAGAGCTGCCTGCAGATACTCAGTCCAAGCCCGGTACCCTGATATTTCCGGCTCGCCGAACCGTCCAGTTGGTAAAAAACATCGAATATTTTCGCCAGGCCGCCGGGAGGGATTCCCACCCCCGTATCCTTTACCTCGATACAAACGAGAGCGTGATCTTCCGATTGCTCCAGGAGAGAGACGCCGACCCGGATTTCCCCGGTCTCTGTGAACTTGATGGCGTTACTGATGAGGTTGTTGAGGATCTGCCGCAGCCGGGAGGAATCTCCCGCGACCTGGTCGGGAACATCTCCGTCGATGCGGCAAATCAGTTCAAGCCCTTTGCGGTGAGCCTGAAGCGCGAATAGCTCCACTGCCTCTTCTATGTTGTCCTGAAGTGAGAAATCAAGGTCTTGAAATTCCAGCTTCCCGGCCTCGATCCTGGATAAATCCAGGATGTCGCTGAGTAGAGCCAGCAATGTATTCCCGGATTCTAAGAGGGTTTTGACCATATCGCGCTGATTGTCGTTCAGACCGGAATGTAAAAGGAGTTCCGCCATGCCCAGTACTCCATTCATCGGAGTCCGGATTTCGTGGCTCATGTTGGCCAGAAACGTGCTTTTCGCCCTGCTGGATTCCTCTGCAACCCTTTGCGCCTCTTTTCTCTCGGAGATCTCTTTTTCCAGCTCTGCCTTGTTGGCCGCCAGTTGGTGAACCATCCAGTTAAAGGATGTTGAGAATTCACCCATAAAGTTCACTTGCTGACTGAAATCGCCTTTCGCTACCTGGCCCGTCTGCCAGGTCAGGTGCCTGAGCCCGGCTTGAAGCTGCTTCAGGTGACCGTATATCTCGAGCTTACTCCTGAACTCCGTCGAGAGCAGGCCGCGGGATAAAGCGTGCGCAAAACCCGAGGCTGATTTCAACTCGCCGGCCAGGCGATTTACATATTCACCCAGTTGCCGGATTTCATCCATCTCCTGGCCTTCAACCGGAATGTCCTCGTAGCGCAGCCCGTTGACAAGCTGGTGAATCGCCCGGGTGATGCAGTCTATGCGGTCTTTTTCCTTTTGGTTCATTCTGCAGCCTTGAGGACCCTAGCTGATGCGATTTGCTTCAAACCGGCAGACCCGCGCGCCGCTGCACCAGCAATCGATCTCTTTCGCCTCGAAAGGAACTCCTGTGAATGCTTCGAACAGACCGGCGATTAATCCTTCGTCAAAGGTGCATACCACTTCATCGATGACCGGCAATCCCGAGCAGTCCAGATCCTCCGAGACGGTGAGTATGAACCTCAGTCGATCGAGATCGGATTCCTCTATTCGAAGGATGCCGATATGCAGATCCAGCAAAACTTTCTGGAGCCGTGACACAAACTCCTCTACACTCGCTGGGTTATCGAGCATATTCTCGTACAGCGCCTTGCCTGCATTGCGCCCGGCATCGTAGAAAATCCGGTCCGCCGTTTCGGGGGTGGTGTGCTTGATTATGGCATCCCTGACAGTAAACTGCATCAGGCGATAGACGGCGACAGAGGTTGTCCGGCCCAGACTGGGGCGGCCAAGCTTAATATCGCCCAGTTGTGACCACTCGAACTTGAACTCACTTCGGCTCTCTCGAAACATAATCCCCTCCCGTGTGCATTTATCGTTTGCCACGAATAATTACGAGGTCAAGCATAGCTGCTCAGAAACCATGCCCAGAAGAATGCCACAACAAATTATCCCCCGGCAATTACTATCGTCACCTCAGGCAAGAACCTTGAATTATGCTGATTTCAGCAATTCAGGGGCCTTAAAATGGGGCCTGACCACGAGTCTATAATGCCGGAGAAAAGTTTATGGAAATAGCGTTCTATTCTTACTAAGAAGCTTGTTTTATGGGTTTAGGGTCCAAAATAGGCTCCTAAGCCGTAAATAACCGCCGATTTTTGTTTTTTTTCACTGAAACTTTAGGCTATTAGCTTGACCCCATTTTCAACCATTTTCAAACCGAACATTTGATGAGGAAAACAGGGCCTTCTTTGAACAGTCGCCCTGGTATTTTCAGCTATTTAGAAAGAGATGGATTCGGGTGGTCTTATCCTGATCCTCCCGACTTCTACCGTAATGATTGCTCCTGAGCTTAATTCATCCTGATAGCGTGCAGGCACGCGTACAGCAATATTTCCCTGTTGCCGCGCCGGAAAAAGTACGAGTCTGACTATCCCTGAATGGGGAACTCGATGGACGATGGCAAGTTCACCGAACTCTTTATTTTATCCAATGTGATTAGGACGCGGCCTTCGGCATGCGCTCTGGCAGGTATCTCTTCGTCACCGGGATCTACATACCATTCCCCGGCCCATATGACATCGTGACCGGCGGATCGAAGGTCTCCGACGGCGCCGCCCCAAACGCACGTATCCAAGAGTACTTTCAAGTTCCGGTTTCCATAAGAAGCGGTTCAATTCTTTCGTGACCCACCAATCTTCTGGCATAGACAAGACAGGCTTGAATGTCTTCCGGCTCAAGCCAGGGATAACCTGCCAGGATGACCTGTGGACTATCGCCTGCCGCAAGCATCCCAAGAATGTGCTCCACCGCAAGCCGCTTGCCCCTTATGATCGGTTTTCCACTGAATATCTGGGGATTTATCGTAATCCGTTCGAGAAGTTTGCTTTCATCCATGGATTCACCTCGCATGCTGGTTGTGCCGCACCATCCGGCGCCTCCTCGGTGTTTGCCCGGGAAGTGATCCTGATATCCTGTTTCCTGTACTATCGCAGAATGCGGGTCGAATGTGAAGGGATAGGTCGTTAATTCAAGGGAATTGCCGATGTGAAGCTTTTGTTCTTCCCGCAGATCAAACTATATTGAAGCCGGAAAATCTCGGGACTGGCTGAAGCCACGTTCAATTGTTCAGAGAGGCTGCTTACGGTTGCAGTCCCTCTTGCCTGGTTCCCAAGTCTCCTTAGCGGTTCTGACGAGGAGCGAAAAGACTTCCGTTTGATCGGAAAGGGAGAGGGTATTCATTGGCCCCAATTGGATGAGGACGTCAGTGTGGAAGGTCTTGTTTTGGGGAGGCCCTTCGGAGAAAGCCGGCGCTCGCTGAAGCGATGGCTGGAGGGGCGTCATAGAGTCTAAATTGTACAGGTAACACGATAGTGCGGATGCTGGGTGGATTCCGATAAAGTGTGAAGATTTCTTAGCACGACGTCCTGGGTTTTCGTGTCGGAGAAAAACAATTCCGGGCCGTCTTTGGTATATCGTTCAATGCGTTCTATACACTCCAGGATGTGGATCAAGTAAACCCTGCCGTCTTTCAAAGCGGCACGGCCTCCTCAATGATGCTCTCACGAATTGCCCAGTGAAGAGCCTCGGGTTCGACCACATGCACCGGGCAACCCAGCAGTTCTTCCATATCCAGGAGAAGGTGGGAGAGATCCAGAAGACTCCGTCCTTCCTCCATATCCACCAGCAGGTCCACATCGCTGTCCGCGTTTTCCTCCCCACGGGCCAGAGATCCGAAAAGGCGCGCGTTTTTTGCCCCACGCAACGCGGCGACTTTGATGATTTCGTTTCGCTTTTCTCTAACGGCTTGAGCAGTAGCCATTTGTCACCTCGTTACACTCGTACTTCCATGCAGGCAACAGTCGAAATCCCTACCTTGCAGCTACCATTACTACATGGGTTCACACGAATTCTCCTTCCAATAAAGGTTCCCCGTCTTCGAGAAGCATACCTATGACTTCGTGCAAATTCCGGTGGAGTTCATCAAGGGTCTCGCCTTGACTATGCGCCCCCGGAAAACCCGGGACATACCCTACATATAGACCCGTTTCGGCGCACTTCTCAATCGCAGCAGTGAACTTATTCATTTTAGACCTCGGCATTAAGCATGAAAAAGGGACGCACGTCGTTTTTGGCGCCCATTTATGAACAATAGAGACTCATGCCCTTTCCTGCAATAAAAAAGAAGGTTTGTCGTCTTGCCCCGTCCTAATGCGGGGGAGTTCTTTCCGCCCTCCGCCCTCTGTCTTCCGTCCTCTGTCTGTCTAAGGGGTCAAGTCGCATTTTGACACCTTGACTGATTCGTGATAATCTTTTGTGC
>CAZIJV010000033.1:0-66426 GCA_964539645.1 uncultured Syntrophobacter sp.
CTACTATTTTTATCATCCCGGCGTGTTCCTCTAAAAATGAAGTTTCATATAAGCCCGGGGTCTGCATCCGGGTCCTCTTCTGAACTGCTGCGAAACGCCCGGCTACACGGCGCCCTGCCGGAATGACGGGGCGGGAAAGTTTTGCGGTAAATTAGAACACTACGGAAGCTAGGCTGACCAGGCTACCCCTGACTTACAGATACGTGATTTCCGGTCCCTCCCGCACTGGCCCGAGGCGCCTGAAACAGGCCGGCGCGCATCCCGGGCAGGGAAACCACGTCTACGATTCCGGCAATCCCGCCTCACTCAGGCGCTTTCTTGCTTCGATAAGACTATCAATATTTATGAAACTGATGACCGCGCCTCCAATATGGCCTCTCTGCTCCCAGTAGGGGACGATTCTTACCGCATACCAGCACCCTTGAAGCGTCTGTGTATTCGATTCAATCACCCTGTGCTCGGAGAGCGAACGCCGGATATCATTCAGGAAAGTCTTGGATTCTAAATTGGTGGATATGTGGGTCAGGGAGCGTCCGACGTCGGCGTCGATCAGGTTGACGAGCTTTGTGGATTCCTGTGTGAAGCGCAAAACGTTGAGTTCCCTGTCGACAAACAGGATGGCGATGCCGGTGGAGTTCAAAACATGGTTAATTGTTGTATAGGACTGGGAGAGTTCCATGATTTTCTCATGCAACTCCGCATTGACGGTGGAGAGTTCTTCGTTGAGCGACTGCAGCTCTTCCCGGGATGATTCCAGTTCCTCGTTGGTGGACTGCAACTCTTCATTTGAGGATTGCAGTTCCTCGTTGACGGATTTCAGCTCCTCATTGGAAGTCTCGAGTTCTTCCATGGCAATGCGATGGTCCTGCTGCACCCTGGATATCTCACGTTCGAGTTCTATAGTGCGCTGTGTGACGGCATCTCCCTGGGATTCCTTTTTCTTCGTCCTGCGTATGCGCTTTTCCTGCTGAACACTTTCCTCAAAGACGATGACAATCATGTTCTTGAGAGAGTCGGGCTTTCCCATGGGTTTGACCGTGAGATCAAAAGTCGCCATATCTCCATTGGTTTTTACTTTGAGCCCCTCCCTCCTGACCGTTTCGCCGCTGGATATGACTTTTCTCAGCGCGGACGCCAGCTCGAACCTCAATCCTTCCCGGGCCATATCCACAACATTGACGCTCATGCGACCGGGAGAGGGCTCCAGAAACTTGCCCGTGCGTCCATGTATATAGCTGATCTCACCCCTGCGATTCACCACCACGCAAGGCGGAGTGTGCGTTTCCAAAAGAAGGCGGGTGGTGGCTTCCGCTACGGCCAGGTCGTTGATCTCGAGGGGCTGCGGGTTCGCCAGCAAACGCTCCACCGCCATGGCGGCTGCTTTACCTCCGGTGGGAAATTCGATCAGCGGCTGAAGTGCGGGGCTGACGTCGACTCTGCGGTAAAGGCTCCATTTCTTGTGAATAGGGACGTAAAGATCAAGGAACTCTCCCACCGTTTCTGACGTACCCAGGAAAAGGGCGCCACCGGGTTTCAGCGCGTAATGAAAAAGGGGCAGAATCTTCTTTTGCGCCTTCGCTTCGAGATATATCAACAGGTTTCGGCAAATGAGCAGATCGAGCCTGGAAAAAGGAGGGTCTTTCAAAACATTGTGAGACGCAAAGACCACAGGTTCTCTGACTTCTTTTCTCACGCGGTAAAGGCTGTTTTCTTTTTCGAAAAAGCGTTTCAGCCTCTCGGGAGTTAGATCCGCCACTATGTTTTCCGGATAGAGACCTTCCCGGGCCTTCTCAATTGCTTTGTGGTCCAGATCGGTGCCGAATACCTGGAGATCTTTTCTGAGGCCCAGATCGTCCAGGCACTCCATTATCATGATGACGACCGAATAGATTTCTTCACCGGTCGCGCATCCCGCCGCCCAGACCCGGAACGGTTCCTCATCGGGACGCCGGGTTAGAAGATCGGGCATGACTTCTTTTTTCAGGTAGTCGAAAGCCTCCGGGTCACGGAAGAAACTGGTGACCCCTATCAGGAGATCCTGAAAGAGCGCTTCAATTTCGGCAGGATTGTGATGAAGATAGCTCAGATATTTTTGAGGAGTGCGCACCCTGGTGACCGTCATCCTTCTTTGGATGCGGCGGATAAGGGTGCTTTTCTTGTATGCGGAAAAGTCGTGTCCCATACGGTTGCTGATAGTAGTGACGATCTTCGAGAGAGTGGCGGGAAATTGCTCCCCTTCCTCCTCTTTGGGCTTGGATATAACCACGCCGTCTGAAAAACACTCCATGAGTCTTTCCGGCATCTCCGAGGGACGAAGGACGAAATCGGCCAGACCGGTCCCCATGGCGCTCACGGGCATCCCTTCATACTTTGCGCTCTCGGTGTTCTGTACTACTGCTACTCCCCCTTTTTCTTTTATGACCCGCAGTCCCTGGGTGCCGTCGGTGCCCGTGCCGGAAAGAATGACACAGCAGGCGTATTCCCCGCGGGAATCAGCCAGTGATTTTAGAAAAGTATCTATGGGAAGCCGGAAGGTAGTGCCACGTTTCTGCTCCTTCAGCCGGAATACATTGCCCTCGAGTGCGAGGTCCCGATTGGAAGGGGGCAAAAAGATAGTGTTGGGCTCAACGACCATTCCCTCCTCCACCTCGGCCGCGGGAATCCTTGACCTGCGCCGGATTATTTCGGGAAGCAGACTGGAGCGCCCGGGGTCCGTGTGGGATATGATGACATAGGCCATCCCGCTGTCTTCGGGGACATTCTGAAAGAACTCCTCGAGCGCTTCGAGGCCTCCCGCTGAAGCGCCGATGCCGATGACAGGGAAAGGCCTTTGCTCGGGAATTTCTGATGAAGGCGGGGCTTCTCCGCTCTCTCTTCGGCACGGAACCGCGGGCTCGGACTGTCCTGCCGACTTGTTGTCAACCTCTTTCGACTGCCCGGAAGCAGGGTCCTCAGGCGCCCACTGCTCAAGGTCGCCGTTTGCTTCGACCACTTGTGAGGCATCCTGCTGCTGCGCAGGAAGTTTGCGTTCAGATTTGGAGACTTTCTTCTTTTTATCCGGCATATCCGGCTCCATTCATACATCCTGGAGAGAAAGAGGAATGTAAAGGGTGAGAGCTCTATAAGCATGCAAACATCTTTATTACACCTTTTACCCCTTCAATAATATAGGTGCTGCACGAGCGCAACAGAAGAATACACGGTTTGATTGACGTCGCTGTGGGCCTTCCCGTATATTCTACCCTGCCGTCCTGTCCAAAGGCGGCTAAAATCGAAGGATTCATATGAAGATATCGGTAATTCTCGCCCATCCCAGAGAGGGAAGCTTTAATCATGCCATAGCTCTGGCGACAGTTGAGCAGTTGAAGACAAACCGGCATGAGGTCTGTTTCCACGATCTGTACAAGGAGAGCTTCGATCCCATCCTGCCGGGGGAAGAGATCCCCGATGCCGTCGCTCTTCCTTCGTCGGTTGCGGAGCATTGCGGGGAGATCGCCGAAGCCGATGGAGTGATCATCGTTCATCCGAACTGGTGGGGACAGCCTCCGGCGATCCTCAAGGGATGGGTGGACAGGGTGATTCGCCCCGGGGTCGCATACGAGTTCCTGGAAGGAGATTCGGGCGAGGGGGTACCCCATGGGCTGCTGAAGGCGACGGCCGCGCTGGTATTCAATACGACCAACACCGAAGCGGAAAGGGAGAGGAAGGTCTTCGGCGATCCGCTCGAGACGATCTGGAAAAATTGCATCTTCGGGCTCTGCGGTGTAACGAACTTCTACCGGAGATCATTCGGCATCATCGTCACGAGCACGGATGCCCAGCGCAGGCTATGGCTGGACGAGGCGAGAAGCAGTGTAGACCGGTTTTTCCCGGTGTCTCGGGGATAAGGCCGTTCCATCGCTTCCGGACTAATGGAGGTGCGCCCCAATTATGACCGAGCTTTGGACAGCCGGAGTTATCCTCGGGCTTTCGGCGGGCATTTCACCGGGGCCGATCCTGACTCTCGTCATCACCGAAACGCTCCAGCACGGGGTGCGCTCCGGGATAAAAGTCGCTCTTGCCCCGATCCTCACCGATGCACCCATCATCGTGCTCACTCTTTTTCTCCTCGCACGACTCTCCAGTTTCCAACACATCCTGGGAGGCATTGCTCTTGCGGGCGGCTTTTTCCTCCTTTTTATGGCCTATGAAAGCCTGCGGATAAAAAAGCTCGTACTGGCGGGAGATTCGGGACATTCGAAGTCACTGGCCAAAGGGGTCCTGGCGAATTTTTTGAACCCGAACCCGTATCTTTTCTGGGTGAGCGTGGGCGGGCCGATAATGACAAAGGCGATGAAGGAAAGTGCTGCGGGGCCGCTGCTTTTTCTTGGGGGCTTCTATCTTTGCCTGGTCGGATCGAAGGTGCTCCTGGCCGTGCTGGTCGGGCGTTCGCGGTCCATTCTGGAGGGGAGGGCGTATGCGTATGTCATGCGCTTTCTGGGGCTGGTGCTGATTGCCCTGGCGTTTGTGTTGTTCCGGGACGGGCTGAAGCTGATTGGAGGATGAAGGAAACCGGTCCGGCTGGTTATTCAAAAAGAATAGACGGCGAGCGTCTCCCTGCCGCAACGCAGTTTGTCCCTCAGCTTCAGTTCCTTTGGCGGGAAATGGGGGCCATAGATGAGAAGTGTGCCGCTCCAGCCCGAGAGTTCTCTTTCGAGCGCGAAGACGGGTTTATCCGGATAGATATAAAGACAGTCGGCGGCCTGCAGCCCCTGGCTCAGGTAGTCGGCTCGAATGAAGCCCACTCGGCGCTCAAGGTCGAGGGCGCGCGCAGCGCCTCGAGCCGTGCGCACCAGTCGCGAGTCGGCTTCGATACCGACGGCGGTGGTAAAAAGAGCCGCAAGGCATGCGACTATTCCATCTCCGCTCCCGAGATCCACGAAAAGCCGGAACCTGGAGAGTTCAATTTTCCTGAAGAAATAAAACAAATGGGCCGGGCGCGATACGGCCCAAGCCCCCGATACGGTCAGCCGGTAGGGCAGTTGGTCACTATCCCCTGAGCCGTGTGTGTGAAGCTTCCTGTAGTAGCCGATCAGCTCGGCTGCCTTCCAGCCTGAATGCTCTTCCATCTCTTACCTGTTCGCTGTGGGGAGGGAGTCGAGTACCTGCTGCCTCCGCCTCTCATTTTGGATGCTTGCGGGTATAAGAATTGCAAAAAGAGTTTGTCTGTTCGTTATTCTCAACCGAATATCACTATATAGCCGAAAAAGCCCGAAGAGGGATAGAGACTATATTTTTAACCAGGCGCCGCCTGCAAGGGCGATCAGCAAGGAGAACAGACAGTGAGAGTTCAATGCCCAGGATGCCGTACCGGTTTCACGATCCCGGATGATAAGATACCCGAAGGCAGGGCCCTGAAGATCCTTTGTCCGAAATGCAAAGCCCCCATAGAGATCGACGGAAAGCAGAAGCGTGGATCGCCCAGTGGAGGGGAAGCCCCCCTTACCGAGAGCGCGGTTGCCTCCTTTGTCGAGAATGCAATTTCGGATTACGCAAATGAAATCGATGTGGTCGAGGAGGGGGTCAAAACAGCGCTTCTGTGCGTCACCGATACGAGGCGCGCGGAACGCATGGCCCAGGTGCTTCAGGAACTCGGCTTCTGGGTGGTCCACGCATCGCGTTCCGGGTATGCCCTCGGTAAGCTGCACCACAACAGCTACGACCTCATCCTCCTGGAGGAGGAGTTCGATTCGGACAGGCCGGGAGGCAACCTGGTGCTCCACCATGTGCAATTGCTGCCGATGCATGTGAGGAGGCTCTTCTTCCTTTGCCTGCTCTCCGACACCAAGCCGACTCTTGATGCAATGCTTGCCTTCCGCCTTGGCGTGAACCTGATACTCAATATTCAGGCCATTGACAAAGCAAAGGTGATTCTTGCCCGGGCAATGAAGGAGTACCGCAGTTTCTATTCATTCTTCAATGCGGAACTGACCAGAAAGCATGCCTGAGATTTGAGTGAGTAATCCGACTAACTGGTAATCCCGATGACAAAATGCTTTCGCCAGCGAATCGAAAACTGCATTGCAACCGTACTGGAACTGGACCGCTGCCTGGGAGAAGGACAAATCCGGCCTGAAGTGATCCGGCAATTCGAGCGGTTGAAGGGCTTTGTAAAGATTATTTCCGACGAAACGACGGATGAAAAAGATATCGGAAAAATCGAAGAAGCAACGAGGCAATTACTTGAAGAAATAAAGAGCGGTGGCGTCGATTACCACTTCGGTGGGGAAACGAATTAACGGAGGGCGGAGGACGGAGGGCGGATGGCGGAGGACGGATGGCGGATGGCGGATGGCGGAAGGCGGATGGACGGAGATAAGAGAATAGAAAGCAGACGACGGAGGCAGGAAAAAGACTGATCACGGGTGAAGATTCCTACCTCCGTCCTCTTACTTCCGTCCTCTTACTTCCGTCCTCTTACCTCCGTCCTCTTACCTCCGTTTTCCGTTAACGTCGGCCGCCGCCGCGGCCACCGCCGCCGCCACCTCGGGAGCCGCCGCCACCTCGGGAGCCGCCTCCACCGCCTCGGAAGCCTCCACCGCCTCCGCCGCCGGACCGGAAGCCCCCGCTTGATCGGAAGCCTCCACCGGATGAGCCGCCGGAACGGAATGCCGGCGAGCCGCCGCCCGACCGGAAACCACCTCCGCTAAAGGAACGTGCTGCCGAGCCGCTACGGAAAGACTGCCCCCCCGAAGATCGGGGTGCGAACGAACGTGGCGCCGTTGCCTGAGAGCGGGGGGCAAACGACTGGGCGCTCCGGCCTCCGGAAAAATTCCGTTGTACACGCGCCGAGCCTGAACCACTCCCACTGCGGTTGCCGAGTGAGCCTCTGCCGCTTCTGGAGCGGTCAAGATCCCTGCCGATGAAATTGCCGCTTCTGCCGCTGCCGCTGCCGGAGAGATTTCGCTGCACCTGCGAAGAACCCGCAAGGTTTGCCCGGTTACCTCCGAGAGCGTTACCGCCTCTTCCTCTTCCTGATCGGTCGAGATTCCTGCTCACGATGGAGCGAGCGCCCCGGCGGGCGTCCGCCGCGGCAATGCCGGACCTCCTCAGATCGCCGCCTCTGCCCCGGTTGTCGCCCCGCCCAACCCGCGTAGCGGCATTGATCCTGGTGATTCGCCCGTCCCGGCCTCGGAAGTTATTGGAGACTCGCTTGAAAGCATGCCTGTTTCCGAAGTGTTTATGATGAAAATGTTTGTGAAACACTACCCTGTCAAAATGATTCAGTACGAAAAAGCCGCCGAAAGCGAATCCTCCCCACCAAAAGGGCGAAGGCACCCAGGAATAGAGGTATCCGTACTCCCAGGGGGGTGGATAGTATGTCACAACCGGAGGCCCGGAATCATAGTAGTAGTCCTGAAGAACGGAAGAATCACTGTATTGATCAGAAGGGGGTGGATTGGAGTCATATTCGTACTGGTCTCCGGCCACCTTGATCGGTAGATCCATTTCCGTACTAACTTTGTCAACCACAAGGGTTGCTTCACTGTTCGAAATCTTGAGCCTTCCAGCATCTGCTGCCTGCGCCACACTCTCCCGAACCTCGCCGATGATATCAGGCGTTACCGGATAATCGGATATCCAGCCATTTCGTGGAGCTATTCCAACCAGAGTCAGGCTGCTTTCCGCAACCGACTCTACGTCCGATGATGTGAGATTAAGCGCATTCGCCAACTTCACGGCGAAGTCCCCCTCCCTGACCAGGGGTTGTTCGATCGGGGGCGGAGAACCCGGTGAGGAATCCTGCGCTTCTACGGCAGCCGAATAGGGAGCCAAGATCAGGCTAATAGAAAGAACCATAGCCAGAATACTTTTCATGATCTGCTCCTTTCCGACCAGGTTGCAATAGAAAAGGTAATCATTGTTGTAGATTGTGGCGATTGTAGGAGCTATTATTGAATTAAATAAATTTAAGACAATAAATACCCGGAGCGGTGGAGACGCAGTACGGCAGGCTTAATAATCAATGGCCTTCGCTTCGGACCGTGAATGCAAGATACTGGGTCAAACAGGCCGAAAACCGGTGTTCTCGCTTATGAAACTTCATTTTTCGAGGGACATGCCAGGGCGACAAAATGAATTTTCATTCTCGTTCAAACCACGCTAAAGGCGTGGCGCCGCCGCTGGATTCCGGCTCAGAAGCCCTGCCGGAATGACGCGGTGGGAGGCCTCCCGGCAAACCGGTTTGGCATTGGAGAGGGGACCCACAACCATGGGAACCTGGCCTCTTGGCAAGTTCGGCAAATTTCGTTGCGATGTAGATTGTACAGGGCAACCTGGGTGCTTGCGCTCTCGGGCTACCGCAGGATTTCATCTACCCCGTCATTCCCGCAGCGCTCCTGAGCGGGAATCCAGCCGAGGAGCCAAGTTCCCGGACGCGGTTTGAATAGGGATGAAGATTATTTTTATCCCCTGGCGTGGCATCCAAAATGAAGTTTCATATAAGAGCCGCTGTGCTGCATCCGAGGTTTTTCGATCATCTGCAATCTCCAGTCCAGCCTCATCCGGTACTAAGTCTCTTTCTTTCCGGATTTGGCCAAAGGGGAGTGCTGCGATCTCCGGGGCTACGCATTGGGCCGGTTTTCCGGTTCCTCTCCCTCTATAAGGTATGAGCCCACCGGTGGGCACGAAAGGACCTCTAAAAGACCGCGTTCACCCTTACGCCTTTAATCAGTATTCATCTGCGTCCATCCGCGTCATCTGCGGATAAATCTTTTTGTTTTCGGTTGCGGTTAAGCCTTCTTTTCGGCGTATCTCGCCAGGGTAAAGAGAAAATCGGCCAGCCGGTTCAGGTAGGAGTGCGCCTCGGGACTGTCGAGTTCCCCGGCTTCTCTCAGGGCCATGGTGCGGCGTTCCGCCCTCCGGGTTATCGTACGGGCGAGATCGATGGATGCGCTGACGGGATTTCCACCCGGCAAAACGAACTGGCGGGGCAAAGGCACTGCCTCTTGCAGTTGGGCTATCCATTTTTCGAGTCTTTGCGTCCGCTCGGTACCGATATTGTACTTCGGGTTCGACTCAGTGTCGGAGAGTTGCGCGCCGAGGACAATCAAGTCTTCCTGGACGGACTGGATCATATCCCGGATAGATGTGTCCTGAGTGAACACCTTGGCCAGACCCAGGGCGGAGCTGGCTTCGTCAAGGGTGCCGTATGCCTCGGGGCGGAGACTTGCCTTGGAGACGCGCCGGCCCGAAAGGAGGCTCGTTGTCCCCTGGTCTCCTTTTTTTGAAAAGGTAAAGACGTCCATCTAACCCCCCTGGTAAGTACTGAGTGAAGAGTGAAGAGTGAAGAGTGAAGAGTGAAGAGTGAAGAGCGCCACTGCTCACTGCCGCACATCTTTCTTCACTCTTCACCCGCCACTGTTTATACTGCGAATTGGCGCTGAATTAAAAGCAAAACCTCAAAAGGAGAAATATGCTTCCAGGATACGTGCTGACCGTCATCGGTCTGATCTGTTTCATCGAAGGCCTTCCTTATCTGGCGACGCCCGACTATGTGAGAAAATGGCTCCAGTGGGTATTGTCCGCATCCAATCAGACCCTGAGAATTCTTGGAGGGGCGTTGATGGTGGCGGGGCTGCTCCTGGTCTATTGGGGCCGCAGGCATGGAGGGTAGCCGCAAGATCTTGTTTAATCTTGACGACTATGATTATGATCTTCCTCCGGAACTGATAGCCCAGTCCCCGGCGCTCGAAAGAGACCGTTCGCGCCTGCTGGTGGTCAGTCGATCCCGCAACAGGCTGGAACACTCGCGTTTCGATAGAATTGCGGAGTATCTCAAAAGGGGCGACCTGCTGGTCGTAAACGATACTCGCGTCGTGCCCGCAAGGCTTATCGGCCACAAGGAAAGCGGCGGCAGGGTGGAGTTGCTGGTGCTCGAGCCTTACAAGGAAGCCGGCGCGGGGGCCCGTGAGGGATACTGCTGCCTTGTCAAATCCTCAAAAGGTGTGAAGCCCGGACAGCACATCTACCTGAAGGAGGGCTTGCAGGCGGAAATCGTTACTCCGATTGGAGACGGGAAAGCTACCGTTCGGTTTCCCGGCGGCTGCCGCCTCCTGGACGTCTTGGATGAGATTGGTGAAGTCCCGTTGCCTCCTTACGTGATCCGGGGGGCCGAGGCGGCGCCGGTGGACGACCGGAGCTGCTACCAGACCGAGTTTGCCAGGAATCCCGGCGCCGTGGCGGCGCCGACCGCGGGCCTGCATTTTACGAAAAGTCTCCTGGAGAGCCTCGAGTGCGGAGGGATCAGGACCGCCTCAATTACGCTGCATGTAGGCTACGGGACTTTTGCCCCGATAAGGTGTGACGATATAAGGGAGCACCGGATTCATTCCGAGTTTGTTGAGATGGGCGAGGAGGCTGCCGAAGCGGTCAATAGTGCGCGGCGCGAGGGTCGGAGAGTTGTCGCCGTCGGGACTACGGTAGTTCGTTCACTCGAGTGGATATTAGCGGAAAGAGGAAAAATCACCGCCCATTCAGGGTCGTGCGGCCATTACATCTATCCCGGCTACCGGTTTGGAGTAATAGACTGCATGATCACCAATTTCCATTTGCCAAAGTCGAGCCTGATATTGCTGGTATCTGCTTTCGCAGGCAGGGACCTGGTGCTTTCGGCTTACACGGAAGCGGTACGGCAACGCTACCGCTTTTTCAGCTACGGGGATGCAACGTTGATTGAGTGAAGAGTGAAGGGTGAAGAGTGAATCGATATGAATCAGTTCGAGTCAGGTAGATCATAGAAATGAAATTTGAGCTTATCGCTAAGGATCCCGGCTGCGGCGCCCGGGCAGGCAAGTTCGAGACCTCGCATGGAGTGGTGGAGACACCGATTTTCATGCCGGTCGGTACGGTAGGATCGGTCAAGAGCCTCTCCCCCGAGGAGGTGGAATCGGTCGGAGCGCAGATCATCCTGGGAAATACCTATCATCTCTCCTTGCGGCCCGGAGATGAGCGGGTCGCCCGGCTTGGCGGACTTCACAACTTCATGGGCTGGAACCGTCCGATCCTTACCGACAGCGGCGGCTTCCAGGTCTTCAGCCTTGCGCGCATAAACCGGATAGAGGAAGAGGGGGTGCGGTTTCAGTCCCACATTGACGGTTCCCGCCATTTTATTACCCCGGAGACAGCGGTTCGCATCCAGAGGAACCTGGGGGCGGATATCATGATGTGCTTTGATGAATGCACACCCTATCCGGTTAGTTATGAATATGCTTCCGAATCGATGCAGCGCACCATCCGGTGGTCCGTGCGCTCCCGGGAGGCAGCCGAGGGCAGCGATCAGGCGCTCTTCGGCATTGTCCAGGGGAGCGTTTTCAAGGACCTGCGGGAGATGTGCCTTGAAAAGATGGTTCAGATCGGTTTTGACGGCTATGCCATCGGCAGCCTTTCTGTAGGGGAATCGAAGGAGGAGATGCTCGCGATTATGAACTGGCTGGCGCCATTGCTCCCTGAAGTGAGCCCGCGGTATGTGATGGGAGTCGGAACGCCGGAGGATCTGATAGAGGGGGTGCGGGCGGGCGTAGATATGTTCGATTGTGTTATGCCAACCAGAAATGCCCGCAACGGGATGCTCTTTACCTCCCGCGGCCCGATCCAGATCAAGAACAGCATCTATACGGAAGATCCCGCGCCCATCGATCCTGAGTGCGATTGTTATACCTGCCGCCGCTTTTCGCGTGCTTACCTTCGCCATCTCTATATTTCACGCGAGCTTCTCTCCTATCGGTTGAATACGATTCATAACCTGCACTTCTACCTGGACCTGGTGTCCCGGATGCGCGATGCAATTCGAGCCGGAGAGTTCGAGCAATGGCGGAGCGCTTATTACCGGAAACAGCAGACAGAGCCCGGCGCGGCGGCTTCGGAGTCGGAGGCCTCAAACGGAGCGGAGTTTTGAAAAGCCTCTGGCATATGCACGCTTTGAGAAACATTGACGGCGGAATGCCAATTCAGACTTGACTCGTAATTTCCCCGGTGCTAATCTGAATTTTTGTCGGGACGTGGCGCAGCCTGGTTAGCGCGCTTGCTTGGGGTGCAAGAGGACGGAGGTTCAAATCCTCTCGTCCCGACCATCTAAGTCCAAAACCCCAAAAATGATAAAGGCCCGCTCCTTTGGGAGCGGGCCTATTGTTTATGCAACAACTTGTCTCTATCCATGATATTTGGAATACTACATCTCCTCACGACATTCAGGGAATGTGCCGCTATTTCGAAAATAACTTCAAGGGCTATGCGACTATGTGCGTGCGCCATGAGTATTTTTGAAGGCAACTTGTTGGCATCACCCCTGATACCCGGACGCGATGAGCGGGAACGCTACTCGGGCATAAATCTTGCTCAAGGAGTACATATTTGGGCAAGGCGGCAGGAATAGTCGAAGGAACAGCCCTGGAAGCGGATGATGCGATCCATATGGTTGCCGCTCCCTGCTGCAAAGTCATTATTGACCAACAGGCATGCAATCCCGTACCATGGTAGTTATTGTTTAGATGGGGACGTATAGGCAGCAGTCTTGGATTCACTTTAATCTACGGAGGGAAGAATGAAGAAATACGGTATCGTCCTGGTTGTTCTTGCCGCTTTTGCTCTGGTCGCCTCAACCTGCGGTCTTGCTTATGCGAAGCCGCGCGCGGCGGACGTCTACACGATTCACAAAAGAATCGACACCCAGCAGAGAAGGATCAATACGGGAGTAGCCGGTGGTTCCCTGACGCGCGGTGAAGCTGATATCCTCCAGGACAACCTGAACCATGTCAGGCACAGATATGACAGGGCCAAGGCCGACGGGTATCTGACGCACCGCGAGGAACGCAAGCTTCACAGGATGTTGGATCAAAATGGCGATATGATCAACAAGATGAAGCGTAACATGCGGGTCAGGAGACTGTATTAAGGATTTGAACGGGCGCTCTTTGCCAAAAGAGTTGTCGAGAATCGTCGATAAGCGGTTTCGTCCCCTGGTCGAAGGGACGTCATCGAACCGGAAAAGGCCTGCTCCCAAAGGGACAGGCCTTTTCACAATACCGGCCGGTCTCCCAAATACCCGGTTTCGGAAATCACATACCATCTCTTGTCCCGTTTGAGGCGTATTTCAAATCCGTTTTCCCTCACACTCATTAGAAGACTGTTTGACTGAGGCATCCTGAAGAGCGGATCGTGAGGAGGAAAAGACTCCGCCCCGTACGCAGCCAGGAGCTTTTCCATGTCCCTGCAGTATTGCCCGTGCTCTTCGCGATACCGCTTTTGCATGCCTGCCAGATTTTCCAGCACGCTTCGCGGGCCTACACTTTGAGAATGAGCCATTTCCCGGGAAGGTTTTCCCCTGGCATACACGCCAGGCCCGACCAGTGTGTACTCTTGCGTGCGAGCGTTTTGCGCCTGGGGGGCCATGGTGTCTCTTTTTGATGCGTTCATCGAATAAATGGTAAAGAACAGCATAGGTACAATAAGGACCAACACCAGGCCGAAGGTGTAAGAGATTGGTTTCAGGGCCGTTATCAGGGGCTTGTGAGGCATGGTTTGCGCTTCATACT
Source organism: uncultured Syntrophobacter sp. (assembly GCA_964539645.1). Classification (GTDB taxonomy): domain Bacteria; phylum Desulfobacterota; class Syntrophobacteria; order Syntrophobacterales; family Syntrophobacteraceae; genus SbD1. The sequence continues at coordinate 13,572 of CAZIJV010000033.1, forward strand.
GGGTGGTTCCGGAGAGCGCGTCCGAGAGGCTTTCACCTCTTACCTTGTACCAGATAAGGTTCAAGATTCCAAAAGAGGCGTAATTAACGATGTTTATGAGGTAGCGCACAAGGATGCGGGGTAGAGAGGGCCAGACGTAAGTCTCATCTTTGGGAACGATCCAGAGTCCCATGAGGCGTTGTCCATAGGTCTGCCCGTGCCATTTCAGCGGCAGGATGACGAACAGGTAAATTGAGGCGGGGATGGCCAGGAGAGCCCGGATAGCCTTGGCTTCTTCAATCGTGAACCTGGGCATGCTGCCGATGAGTTTTAGCAGGAACAGGGTGACAAGAACGGGTATCTGCAGTATGGCGACAGTCCATGTCAGTATGCCAATGGAGGCGATGCCCGCGTAGAACCTCCGGCGAAGCGGCGCCGTGGCATATCTGGAGTTGTCTTTCGGCAGGGAGACAGAAGTCGAAAGAGTCTGCGCGAGCCCGAAAAGCCATTCCCAAAGGCCCGGTTCAGGAAACCATGTCCTGACGGTTTCTTCCTCCCTTTCCGGCTGCCGGGCCGGGTGCGTTGCGGCAGTCTCATCCGCCGCGGGTTTGAAACCTTTTTCTTGCAGCATGCGGAGGTATTTTGAAATAATTATTCCACATTTAAGGCATTCGTCGCTGAAATCCTCTTCCGGCATCTCGTGACCGCACTTGGGACAAACCTTTTTCACGTCCGGAGGAAGCGGCGGAGCCTCTTCCTTCACGGTAGACGCATCGGCAAGCCGGCAGTCTCCTGTTCCTGCCCGCTCGGCGAAGCGCTGCCGATACTGCAGACCATGCCTGCGTGCTCCAGGGCCATTTTGTATTTCTCCGCTTCGGCAAGTCCGACTCCTTTTCTGATCACCACCGGGGGGCCGGAGAGCAGTTGCTCCGCCTTCCCGGGTGGAAGGCGAAAAAGTCTCGATACTTTCGCTTCGGCCTCTTCCCGGCTGAAGCCTTCCTTCAATCTGCCTTCAAATGTAACGTTGAAGAGCCTGTCGCCCATGGAATTCTCCAGGCTGATTAGTTATGACGCAGAACAACATCGGGAAGCCAAGCCATCTCGCTGCTTTATTCCAATACCATCGGAAAATTCAGAAAATCAGAAAAGAAAAAATGGGGTGCAAAAAGGCGAGATTGGCTGCTACTGCATATACTTGTCCGCCGTGCGACGGTTAAATCCAACTTCTGTTCAACAAGGCTGATAGTCTCAGGCATCGGTGGCCGGAACACACGCCACGGCTCATGACACGCTGAAGGACGGTTTCTCCGGGAGGTTGGGAATCCGACCTGATTCCGGTTCCAACGTGTTATGCGGCATGTCACGAGCCGGGTTCGCAGTATCTTTCTACTTTTCTTTCTGTATTTCCCAGTTCATTTCAAAAGTATTGTCGAAGGCGGTATAGACATAACCCAGCATTTTGCCAACGCCCGGTGGCTGGCCTTCGAGGATTTTCCAGTAATTGAGATAGATGGCCGGAACCAGCCGAGGCCCTCCCGTTTTGGGATCGTCACCCGTTGCCGTCCAGAGTTCTCTTTTTTCGAGGACACGCCACAACGTTCCATATTTCTTGCTGCGGACCACATCCCCAACGTGCGGCAAGTTTTTCCTGAACTCTATTTCTTCGTGAGTATGCATGGGTATCCTCCTTTGTGTAAAGGGGACTGCGATGGTTCCGGCAGATAACCGGAATCGGGGGTCATAAAGCTATTTTTACACAATGCAGCCCTAGGCTGTTACTACTTTTTCGAATCCGCAGGGGTTTTTCTCATTCCGGATACAGTAAAGTACTGCTCCACATAACCGAGTATCGTCACCCGTCATAACCGGCAGTGCTTCTGAGCCGGAATCCAGCGAGGCCGCCGGTTTTCGGTCTGTTTAAACGAGACTCTTTGAAGCCAGATAAGAGGCGAGTTTTGAACGAGAATGAAACTTAATTATGTCCCTCTGACGTGATCCTTTAAAAGTCTCACATCCCCTCCCAGACACTCTGAAACCATGTAAAGTCGCTGTATAGCCGGACTTCTCGAGGCAGTTCGAGAGAAGACCCGGATGCAGCTCCAGGGCTGGATTCCGGCTCAGGAACCTTGCCGGAATGACGGAGTGGGAGACCCCCCCGGCAAACCGGTTTGGCATAGGAGAGGGGACCTACAACCATGGGAACCAGGCCTTTTGGCAAGTTCGATCAATATCGTTGTGACGTAGGTTGCAGAGGGCAAACCGGCGTACTTTGGGCTCCTCGGGCTGTCGCAGGACCCCGTCATTCCGGCTCAGGAGCACTGCCGGAATGACGGAGTGGGAGGCCCCCGGCAAACCCGTTTGGCATAGGAGAGGACCTACAACCATGGGAACCTGGCCTTAAGGCAAATTCGGCCAATTTCGTTGCGACGTAGATTGTACAGGGCAACCGGCGTACTTGCCCTCCTCGGGCTACCGTAGGATTCACCTAACCCGTCATTCCCGCAGCGCTCCTGAGCGGGAATCCAGCCGAGGAGCCAATTTGCCGGACATGGTTGAACGAGTATCAAACTCATTTTGTCCCTCTGGCGTGATCCTCTAAAAATGAAGTTTCATATAAGCTGAGCCGCCGCGATGGAGCGTGGTTTGATCACCACCCTGGATACTCTATTGAGTAACGCAGTACTGAGGCGGCGACTTGGACTGAAGTGCTGACAGCAAAAGGATCTTCGAGTATTGACAACCGGCCCGCTTCATTGCCATCTTCAAGTATGTACTTGTTTTAGTGTATAACCGATACCGATGTAATGGGATGTAGAGGAGTGCTGAAAATGTTCGCTCTTTCTTTCATGTTTCTTTTCTTGAGTATGTTCAGTGCCGTACTGGGGTTCTCCGGAGTCGCCGGGGACCTTTCCCGGATTTCCATATCGCTTGCATTCCTTTTCCTGGCAATGTCCATGATTGCTTTGTCCAGAAAATGGAACCCCAGATCAACCTGTTTCATATATCCCACCTTTTCCTGCAAACTCCCCTGAGATTATCAACCAAAAAAGGAGGCGCGTTCCATGGAACGGCCTCCTTCGTATCTCACTTACAGGGTACGCACATTCCTTCCTCGTCCAGACAGCTCTTGCACTGTGACTGAGCACAGGCCGAACACTCGGTAGACTGGCTATCTCCCTGGCTGCAGCTTGAGCAGTCAAACATGTTCATCCTCCCTTTGTTGTAATCACGGTGAGATAGGGTTTTCTCATTAAAGGTAATGATGATTTAGGGTTTGCTCAACAACGCTGGTTGAAGGGCCTAGAGGTAATCATAAACTTAATCGCTAGGATATATGAGATCCTGGATGATTTCCGATCCAGGAATCGATTTCGGATTGCCTATCGAGTTTTTCAGGATATTCTTCCATGAATCCGGGGGCGGTTACGATCTGATATCCATTGGCGGGTGTGAAGATTGCGGAGTGAAAAAATACACCGCCGAAGGGTATCGCTTACTTAGTTCTGAGTATTTTCGTCACATCCAGTTATGAGTATTCTACCGGAACCAAAATGAATTTGATTGGTCCAGCCGGAGAATACCTATCGATTCGCGGGTTGAACCGTTTCAGCGCCGGTGTGATTCGCTTCGCCGGCATAATGCGGGAACATTCCGTTTAATTCGAATCGTAGCCATTGACAGAGTCACTGATCCGAAAAAAAGCAACAATCGTATGGGAATGCCGAGGAGGAGTGTCATGAGATTTCTGAAAGGAATTCTGTTGAGTGCGGTGTGTTTGGGGTTGGGCTTGCTTCCCGGGGTTGCTCTCGCACAGTCTCTGAAAACGGTATTTGTTCCGGAGCCCACCGACCTCACGCGCTACGTAGTCAATCGGGCGGCGGCCATTCAACTGGGAAAGGCTCTTTTCTGGGACATGCAGGTGGGCAGCGACGGAATAGTGGCATGCGCAAGCTGCCATTTCAGCGCGGGCGCCGACAGCCGGACCCGGAACCAGGTCAATCCCGGAACGGAATTCGGGGATAGGACTTTTTACCGGGGCAGCGCCAATCTCACAATCAGAAGGGGCGACTTCCCGCATTTCAAGTTGAACAACCCGGACTTTCCGGAGCAGGGGCTCGCCCGTCCGGACAATAATGACGTTACCTCCTCTCAGGGCGTCAAGAAGAAAATGTTCGTCGATATTAGACCGGGCAGCGCCCTGGACAGGGGAACCACCATACCGGACCCCGTTTATAATTACCATGGCAAATACGTTCGCCAGGTCACCAACGTCAACTCGCCTACCGTGATCAATGCGGTTTTCAACTTCACCAGCTTTCTCGACGGCAGGGCCAATAATGTATTCAACGGTGTGAATCCCTGGGGCGCCGTAGATACAACCCCGAAGATTCTGGTCAATAGTGCATCCGGATTGACTCCGACACTCATCAGGATTCGAAATGCCAGCCTGGCTTCCCAGGCTACGGGGCCTCCTCTGAGCGATGTGGAGATGTCCTGGAGAGGCCGAACCTGGCCGAAAATCGGAAAGAAAATGCTCTCGCTCTCGCCGCTGGCCAAACAGGTAGTACACCCCCAGGACAGCGTACTCGGCCCTATTTCGAACTCTACTCTGACCGTCCGCGCAAGAGGACTCAAAGTCTCCTATGCCGACCTGATCAAACAGGCCTTCGCGGCAAAGTTCTGGAACAACGCCTCGCAGATGGTAACCTTTGATGAAAATGGAGTTCCAACCGTCTCCCCCATGCCTGCCGAGCCGCTGACCACCAGCCAGTATACCCAGATGGAGGCCAATTTTTCGCTCTTCTTCGGCCTTGCCGTTCAACTCTACGAGATGACCCTCATTGCCGATAATTCGAAGTTTGACCTGGTCATGGACGGACAGGCGGTATTCACACAGGAGGAACAAATCGGCTTTAACCTCTTTGACGCGAACTGTTCGGAATGTCATGCCGGCGCTGAATTGACGCTCGCCTCCGTCTCCAATTACCTCAAGGATCCCATTAATCCGCTCGCAATTCCCAACCCCAGAAAAAACCCGCCCAACGCCATTGAATTCATGGCGATGCTGAACGGCAGAGCCTTCTACGATATTGGCTTCTACAACATTTCGGTGCGGCCGACCGGGCAGGACATTCACCGGGGGGAGAATACACCTTTTCCCAACCCCCTAACGCCAGGCGAGAACTACCCCAAAGCCTTTGCCAGGCTTGCTCTTTTGAAGAAAGCCAACCTGCTGCCTCCCGAGGTCGCTGCTTACACGCCGAATCTGCCGCTGGGTTTTCTAGCCACCGATACCAGTCCCACGGCCGGCAGAACGGACGTGTTCGGCGCCTTCAAGACCCCGAACCTCCGTAACGTCGAACTCACCGGTCCTTATCATCATGATGGCGGGGCCATTACCTTGAGGGAGATAGTCGATTTTTATGCTCGTGGAGGGGATTTTGTCGCTGAAAACATCGATAACCATGCGCCTGCAGTCCAGGTTATCGGCAGCCTGCGCGGTTCCCCGACAAGGAAGAATGCACTCGTTACTTTCCTGCTGACGCTCACGGACGAACGCGTGAGAATTGAGAGCGCGCCGTTCGATCATCCCGAATTGTTCGTGGTAAATGGGGCGCTGGTCAGCGGCACGGAGATCATGGTGCGAATTCCCGAAATTGGCAACCGTGGCCGGTTTGACGAAGGATTACCGCCTCTTGGACCGTTATTGGGCGTAAATCACCACGACCCCAGTTGACGGGTGATGAAGCGCAAAAGATAAAATACCCTCCTCCTTACCGCTTCAATCACGACGAAGTAACGATGCGAAGGTCTGCCTGTTCCGCATGCAGGCCTTCGGGCATATAACGGTCCATGTGGAGTGGCGCGCGCGCCGGTATATTGCGGTCTCCATCGAAATGGGATTGGAAAAGAGGTTGACACACCGGGTTTACCGGATAAGATATTGCCCTGTTGAATCCGTTTCTCACGCTCTTTCAGAGAGCTTTCCGCCACTTCCCTCGGTTCCTCCATTGTGTTTTCACCACATGATGTTTTTCAAGTCAGCCTGCTCTGGAGTTTCCCATTTTGCGCCAAACCCTTTTTACAGGAAGGAGGCCCCATCCATGAGAGCCAAAACCGATGCACAGGCATTCGTAGGCAAAGCGGCTGCATTTGTCAAATCATCCGGCAAGCGTATTGCGTTGGCTGAATTCGCAAGGCCCGACGGCGCTTTCGTTGAGGACGAACTCTACATCTTCGCCCTGAGCGCCAAGGGCACCATGCTCGCCCATGGTGTGAACGAGAAATTTATCGGCGAGGAATTCATGGGCCTTCAGGATTCGGACGGCAAGTTCTTCATCCGGGAGATAGTCGATGGGGCGAATGCCGGTGGAAGCGGATGGGTGGAATACAAGTGGTATCACCCGATCACAAAAAAATGGCTTCCGAAACTCGCTTACTACGAGAAGGTGGATGACCTGATTCTTTGCTGCGGTATTTACCAGCATGCGGGTTGAGATGGCGAGGCATCGAGGGATTTCGCTGTTTCCTCGCCAAGTAGCCATGGAAACAGCGGAATCAAACAGGTGATTGCGCTCTTCCGGCGGTAGACCTTCTGATCAACCTCCAGTGGGCAGTTCGCCTTTTGCCCTTGCAGTTGAGCTGGTTCCGGCAGGAGGTCAGGAGCATTTCTTTGTTTCACCGCAACTCGGGCGTCTCCAGGTGTTCGGAAGATCCTCGAACTGAATCCCCTTGGCTTTTTTTACCTTATCGCCACTTTTACCCCAGTTAAAAACCTGTGAAATTGGTTGAAGATTTCCTGTCAACCTGCAAAAGTATATTCCCGGTAAAATGCGGGTATTTCTCTGAAATACTCACCACAAGGAGCATTATGGCCAAAGTCGGCAAAGGTAAGGCTAAAAAAGCAGATGCTCAGCAATCACTGCTGCGGATCATGGCAAACGCGTGGGAAAATGACGAGTCGGGTATCGCCATATTCAGCGCCGACGGCGCCGTCCTGTATCAGAACCCTGCCTTCGACCAACTTGCCGGGCATACTCGACTCAGGATAATCGATCAGGAAATCCGGGGTCTTCCGAATGGTGGCGCAGGCAAGGAGATTTCTCAATTCATGAGGGAATGTATTGACCGGGAGGATGTCGGCGACCGGCGCTTTACAATCAGAGACAACGCCGGCCGCCTGCGTGAAATAGACACCAGGGTCTCACGGCTGCGAGACAAGTCCGGTGTTGTCACACACTACGTGCTGAGAAGCAGAGACTTTACCCGTGAGGCGCTTCTCGAAAAGCAGCTCCGCCAGAACCAGAAGATGGAAGTCATCGGAGCTTTGGTGAGCGGTATCGCTCATGATTTCAACAACATCCTTGCGACCGTGATTACCTGTGCAGAGATCGCTCTGGATGATACGCCGGAGGCTAGCGCCGTTCGAGAGGATCTGGAGCATGTGCTCAAAGCCGGGCGGCGAGGAAAGAGCCTGATAAGGCAAATCCTTACCTTCAGCCGCACAAGGGAACAAAAACTGGAACCTCTCCAAATGGCGCCTATCATAAAAGAAGGTCTAAAGCTGCTTAGAGCATCTTTGCCCGCAAATATTGAAATCCGCCAGGCAATAGAGTCTGAGCAAGATCTCGTGCTTGCCGATTCCACCCAGATTTACCAGGTCCTCATGAATCTTTGCACAAACGCAGCTCACGCTATGCATGCGAAAGGGGGGATACTGGAAGTGAGCCTTGCCGCGGTGGATGTTGACCCGAAAACTGCGGACGGCTCTCCCGACCTTCACACTGGACCGTATGTGAGAATGAGCGTGAGAGATACCGGCCAAGGCATGAGCCGAAAGGTCCTTGAACGAATCTTTGACTCGTTTTTTACCACCAAAGAACACAGTACGGGAACCGGGTTGGGGCTCCCGGTGGTCCAGGGGATCGTAAAAAGCCACAAGGGCGCCATTCTTGTTGAGAGCGAACCGGGAAAAGGGACCTCTTTCCACATTTTCCTGCCCCGAGTTGAACCGGGGATGGATTGTTCAGTGGATGCTCCCCCGCCAAAAGCCCCCCGGGGAAATGAGAGGATTCTTCTGGTGGATGACGAGAAAGAACTGGTGTACGCCGGGGCAAAGATGCTGAGACGACTGGGCTACAAAGTGGTGGCGAGTCCAGAAAGTCTGGAAGCACTGGAGCTTTTTCGTGCGCAGCCTGACTTGTTCGATCTCGTTATCACGGATCAGAGTATGCCGAAAATGACGGGAGTGGAGTTGGCGAGAGAAATTCTGAGCATTCGACCCGGTGTGCCGGTTATACTCTGCACCGGGTTCGGCCCCGATTCGGGTGAGGGCATTACACTAATGCAGGCAAAGGCAATCGGCATCCGTGAGGTCCACAGGAAACCGCTTGAAAGGCATGAGATGGCAGAGGCCATACGCCGCGTTCTGAATGAGGGTAAATCAGGGTAGGAAGCTCATGGCTCATGTTCTCATAATTGATGATGACGAGTCCACCAGCTATTCGCTCTCTCGAATGGTAAGCCGCCTGGGGCATGCCTTCACCTGCGCATCCACACTCCGCGAAGGACTCGAAAAGGCTTCTTCCAAAGAAGTCGACGTGGTCTTTCTGGACGTGCGGATGCCTGACGGAAACGGGCTTGATGTTCTGCCTGCGATCCGGAACACCTCCTCTTCGCCGGAGGTTATTATCATCACAGGATACGGCGACCCCGATGGCGCCGAGTTTGCCCTGAAGAGCGGCGCCTGGGACTACATGGAAAAGGGTTGTTCAGTAAAAGAAATGACCCTGCCACTTATCCGCGCCCTCCAGTATCGAGAAGAGAAAAATGCCAGGGCTCAGGCCAGAGGCGTCATATCACTTAAGCGGCAGGGTATAGTCGGCAGCAGTTCCCGGCTTCTGAGCTGCCTCGACCAAGTGGCCTCCGCGGCAGGCAGCGATGCCAATGTGCTCATAACGGGCGAGACCGGGACGGGAAAGGAGCTTTTTGCTCGAGCAGTGCATGACAACAGTCCCAGAGCAAAACAGAGCTTTGTGGTTGTCGATTGTGCCTCACTTCCTGACACTCTTGTGGAAAGCCTGCTTTTCGGACACGAAAAAGGGGCCTTTACCGGGGCCGATAAAGTTCGGGAAGGCCTTATCCTGCAAGCCGACGGGGGGACCCTCTTTCTTGATGAGGTCGGAGAGCTGCCGTTACCGGTTCAGAAAGCATTCCTTCGGGTCGTTCAAGAGCGCCGGTTTCGCCCCATTGGAAGCAATTGTGAGTTGGAGAGTGACTTCAGGCTGGTAGCCGCAACCAACCGCGATCTTGAGCAGATGGCGCAACAGGGCCGCTTTAGAGATGATCTGCTGTTTCGTGTGAAGTCCTTTGCCATTGAATTACCTCCGCTGAGGGAGCGCAAAGAGGACATCAAAGAACTCGCACGATATCATACGGATCAGTTCTGCGAACGCTATGGCCTGGCTCTCAAGGGTTTTTCTCCGGAATTCATCGACACCCTTCTTGCCTACCAGTGGCCCGGAAACATTCGAGAGCTGGTCAATGCTCTGGACCGGGCGCTGATAGCGGCTCGAGTGGCCCCCACCCTTTTTTCGGCCCATCTGCCGATGGATATTCGCATTGAGGTCACGCGAAGCGCCCTGGGACGAAAGCCTGGGTCGGAGGAGGAAGGCAAAGTACCTCCCGAGCCCTTTCCAAAGCTGCGTGATTTTAGGGAGTCGCTTATAGCACAGGCGGAGAAACAATATCTGCGGGACTTGATGGCTCTTTGCCAGGGTAGCGTGGATAAGGCCCGTGAAATATCGGGTGTGTCACAATCGCGCCTCTATGCACTGCTGCAGAAGTACAACATCCCCAGGGCCGGATAGAATCCTTCTCTGAAGAGCATTCTCCTTTTTCCTGTTTTGCAGGAATATTCCTGCTCCAGTGGAATGGTCGCCAGAAGACGGGCGCTCAGCGAATTCGTGTTATCATCGCAAGCCAATCCTGCCCCCCGTGTCATGTTATCGAACCTGGAATTCTCATCAGGCAGGAAATCATAGACCATACAGCAAATCCAACCCGGCGTACATGCAGTCACCAAAAGGATCTGAGTCTATTGTCACTTCTGGCATGCCTTGTGCTCTACCTTCCGCCGAGCACGAAGTGACCTTTACTCCATGTTTCAACATAGGAGATGTGATCCAAAATGACTGTCCTGTTTTATGGCAGGGATGGAAAAGCAGAGGTAATTCAACGGAGGATCAGAAAATCATCACTCGACATTGAGTTCTATCGAACCATTGAGGAGCTGACAAACCGATTTCGGCGTCCTCTTGATGATCCCACGATCGCCATTCTTGTCGCGGATACCGGAGAGCGCCTGGAAGAGTTGCTGGCCCGGCAGAATTTGTTTCGAAACGTCAGAATTATACTGATTCTGCCTGACACTGAGCCATCGACCATCGCCAAGGGCCACAACCTCCAGGCTCGCTTTTTGACCTGCATCGACAGTGATCCTGCTGAGGTAGCGCTTGTTCTGGATCGCATGGCCGAGAGAGCATCGGCGAAGGTGCACCGCGTGGCAAGTACTTGATGAGTCAACCTGTGCGGCCTGGAGGCAAGCAGGTCTCTCTCTCTTGAGAATCATTGTGGAGAATTAAATGGGAAACAGACGAAGAATATATATTACGGAATTTGATTTCAAACGCCTGGAAAAACTGATCGAAATGCTCGAGGAGACCGAGCACAGGGACAAGAGACACATCGAGGTACTTGAAAAAGAGCTGTCCCAGGCCAAGGTTGTGGCATCGAAAGACATTCCCCTGGATGTCATCACGATGAATTCCATAGTTCGTGTCAAAGATCTCACCTCGGGAGAAGACAAAACATATCAGATTGTTTTTCCCGGGGAGGCCGACCTCGGTAAAAAGAAGGTCTCCGTTCTCGCTCCCATCGGAGTCGCACTTATCGGATACAGAATAGAAGATACTATCGAGCTGGAGGCGCCTGCAGGCGTTCGAAAGATGAAAGTTGAGGATATCGTCTACCAACCGGAGGCGGCGGGAGACTATCATCTCTGATAGACAATACCGCCCCGGCAGGGAGGGGAAGCGCACTGCCGGGGATCGGAAATGATATTGCAGGCGAGATCCTTTTTTTAGAGTGACTTGCAGAGTGTTGAGGTGGAACCGTGAAACAAATCGAAGAGCTGAGACAGCGAGTGCAGGTCGTCACAGAAGAGATCAGGCGTACAGCAGCCAAACCGGCAGTGACATTCGGAGATTTGTCGAATGAACAACAAAATCGGCTAAGAGCTTTGAAGACTGATCTTTATATCATCGAGTGGGAATTGCTTGGAGCAATGTCGGCAAGACTCATTGCATCCAGTCCCAAGAATCAACCAGATTAATATACGGATCAGCGGGGCGCCGAGATTCGAGCGATCACTTCAACAATAATCGGGCGACGGGGGCAGGCGCCTGCCCTCGCACCCACAGAGTCGAAGGAGCAAAACTCGCACGTTGGATTCTGGCCCAAAGCCTGGACGACATAAAAAGTGCTGCAAACCATTTACTTTCACGTAGAGCGGCGGCATTCGGGTCATCACTGCCGGCCGCTTCCTGATCAACCCCCGGTGGGCAACTCGCATTTTACCTGGGCAGTTGAGCCGGTTCCGGCAAGAGGTCTGAAGCATTTTTTCGTTCCACCGCAGATCGGGCATCTCCAGGTGTCCGGAAGATCCTCGAACTGAATCCCCTTCGCTATTTTCCCCTTCCTATCACCCTTGTCAGGATCATATATATAGCCGCAATTGTTTGTCTGGCACTGCCACATCTTTTCAGGGTCCCCCATAGCGCTTCCTCCGCGTGTTTGATATTTTGAGTCAATGTCCGGCTTCCAGGAAAACCCGGAGCAAACCGCGTGCCAGGCGGCGTTCTCCATGATTCTGACCTGCAGCCCCGCGCCACGCGCCGTATTGGAACTCTGCCACAAAAATATTCAATGTCCGCGTTTCCTGCATCCTGCAACACTGCAGTGAGACAGTTCCGCCGGAAGTGGCTGCACAGGCGCAAATCGGTTAACGCAGCATGTCTCAGGTAGAATATGAGACACATATGGATCTTGAGACATACCCGGCGGAAGAGTTCCTGTGGTGCACGATTTTTCCGGTATTACCTTAAGCCTGCATACACTTTTCAGGTCCACAAAGATAGGAGAGCAATAATGGAAAACCGTCCCGCCGCCAGGGAAGAGAGTCTTTATGGAAGGTTAGGAGGCTACGATGCAATCGCCTCCGTCCTGGGAGAGTATTACGCCAGGGTAGCAGCCGATGAAAAGCTGGCCCGATTTTTTACCGATTTGGATTCGGAGGCTTTGCTCCGCCTCCGCGAACTCACTGCGGACATGATCTGCAAGGCTGCCGGCGGCCCCTGCAGCTATACCGGACAGAGCATGGGAGAGAGCCACAAGAGCCTGGGCATAAGCGAAGAAGACTGGGAAAAGTCGCTTGGCTACTTCGAGGAGTCGCTCGATCAATTCAATGTTAACGGGAAAGAAAGAGAGGACATCCTCTCGCTCATTTCCAGTCTCAGGGAGGAGATCATCCAGTTTGACCGGCAACCCGGCTGCTGTTCTCAATCATCTTAGTGCGTGCATCTGCTCGGTGCGGCGGCTGAAATCGAAGCGGTCAAACTCCGCTGTCGCGTCATGGTATGCGTCATCGAATATGTCGGCACTCTCATAGATGTAATCGAAGAAGCCGCGTGGGCGTTTCATTTCAACCTCGTGCAAATTCACCCTGTGGTACTTTCCCTGCGAGAATCCCTCATCGATGAGCTTGTTCATAAGTTCTATCTTATCTCTTTCCCCGGCGTAGGAACCGTTGAACGCGATTTCCGTCTTCAGGTCTTCTATTCCGAAATAGCCGGTGGGCAGAGGGCTTGGCGCCCAGTAATACCTGATGGGCCTGGCAACGAATATCTCCTCGGCAATTGCGAGTTCGCTTAGCATGATCTGCCGGTAGTAGGCGCCGTCGACATAGGTGGAGTCCTTCCGGTCGAAGCCATATTGGTAGATCCACAGGGCGTCCTTTATCGCCTCTTCAGTGATTTCGCGATACCCGGTCCTGCGGCGGTAGCCGGATTTCGACTCGGCGTACAGGTTCCCGGCGGCTTGATTGATATAGACTATTTCGTGGCCTTCTTTCGGATTGAATGTGTTGAAAACGATGCCTGTGCCGGAGTTCCTGAAGGCGGTGCATATTTTTGAAAAGAAGTCATCCGGGAAGAGCGGGACGAGTATCCTGCCCGGAATCATGTCGAATATTTCCTTCAGGAAGAATGTTTTCCATCCGTTATGCAGGAAATGCGTCACGGAGCGGAGGGCATTCAATTGCAGGTCATTGATGAACTCCAGCCATGCAGGCCGAAAGACGCCGGGTTTTCCGAAAAGCGCCAGCAGGGCGGTGTCCCAGTCGAAATTGTGAGTGCTGGTGATTCTCCTGATATCTTCCTCCAGCAGCTCTCGAAGATTACCGTCCGGCTTTTCTTTTTCCAGCAGGTAGCGGTAGGTCCACAGTATCTGACCGGAAGTACATGAGATGATACACGGTTCGATCTTCCTGGTCATTGCCGCTTGCAGGAATCCCGCCCCGTGAGCATTATTTCCCGCCAGCCCGCCAAGTGCGAAAGCAATATTTCTGTCAGGCGCCATTGCGTTCTCCTCGTCTGCTGGTACGCTAGTGGCTATCGTACGTAAGTCAAGTTACGGCCTTATATGAAACTTCATTTTTGGAGGCCACGCCAGGGGACAAGATAAATCTTCATCCTTCTTCAAACCACGCCAAAGGCGTGGCTACAGCGTGGCTCCTCGGCTCAGGAGCGCCGCCGGAATGACGGGGCAGGCGAATCCTGCGTTAGCCCGAAAAGCGCAAATACGCGGCTTTGACCTCTGCAATCTATGTCGCAACGAAATGGGCCGAACTTGTCAAGAGGCCGGCTCCCAGTGGTTGTAGGTTCTCCCTCCAGTGCACAAACCGGTTTGCCGAGGGGGCTCCCACCCCGTCATTCCGGCAGGGCTTCTGAGCCGGAATCCAGCCCGGGAACTGCATCCGGGTCTTCTTTTGAACTGCCTGTAAAAGCCCGGCTACGCGGCGCCTTTATATGGTTTAGGCGGTCCAGGAGGTGGTTATATGAGACTTCATTTTTAAAGGATCACGCCAGGGCGACAAGATGAAGTTTCATCCTCGCTCAAACCGCGCTCCATCGTCGCGGCCCTGTTGGATTGACAGCTCGGCATCCAGGAGTTAGTTTCTGCTCCAGGGTTATTACCCCTGGCATGTGCAAGGAAGACCCTTCCTCTACACCTCGGTAAATCTCCAAACGTATGACCCTCCGCCTGGTTGTGAGAGTCCTCGGGGGAAAAATTATGAATTTGAAAAAGTTTTTTCTCGTAAGAGTCCCGGTGCTTGTACTCCTGTCGTTTTTTCCGCTCAACTTATGGGGTGCGGGCGCACCACCCTCCATCAATTCTACCAGTCAGAATAAAGGCACATTGCCCTCAGAGGCCCCCCCACATTACCCCATGGTAAACCTGAGCGGTTTCAGAGTGTTGGCGGTCAATGACCTGGGAATGCATTGCGCGGACCTGGATCACAGGGTTGTCAGCATTTTGCCGCCTTTCAACTCGCTGCATGCCCAGGTGGTACGAAGGGGCTTTCTGCCCCAGATCCTGCTGGACCAGGATGTAAATGTCTATTATTCAGCGATCTACAATCCAAAAGATCCGGCTCGGCAAAAATCGCCATCTCTCCCCATCTACAAGACCGATTTCTGGAATACCAATTCCCGTACGGGCAACAGTATCGCATATGATGCCTACAATCCCTTCTACCCGCCTGGAGTCCTGTCACAATTCCCATCGGCGCGAGACATCGGACTGCCCGTGCCTGATGTGTGGAGGCTTTATCTCTGGGATGGACAGCTCACTGCATCCCAGCAGAGTATGCCCAGTATTGTCAGCATGGACCCTGTGACAAGCAGGCCGTATAAAATAAACCGTCAGCAGATTTTCAAACGCTTCGACAGAGCGCTTCCCTTCTTCATCACCTTTCCATTTGGTTATCTGCTGGATCACGTCGACTGGTTTTCAGCGGATGGAATTCCAATCGCGCCATACGACGATTTCGGGCGAGCCAACGCGTATCCGATGCTGCGCGTTTTTGCCCGTGATCGAACGGGTCTGCTCACGGGCGCGCGATCCACGGTGTTGGCTACTATCGACACGGTTGTGCCGATTGCAGCAGAGGTGGAGTGCTATCGTTGCCATACTTCTTCAGTGGATGGAGGAAATGGACAAGCTGCCTGTCTCCCGGACTTCGATGCCAATTGTCCGCAACAGGGATCTCCGGCCAACCGCTCCGGGGTCGCCTTCCCGGTTGCGCGGGCAGAACAGGACAGGGCGAAAAATACGCGGGTTGTCAAGCGTGAGTGGGCAGCGGACTGGAACATAGTACGACTGCATGATGCAAAACACGGAACAACGCTGTCCCGGGCGACCCCCGTCGTATGCCAGAGATGCCACTACTCACCCGCATTGGACCTGGCGCATTTGGGACCCCTGGGGCCCGATGGGGCGGACGCCAATGGAAGGGAACAGAAAATCCACCAGTCCCATTCCAGGGTCATGCATGGATTTCATCGGAAACTGGACCTGTTCCGAGTGAGCATGGCGCCGCCTGACGATCCTCGCCGACTTGATCCCGTGACCGGAAAGCCGGTAATCAACGACTACGTCATCAACAGGCTTAACCGGACCTGCTACCGGTGCCACCCCGGCCGCGAAACAAAATGCCTGCGGGGTGTCATGTTCAATGCCGGTCTGGTCTGCCAGGATTGCCATGGAGGTATGCTCCAGGTCAGCTCCGATTTTTCTGCTTCTTTCCCCCGTGTTCCTTTTCCCGCCGGAGCGAATCTGAATCGGCGCATTCCCTGGGGAAGCGAACCGGGGTGCCAGTCCTGTCATACGGGGGATGTTCTCACAACGCTTGCCGGAACTGATACGAATGTCATTCCGGCCAAAGACGGCATCCGCCTGCTTCAGGCATACCGGAAAGGCGACAAGCGAGCCACTCCCATCGAGGCGCCGCAGAGCCGGTTTGCTGAAAACCAGGTGGACGGCAAACGGGTGCTCTATCGTCTGAGCACCGAAACACATGTCCGTATCGCCTGCCAGGCCTGCCACGGAAGCACTCACGCGGAATGGCCGGTGCTGCCATCCTCGGGGAGCGCAATTGCCAACGATAACCTGCTATCCATACGATTGCAGGGACATGCGGGTAAGATAACCGAATGCACTGTCTGCCATGGGGACGGCGTAATCCATCCGGGACTCGAAGGCCCGCATGGAATGCACCCGATAAATGCCTCCAACTGGATCGGCAGCACGGGCCATGGAGTTTACCTCAAGACAGATCAACCGGACTCTTGCCGGGCATGCCATGGCAGGAGTGGAGAGGGAACTGTCCTCTCGAAGACTCCGGTTGCCCGGACTCTCACGGTGGAAGATGAAACAATCACCCTGAGCAAAGATCAACTGGTTTCCTGCGGCCTGTGCCATTCGAATCCTCTATGAAGATCCGGTGGCAATTGAAATCCACCGCCTGGTAGTGCTATACATCAACCAGCCATCCAGAAGAAGAATCGGGAGCGCTGGTCGATGTTCCAGGAAAATCCAGCTTATAAAGAAAAATGCGGCAGCGGGAAGAATGGCCTGCTTGCCGCCGCATCCTCTCTTCTCCAGCAACACCGCTTTTTTCGCTGGGTGCTCTACGGGACTGCCCTCGGAGTGCTGAGCGCGTTAATGGCCTCCGCGGTTTTCTTCCTGCTCGAATGGTGCACTTTTTTCGCCCTCGAATACCTTGCCGGATATCCTGTTTCCAAGCCTGCGGGAGAACACCTGGTTTCCATCCTCGCGGACCGGGATCTGAATCTGTGGATCCTGGCCCTTCTTCCCGCGATCGGAGGACTTCTCTCGGGGCTTATCGTCTATACCTGGGCGCCTGAAGCCGAAGGACACGGAACGGATGCCTTCATCGATGCATTCCACAATAAACAGGGACTCATCAGGACTCGGGTTCCATTCATCAAAGGGATTGCTTCGGTCATCACTCTGGCGACCGGGGGGAGCGCAGGCAGGGAAGGACCGACCGCGCAAATCGGCGCCGGAATCGGTTCGTGGCTCGGCAGAGTCTTAAGGCTGAACATCCGCGAGCGCAGGCTTATGCTCCTTGCGGGATGCGCGGGAGGACTCGGCGCCATATTCCGAGCCCCTCTGGGAGGCGCACTAACCGCGGTGGAAGTCCTATACCGGGAGGACTTCGAAACGGAAGGAATCATTCTTTCCATTATTTCTTCAACGGTTTCCTATTCCATTTTTACGATGATTTTCGGCCATGAGCCAATATTTGCGATTCCCCCGATTGCTTTTACCGATCCGCGTGAACTGCTCCTCTACGCGGTTCTCGGACTGGTTTGCGTCCCCTTCGGATACTTTTATGTAAAAGTCTTCTACGGACTCCGCGACCGCGTTTTTCGCAAGCTTCCGATAAAGCGGATTTTTATTCCTGCAATCGGTGGGCTCCTGGTGGGGCTGGTTGCCCTGTGGCAACCTCTGATACTGAGCGGCGGCTACGGTACTATTCAAAAAGCGCTTATGGGAGAGCTTCCGATGGTCCTGATGTTCTCCCTCGCCTTTTTAAAGATAATTGTGACTTCCTTTACCATCTCATCGGGAGGGAGTGGCGGCGTATTCGGGCCTTCTTTATTTATCGGAGCGATGCTTGGGGGCGCGGTGGGGCAGTTGTCCCAATACTGGTTTCCCACTCTCGTCAGCTCGCCCGGCGCCTTCGCCCTGGTCGGCATGGGCGCGTTCTTCGCGGGAGTTGCAAAGGCCCCAATCGGGGCGCTTCTCATGGTCTGCGAGATGACGAGCGGCTATAAACTCATTGTTCCGCTCATGTTCACCTCCGTCATTGCCATCCTTCTCTCCCAAAGATGGAGCCTTTACGAAAAACAGGTCATCAACAAGTTCCATTCACCCGCCCACCGCTCGGATCGCATGTTCGATCTGCTCGGAGATATTCCCGTAAAGGAAGTCTATCAGAAAGACATTCCGCCGGTTGTTCTCTCCGAGGATATGACCTTTGGTCAGTTGAGGCGCTTGATGACAAGGACGAGAGAGACAGTGTTTCCGGTGGTTGACGAATGCTTCAAACTGACGGGAATATTATCCCTTGCGGAATTACGGGAAATAATGTTTGAGGATTCGATAATGGATCTCCTGGTGCTGAGGGACCTGCTAATGCCGCCGGTCAGCACCGGGAGTGAGGAGAGCCTTTCCGAAGCGCTTCAGATCTTTCTGGAAACCGGCTATGACCAGATTCCCGTCGTGGATTCGGAAATCGGCATAACCGG
The DNA here is from genome assembly GCA_964539645.1 of uncultured Syntrophobacter sp. Taxonomy (GTDB): domain Bacteria; phylum Desulfobacterota; class Syntrophobacteria; order Syntrophobacterales; family Syntrophobacteraceae; genus SbD1. Next base: position 32,006 of record CAZIJV010000033.1, read on the forward strand.
CATGCTGCGCCTGGACGACATACTGGCACGCTACCATAATGAGGTTTGCAAGCAATAGGCGCCGTGTCTTAAAGCGAGCTGCGAGCGGCGCAGGCTCAATTCAGTTCATAGTTAGCGGTGTTAGCAGGAAAACAGGCAACCGTTGCTGAGCCATTTCAGTTCTTCTTTACCTCCCACTTGCCATCCCTGCAGGTCATGCACTTGTTCATCAGGCACAACCTGGTTCCATTGCTGAAAGCAGTCTTTCCGCGTATGCATTCATTTTCTTTGGATAGCTCTTTCATCTTCAATCCTTCCTGGTAAAGAGTCCCGAGATCACGAAAGATGATTTCTCTATTTAAGATAACCACATAGAATTCCAGGCTCCGCAGTATGCATCCCAAGAGGCCAGGAGATATTGAAAACAAAACTATTCGTGTTCTGGCATATGACCGGGAGGACATCGAGAGCAGATATGAAGAGACGATGAAAAAGCTGGGGGTAAAAGAGATGTTGCGCGCCGTTTCCTGATCTCGAAGATCCTGACGAGCCACGGATGCAGACCCCGGGCTGGATTCCGGCTTAGAAGCCCTGCCGGAATGACGGGAGGAGAGACCCTCGGCATACTGGGGTTGCCACAGGAAGGTGCGCCGAAAAGGCCGTTTGGCATGCAGAGGTACACCACAACTAGGGGAATCGGGAAGCCTTTTGGCAAGTTCTGGCGAGTAATTGCTGCAACGTCGGATTTAATGGCAAATCGACCACTTCAGGCGCCTTGAGCTATCGCAGGAGGGACCGATAATCATGTTATCTGTAAGTCAGGGGGTTAGCCTGGTTAGCCTAGCTTCCGTAGTGTTCTAATTTACCGCAGAATTCTCCCATCCCGTCATTCCGGCAGGGCTCCTGAGCCGGAATCCAGCCGAGGAGAGCCACGTTCCAACGTTCCAGGACGCGATTTGAACGAGGATGAAACTTTAAAGTTCAAACAAGCCTTCTCGCAGCCTTCAACTGAGAGGAAGCGATTCGTGAGAGAACCAAAACAGCCCGCTGTCTATATTATGGCGAGTGAACGAAATGGCACACTCTATATTGGGGTGACGTCAAACCTCTTCAAGAGAGTCTGGAAGCATAAAAACAACATTACCGAGGGGTTCACCAAAAAGTACTTTGTTCATCAACTCGTCTGGTTCGAGCGTCACCCGAGCATGGAATCCGCAATAATGCGGGAAAAGCAGTTGAAAGGATGGAAGCGGAATTGGAAATTGGAGCTGATTGAGAAAAACAACCCGGACTGGGATGATTTGTATGCTGATTTATTGTGAGAAGTCGCTTCTCCTCCGGGGCATGACTGCACTGCGAAGCACGTCAAGACCGGACAGGCTCAAATGAAGAGCAACTGAAGACTGCCTTTTGTCAAAAGGGATTGCCGGGTTGGAGTCAGGCTTCTTTCACAATGGCGTTGAGTTCTCCACCAACTATGAGAATTAGGCCGGTCAGGTAAAACCAGACCATCAGGGCGATAAGGGTCCCAAGGCTTCCATAGGTGGCCGAGTAGTTTGCAAAATTGCTCAGGTAATGGGAGAAGCCCAGGGAGGCAAGCTGCCAGCACAAGGTGGCAAACAACGCTCCGGGAACGACATCTCTGATTCTCAATTTCAGATTGGGAGCGAGCAGGTAGGTGCATATCAATGCGGTCAGCATGATACAGGAGCTTAGCGACCACCTTACCGGGTTCCAGATTAGAGAATAGAGGGCTGGAATATCTACGAAAATGGCAATCAGCCTGCGTATGAGGTCTCCAAGTACAGGGAGAAGAAGAGAGGTCATGATTGCCAGGACCATCATCAGCGTCAACATGACGGCAATCGCCTTCGATCGGATGAATGATCTGCTTTCTTCGACTCCATAGGCCTGGTTAAGTGTGGTTATCACGGCGCTCGATGCTTTCGAGGCAGCCCAGACTGTGCCCAGAATACCGAATGAGAGCAGACCGCCTTTGCGGTTCTCCAGCACTTCGTGCAGGCTTCTGTCGATCAAGCCGATTGATCCCTGTGGAATAAAGCGCTCAAGCAGTCCGAGCACTTCGGCAACGGTAATGTTCGTGTATCCCAGCAGGGTGACGGCAAAGATCAGGAAAGGAAAAATCGAGAGCATGAAGTAAAAGGCAAGCTGAGCGGCCAGGTCAGTGGCGTGATGATTGACGGAGCGAGCCCAGAGAGTCTTGAGGATTCGGAGGGCTTTTATCATTCTGTTGTATCCCTCCAAAGATCCCCATGTGGTCAGGTGATCGACAAGCTGCAAACCGCTGCATCCGAGAAAGCAGGAACCATGGTCATTCCCCGCGATCCCGGGATCGTATGCGACGAGTGGTTGAATGTCAAGGCGCCCCGCTTTAGCCTCATCCCCACAAGACAGCGCGCTTACATCAAGAGATGATTAGCGGCGATTCCCTCGGTACGAGCCATCCGGTGGAACATCAGTGAGACTGAAGGACTGGAAAACTCACCAGAGGCTGAAAAGACAGGGGGACAGATTCCGGCATGGTGGCCCGGTTATTGCTTTCTATGCATGCCAGGTGTAAGTAGCCGAAAGGACAGACCATAGTGAATGATAAACCATTGTCCCGGAAACCGCAGGTGATCAACCTGCCGGATTTCTGGACCCAAATGAGCGTTTCATCGAAACGTTTTCTTGCACTGGATTATGACGGCACGCTTGCCCCGTTTCGTATTAACAGGGCCGAAGCCTACCCGCTGCCCGGCATAGTAGATACCCTGAAGGAGATAGAGCGAGCCGGAAAAACCTTTCTCGCCATCGTTTCGGGCCGCCCGATATCGGAGGTGATCTCGTTTCTGGACGGGTTGAATATCACTTTCGTGGGGAGCCACGGCTTCGAGTTGAAGCACCCGGGCCACAGAATCACCTTGGTCAATCCTGACAGTGAGCAGTTGGAAGGGCTCAGGGCTGCGAGTCGATTTGCCCGTGACCTGGAGCTGGAAGGTTCAATCGAAATAAAAACGGCCTGCGTTGCCCTGCATACCCGGGCTATGGAGCTTACCCGGGCCGAACTTGTCGAACGCCGGATCTACGAGACATGGTCGAACATTGCTTCCTCACATAACCTCCGTTGCAGGCGCTTCAGCGGGGGTATTGAGATAGTGTCCGGCGGCTGGAACAAGGGTGACGTTGTGTTGAGGCTGATTGAGGAGGCGTCGGCCGAATTCAATGTTTATATCGGAGACGATACCACCGATGAAGATGTGTTCAGATCCCTTCCCGGTTATGGAGTAGGCATAAGGGTGGGTAACCCCGAAAAGTCGTCCATGGCTGATGGATTTCTGCGTGACTGTGGAATGGTGCAGGAATTTCTCGGGACCTGGCTCTCGGTGGATTCGGGTGAGAAAGGTTAATTGATGGATACTCGCAGGCTTGTTGTAGTCTCTAATCGTTTGCCGATTGTGCTTAACCGGGAAAATACCGGAGAATGGAAAATCGGTCCCGGATCGGGTGGTTTGGTCACCGCCCTGGGTCCCGTACTTCGTGACCGGGGCGGTACATGGATAGGATGGCTCGGGGCCGGTCTCGAAGATCTTCCCGACGCCTCTATCCTGGAAAATTATCTCGGAGAGGGCAATGCCGAGACGGGGTATACGCTGAAGCCTGTAGATCTCACGGAAGAGGAGATCCGGAAGTATTATTTCGGTTTGTCGAATGAGGTTCTGTGGCCGCTTTTTCATGACCTGCCGACCCGATGCAATTTCGATCCGGATTATTGGCCGGCTTACGAGTCAGCGAACAGAAAGTTCGCGGAAGTTGTCCGGGAGAATACCGACCCGGAGGACTTCATATGGATACACGACTACCAACTCATCCTGGTGGCTGCCGAACTCAAGCGAATGGGGGCAGTCCGCAGGACCGGTTTTTTTCTCCACATTCCCTTCCCACCGCTGGATGTTTTTATCAGGCTTCCCTGGCGCTTTCAGATACTGGACGCGTTGCTGCAACATGATCTGCTCGGCTTCCAGACAGAACGGGACCGAAGGAATTTCATAAGCTGCGTGCGAGATCTCACCAAGGGGACGAGGTCTGAGGGGCATGGGCACGTCTGCAAGCTCCACACTCCGCAGCGTGAACTCCGGGTTGGCGCCTTTCCCATCAGTATTGACTACGAGGAGTTTTCAAACCTGGGCAAAAGAGCGCAGACCGCATCTCAGGCCGGGCTCATTCGGGATAATCTGCCCAACCGGAAGCTGATATTCGGAGTGGACAGGCTCGATTACACGAAAGGCATACCCAATCGCCTGCATGCCTTCATGAATGCGCTGGAGCGCTATCCGGAACTAAAAAGAAAAATTACCCTTGTCCAGGTGGTGGTGCCCAGCCGGGAGACCATCAGGGAATACGAGAAGCTCAAACAGGAAATCGACAGGTTGATCGGTGAAATAAATGGACGCTACACGGAGGTCGGCTGGACTCCGATTACCTATATATTCGGCTCCCTCAGCAGGCCGGAACTCGTCAGTTACTACCAGGCCTGCGATATTGCGCTGATAACGCCGTTAAAAGACGGGATGAACCTTGTCGCCAAAGAATACTGCGCTAGCAGGGCTAAGAACGACGGCGTCCTCATCCTCAGCGAATTTGCCGGTGCGGCTGCCAATCTCCACAACGGGGCGCTGCTGGTGAACCCCTATGATATCAAGGGGGTCGCAGATGCCATCAAGCGGGCATACGACATGAGTGATGAAGAAAAACGGGATCGTATGAGGCTTATGAGACGGAGCATCAGAAAAAACGACATATTCCGATGGGTCTCCTCTTTTCTCAAAGCGGGAACGACGCAGGATCTGAACCAGTTTCCCCTGGTGGAATTCTTTGTGCCGGGACGAAAACCGGAAACCGCTTCCGCCTTCTTCCACACGAGCCCCCTTCAGCATTGAAGCGTGGCTCCCCGGTCCCGATGAGTATTGCGGAAAAGTTACATCCACTGGAAATGGAGTGAGTGCAAAGCTTTGCTCGGACACCGGACGCGAGCCCGCCACCCCGATTGACTAATAATACCGCATGGGGTAAGGTCAAGGCACTGACCGGGAGATCATACAATCGTGCGCGAAGTGCGGCGAGAGTTCCGGCAGATGGTGAGACAATTCCGACTTTGACTTGAAACGGCAAAGCGTGAAGGTCGTATTCAGTGCTCTATTAGTCCTGATTGCTTTCGTTGCCTGCTACGTGGAGGATGCGTACCTTCATTATTTCCCGCCACAGCCGGGAAGATCCTCCTTTTTTACATTTCGAGCCCAGTTTCCGTTTGATTTTGACCAGGAAAAGGCCTTCGGCAGCAAGCGCAACCTGGCGATTTCTCAGTATATCCCTCTCTACAGTTTCATTCCAGACCGCGCCGAGTCCACCAAGAGGAAAATGCAGGAGCTGATGAAGAAGGTCTCCAGTCTGCAAACCGAGCAGCAGGCTGACGGAGCGGTCTTCTCGCGGTATCTGCGCAAGGATCTGGGAGTGGAAATGGGCGAAGACACCGCGGGCCTGGTGCTCGCCTATCCCAATATCAAGAATCTTCTCGAAGCCATTCTGGCCATCCATGAATCGATCTTCCAGAGCAAAATCGTTGAAGATCCGCTCCCGATCAAGGGGAAGAAAACCGCTGAAATTCTCTTCCCGGATCCTGTCGGGACAGTTGTCTACCCGGCTACCGACCTGGTTACCCTTGACGAAGCCAGGCAGAATCTTCAAAAAAGGATATCCCAGGTCTTCTGGCAGGTGGATAGAGGTGTACTGGATGCCGTCGTTCACATTGCCGTCAGTGTGTTGTCTCCGAACCTGCGCTACGACAAAAAGGAAAACGACAGAAGAATAGAAGAGATCATACGCAGGTATCCCTCCAAAGTAGTCACTTACAGGGCCGGCGGCGTACTCGTTCCCTTCCGGAAAGTCATGGCCGAAGAGGATGTGCTGCTTTTGGCCGCCCATCAGGAGGCAGAGAAGAAGGACCTGTATAAAAACGCCCCTGGAATTCTGCTCGCTGTCTCCCTTCTGGTTATTCTGTATAACCTGCTTCTTTCCAGGGTCCTGCGCCCGTGGCTCAATCACCAGCCCCCTGTGCTTCTTTGCCTTTCTCTCCTGGTGATTGTTGTCCTTCTCTTTAAAGCCTACCTGCTTTTCACAATCTTTCCGATCTACAGCCTGCCGTTCTGCATGCTTCCGATATTGCTGATCTTGCTGGAAAGGGAGAGGATCTCGGCTGCCTGGACTGCCTTGGTGGGTGCTGTCCTTGTAACGCTTTTCTGTGGGCGTACCGCTGAAGTCATGTTTTTTTTCGCTTTTGGAAGTCTTCTCTCCGTGATCATTTCGCCAGTGATTCGGAAGCGGTTCCAGGTATTTATCCCATCACTCTGGGTGGCCTGCTGCAATGCCGCAGTCATTGCCGTATTCCTGTCGGACTGGAAGGCAGCGGCGCCCTGGACCGCGGGCGTGGAAAGCGCCATGCTGCCTCCAGTCGGGAGCGTTGCGGACCGGACAATGATTGTAAATGCCGGTTGGGCCTGGGTCGGAGGCCTTGCCTCGGGACCTGCCGCTCTCCTTTTCCTCCCTCTACTGGAATATACCTGGCACAGGGCATCCAATTTCAAACTGGGCAGTTATGCGGACCTGCAGCATCCGCTCATGAGAAATTTACTTGCCAGGGCGCCGGGTACCTATCAGCACACCATGTCAGTCGCCTATCTGGTCGAAGCTGCCGGGGAGGAGATCGGGGCAAACACGCTGCTTCTTAGAACCGGGGCCTACTATCACGATATTGGCAAGACGGGTGATCCGAGGTGTTTTATAGAAAATCAATTTGGTGGAAATAACCAGCATGAAGATCTGGACCCCCTGGAAAGTGCGAAAATCATCATAAATCATGTCCATGCGGGCATCGAGATGGGGCGTAAAGCGGGACTCCCGGACGCCGTCCTGGACTTTATCCCCCAACATCACGGGACTCGGCTGGTCGAATATTTTTATCATCAGGCATGCAGGAAAGATCAGGAAAATAGACCGGATGAGAAGGATTTTGCTTACCCGGGACCAAAGCCCCAAAGCGTGGAGACAGCCCTGCTGATGATTGTCGATGCGGTAGAGGCTGCCTCGCGGACCCTGAATGAGCCAAGCCGGGAAGAGATACAGAACCTTGTTCGGCTAATCATTGAGAAGCGCATGGCTGAGGGACAACTGGACGACTGCGAACTCTCCACCCGGGATATTGGGAAAATCGTACACGTCCTGACGGATACTCTCGAAGCATCTTTCCATGCACGCGTGGAATACCCGTGGCAGACACAAGGCGGCTCCGAAGACCAAACCTAGTTGCTGTCAGTACTTCCAGCCGCGGATACCTTGTGTTTTTTCACCAGGGCATAAAGACGGGAGCGAGAAAGGCCCGAGATATTGATTGCCTTGTTGACATCTCCCCCAACAGCGGACATCAATGTTTTCAGGTAGTTACGCTCCGCATGGGCTATCGCGGTCTCCCTTGCTTCGACAAGGGTGGGCCAGGTATCGAGGGAGTCTTTTGTCAAAGCGTCCATATTGATCCTTGGCGGTTCATCCTGGCTCACCGAAGCCCGCGCCAGTTGCACGCGAATATAGGTCGGCAGGTGCTTTGGAAAGAGAACGGGCTCATTGCGGGCCGCCGAGATGGCTCTTTCCAGGGCATTGACCAGTTCTCTTACATTGCCCGGCCAGGGATACTTCTCCAGAACATCGAAGAAATCAGGAGAGAATTCTTTTTCGGCCGAGCCGTACGATCTGCATATTTTTCCCATCTGCTGAACGGCTATGTCCCTGATGTCCTCAGGGCGTTCTCGCAGCGGGGGTAATTCCATGTTGAATGCTCTAATCCGGAACAAAAGATCGCTTCGAAACTGCCTGCGCTGGACCATTTCCTCCAGGTTGCGATTCGTTGCCGCAATCAACCGGAAGTTGCTGCGAACCTCCTTAGTGCCGCCAACCGGGCGGAATCTCCGCTCCTGAAGCACACGCAGAAATGACTTCTGCAAAGTGACAGGAAGTTCCCCTATTTCATCCAGGAACAGTGTTCCCCCGTCGGCTCTTTTGATCAAGCCCTTGTGTGGCCTGTCAGCTCCGGTGAAAGCACCTTTTTCATAGCCGAAAAGCGTACTCTCGACCAGGCTGGGAGGCAGAGAAGCACAGTCCACAACGACAAACTGCTGGCTGGCGCGAGCGCTGTTGTTGTGAATCGCCCATGCGAAAAGTTCCTTACCGGCGCCCGTTTCTCCCGAAATAAGAACGCTGGCGTCCCCGTTTGCGGCCAGTGCGACCAGCTCCAGGCTCGCTTTGATCCTGGCCCCGTGTCCGGCTATTTCCTCATAGGTCTCTTTCTTGAGCGGTTGCTGAACACAAGCGCCGGGCGAGCTTCGGCCAAGGTACTCCATGAGACGCACTATCGGCAGGGCCATCTTCCTGCCTTCCCTGGGCTTTTCGATATAATCCCAGGCACCGTTCTGAATAGCCAACTCAGCATCATCCGGATCAGCGGAGTCGCTCACTATCAGGATTTCCGGCCTGGAGGGGCTCTCTTTCAATCTGCCGAGAACCTCGATCCCTCGCCCTTCCGGCATCTCGGAATTCAGGATAACTATGCCGAAGCGGCCACTCGATGCTGCACTCAGACCGTCAGGCAGTGTTTGCGCGCAGACCGCCTCAAGTTTCATCCCTGAAATCGTCCTTGCCATGGCGGAAAGAAAATCCGGATCGTGGTCGATAATCAATATTTTACAGGTCATCGCCGCCTCGTTGATTTATGGATCAGTACTGATCCTTTTTTGCAGGACACGAATTTTCATCTCAAAATTATTTCTTTTTGAGCAGGATTTCAAGCCATGTTGTTGGAAACAGTTCCGTGTGGTCGAGAAAAATCCTGTATGGGAGGAAAAATCTTGCATGACAGGAATCTTCCTCTCACACAGGATTGAAGCCGGAATTCGGAAATCTGTGAAAAATCCTTCACCATGGAGCGTTTCAGACTCCTGCCCACAGGCCGGAGCCGGTACACCGAAACCGAGTCACTCAGGGGTGAATGCGCGCTCCGGCGTGCAGGCTCGATCAAAACCAAATGGCATTGATATTGCTTAACTTTCCCGCATATGCCCTTTTGGTGAGGAGGTAAAAATGGAATTGACCATGAATTGCGAAGCGGCCGAAAATGCAGCATTCTGTATGTCTGCAGTCTTAAAGGATGTCGCGTGCATCGAGGAGTCCCTGGGTGCTTTTTTGCAGCAGTATCCGATTTATGAGGTCCGGAAGGATGAATTGCTGCAACAGTGCCTGATGGCTTCCTTTGCGTGTGCGCTTGCCGCGGGACTCGTATCCGTCGGGTGTCGCGGTCAATCCGCCGATGATTACACGAGTCGTTTCAGGGCAGCCATAGAACTTGAAGAGGTCACGGGAGTGCTTGGGGAGGCAATTTCTAGAGACGATCTGGCTTTAATTGCAGACTACCTTGAATCCTTTAATTATGTCTACTCCCAAAGAATGAAGAAGAAATGCCCCAGCGGACAGGAGTTGCTTTCTCCGCTCTCAAACATGGCGTTTCTTGCAGTGACCAGGATGTTCGGAGACAGTGCTCTCTGGAGTGATGCTTCAGCGCGGGGACCGATCCTGCATGACTTGGTCTTGCCGCTGCTGGTCAAGGTTTTCAGCAGGTTTTCGCATTACGAAGCGCCGCTAACCAGGCACTGATACTAATCTCCGATAGGCTCGGATTGATCACGGCAAGTGCAGCGTGTCGGAGGGGCTGCATGAATGTCGTGCCGTCGGTCAGAGTCCAGACCCTCCCCCCCTGGAAATGCCTCAGACCACAAGTGTTATTGTTGGGGGGTAGGGTTTTCCCGTTCGGGCGCCGATCCGTTTCTGGACCAGAAAGCCCGGGATATCTCTCTCATTTGCCGGCATTCTTTCGCGCCTCGTCCACTGCGAGCCGGAGTTCTTTTGCAGAGTATTCAGGGTTGGCGCTGCCAATAATGGCGGAAACGACCGCTACTCCGTCCGCGCCGGATCGGACCACATCTGCGGCGTTGGTCACGGTGATTCCACCTATACCGACAATCGGAATTCTCACAACCTGGCGCATTTTCCACAGCACCGCCAGCCCGGTGGGCGACGAGGCGTCCAGCTTTGTGGAAGTGGCGAATATGGGGCCCGCGCCGATATAGTCCGCGCCTTCCGCTTCAGCCTCAGCGGCTTCTTCCGGAGTGTTCACAGAGACGCCGATTATCATTTCCTTTCCGGCCACCCGGCGGGCATGGCCGCATTCCATGTCTTCCTGTCCGAGGTGAACACCGTCTGCTCCGCCGGCAAGCGCAATATCCAACCGGTCGTTTATTATAAGGGGAATCCCAAAGCCGGCGAGGGCCTCTTTCAGAACCACTGCCTGCCTGAGAAACTCCCTGGAAGGCAGGTTCTTTTCCCTGAGCTGAACCATGGTTACTCCGCCTCGTATAGCCGCCAGTACGATTTCTTCCAGTTCCCGGCTGCCTGCCAGCGCCCTGTCCGTTACCAGGTACAGCCCATAATCGATTGTGACAGAGCCCTTTTTCATGATGCCCTCACAGTCGCCAGGTCCCTGATATGTTTTTCGCTCATTGAGTCGATTGCATCCAGGAGGAGCACCTGGAAGGCGCCCACGGCGGGGTTGGCTGCGGCGGCAAGTTGTCCCGCAATCCCGAAGAAGACGAGAGCGCCGGCGCAGGCCGCGAAGCTGTCTTCTTCAACCGCGCAGAAAGCGGCGGTTATCGCACTGGCCGCGCATCCCGTGCCGGTGATCCTCCCCATGAGTGGATGACCGTTGGCCACAGTGGCCTTTCGCACTCCATCGGTTATAAAATCTTCGGCGCCCGTAACGGCAGTAACCACCTTGTATTGCAGCGCCAGTTCCGATGCCGCCATTCCGGCCTCATCTGTTCCGTGTGCCGAGTCAACGCCTTTGGTAGCGGATTTCCTGCCGGAAACTGCAATGAGTTCGGAAGCATTTCCGCGAATTACGGTTACTCCATCATCGACCAGTCGCCTCGCGGTTTCGGTCCTGAATTTCGTAGCGCCTGCTCCCACGGGATCAAGGACTATGGGAATGGATTTTTTCCTTGCCGCCCGGGCCGCAACGAACATGGAGTCTACCCAGTGCTTCGAAAGAGTTCCGATATTGAGCACCAGCGCATCGGCCAACCCGACCATCTCTTCCACTTCCTCCATCGCATGGGCCATTACCGGTGATGCACCGAGGGCGAGGAGCACGTTGGCCGTAAAGTTCATAACTACGTGGTTTGTAATGTTGTGAACCAGCGGGTGTCCTTCTCTGATTCTTTCCAGATTTCTGCAGGCAGACTCTATCACGGGTGCGCTCAAATTCTTCTCCTCCGTGAGATGGCGGCGGCAGTAACCCGCCGGGAATATTTCATCTGAATAATACGGAAATCACAGCCTGTTTGACATCGCAAATATTAGACACCGGGATGAAAACGTGTAAAATATCGCTTCCCATGAATACTGCTGCCAATGCGGGCAGTCAATCTGGAGGAGACATTCACATTATTCCAAGCGGCGGTCGCCCAGACAAGAATTGAGCCAAACCCTTTGGCCTTCCGGCCTGGTATGGGAAATTGCGCGAGAGAGCCCGGTAGAGAGAGGAGATGGAGGAGAAGATGAGGAGTATGATCCGTGGTATCGTGATCCCTCTTTGCGTTTGCGGCTGCTTCAACTCCACGGCCGGCGCTCAGAGCGCATCCAAGCATATGGACGACCTGACTGCCCTTTACATGGTGCGCGCCTCTGAGTCCGTGTGCGGATTCAAGATGACCAGGGCGCAACGTGACGAGGTGCTCACCGCCGTGGCCTATTACGAGAAGAAATTGGGGATTTCGACGGAGAAAGCCCGGGAAATCTACCGGAAGGTCGTCCAGTCAATGGAGGAGCAGAGAGCCGAAGGTTTATGCAAACCCGAAGGTGAATGGGCGCAGGCTTTTAAAAAAACGGTCGAGAACTTCGCTCAATCCGATGCAGCTTCGAGCAAGCCGACCGAGAAGAGGTCTGCGCATACTGCTTCTGCACCCGCGGGCACGGCCGGGCTGTCAGGGTTGGAGGCCTGGAAGGCGGTCCTCGGCAACACCATTATTGGCCGTCGGGATAATCATGATTATGCGGATTATTATGCACCCGACGGCAAAGTCGTCTCTTTGGAAGACGGCGAAATCGAGCACGGAAGGTGGAAGCTCAGAGGGGGGAAGGTTTGCACCAGTTTCCCGTCCGAGGGAGAGACGTGCTACGAGATAAAGGTATCCGGCGACACGGCCACCTTCGTCGATGAGGAGGGAGCGGGGTTTCGCGGGAGCATTCTTAAGGGAAACGCCAGGAATCTTTAGAAAGATGTGGTTCCACGAATAAGATGAATGGACAAAACCGAAGCGATATCCGTCCGGGAATGCGGGTTGAGATTGTATTGAAACAAGATCAGCGCTCGGGGAAGCGAACCGTGGGGATTGTAAAAGACATTCTTACCTCATCGGCTTTCCATTCGCGCGGCATAAAGGTTCGTCTTGAGGACGGGCAGGTGGGGCGAGTCCAGAACATCCTGACTGGTGTGGAGTAGGTGGTTCTGTTTTGAATGATCATTGCCGGATGAAGTCGGAGCGCCTTTACGGGGACTTGCCTTGACAGGCGAGGATACCGGTTTAGCATTGAGTGAACTTGTCACGTCTGGATATTCTCACCACAAACCAGTCCCCGGGAGCCCATCATGAGACGTAGTATCTTCCTGGCATTTATCCTTCTGATCCTTGTCTGGCCGGCAGCACAAGCTGCATGTGAACTCAAGATCGAGAAGATTGTGACCGGCCTGGAGGTTCCGACCTCGATTACACATGCCGGGGACCAGTCCGGGAGACTGTTCGTAACACTGCAGCGCGGCAGGATCATCATACTAAAAGGAAACACTCAGCAGGTTTTCCTGGATCTCTCACAACTCGTTTCGTGTTGCGGGGAACGTGGATTGCTGAGCGTGGCCTTCCATCCCGAATATAAGAACAACGGCTATTTCTTCGTCAATTACACCGACAGGAAAGGCGACACGGTCATCGCCCGGTACAAAGTATCCGCCAATCCCGACCGCGCCGATCCGGAGTCGGCGCAAATCATTCTCAGCATTGATCAGCCATACGCGAACCACAACGGAGGATTGATCCTTTTCGGTCCGGACGGATACCTCTATATCGGTATGGGAGATGGCGGGTCGGCCGGAGATCCTGGAAATCGTTCTCAAAACCTGGGATCGCTCCTGGGAAAGATGCTCCGAATAGATGTGAACGGGCCGCTGCCCTACAGGGCGCCTCCGGACAATCCCTTTGTAAAGCGGGAAGGGGCGCGTCCGGAGATCTGGGCCTATGGACTCCGCAACCCGTGGCGATTCAGCTTCGACCGGAGAACGGGGGATCTTTTCATTGCCGATGTCGGCCAGTATAAATGGGAAGAAATCCATTTTCAGCCCAGGGACAGCAAAGGTGGGGAGAATTACGGATGGAGGCTGATGGAGGGAAACCATTGCTACAATCCTCCAAGAAACTGCGACCCCGGCGGACTGGTCTCCCCAATTCTCGAATACGACCACTCCCTGGGATGCTCCATAACCGGGGGGTACATGTATCGGGGAGAGAAGGCGCCGCGATTGCAAGGAGTATATCTGTATGGGGACTACTGCACCGGCAGGATCTGGGGCGCAAAGCGCCTGGAATCGGGCAAATGGCAGGCGAAAGAACTGCTTGAGAGCCCATACAAAATAACGACCTTCGGAGAGGACGAACAGGGCGAACTCTATTTTGCGGATGCCGAGAAACAAGGCATCTTCAAGATAGTGGAGTACACCGAGTAGCTTCTTCTGACCGCATTCTATTTTTTCTGTTGCGGTTGCCTTTCCTCCAGCAGGTAATGCACTGAGACACGTTCAGCACACAGTGGCGCAATTTTGAGCGATGGCGGGGAGAGTACGACCTGGCACGTGGTCATGCCTGATTTTGAGAGGGTGTCCAGCCGCACGGGCGCAGTATAGACGGTGGTCACCTTTTCGAGGGTCTTACTCCCTCCGATGACCCTTATTGTTTCCGGGGAAACGGTGACGCTGGTCAGTACGTAATTTTCAGGCAATCGGCCTATCCAGTCGACCTGGACAGGCAGCTCTTTTGTCGTCGGTAAATCCAGGGTTACATCGATTACCGCGGGGTGTATCTTATTGAGAGAAACGCCGGGAGGGAGGATAATGTCGTCCTGGCCGATAGTGAAGGTATTGCGGCCTTCGGTGGCCTTGCTCAGGTCCACGCGCACTCCCACGTGTCCGGTCTTCAGGGATTTTATGAGTGCACTCGATCCAAAAAGCTGGAGTTTTGCCTCGTCTACCGATGTATCCAAAATTTCGAAATTGGCCGGCCTGTTCACATATTCAATGGGAACGTTAAGCGCGATGATGGTGTCCTGGCTCCGGGTAAAGCCAAACCAGATACCCGTCATAATGAGAACGGAAAGACCGGCCGCAACCACCAGCTTCATCCGTTCACGTTCTCGCTGGCGGGCCGGGCTGATTTCGCTCAGATTCAGGTGCTTTTTGAGAATAGCGGCCAGCGATTCCCTGTCGATCACAGGGGTGAGACTCATATCCTGGGCGACACTCACCCGCCCCCTTTCCTCGGAGACTACCACGACCATTGCATCGGTGGTTTCCGCAAGTCCAGCCGCTGCCCGGTGCCTGGTTCCATAGTAGGAAGGAAGGTCCTGTCTCTGAGAGAGGGGAAGGAGGACGCCAACCTCGGAAACCTGTTCGCCCCTCAGTATAATGGCCCCGTCATGGACGGGACTTTTCGGCCAGAAGATACTCATGAGCATTTCGCTCGAAACCGAGCCATTCCAGGGAATCCCGCCATGAATGACTTCCCCGAGATCTTCCTTGCCGGGCAAGACGATAAGCGCCCCGATGCGCCTGTTGGCCATCTGAAAGACGCTTTCGGTCAGAACGTCAATCGGGGTCGGCTGTTCGCGGTTGGGAAAGCCCCACAGGAAGGCTTTGAGGTTGCGAACCTGGAGAGCCGAGCGGATTTCGTTACGGAACACCACTATTATGATGATCGCCGCGGCAGCCGTTATGCCGCGTATTGCCCAACTGGTAAGAATCAATCCCAGGCTGGCTGCAACCTCCTGCATGATCCACAAGGAAGTGATACCGGCCAATACCCGGAATGCATTGGTGCCCTGGAATAAAATGTAGACGCGCAGCAGGATATAGCTGTTTATCAGGATATCGACTATGTCCTGCCAGCGGATCGACGAGAGAAAGGTAAAAAAACGGGCCATGGAAGCGCCTGATTCTAGTCGGTTATACTGAAACGAAGCACGTCGAAAACACTTCCGTTTTGATCTATAATCTCAACGCGCCAGGGGCCCTTGTCAGTTTCGCGAAGCTGAATCACGCTGTAAGTGGACCACTTTGTCGGATAAAGCCGCAGACGGGTCTGAGTACTCAACTCGTCCCGGCGAAACCAGCGGTGATAAATCACCGTGGGTTGGGGAACCGGGTCAAAGGAGGTGTAGCAACAGACCTGGCCGGACGATACGGAAAAAGTAAGACCGGGGCGTACGGGAACGAGATTCTCCACACGCTCGCTCATTATTGCCTGTTTCAACACGATCTTCTGATGTGCCTCCCCGGCAGAGGGTGGAGCGGGCTCCTGTGCCCGGGAAAAATGCGGGGAAAAGATCCCGATAACGCAAGCGAGTACCAGGATCAGTCTTATCAGATGATTCATCGATTACTCTCCGAAAGCGGGACTGGAAGTATTCCGGTTAGACTGGACTTCAGCGAAAGCGGAAAAAATGCCGACCCGAGCTACGGGCGCCCCTTCCCGTATCTGCCTGCAATCCACTTTCGGAGGATTGCGCTCAAGAGGCCGTCAGGTTTCGATCTCTAAAAATACCATTCCTCCTGCTTTCGTCAAGGGGGTATATGCTCTTAGTAGTGAACCACCTCACTGGGAAAGACCGCAAGAGAGCCAAAAATGTCTACAAAATTCAAAGCAATTTTTTTATTGCTGCTGATTGCCTTCTCACTGGCCGCGTCCGCCACGGTCGCATTTGCTGTTCCAAAGGAAGGGGTGGTCACGGCTGTAATCGACGGTGATACCGTAGTCCTTCGAACGGGGGCCAGAGTGCGCTATCTGGGGGTTGATTCTCCCGAGATCGGACATGACGCTGAGCCTGCCGATTGCTATGGCAGCGCCGCTAAAAAGACAAATGAGAAGATGGTGCTGGGCAGGAGAGTCTTCTTAAAGTACGGACGGCTCGAGACTGATTCCCACGGTAGGCTCCTGGCCTATGTCTTCCTCCAGGATGGGACTTGTGTGAATCTCGAACTGCTGAGATCGGGAAATGCCTTTGTCTATCGTACATCCGAAGGCTTTCAGATGCTGACGCAGTTCACGGAAGTACAAAGAGAGGCAATCAGTGAGAGAAGGGGCCTCTGGGGGGCATGCCCCACTCGCCCGGAAGCGGTATACGTTGGAAACAGGCGCACCTTCGTGCTGCACAGGGAAGGATGTGATCTTGGACGCGATATGTCGAAACACAACCGCAGGCGCTTCAGTGATCGTTGGTCGGCTTTTTCGGAAGGATTTCGGCCCTGCCGTATCTGCAAACCCTGAGCGCTGAATTAAAAAAGGCCGGGCAACGCCCGGCCTTTTACTCATCGAGTCTTTAGCTTCTCCTAGCCTTAATGGCCTTGTGAGGCTTTCCCTTTACGTGCTGGTTAAGAATCGCCTCAGCCCTGTCAGCCGCTTTTTCAGCCCGGCGGGCTGCGTTTTCAGCCTTCATGGCAGCCGCTTCCGAGGCCTTCAGGCTGCTGGTGCAGGTTTGCTCCACTGCTGCTGCCTTATCTACCGCTGCCTGACATAGCTCGGTGCACCGTTTGCAGTCATCCGTATAGGCGCAGCCGGACATCAATGCAACGATAAACAAAACAGCCACAACTCTCTTCATACCTTTCCTCCTCTTTTGCTGGGTCCGTTACGAGAAACCGTGCCTTCCGGCATTTCAAAAAAAGCCCTCACACTATGACCTACTTTAAAATTTTCAATTTTGCAAGAATTACTTCGCTCTTATCCAAATTTGGAGATCTGCCCTTCTATTTCACTCCGAACCGGGACAGCAAACAATCCATGCGAACACGAATCTCTTATACAGGAGTCTCAACGCATTTGCCAACCTGAATTTCAGTAGAGGCTCATTCAGACATTGACACTTGTGGTTTGCAGGTACAAGCTTGTGCCTTTCAAGAAGATCATACTGGTGAGCTGTAAGTAGTCCCATTTCCACCTCCTTCTCTGGAACTGAGGGAGGAGACTGTCTGAAAAGGAGAGCGAGGCAGATGAATAGACGCTACCCTCATAGGCCCTACGCGGGGGTTGGAGCGATAATATTTAGAGGCCGGGATGTTTTGCTCGTCAAAAGAGGCAGCGCTCCGGCGATAGGAAAGTGGTCCATTCCGGGGGGGCTGGTTGAACTCGGAGAAAGCCTCGAAGCTTCCGTTTGCCGGGAGACCCTTGAGGAAGTCGGGCTTCAGGTAAAGGTGATCGACTTGGTCGCTGCCCTCGACAGAGTCATTTTGGACAATGAGGGGCGTATAGAGTATCACTACATCCTGCTGGACTTCTTATGCGAGGTTACTGGAGGGGAACTGCGAGCAGCAACGGATGCGGATGATTGTCTCTTCGTCCCGCTCGATGAGCTTTCACGCTACGAACTCACCCGGGGAACCGAAAAGGTGATCCGGCGCGCTTTTGAAAAATCCGCAGCCACCGGCGCCTTGGTCTACGATGATTATTTGAGTGAAGAGTGAAGAGTGAAGGGACGTCATCCCGCGGCGCTTTTAGGCGGAACCCAGCGTCTTTTGGCGCTTAGAGCAGCTTCTCTGTTCACTGCTCACTCCCCCTACTTTTCCCGGTTCGAGAGATATTCCTGGAGTTCCCTGTTTTTCTTGGAAATGACCTCTTCGGCCATTTTCTTTTTAAAAGAGACACATCTCTCGGCGATTCCCGGGTCGAGAAGAGCGAGGATCTGGATGGCAAATACAGCCGCATTGTAGGCGCCCCCTTTTCCGATCGCCATGGTGGCGACGGGGACTCCCGGAGGCATCTGCACGGTAGCAAGCAGTGCATCCATTCCTTTCAGCGGAGAGGAGTCGATGGGCACCCCTATCACCGGCAGGGTTGTTTGCGCGGCAGCGGCGCCTGCCAGATGGGCGGCCCACCCGGCGCCTGCTATTACAACCTTTATTCCGCGGGCGGAAAGACCTTTCGTATAGGAAGCTGCCTCATCCGGTGTCCGGTGAGCGGACAGAATCCTGATTTCATATCCTATATCGAACTTCTCCAGCATGCGGACAGCTTCTTCCATTACAGGTATGTCTGAATTGCTGCCCATTATGATTGCAACAAGGGGGTTTTCCATCTGGAATGCCTCAAATGTTTTTTGATTTTGAAGTAGGATCTTGCGAGATCAATTGCCCAGCCAGGACTCCCTTAATGAGAATACATTCTCCCTGAGCAACTCTTTTCCCGATTGTCCCAGGATCACCAGTTCGGGTGCTTCGGTCACCCGGCCTGCAAGGCCGAACGGCAGGCCGCGAAAAACCTCCTCGAACTCTTCTTTCCGCTCTACCGGCACGGTCATCAGAAATCGTCCGCAGGATTCACTGAAGAGAAGCTGGTCGTCTCGAAGCCCCTCCCGGTTATCGACAGGCACGCCGGCGAGGTCCACGATCATTCCAAGGCGCCCTCCGATAGCCGTCATGGCCGCGTGCACTGCGAGTCCGCCACGGTAGATTCCGTGGCAGGACGCCGCAAGACCTCCGGCCAGTGACTTCTCTACTGCCGTGTAGAGGCGCCAAAGGGATCTAAAAGCCTGCGGATCGGGGTGATCCGGATCGGTGAAGCCTTCTACCCCCGGCACATTCAGCCCGGTATAGCCGAAAAGATCATAATAGGCTGAGGCGCCAAGTTCGTTGCGCGTAGCACCGAGAACATAGACGAGATCACCGGCTGTTTTCACTTCCATGGTTTGCGATTTCAGGACATCGGGCACGATGCCGGTGGCGGTGAACTGCATGCTGGGCAGTCCGCTCACTTTGTGGCGTTCGCCATATTTTCCGGAGAGATGACCATCCACGTACATGCTGTCCTTCCCGGAAAGAAGCGGTATGCCGAAGGCAAGGCAAAGGTCACGCAACGCCCAGTTTGCCCGTACGAGTTGAGCGGCTTTGTAGCGCCCGTCGGGGTTTTGGACCGGATCGTACTGGATGCTGGGCCAGCAGAAATTATCTACCCCGCCGATTTCATCGAGCCTGCCCCCCACGGCAAGGATACGGCGCACGCTCTCATCCATGGCTGCGGCAATCATGTGGTAGGTATCGATTTCAGAACTTGCGGGATTGAGGGCCTGAGCAACCGCAAGCCCGGTTCTGCTGTGGAGAACCGGACGAATGACCGCCGCATCGTTGGGAATGTCCCTGTCCCTGCCGGTCATGAATTTTATCGCACTGCCGCCCTGGACCTCGTGGTCGTACTGCCGCTGTATCCATTCGCGACTGCACAGATTCGGCCCGGCCAGAAGATCATGGAGGATCGCGCCATATCCGGAGGGTTCGGCAAGAACCGGTTCAAACAGGCCGCGCATGACGGGCGGCATCCATTCTGCCTCGAACTCCCACTGCGGGAAGTCCTCGGAAAAGAAACTGAGGTCCAGGCAGGCGCAGGACTTCCCACCGTAGGTAAGGTGGAGCTTGCCGCTCTTTTCATAGTTGCCGATGACAGTACTCTCAACATCATGGCGACGGGAAAGTTCCATAAACCGGTTGAGGTTCTCGGGCCTGATGGCCACCGTCATGCGTTCCTGGGACTCCGAAATCCAAATCTCCCAGACATCGAGTCCCTCGTACTTGAGCGGAACCTTATCCACCTCTACGTGCGCGCCTCCGGCCATCGCCGCGGATTCGCCGACAGAAGAGGAAAGCCCGCCTCCGCCATTGTCCGTAATAAATGTGATGAGGCCCGCATCCCTTGCCTCAAGAAGAAAGTCATGCATCTTCTTCTGGGTGTAGGGATCTCCGATCTGTACGTGTCCGGCAGGAGTGCTGGCGCTGTAACTCTCGCTCGATGCCGTCACTCCGTGGATACCGTCTTTGCCGACCCGGCCCCCGCACATGATTATCAGATCCCCGTCTCCGGGTTGTTTCAGTTCGACCGGCGCCCCGTCAATCTCTTTGGGCATGATTCCCAGAGAGGCAACGAACACCAGGCACTTCCCGAGATATGAGGGGTGAAAAAAGAGGTTGCCGAAAGGGGTAGGGACGCCGTGTTTGTTGCCGCCGTCCTTGACTCCCTCCACTATCCCGTCGAGCAGCCTTCTGGGATGTAAATGCGGCCGCAAGGGACCCCTGTAGTCGCGTGGCCCCACGCAATAGCCGTAGAGGCCGGCAACCAGGCGCGAGCCTTTCCCGGTGCCCATGATGTCGCGGTAGATGCCGACAATGCCGGTCAGCGCGCCGCCGTAAGCCTCCATGTTGGACGGGCTGTTATGGGTCTCGCCGGTTACCGAATAGTTAAACTTGTCATCAAAACGCGCAACGCCCGCATTGTCCCACAGGACCGAAACAACCCAGTCCTTGCGCTCTTTGAGCAGAAGGGTAGGGGACTGAATGCATGTTTTGAAAAGGTTGTCTATTTCCTTTTTCTCCCCGGTGAGCAGGTCCAGGTAATGAAATTTCCCACGGAAGGTGTTGTGGTTGCAGTGATCGCTTCGCGCCTGGGAGATCGCTTCCAGTTCCACATCGGTGGGCGCGGAGAGCCCAAATTTTCTGCGCTCTTCAATCACTTCCGGCCTCAGGAAGTAATCGCGGATGACAGGTATATCGTTGCTGTTCAAGGCCAGGTTTCTTTCATCGCTCAGCCTCGCGAGTTCCTCATTGCTGTCGGCCGGGATTTCTGAAACTGAGGGCGTATGGGCAAGCAGGACTTTTGGAATGATCAGCCCGATTCCCTCCTGTTCGTTCCACTCATCACGGGAATAAAGGCGCCACTGCTGGATGATATCGTTTGCAAGCAGTTCGACGGCAATGGTCTCCGCCTGATCACGGGAGAGCGGGGCGTCTTTGAGCAGATACAGCCTGGAGGTGTAGGCGGCGTCACCGGGAGATGGCGATTTTGCGAGGTAATCGCTTATGGCTTCGATTGCAACACTGCCCGCAGTATCCCGAACACCCGGTCGATACCCGACCCATACAGCCCAGTCGAAATCGGATGCAAGACTTTGGTAGCCCGAGACTTGCGTGACGGGATTCGTAAAGATGGCGGTGCGGACTGCTTCAAGTTCTGCAGCCGAAAGGCCGGTATCCAGGGTCAGGATGTTTATCACCCGCACTTCCCCGATTTCCCAGCCGAAATATCTCCTGACCTTCCTGGTCAGACTGGCGCCCTCAGGATCGAACAGGTCCTTCTTTAAGGCTGTTTCCAATCGTATCGGCATCTTAGTATTCCATTCAATCTTCTATTTCTAAAATAGGAGTTTTATTGCGATGGCTATCAAAACAAACCCCCCGGCCACTTCCATCCACTTGCCGAACTTGACGGAGAGTCTGTTGCCGATCCTCATGGAGGCCCAGGTCATAACCCCGGCGGTTATGCCGATCCAAATCGCGGGAAAAAGCAGGCCAATGCCCAGGATTCCAATACTCAGGCCGACACCGAGCGCGTCAATGCTGGTGGCGAGCGAGAGCATCACCAGGCTAAAGCCGCGGGTTGGGTCGACGCATTCCGCGGATTCATCCTGGTGTTTGCCGAAAAGGCTCTCACCAGCCATTTTTGCTCCAATAAAAAAAAGCAGAGCGAACGCGATCCAGGGCGCCCACGTGCTGGCGACTCCAACAAGATTCTGCCCGAGAAACCATCCGAAGATGGGCATCATAAACTGAAACAAGCCGAAGTGGAAGGCAAGCCTGAAGACCTGTCTCGGCTGGCAGAACCTGGCGCCCACGCCCATGCCGACCGCAAAGGCATCGCAGCCCAGCGCCACTGCTATCAATCCTATCTCGACAAACTGCAATCCGGAAAGCCTTTCCAAACAGAATTCCCGGATCGAACTCGCTCTGATCCGGGAAAAAGTTTAGTAATCACGATATCTTATGAATAATAGCAACTGTAAATGCTGCCCATTGACTCATATTGTCTGGCAATATCGGCAATAAGCCGTTCGTGGTCTCGTTCGAGGTTCACGTACCTTATGCCCATGCCTCTGGGGGAGAACGAGTCAACCGGTCCGTATGTGTTGCTCCAGATTACCTCCCCGTTGAGTTCAATGACGTTCTTGAGCCCCGGAAACTGGAGCTTTATCTTCCCTTTGGTGTTCAACGGCGCGGGGTTCTTGGTCATGACAAGCATTCCTCGCTCGTTGAAATGCATCGAGGTGCCCTGATAAACCTGGTCTCCGACATGAAAATTGACCTCACAGGGCTGCTTCCTGTCAATTACAACCTTATCTGAACCGTCCTGGTCGCCCATCTGCGCCTACCTCAAAGAGACTCCGAATTTTTCCGTTATCAATGCAATAAGCCTGCCATGTACGTCGTTTATCTCCTCGTCAGTGAGGCTGCGGTCAGCAGCCCGATAGGTGAGGCGATAACCGATGCTTTTCTTGTCGGCCCCGACCTGCTCACTCCGGAATATATCAAATATCTCGACGCTTTCCAGCAGCGGTTCATCAATTGACTTGATAAAGTCGAGCGGTTCTTCCACGGGCAGCTTATCCTCGGCTACCAGAGCCATATCGCGAGCAACCGGCGGGAACTTCGGCAGACTTTCATAAACGGGCACAGGTCCCTTTAGCGCAAACAACTTGTCAAAGTTAAGCTTGAACAAAAAAACCGGGCGTTTCAGATCGAAGGCTTCCTGCACCTCGGGATGAAGTCTCCCGATTTCGCCAAGCCGCTCGCCGGCGACAAAGAACGAGGCAGCCATGAAGGGATCGAGCCACGTCGGGAGCGCCTCTGCTCTGAAGCGGGCGCCTTCTATTCTGAAAAAACGCAGGATTGACTCAACTACCCCTTTTACATCTTCATATCCGACCTCGAGTTCCCCGCCGTATAGAAGCTGGGGTAAAACCTTACCTGCCATGATTCCCGCCAGGTGGTGGGGCTCATCAGCCTGGAGTTCCCCTTTGCGAGGCAGGAATATCTTGCTCAGCTCGAATATCCTGAGATTGTCGCTTCTGCGGTCGAAATTAAACCTGGCGGTCTGGAGCAGTCCTGGAACAAGGGAAGTGCGCATCACGGCCTGCTCGTCGCTGAGCGGGTTCATCAGTCGCACCGGGTCGAGCCTGAAGTCGCCCTCCGGAAGCCGAAGCTTCCTGATCGACTCGTGGGAGATGAACGAATAGTTGATAACCTCGTAGAAACCGGCGCCGGTGAGCATGTTTCTCAGATCACGCCTGGCCCTCTGATGGGGATCGAACAGGGCTGATTCTGCTGCGGCCATCGGGCTGGTGACTGGAATCCCGTCATAGCCGTGAATTCGAGCGACTTCTTCCCAGAGATCCACTTCGCGGGTAACGTCGCTCCGAAAGCTTGGAGGAACCACTTTGAGATGATTTGCGTCGAGTTGCTCCACCTGCATCTCAATGCGCTCCAGAACTTCTTTCATCTCCGAAGCGGAGAGCCTGGCGCCGAGAAAGCTGTTGGTTTTATCCACGCGCATTGTCAGGACAGGCGGATGTATGGTGCGTGGATAGACGTCAATTCTGCCCGTAGCGATCTGTCCGCCGGCGACCTGGTGCATCAACCGGGCCGCACGATCGAGCGCTCTGAGCACGCCGTCCGGGTCGATTCCGCGCTCGAAGCGGTAGCTGGATTCTGTTTTCAGGCCCAGCCTCCTGCTGCTGCGTCGAATGGAGAGCGGGTGAAAGTAGGCGCTTTCAATAAGTACATCTGTGGTTTCGGGAGCAATCTCGGAATTGAGTCCGCCCATGATGCCGCCAACGGCAACCGGTCCCACCCCGTCACAGATCATGACCGTATTATCGGGAAGCTCGCGCTCAACCCCGTCGAGTGTGGTGAAGCGTTCGCCCGTCCGGGAGCGCCGCACGACTATGCGCTTCTCACGCAGCCGATCGAAGTCGAAGGCATGAAGCGGCTGGCCCATCTCCATCATGACGAAATTGGTGACATCGACGATATTGCTTATCGACCGGATACCGAGAGCCTCAACGCGTTCTTTCAGCCACGGGGGAGAGGGGCCTATCTTCACGCCCTGGATCAGGCGCGCTGAATAACGGGGACAACCCTCCGGATCGTCTATGACTACTGAGGTCAGAGACTCTACAGGGTGGCCGGATTCGCTCAGGGTGACATCCGGGTATTTGACAGAATTTCTGGCCAGGGCCGCCACTTCCCGTGCTATGCCGACGACGGAGAGGCAGTCGCCCCGGTTGGGGGTTATTCCGACCTCGAGTATGGTATCGCTGATGCCGAGCGCTTCATCCAATGAGACTCCAACCGGAGCGCCGGCGGGAAGAAGCCAGATCCCGCTGTGATCTTCCCCCAGCCCCAGTTCTTTCTCGGAGCAGAGCATGCCCTGGGAAGACTCTCCGCGCACCACGGCTTCCCTGACGGTTCCTCCTGATAGCTCCGCCCCGACCATCGCGAGGGGGACTATTGCGCCTGCGCGCACGTTCGGGGCTCCGCAGACGATCCTGTAAGAGGCCTTGCCGTCGGACACGCGGCAGAGGCTCAAACGGTCTGCTTTGGGATGAGGTTCCACCGACTCGATGAGAACGGTCACGACCTTCCTGAGCTGAGGGTGGCGGGGTGATACCGACTCCACCTCGAGCCCGGCCATTGTAAGGCCTTCAGTGATTTCATCGATGGGAAGCGAACAGTCTACATAATCGGACAGCCATTTGAGACTTATCAGCATTGCTATTCCTGTTGCGCGATTTTAGATTTTTTGATCCTGAGCTTCGTACTACTATCCGATTTCACCACGAAGGGCACGAAGAGGGAACTATTTTTGCCGACCTTCTAAACCCTCGTGTAAAAAAACCAGTCACGATAACTCCCTTTGGCTGCGGCTTTGCTGCGCCATGCCCCTGGTGGTCGGAAACAGCGGCAAAGCCGTGTGCGGACAGCGTCTAGAACTGATCGAGGAAACGGAGGTCGTTTTCAAAAAAGAGGCGAAGGTCGTCGATCCCGAATTTGAGCATGGCGATGCGTTCGATTCCCATACCGAAGGCGAATCCGGAAATCTCCTCGGGATCGTAGCCGACATGCTTGTAGACTTCAGGATCGACCATTCCGGAGCCGAGTATTTCAAGCCAACCGGTTTGTTTGCAGACCCTGCAGCCTTTGCCCCGGCACATCACGCACTGAATGTCCACCTCCGCGCTCGGCTCGGTGAAAGGGAAAAAGCTCGGACGAAAACGAAGCCCAACCTCGGGACCGAACATCTGGTGGACGAAGGTGGTGAGGATGCCTTTCAGATCGCCGAAGCAAATGCCCTTGTCCACCATAAGGCCTTCCACCTGGTGAAACATAGGGGTATGGGTCACGTCCGAGTCGCAGCGGTACGTCCTGCCCGGCGCTATTATGCGGATGGGCGGCTTGCGCTTTTCCATGACCCGGACCTGGATAGGAGAAGTATGGGTTCGCAGAACCACGTCTTCTGAAATGTAGAAGGTGTCCTGCATCTCCCTGGCAGGATGGTCTTTCGGGATATTCAGGGCTTCGAAATTGTAGTAGTCGAGTTCTATCTCAGGGCCTTCGACCGCCTCGAACCCCAGCCAGTTGAAAATGCGGGTAACCTCGAGGGCGGTTTGCGTGATGGGGTGCAGACGACCCTGTAAGGGCATTCTACCGGGAACCGTGACGTCAATGCCTTCCCGTCTTGTTTCAGCAAGCCTGCGGCTTTTCTCGAAGGCTTCATTGAAGATCTCTTCGAGCCTGGATTTGGCCTCGTTCAACAGCCGGCCGACTTCCCTCCGTTGCTCTTCGGGAACTTTGCCGAGTTCCTTGAAGAGCTGGGCCAGCTCACCCTTTCTCCCCAGAAAGCGCACCCGGGCCAGATCGAGCGCTTTCGCGTCCTCTTCCAGTCCAACGATAGAGCGGGAAGCAGTATTGATGAGGTTTTGAACGGCCTCTTTCATTTCCTATGCTGCTTCTTTCGCGATTTTTGCCAGCGCTGCGAAGGCCGCGGGATCGGTTGCTGCAAGGCCGGCCAGGGCTTTCCTGTCAATCGTGATCTCAGCTTTCTTCAGTCCGTTCATGAACTTTGAGTAACTCAGGTCATGTTCGCGCGCGGCCGCATTGATGCGCATAATCCACAGGCTGCGAAACTCGCGCTTTTTGGTCTTCCGGTCACGGTACGCAAACTTCAGAGCGCGCTCGACCGTCTCTTTGGCTGTGCGAAGCAGGGTACCGCGCCCACCGCGATATCCCTTGGCGGCGGAGAGAATCTTCTTGCGCCTCGCGCGCGACTTTACCGCCTTCTTGACTCTAGGCATTGGAATCTCCTGTTGTAAAACATGCTATCGAATAGGGTGATATCTGTTCACTCAACTAAAGGTATGGCATCATCCGGGCAAGAGCCTTCGTGCTGACGGCGTTGACCTCGGTGTCCCTTCGCAGAGCGCGTTTACGCTTGGGGTGTTTCTTGGTCAAAATATGGCTCTTGAAAGCCTTGGCCCGAACGAATTTGCCCGTGCCCGTCTTTTTGAATCGCTTGGCGGCAGCGCGATTGGTCTTAATCTTGGGCATTTCGAAAATCCTCCATTGATCCAGATTCTAGCGCTTTCAGATGCGCAAATCCTGCCGCTTGCGTGCAGACAGGGTCTTTTATCAGGGAAAGTTCAGTCAAGTCAAAGCCTTACAAGCCTCGGCAGCAATCGGGCGCTGTGCCCGATCCAAGACGGCACAAAAGCGCTAGTTTATTTTGTACTTCGGGAAGAGTCAACACTTTAAGGCAGAGTAGGTGAATTTTTTAAGATTTCGGGGCAACAATCATTATCAGGTTGCGGCCTTCCATCTTCGGCTGTTGTTCCACTACAATCTCATCTTTGAGTTCTTCCCTGATCCGCTCGAGGACTTTGAAGCCCTGATCCGAATAGGCGATCTCCCTTCCACGGAAGAGTATCGTCACCTTCGCCTTGTCCTTCTGTGCAAGGAATCGCTTTATATGGCGGATCTTCACCTGGAGATCGTGCTCATCGGTCTTCGGCCGAATCTTGACTTCTTTTACCTGGATTACGGTCTGTTTCTTCTTGGCCTCCTGGGACCTTTTGTTCTGCTGGTACTTGAACTTCCCATAATCCATAATTTTGCACACGGGAGGCTCGGCGTTCGGAGCGACCTCAACGAGATCGAGATGCTCCTGCGCGGCCAACTCGAGTGCTTTTCTGATCGGAATGATACCAAGCTGCTCGCCGTTATGTCCGATTACCCTGACTTCCGGCGCCCGGATCTTTTCATTCACGTTCGTCTGTTTCTCCAGGGCTGTTCCTCCTTCTTGTATAAGTAAAGGCTAAATACCGCGGGGCAGTAGAAAAAACTCATGGGGAAACCGATCCCCACATGTCCGGAATCTGCTCACTGCTCACTCAAATAGCATTCAAGCCGACTCGGCCCTTGCTGGACTCGAGACACTCTTTTTCAACCAAATCGGCAAATTCCTGCGGGCTCATGAGGTCCAACTGAGACCCGTCGCGTTTTCTGGGAGCAATGGCGCCCGCTGCCACTTCCTTGTCCCCTATGACCAGCATATAGGGTACTTTTTGCATTTGCGCATCGCGTATCTTGTAGCCCAGTTTCTCGCTTCGCATATCGACTTCGGCGCGCATGCCGCGCCCCTGGAGTTCCCGGCAGACCTTCTGGGCAAAGTCCAGTTGAGTGTCGGTGACAGTCACGATCATTGCCTGTACGGGCGCGATCCACAGCGGGAAAGCTCCGGCGAAGTGTTCGATAAGCGCACCCAGAAAGCGCTCGATCGACCCCAGGACGACCCGGTGAACCATTACCGGCCGGTGCTTCGCTCCGTCAGGACCGATATAGGTCAGGTCGAATCTTTCCGGCAGCGTGAAATCACACTGGATAGTAGCGCACTGCCAGCGCCGGTCAAGCGCATCTTTAAGCTTTATATCGATCTTCGGTCCGTAGAAGGCGCCTTCGCCTTCGCATATGTGAAACGGAATTGCCTTTTCCTCCAGCGCCTTCATCAGGGCGCTGGTAGCGCGATCCCAGTCCTCGGTGGATCCGATGGACTTTTCCGGGCGCGTGCTGATTTCCATTTCATAGTCAAAGCCAAAAATCCCCATGACCTCGATCACGAAATCTATAATGCTTTTGATCTCGTCATTCAACTGTTCGGGAGTGCACAGGATGTGGGCATCGTCCTGGGTAAACTGCCTGACGCGGAGCAATCCATGGAGAACTCCCGATTTCTCATGCCTGTGCACGGTGCCCAACTCGAAGTAGCGCTGCGGCAGGTCACGGTAGCTGCGCATCTTGGACCTGTAGATCATCATGTGGGACAGGCAGTTCATCGGCTTGACGCCGTAGGACTGCTCGTCTATTTCGGTAAAATACATGTTCTCGCGATAGTTGTCGAAGTGGCCGGACTTTTTCCAGAGTTCGGTCTTGAGCAGTGTCGGGCCGATGACGATGTCATATCCCCGGCGCAGGTGCTCGCGCTTCTCGAAGGTTTCGAGAATGTGGCGAAGGAGCGCCCCCTTGGGATGGTAAATCACCATTCCCGCGCCGATATCATCGGAGAAGCTGAAAAGATCGAGTTCTCTTCCCAGTTTGCGATGGTCGCGCTTGGCCGCTTCTTCGAGAAAGTTCAGGTACTTCTTGAGGGATTCCTTGTCAAAAAAAGCGGTTCCGTAGATGCGCTGGAGCATCTGGTTCCGCTCGTCGCCCCTCCAATAGGCTCCTGCAACACTGGTCAGCTTGAACGCCTTGAGATATCCGGAGTTGGGAATATGCGGTCCACGGCACAGATCTATGAAATCCCCCTGCTGATAATAGGAAACCGTAGGGTCGGTGAATTCCTGTAGAAGCTCGACTTTAAACTTCTCGCCGAGACCGGAGAAAAACCCTATGGCCTCTTCGCGCGGGACTTCCCGGCGTTCGAACTTGAGCTTCTGAGAGGTGATTTCCTTCATCCGGGCTTCGATTTTTTCCAGGTCCTCCCGGGTGAAGGGCCTTGCCACCTCGAAGTCATAATAGAACCCGTTTTCAATGGCCGGGCCGATGGCAACGCGCGCTTCCGGAAAAATCGACTTGACCGCCTGGGCCATTATATGAGCGGCGCTGTGCCGAAGGATTTCAAGTCCGGCGGAAGAGTTTTTGGTGACTCCCTCCACCACTGCATCCTCTTCGATTCTGCTGCCCAGATCGACCATGCGGCCGTTTACTTTGGCGGCTATCCACCCGTCCGCAGAGGCGCCGGCCTTGCCGAGTATTTCATATGCCGGGGTTCCCCGGGGAAAAGTCTCTTTCCGTCCGTCCGGCAGGCTGATTTGGATTTGGTCTGAGTCCATCGTTGTATCCTCGGGCGGATAGATCCGCGCCCCTTGCTGGTAGTCTAACATCGAGAACGAGAACTTCGGCAGGGCTTTCGAGCAATCCTGCACAGATCTCATCTGGTACAATATAAAGCCGCGGCTTTGGCGGCGCATTTTCGGCGTTCGGCAGCAGGGGGCGTATAACAAAAAAAGGCACCCCCATCATTTGGAAAGATGCCTTGAACGGAAGATTTGCTTACATTAAAGGATTTTATCTTCCTGCTGGGATCAGTGTCCAATTCGGCAGCCAGCCGAGCAAATTGTCGATTCTTGATTGTCAACCGCTTCCGGCAAAGCCGAAAACGATCTAATTGCCTTCTGCGGCTCTGGTAGGCACGGGCGGTTTTGAACCGCCGACTTCTACCGTGTCAGGGTAGCGCTCTCCCACTGAGCTACGTGCCTACGACTTAAGAGCATGATCTATAACGACCGGGCGGGGGGATGTCAAGGAAAAACAGGAGACCGGAAGCTGGGGTAGATCCCTGGTCGGCTGGGTATGATGTTCCTGTGAGCTTTTATTCCCTCGTAAATAACTGAACGCAAGAAGCGGCTGCGCAAAACATTTTGTCCAGGACATTAGGTGCTTGAAGACGATTTATTTGTCGGGTATGGAGAAAAAGGCGGGTTGTAAATTAGAAGCGTTGGCCGGAGATTCTCCATTTGCATGAGATGGTCCATTGAACGGAGATCTGAGGTGTGCTGCAGGGACAAAGCTTTCAGGCCCGGTGCGACAGCGTGAAAATCACTATGGATGGTTACCCTGCGCCTTCTGCTGTGCCGCTTTTCCTTAACCTTGTGGTTGACCAGGATGGACGGACGATGCAAGGCCAGGTAGTCAATAAGGCAGGCGTGACTATCCCGATCAGGATGCAGAAACAGTAGAGAAAAACCTCCAATACGGATTACGTCGAGTTCCTTAAGGTACTGCAAAACTACGCATTTTTCAGGAGACAGATCATGAATGGGTGACTAATAAGAGGCCGAAGGCTTTTGATCTGGCTGTGCATGACGGCCGCATTGCTCGCTGTCCCGCTCGATTGTTGTGCCGGTGAGGACATTCGGGGCGAAGGGTTGTATAGCCTTTCTCCTAACGGAGACGTCTCCATTTCCATCAAACTCACTCCTTCCATGCTCCTTTATCAGCAATTGCGCGAGAGTTTTTCCAATCTCTACCTGGTATTGCGCACTCTAGCCTCTGAGCGATCGGATGCGGAAGTGGCCGAAAAGAAGGCTGATTGGGACGATCCTAATCATACAATGGTCTTTTCCATGAGAGTGCTTGGCGCCGCAAAGAATTTGGGTGACCACTGGGAAATAGAAGTCCCGAAAGGGACGGAATTTATCAACGTTGATGAAGGTAAGCGAACTTTCTATTTCAGCGAAACAGCCCCGGTCGGCACAATTGCGACAATTCGCGGCACGAGCCGACTAGTCCTGCCTCCAGAAGCTCAGAAATTCAAGTGGGAGGCATCCCGAAGAGTAGTGAACTACACCATGCCTTACGCTGCTCAATCGGGACGCATGATGGCTCTGCTGTTTTCTGGAATTGCGCTCATAATAGCAGGGGCCGTATTAGCCGGAGTATCATTCAGGAGTCAGAGCCCGGCTGCAGGGGTGAAGAGCGCAGAGTAAGTGACCTGAAGCCTCTGAGTCAGCTATGCCG
The DNA here is from genome assembly GCA_964539645.1 of uncultured Syntrophobacter sp. Classification (GTDB taxonomy): domain Bacteria; phylum Desulfobacterota; class Syntrophobacteria; order Syntrophobacterales; family Syntrophobacteraceae; genus SbD1. The sequence continues at coordinate 63,345 of CAZIJV010000033.1, forward strand.
TTAATTCCTCGATCATCTCCTTCGGGCGATCCATGTCCACTCTCCTGCCGGTTTCCCTGCCGGAGCTTATTCGGATGAAAGTGGGGGCGGCCCGGACTTTCTCGTGTTCATTGAGCCAGGCCATTGCGCGCGGGTTCTTCTCCCATTCGATGGTTATGAAATCCATATTGGGGAATTTCTTTTTGGCCTCGAAAAAATGGGGGCGTGCGACTTTGCAGTCTCCGCACCCTTCAATTCGGACCATAAGAAGGGTATCGCCCGGCCTGGTGAGCACTTCGTTGAGGAACTGCTCATCGGTTACGTCAGGATAGGTGAATTCTTCCTCTTCTTTTTGCTTAGCGAGGATTTCTTCTTTCATCCTCGGGCTTCCTTCCGCGCATTCCTCGCACGGGCTGGCGGAGGGCAGGGACTCGATATATCCGATGGCGCTGAGCGCTGCGGCTATGCCCTGGCCGGTGGCAATGCCGATTTGTTTGTATGGCACGTTGGTGACATCTCCTATTGCCCAGACTCCGCGGGCGGAGGTTTCCCCGAGCACCCCGATGGTAATCTCACCCAGGTTGTTGGTCTCAACGAGGCCGATGAACGGCTGGGAATTGACCGTGGCGCCGATGCTCGGAAATATGCCGTCGACTTTTTCTATCCACTCACGGCCGCTTTTCATCTCCCTGAGCCGGATTCCCGTAACCGACGAGTTGCCGAGGACTTCGGTTACTTCCGTATTCCTGATCACCTTCACCTTGGGAATCCTTGTGACCCGCTCCCTGAGGTCCGGGTTGCCGGTGAAATCATCTGTGACGATTACAGCCAGTACTTCCTCTGCATATTTGCTGAGTGTAACGATATTCTCCAGGGCCGTGTTGCCGCCTCCAACCACTGCCACCCGATCGTTCTGGAAAAAGGGAGCATCGCATGTGCCGCAAAAAGCGAGACCTTTGCCCTGAAGTTCCCTGGCGCCCGGGACGGGAAGATTCTTGCGAGCCGCCCCGGTTGCAATGATGATCGACCTGGTAAAGAAAACCATGTCCCCGTGGTCCGTGTCGGCGGTAAACTTGTACATCTGCCCGGAGGCTTCGGCGGCGGAGATTATGGACCCCTTCACCATGGTGAGGTATTCCGGGAACCTTTGCCGGAGGTTTTCAAAGAACTCGATCATGCTCGCCTGGAAGTCCTTGCCCGACAGTCTCGGGACGAAAGGCCAGTTCGTGATTTCCGGAGTGTCGTTTATCTGGCCGCCCACTTCCGGGCCGACAGCAATAACATTGAGATGGGCTTCAAGCAGATAGACCAGCGCCGACAACCCGGCTGGTCCCACCCCGATGACCGCAACATCGTACATTTCTTTTTGTGCCATGGTCTCCATTCCTCAACAGGTTCGTTCAACATATAAGCACTTTGTGTCAGCGGGCAAGCTCGGTGAGCGGCGACCTGTGTGATATTGCCGATGGAAAAACGGGAGGTGAGATGCAGAGCTAAAAAGACGGCAAACGATGGAAGGAAAACCGCCTTCCATCGTTTGCCGTGAAGATTCGAGTGCTTGTTCCGAGTCGGACACACGGAGGCCCATCTAGGCGACGATGCCCCCAGCCCTCAATTCCCTCAGTTCTTCCTCGGAGTACTCCGAGCCGGAGCTTCTTTCCCATGCCGGAGGAAGCCTGTCCGAATAGATATCCCCGCCGCCGCCCAGAAAATCCGAGTAATCGTCCGCATCCAGATCACTGAGCCACAAAGGCCTTCTCTGTTTTCTCAGTTCAGTTATGTTGAGTTCCATATCAGGTTCCTTTTTTCTCATATATAGTATGTATATGTAAATCTACAGTTTTTCCCAAAGCTTAACATAATATTCAGCAAGCTTCCGCAGATAATAAGCATTATTTTTTTAAAGTCCAGCCCCTGCAGATTCAGCGGTGCAACGGCATAGAAGGACAGGATAATACTCAGGTCCCCCGGTTCCGCCGCTATTGACGCCGGGCAGGATGGTGGATATCAATTTGAGGCAATAGACAAGTGGAGCTGAAGTGAGAAAAAATCCCGCTCATCATTCCATACTGCGGCAGGCGCCGCTCCTGATCGTGCTGGGCATTTTTATTGCCTCCTGCAGTGCCGATACACCCTGTACAAAAGCAGGTATGACTGAGTTGCCGGTAAACGGCATGGTGACGATGCTGAACCTCGGAGCTATGGACTGTATCCCGTGCAAGATGATGGCCCCTGTTCTGGATGAGCTTGAAAGAGAATATGAGGGGCGAGCGGTGATAGTTTTCAAGGATTTGCGCAAGAACCGGGAATTGATCTCAACATACCGAGTTCGCACAATACCGACCCAGATCTTTTTCGGCAGGGACGGCAAGGAGATACATCGTCACACCGGTTTCATGGATAAGAGAAGCATAATCGCCCTGATGGACAAACTGGGGGTGAGATAATGGCAGGCGAGACAGAGACCAGTTTCCGGCGATGATGGGAGCTGCTTTTGATTCCTCCCTCGAGTAAGACTCGATTTTAGCCTCTGAAACAAAACTCACCCTTCAATCCGGCAAGGATAGACCCGGATTGCGGCCCTCCTTATATGAAACTTCATTTTTGAGGCCACGCCAGGAGACAAGTAAATCTTCATCATCCTTCAAACCACGCCAAAGGCGTGGCTTATATGAAACTTCATTTTTAGAGGAACCCGCTGGTGTGACAAAATGAAGTTTCATCCTGGTTCAAACCACGCCTAAAGCGTGGCGGTCTCGCTGGATTCCCGCTCAGGAACGCTGCGGGAATGACGGGGTAGATGAAATCCTGCGGTAGCCCGAGAGCGCAAGTACGCCGATTGCCCTGTACAATGTACGTCGCAACAAAATTGGCCAAACTTGCCAAGAGGCAAGGTTCCTATGGTTGAGGTCCCCTCTCCAATGCCAAACCGGTTTGCCGGGGGGGCCTCACACCCCGTCATTCCGGCAGGGCTTCTGAGCCGGAATCCAGCCGAGCCGCCGGTTTTCAGCCTGTTTGAACGAGACTCTGACTTTCAAGTCAGATAAGAGCGAGACCCCCACGAAAGATTCGTGGTTTGAACGAAGACTCTGACTTTGAAGTC
>CAZIJV010000034.1:0-63656 GCA_964539645.1 uncultured Syntrophobacter sp.
GGTTCAAGGTAGTAGATACCTACGAGCGTGGCACTCCTGCAGCACGCACCTATTCCGTCAGCTCTTTTTCGCTTCAACTCTACATGGCTTCCGACACGTACAAAGTGGTGTGCGACTGCTCCATAGGTACACCTGCAAACTCCGCCTAGTGCGTTTCGTTGTTTAGCAGGAAAGAGTAGGCGGGGAGGCGGCCACCTCCCCACCGACCCGCAGGGACTAGCTGCGGACCACAGCCTCACGGCTGCTACCCTTACCCACGTGGGCAATGTGGAAGGTAGCAGAGGAGGCGCAACGTGTAAAGAGAGGTTAAACACGTGAAAAGTCCGCTTTGCTACATCGGAGGAAAATCAAGGCTTGCTAAGACGATCATCGCCGAGCTTCCGGAACACACGACATATTCCGAAGTTTTTGCGGGAGCTTGCTGGGTGTTATTCGCTAAGGAGCCGTCCAGGTATGAGGTTATCAACGATATCAATTCCGACCTGGTTGCATTCTGGCGAGTGGTCCAAAATCACCTGGAAGAATTCATGAGGCAGTTCAAATTCTTGCTGGTCTCGAGAGAATGGTTTGAAGACTGGAAGCGCCAGGCCGAAGCCGGTGGGCTAACTGATATTCAAAGAGCCGCTCGCTTCTACTATCTTCAGCGATGCAGCTACGGTGGAAAAGTAGTCGGCAGGACCTTCGGGGGCGGCCCGCTTAGGCTGCCCAGAATCAACCTGCTACGCCTTGAGGAAGAGCTTTCAGCCGTTCACATACGCCTGGCCAGGGTCACCATCGAGCACCTCGCCTGGTCGGAATTCATCAGGCGCTATGACCGCCCATGCACTCTGTTTTATCTCGATCCGCCCTACTACAACTGTGAAGACTACTACGGCGATCAATTCTGCCGGGCAGACTTCGACAGGCTTGCCGATCAGCTTGCCGGCATCGAGGGCAAGTTCGTTTTGAGCCTCAACGACGTGCCGGCAGTGAGAAACACTTTTAAAGCCTTCAGGATCACTAAGGTGATCACAACTTACACGGTCAATAACGACAATCGTCAGCAGGCAAACGAGCTGCTGATAAAGAACTTCTAGGGGTCTAAACGGGGGGTATTAGGGACATGAGAGGCTCTTAGCAACCATTATTATGCCGCAGAAGGCGAGTGATCCAACCAGCTATCACTTGCCGGCATCTATCCGCCATTCTGCCAAGCAACACATACCATCCCACCAGATACACTCCATCAACACCTGCCCAGCAGAACCCTATTGGTGCGTCCTCGCCCCAGCTTCGGGAATTCGCTTCACTTTCAAATAATTTTTGACTATATCAAACCAAACTGCGCCACCACTTATCGCGATTTTAGCTCAAACTTTATCGCGCGCCGCTTGAGAGGAGGCGCTCGAAGATCTTTTTGCTTAAATACAAACGAAAGGTCCGATTCAATATCGAAAGGAAAACGTCATGCAGCAATTGGGTATGGGACAAGCGGTGAACCAGGCTCTTAGAGAAGAAATGTTGCGGGATGAGAGAGTTTTCATTGCCGGCGAGGGTGTCGGGGTGAGTATCCACGATAGTCCGATGCTCCCGACCGCGGGCTTGCTGAAGGATTTCGGCGCCGGCCGGGTAAAGGATACCCCGGTCTCGGAGGCCGCCATAGCAGGGCTCGCCGTGGGCGCCGCGGTAGCGGGATTGAGGCCTGTAGTGGAGATCATGTTCAATCCCTTCTTTACTCTCGCTTCCGATATGATAGTCAATCACGCCGCCAAGCTGCGCTATCTCTCCGGCGGAAAGTCGTCTTTCCCCCTGGTCGTGCGCATGAAGAGCGGCGCCGGCTTCGGCGCAGGGTGCCAGCACGCGCACAATCTCGAAGCCTGGGCGGCGCACTCTCCGGGGTTGAAGGTGGTAATGCCCTCAACACCCGCCGATGCGAAGGGACTTCTCAAGTCGGCAATCCGGGACGACAATCCCGTGGTCTTCATTGAAGATATGATGCTCTACTTCGCGCCGGGAGCGGTTCCCGAGGAAGAATGCCTGATCCCCATAGGTAAAGCTGAGGTAAAGCGGCAGGGCAAAGATGTAACCGTGGTGACCTGGTCGAAGATGGTTGGAGTCGCCCTGAAAGCCGCCGCACAACTCTCGGGGGAAGGCATCGAACTGGAGATAGTGGATTTGCGCACTCTAACTCCCTTGGACAAGGGAACCATACTCGCCTCCGTGCGCAAGACCGGCCGACTTGTGGTGCTTCATGAAGCCACCCGCACCGGGGGCTTCGCCGGTGAAATTGCAGCGGTGGTTATGGAAGAGGCCTTCTCAAGTCTAAAAGCTCCCCTGGCGCGGGTCACGGGCCCCGACATCCCGGTCCCCATGAGCCCACCCCTGGAGCGATTCTACATCCCTGATGAGCAGAAGCTCATAGCGGCTGTAAGGACGATCCTCCAGTAGGAGTCGCCATTATCGTGCCGGCCGGTTCCGCCCGGAACCGCTGGGTGCGATAATGGCGATATTTATAACGGAGCCGAAGCACCGCCGCTTTTTGGTATCAGATAAGTCAATGCTCTGACACCGGCAGGGCTAGGATATAAGCAAAAAAGGGTTTTCCCTCCATACCTGCAGGCCGTTGCCTGCAGTCCAAACCAGAATCAACCGAGCCGGTTTGTGCGGTTGGTACTTGTATTTCCGGCTATTTAAACTCTACCTGGGTGACCCCGGAAGTCTTCTTGCCGCTGGTCGGCACACAAGTTGCTTATAACTTGATTATCTTCCAATAAGATTTCGCCAATTAATCCGCGTGAAGCAAGGCTGCGCCTGCTGTCGGAAACATGTTTCCCGAAACGCTGCCCAACTTGGTGAACTTCATTCGGCTACCGCCGGAGAGACCGATTGCCGGCAGTTGTGCCGGAGCATGCTGTCTTTGAAGAGGATATTGCGGGAAAAAACAGGGAGATTACCACAATCTTGACACCAGGATGGATTAATGACACGAAACCGGACTAAGGTGAATCTGACTCTCGTTGCTCTTGTTTTTCTGCTAACCTTCTTACCAGTTCTTGTGGAGAATCCTCTTCATGCATTGACTATTTCGGTCGGCGAACCGTTCGGTGGAAAACTGATCAACGGAGTCCTGTTTCCCGCCGAGATGGCGGGATGCAGGCTGAACAGGGATGAGAGGAGCTATACGACGCCGGAGGTGGTGGGCGCGATGCTGGATGCTCTGCGGATGTTCAGGGAGAAATATCCGGATTCCTGCGAGGTCTCACTGGGTGATTTTTCCCGTGAAGGGGGAGGACGGCTGAAGGGTCATGAATCTCACCAGAACGGGCGTGACGTCGATATCGGTCTTTTCGCCATCGGCAATGTTGCGCTTGAGCGGTTCAGGGATATGAATGTGAAAAGGCTCGATGTCGCCAAAACATGGCACATGGTCCAAAGCCTGATCGACACCTTTCGTGTCGAGAAGATCTACCTTGACCGGAGCATCCAGGCGCGCCTGTACAGGCATGCCTTGGGCGAAGGGGTATCCAGCGAATACCTGGCCAGGGTATTCAGCCAGGCGGGCGGCAGAGGGGAAGCGGGCAGCATCATGGAACATGAGCCCGGTCATCGAGGACACATGCACGTCCGATTCTTCACTCCCTGGTCGACCCTTGCCGGGCAGCTCAAGACAATAGACCCGGTCAAGCAGTTGAGGCTTGAAGCCGCGCAACAGGCTGACCTTCCGCTGGAGGGCAACCAGGTTGTGCGGGGCAGTGAGAGGGCATCCAGCCAGTTGGCAAGGAATTTCCCGGAACGGTCAGGGGTCTTTGATTAAAGCTGTTTCCTGCTCTTTTTCCATGATTTTCCAAGCTGATCCGCAGCGAGGATGGCGTCCATTACCCGGGATGAGTCTACAGCCAGGGGCTCATTATGAATGGACTCACCCTCCCGTATCGTGTGAAGGGCAATCTTTTTCAGCATCTCCCGCGGCAGATCATGAAGACCGATCTGCGCCAGGGTGACCGGAAGTCCGACCTCGGTGCAAAAAGCCAGCACTTCCTCGATTTCCGAGCTTGGACTGTTTTCGAGCACGAGCTGGACCAGGGCGCCGAAAGCCACCTTCTCGCCATGAAAGAAGACGCGGGTTTGCGGGGCGACCGTCAGTCCATTATGTATGGAATGGGCAGCAGCGAGACCGGAGGATTCAAAGCCAAGTCCCGAGAGGAGCGTGTTGGCCTCCACGATACGTTCGAAGGCGGGGGTGACCTTCCGTTCGCGGGCGGCATCCATGGCTTTTGTCCCATCCGCGAGGAGGGTAGTGTAGCAAAGACGGGCAAGAGTCAGGGCGCTGCGGGTCGAACTTCCTCCCCGAAGGTTTTGCGACCGGGATGAGGCACAGGCCCGGGCTTCGAACCAGGTTGCAAGGGCATCCCCCATTCCCGAAGCCAGCAGCCGCGGAGGCGCCTGCACGATTACCTGTGTATCGACCAGCACCAGGACCGGATTGCATGGAAGAATACGAATTTCTTCAACTATTCCCGATTCGGTGTATATGACGGACACCGCGCTGCAGGGAGCATCAGTGGAAGCCAGAGTGGGACAGCTCACAAAAGGCAGATCGAGTTCCGCCGCTGTAGCACGTGCTGCATCCAGGGCTTTCCCCCCGCCTGCCCCGACCAGCACCCCAACATTCAACTCTTCGGCGGAGCGCCGGATGCGTGATATTTCCGTCAAGGAACACTCGCCCCCGAAATTGTGAATGCCGTAGCTGCAGCCAACCTCCGCCAGAGTCTGTTTCCACTTGTCTGAAAGGTGCGCAAGGGCCGATCTGCCGGAAACGATGAGTGCGGGTCCTTTAATTCCCAGGCCTGTCATCTCCCTGCCCAGGCATTCGGTGGCGTTCACTCCCTGTGTATAACGTGCAGGTGAAGAAAAAACGTTGAACATGATGTTTGAGCCCCCCAGCTCTTACAATCGTTTAGAAAAATATGAGGATGGTAAGGATTACCGGTCTTCTCTCTAAAATCCGTGTGCCTTGAAGACCTCGAGTATGGTACTGTCGGTATAGGACTCTTCTTTATACAGGAAAGCCTTGTTGAAAGCCTTCGTCACTTCAGAAATCCTCTCATAGGCATTGGCGATGCCCTCCTGGAAAAAGCGCATATCTTCCAGCACGGATTTCATCTGTTTGGCGATTTCATCGGGATTTTCTCCATGGGCAATTTTATTACTGATCGCATCCAGGATCTTCATATGTTCGGAGACGGCTTCGGTTGAGCCGCCGAGTTGCATGAGATGAGTGTTGAGATGATGGCACATGCTGCCTGCAGCGTTGCGCAGGACCCTGTTCCTCTGGTCTTCAAGCGCCTTGGTAATATTGTGTATAATGCCTTCATGATAAAGGAGATTGCCGGAGTCATCGGTTTTTCCACGGGCGGTTACATCGACTTCGAAGATCTCTCCGGCTTTGTTCTTGAGCCTGATATGCTTGCCTTCGATGAAGCCCTTGGAGTAGAGTTCTCCCAGCAGCTCCGTCCTTTCCGAAAGGTCAACGTAAAAATCCTTCACATTGCTTGCGAGCGCCTCCTGCCGGTCCTCGAAGCCGAGAAGCTTCAGGCCCGCATCGTTTATATCGATAAACAGTCCCTGAGGGGCTATGGCGAAGGCCATATCGCTCGTCGATTCGAAAAAATCCCTGTATTTCGCCTCGCTCTCCCGGAGTGCATCGTTAGCTCTCTTGTCTTCGGTGATGTCCCTTATCACGTGGTCGACTCTGCGTATTGCCCCTTTTTCGGAATAGACCACATGTCCTTCATCCAGGACCCACTTTACCTTACGGTCGCTGCTGATGATCCTGTACTGAGCCTCATCGAATTCAGCCTCTGGAAGGTTGGCGTAAAAGAGGTCGACCTTTTCCCGGTCGTCGAGATGGACGAACTTCATGATGTGCAGCGCCCTGCCGGTGAACTCCCTGAGTGGAACACCGTAGAGGGCTTCGGCGGCGGGGTTGATGTTGAGTATCGAGTAGTCAATCGGAGAGAGTGAAACTACCACTTCATTCATGGAATGCAGGATACTCTGGAGCCGTTCCTTGGTCTCCTGAAGCTCGTGACGGGTTTTGCGCCGTTCGGTGATGTCCGTCAGGGCGGCGAGTATTGCCGGGGCGCCGCCGCATTTAACGACACTGACTTTCATCTCGATGGTGGCTTCTCCATTATCCCGGGGCATCGAAAATTCGATTCTGTCGGAGAGGTTTCCACCGGAGAGCTTTTCCGCCGAGTAGATCTGGACCTTTTCCCGGTCGGCCGAGGATATGAAGCTGGAAAACTCGGCCAGGATCACTTCCTCCATCTCTCTGCCGGACATTTCGAGGAAGGCGTCGTTTGCAAAAACGATCTTTCCCTCCCGGATTATGAGCACACCCTCATTGATGTGTTTCACGATGCCCTGGTATTCAATGTCCCCATGGCATAAACTGATTATTCCCGTATCTTTGTCCGGCTCAGGCGATGTCATGAATGCCCTCAGAATGAAATGCATGCCGTTGATCGCATGTGAAGAACCGATGCCTGGTTAAACTTTATTTTGTACTGCCGGATGATTTCCGCGACCGCTCCGTCAACATCCCCGCTTCCGGGGTGAATCATCTGCAGCACGCGCGATGCTTCCCGCGTTATTCTGCCGTCCGGTTCCTGCCATTGCCCTTCTGCAAGCCACCAGGTGAAACCTTTTGGAAATCGTGGTGTAACGACCTCCTGCAGGAACTGTCTCCACTCCGGTTCGGTGATGATTCCGCCCGGTTTTTCCATACCGAAGTAGAGCTGATCCGAGACTGCGGCAATTCCGCCCCTCTGGCAGAAAGTCCCCGTCGTGCCTGCGCATCCTGTAACCAAAGCGGATGCGATGAGCAGGAGTGTCCAGAACGTGTGGTCAAAGGGCCGAAATGGTTTTGACAATGTCCCTTACCCTTGCGCGAGAATCATGAGAGCCGAACCGACTGCCCAGATGAGCGTACCCAGTGTTGCAACAATACAAACCACTGCGGTTGCCTTGTCGAAGAAGGTCTCGGGTTTTCTTTCCTGATAGCCGAAGATGAAGGCGGTCAGGGCTCCGAAAAACATACCTCCGCCGTGCCCCCAGTTGTCGATCCCGGGGACCAGAAAGCCGAACAGGAAGATTCCGATGGCCCAGGCGCCGACCTGTTGATAAACGGACTGTCCGAAATAGCCGCCCCTGCTCTTCCCATAGTAAAGCGCAGCGCCGATGAAGCCGCAAAGCGCCGCCGAGGCGCCAATCGTGAGCGGAACTCCGGCAAGATAGGAGACAAGGAATCCACCCGTCCCGCTTAATGTGTAAATGGAAATTGCCCGGTTTATTCCGTATTCCTGGATAATCAGGGGACCGATCTGACGAATGGCCATCATGTTGAAAAAAATGTGCAGAATACTTCCATGCAGATAATTCGCGGACAGAAGACTCCACCACCGGTCCAAGCGGTCGATGGCGATAGTCCCGGTTCCCCCCATAAGCAACAGGCTCTTACTGCCGGGAGAAAGAAAACCGAACGGGTTAAGGGAAAAACCGGTGGAGGAGGGATTGAGCAGAATGGATAGAATGAACATGCCGACATTGAGAATAATAATATTCCTGATGAGTTGCTCGCCGCCCAGAAAGCCCCTGGTCAGGAAATTATTCCGCAGGCGGGAGCCGGGGCTCTGAAATCCGCAGTGGGGACAGATCGGTTCATCGCTGCTGACAAGTCTTCTGCAGTTGGGACATAGAATTGCACGTATTCTCTGATTTTCCATTATTTTTGTACTCTCGTTCACAGCCTCTTCAATTGCTATATCGGCTTTCGCTAGCGGGTCGAAAGGTCCGGCCCGTGAGTTTATTTTGACGGCTTTCACCGCTCCATCAATCCCTCGATCCGTATGTAAAATACACGAACTGTTTCTTTATGCCTTCCAAAAATGCAGCGGCTTATTCTTTTTCGGCGGAGGCCGGTTTCCCTTTGTAGGCATCATGCAGTCTGACCGGAGGGGTTTGAACCCTGCGGATTCTAAGATTCAGCATCTCCACGAAAACGGAGAAGGCCATGGCAAAATAGATATAGCCCTTTGGAATATGCTGGTTAAAGCCGTCAAGGATAAGGGTGAAGCCGATGAGCAGCAGAAAACTCAACGCCAGGATCTTAACCGTCGGATGCCTGTCGACAAAGGCGCTTACCGGCCCCGAGGAAAACATCATGAAAATTACCGCAATGATCACCGCAGCAATCATGATTTCCAGCCTGTTGGCCATTCCGACCGCAGTAATGACTGAATCGAGTGAAAAAACCACATCCAGGAGAAAGATCTGAAAAATCACTCCGTGGAATGAGGAGACTCGTCCAGCGTTGGCGTGACTTTCTTCCCCCTCTATTTTTTGATGGATCTCATGGGTGCTTTTTGCCAGAAGGAAGAGGCCGCCGATTATCAGGATGAGGTCGCGTCCGGAAATGTCATTGCCGAACACTGAAAACAGAGGCTTGGTCAGCCTTATGATCCAGGCCAGAGACAGCAATAGCAGTATGCGGGAAATCATCGCCGCTCCCAGTCCGAGCAGCCTCGCCCTGGCCTGCTGGCTGGCAGGCAGCTTTCCGGCCAGAATGGAGATAAATATGATATTGTCGATACCGAGCACGACTTCGAGAGCGACGAGCGTTACGAGTGCTATCCAGGACTGCGGGTCCATCAGCCAATCCATTTGGTAAAACCTCCGGTACAGTAGGGATGCAGTCTTCTGCCCACTCAGTCCGCGCGTACTGAGGAAGCATGGTTCTCAAGCGTGCGCCGGGCGGTTCCCGGTCCCGGCATTTAAAGATAAGATAGGTGGTATTTTCCGCTACGGGGGAGATTTTTCTGAGATCTTGTGAAGAGCAGCCACGCGCAGGATGCACCGGGAGTTGATAAGGAGATTGAATAATGAGAGCGCGGAAGAGTGTACTGGTACTGTTGTTCATTGCCCTTGCCGCGTGTTCCGCCATGAATACGCAATACGATGGTATTGGTTCCGGTCGGAGACCTCCCGACCAGGCAATGATTGCGACAGCCGAACTCCCTGCCGTTCGAATAGTTGAACTCATGAAGGACAGACTTCCACTTCACTTTGCAAAATTCGGTCAATGCCAGTTCTCTTTCGTCCCGGGAAGGGATGAGAGCACGGGGCTGCCGGTGGCGCCGGCAGAAAGTGTTGGGAGGATCGAGCAGTGCCTGGAGATTGCAGCCCGCGAGGGAGTTAATGTCCTTGTGTTCCCGGAGCTTGCCGCGGCATTTCCCGAAGAGGTGCGTGCGAAGGTGCTGGAGAGGGTGCGCTCTGTCGCAGAGCGGAACAATATGATCATAATTGCGGGCACATACTATGACGCGCAACGCTTCGGCCGGCTGGCCGTAATAGGCGGTGAGGGAATGGAAGCGGGCTACAAGCTGCGGCCGTCGCGCTTCGAGGCTTCTCCACGATTCGGCCTGGGCATGGCGCCCGGCAAGTCCCTGTTGGTTCTGCATACTCCTTATGGGCGGCTTGCGGTGGTGACCTGCGTGGATCTCATCAGCGACGCAATTCAATATACCTTGCGCAGTCTTGCCACTCGCGGTGAAATAGACGTCATCATCAACATCAACTACAATCCCGCCGCCTGGGAGTTCCTGGTGGAGGCCAATAGTATAGCCAGGCGCCACCCCGTGTTCGTATCGATTACGAACGCCGCCGGCGACCAATCGAGAAAGGGCAAATGCTTCTCGAACGGCGTACCCAAAGATGACGGCTACTGCTTCGGGAACTCGGCTCTTTTGGGAAGCGTTCGCACGCGCAGCGAAGACTGCCCCAATTGTTACAGAACCATCGGGGATTTAATCGGAGATCAGTTCAAGGTGCAGCCGGGAGGGCAGAGGAGCGTGCCTTATGATACGATGCTGGCGGGAATCCCTTTTTCTGAAGAGGCGATGCTCGTCTATGAGCTGAACATGCGCATGAAACAGGAACCGCTCGCCACCAACGCACCGGACCAGGGCTACCCGCCGGTGCGCGGACTCAGAAAGATTCTTTTGAAATGATCGGGCGGATCAGATTGGCGACTGCCCGGATGCATGCCGGAGGAACAAAAAAATCCCGGGCCAGGTGGCCCGGGATGATCGTTCAGACTTAAGCAGGGTGAAATAGCAGGGCTTGACAAAAACAGCCCTGTCATATTATTCCCGATTGGAAGTGGTGAAGTATGCCGCCGCGGCTCAGGCTGAGCGCATCATACGGCGCTCTCTGCGCTGTATGCGTTTGATCGCTTTCTTCTTTTTGATCCGCCTGCGCTCTCCTTTGGAGAGGTAGTAATTGTGACGGCGCAAAACAGGCTGAACATTTTTTTGAAAGTCCTTGCGGAGCTTACGAATTTTTTTCTCTATGCTTTCTCTCGGTTCCGCCTCCGTACTCACCAATTATTTCACCTGCCTTTCGAAATAGCCTCTGCTTGAGGCAAAAAAATAGACGGCCTGCATGATGCTTCGCCAGACCATAACCTAAGGAGTCTATATCATAATGAAATCAGAATCAAGGCAAATGTAAATAGTCTGGGAAGCAGCTTCAAGCCGGGCGAAGGTCTCCCGTGATGCGAATAAGCCGGGTGAAAGATCGAGCTATCATCGATCCTCATAAACGCTACGTCAGGGACCGGAAATACTGTGGAAATCCTGCGCTTTCGCTTCAGTTTGGGAGGTAGTATCATTGAAACTGGTAGAAAGACACTGGACAAAAAAATACGAGCGTGAAAAATAAGGCTTATGAAGATAGAATTCTCGACCCAGTCCGACGATTTTGTGAGCCTCTACCGCCGCGCCTTCAAAGAATACGGATGCCGCGCGCTGTGGAATGTTCGTGAGCTTGAAAAGCCAACCTGTGAAGACGCTTTGGCGATCACGTGGAGCCTGCGCGTCGAAGGTGATTTGAATGCCCGGCGCCTGGCCGAGCGGATTGAGAAGGCATGCCGTGCCTCTGTCTAAGCTTCAGTCCCGGATCTTGCGGTTGCTGTCAGCACACCGCGACCCGGAAAGCTACGTGGCGGGAAGTACACCCCTTCTGCGCGGGGCTATTCGATCCTCGGACGATATTGACATTTTCCATGATCGTGAGGAGCGAGTTGCCCGTGCGGCTCTGAAAGACACAGAAATCTTGCAGGCTGAAGGGTTTCAAGTCGCATGGGTTAGGCGCGATCCTGCTATTTACACGGCGGAGATAAGCGGGGGAAGTGAGCGCACGCGGCTTGAGTGGGTTGCCGATAGTGATTTCCGGTTTTTCCCCACGGTCAAGGACGAGCTTTTCGGATATGTGTTGCATCCCATCGATTTGGCCGCCAATAAAGTGATGGCTGCCGCAGGGCGGCGGAAAGCGGGGGATATTGTCGACCTTATCCCCATTCACGAGCAAATATTGCCCTTGGGTGCAGTTATCTGGGCGGCCGTCGAAAAAGCCCCCGGCTATACTCCGGAGGGTCTGATCGCCGAAATCCGGCGCAATTCCCACTACAGAGAGGAAGAGCTTCGAATCGTGCAAACCCTTGAACCCATCGACCTGAAAACTTTTTATAAACGCCTCCGCGAGATTCTGAACGAAGCTGAAACTTTTGTGGTCCGCATGCCGACAGATAAAGCAGGCCTGCTCTTTCTGAAAGAGGGCCAAGTGGTGCAGCCCGATCCTGCCCGGTTGGGGGAGTACGTAACCCACGCAGGGCAGCGAAGGGGGCACTGGCCGACCAGTACGGAAATTACAGCGGCAATGTTTGAGCACTACAGGAAGAAACCGTCGAACCATTAAAAGGGAGATACGAAAACGGCGGCGGGTCTGCGATCAGGAGCGAAGCCGGCCGCGGCCGCTTACTGTGAAGCCAGGTCGTAGTGAGAAAAGTGCATGGTGAAAGTGGCCCGTCCCTGGGTCGAGGATCTGAGCGAAGTGGAATAGCCGAACATCTTGGAGAGCGGGACTACCGCCGTGATTACCTGGATGGCTTTCCGGGCCGTGATGCTCTCCACTCTTCCCTTCCTCATGTTGATGTCGCCCAGCACCTCGCCGAGAAATTCGTCTGGAGAGAGGATCTCAACCGACATATAGGGCTCGAGCAAAACGGGCGCTCCCTGCTCGAAGCCATTTCGGAATGCCATGGATGCGGCGACCCGGAAGGCCAGTTCGCTGGAAACTCCCTCCTGGAATGTGCCGGAGAAACAGGCGGCTTCAACGTCCACCACAGGGTATCCTGCAACGGTTCCGCTGCTGAAGGCATCCTCTATTCCCTGTGTGATAGCCGCAAAATAGATTTCCGGGATAGAGCCGTCCCGAACTTTGTTCACCACGGCGTTGCCGCTTCCTCTTGTTCTGGGTGAGAGGTAGAGCTGAATCCCGGCAAAATTGCGGGCGCCGGCGATCTCGCGATCGAAGACGGCGCTCCCCTCCACCGCCCGGCCGAGCGTTTCGCGGTAGACCACCTGGGGTTTCCCGGCGTTCACCGAAACATGGTAATCTCTTTCGAGCCTGTTCAGCACGATCTCGAGGTGCAACTCGCCCATTCCTCGGACAATCACCTGGCCTGTGTCGGCATCTTCGGCGAAACGGAAGGTGGGATCTTCTTCGGAGAGCTTGGAGAGGCTGTCGAAGAGTTTCTCCTGGTCGCCTCGCGTCTGTGCTTCAACCGATACGGAAATAACCGGCTCATAAATGTCCACCGGTTCCAACAGCAGCGGCCGGGCGGGGTCGCACAGGGAATCCCCTGTGGTGGCGGTCTTCAGGCCCAATACGCCCACAATGTTTCCCGCTCCCGAGCGTTCTATGCGATCACGTTTGTTGGCGTGCATTTGAAAGATGCGGGAAATTTTCTCGCGCGTGCCCTTGGAGACGTTGAGTACATCGGCTCCCACCTGGAGCACACCGGAATAGACACGAACGTAGGTGAGCTTTCTGCCCTGGTCCATGAAAATCTTGAAGGCCAGCGCGGAAAGAGGTTCCTGTTCCGTGCTGTGGCGGACTTCAACTGCGTTGGTTTTGGGGTTTACTCCCTCGATTGGAGGAACGTCCAACGGCGAGGGAAGAAAATCGACAATGGCATCGAGCAGCGGCTGAATACCCTTATTCTTCAGCGCGCTTCCGCAAAGAACGGGCACCACTTTCAATTCGAGCGTAAGCTTCCTGAGAACGGGAATGAGGTGCGCAGCCGTAATCTCCTCTCCACCCAGGTAGCGCTCCATCAGTTCGTCATCGAATTCCCCGAGTTTTGCGACCAGGTCCTCTCGTGCTTCACTTACCGCGGCGAGCAGGCCGGGGTCGATATCCCGCACCTTGAATTCCGCGCCGAGTGTCTCATCGAGCCAGATGATCTCCTTCATTCCGAGCAGGTCGATCACTCCGCGAAAATCGGATTCGGCGCCAAGCGGCAATTGTACGGGAAGGGGAATGGTCCTGAACTTATCGGCAATCTGGCGCACCGTATTCTCGAAGTCGGCGCCTATACGGTCCATTTTGTTCACGAAGGCGATTTTGGGGACATGGTACCGATCTGCCTGGTGCCACACGGTCTCCGACTGGGGTTCAACCCCGTCTACGCCGGAGAAAACCGCTATGGCGCCGTCCAGGACGCGAAGCGAGCGTTCTACTTCGATCGTGAAATCGACATGCCCGGGAGTATCTATGAGGTGAATTTCGTGATCTTTCCACTCACAGGTGGTTACAGCCGAAGTTATGGTAATTCCGCGCTCCTGCTCCTGTTCCATCCAGTCCATAACGGCTGTTCCGTCATGGACCTCACCCATCTTGTGGGACCGTCCCGTGTAGTAAAGAATACGCTCGGTGACGGTTGTCTTTCCAGCGTCGATGTGAGCGATAATACCAAGATTTCTGAATAATTTCAGACGCTTTGCCTCAGACATGATCCATTCCTGTAGGGCTGCCGGGGCCCGGATTTGCACTATGAATAGGTTTAAACCATTTAGTTTAGGAAATTCGACCTAATAAGTCAAGGAAACCGCAAGGGCGCCAAAACTTGTTGGAATCCCAGAGACTTAGCGCTAAGAGATGGAAACGTGCGAATTTTTGCGCTAGATGGCATAAGAGAGAGATTGCGCGATATACGCATTAAAAACAATCCAGTTCAGACTGAAGCAGGTCCAGCTTATCCCATTTAGTCCGGATCGGCCCAGATACATCCGGATAGATTCCTGAGAACTGTTTTTTGGTGTTATTTTTCCGGATTATCCGGGCTAATGGCGGATAATCACGGATAACCCGGTTTGCGTTTTGTCCGCCGTACTGCTAAAACAGCGCATCCTATAAACTCTTACGGGTATCCGTGAGGGCCTTAGGTTTTCTTTGAAAAATTGAGGAGAACCAGTATGGCGCCTGATTCAAGCCTCCACAGGCACTATCTGGGGGGAACCGGGGCGGCTTTTCGCTGTTGTTTGGCGAAGACTGCTTCTTTAATTCTGCTATCCCTGCTGATCTTCGTCTTCCACGCTCAGGCAATGGCCGGGAGCGAGGAGTCTCCCGGAGCGCTGGCATTTTTGTCGATGCCGGGCAAAGAGTTCAACCGGGGAATCTCACCTGCCGCTATTATGCCAACTCATTCGGATGCTACAAAGGGAACCCCCACGGTGCTTTGGAGAAACGGAATCCAGATACCCATCCATGAACCGCTCATTAAGAAGTACATCCGCCTCTACCAGGGAGAAGGCCGAAAGACCTTTACGGCCGGAATTGAAAAAGCACAGAAGTATCTCCCTCAGATGATTGAAATTCTTGAAAGCAACGGCGTGCCGGGAGAAATGGTTTGGATTGTTTATGTTGAGAGCCGTTTTAACAGGCATGCTTCCTATCGGGGAGCGGGTGGTTATTGGCAGATGCTGGCGTCGACAGCCAGGAGTTTAGGACTGAGGGTCGATCGTTGGGTCGATGAAAGGCGTGACCCGATCAAATCGACGAAGGCTGCCGCCAAGTATTTGAAAACTCTTCACAAAAAGTACGACTCGTGGACACTGGCCCTTGCCGCGTATAATGCAGGTTGTGGGCCGATTGCCTGCGCGGTGAAAAAATACCGCGTGAAGGACGGGGAGCTTTATGGGCGTAAGTTGCCCGCGCGTTCGGCAGTTTATGTTTCAAAGGTGCTGGCCGCCGTGGAGATTATGCGCGAGCCGGCGAAGCATGGATTCGAGTATCCCAACTACTGTAAGCCTAAGGACTTCGACCCAGTTCTGATCAAATCGCCTCTGAAGCTGCAAGAAATTGCGAGCTGGATCGGTGTGCCGGTCAGTCAATTACAGGAACTCAATCCGTCACTGCGTCAGGATGCGATGCCCCCTGATTCCGGATTTGCACTGCGTTTGCCGCCCGGGCTGAGAGAAAAATTCGACCTCGCCTATGAGGTCCATGCCCGAAGGTAAGCCGTTACAAAGACCGATGGCGCCTCATGGAAAGGATTTCTACCCTAAGAATGATGTTGCCCGTATGAGTATCAGGATGGTGGCGGTAGAACTCTACCGGGTCATGAAAGAAATCGCAGAACTCGAAAAGAAGCTTGCGGGTTCGAGACCTGGTTCGCAGGAAGAAAGGGAACTCGACGAAAAGTTGAGAGTAGCGCGGGCAGAAAAAGCCCGGCTCAAGAACATGATTGAAGGGGCAAAGGACGACTAGTCCCAGTCTTCTATCGACTTCCTTGACTTGCCAGCGTTGAACGTCCGGCAGAGAATCCTCGCCACGGAAACAATTAAAGGCCCTCACCCCTTGGAGGGCCTTTTTTCATTTGTGCGCCTGCTAATCCGGGAACTGTACTTCAAATAGATCAAGGTCCCTTCCGGTTTTCACATTATCGAACCGTGTGCGAGCCTCCTCCTCGAGCTTTACCAGTTCGCTGTTTTCATACCTCGGACTGATGTGGAGAAGAACCACTTTGGCGGCTCCCGCTCTTTTCGCGATCCTGGCGGCCTCCACAACGGTCATATGCCCCTTGTCGTCGGCGTGTTCGGAGTGCTCCGAGAGGAACATCCCCTCCATAAATGCCAGGTCCACGTTCCTGCATAGCGAATAGATGCTCTGCACAGGCCTGGTGTCGACCACGTAGCAGACATGCCGGCCCCTTCTTTGGGGTCCGAGCACTTTGTCGGGGGTCACTATGCGCCCGGCAGGGATCGTAACGCTCTCCCCATGCTGAAGCTTTCCCCACAACGGCCCCCTGGGGATTCCCAGTGCTTCGGCCCGCTCAGGGTCGAATCTTCCGGGTCTATCGAACTCCTCCAGCCGGTAGCCAAGGCAAAAACGGGTATGCTTGACAGGTTCCCACAGAATAAGCGCCTGGTGGTCACGGTAGGCGACCCCGGACTTATCGCCCGGCCATTCGATGAATTCAATGGGAAAATTGACCTGGAATTCAAGTGTCTTTCTGCATTGGGATACGAATTCCTTTATTCCGGGAGGTCCCAGAATGACCAGGGGCTCAGGGTCGTCCATCTGCGCTCTGAGCATGATCATGCCGGGTATGCCGAGGCAATGGTCGGCATGCAGGTGCGTGACGGCGATCACCTTGAGGCCGCGCACCCCGAGCCTGGCTTTTTTCCAGTTGATCTGCGCGCCTTCCCCGGCATCAAAAAGGTAGAGCAGGCCGTTGAGCCGTACTGTCATTGAGGAGAGCATCCGGTAGGGCATGGGCATCATCCCCCCGGTTCCGATCAATATACAATCCAAGAGCCAGTCCTTTCGTTATACTTGCCGAAGCAATCCGGATGCTCTAATTTTTATAATGAAACAAACCATCGGAGTCGCAGAGAACTGCACTTCATTTCTTTTGCATGTATTCATCTCACGCCGGGTTCCCTTATGCCAATCAGAATTTATTCCGAAACAGTGCGCGTGTCCACGGAAAGAGGGCCGGACATCGTGAATATAACTCCTCTTTTGTCCCCCATCCTGCAGCGGGAGCAAATCGAAACGGGCACGATGAGCCTTTTCTCGGTAGGGTCCACCGGATCTGTAACCACTATTGAATTCGAACCCGGCGCGGTTGAGGATCTCAGGCGCGCAATAGAACAGTTGGCCCCGCCGGGCGCCATTTATGAGCATGAAAAAGCATGGCGCGACGGCAATGGACACAGCCATGTGCAGGCTGCTTTGCTCGGCCCCTCCCTGAGCATTCCCATCCGCAGCGGGAAGCTGGCTATCGGCGCCTGGCAGCAGGTTGTGCTGATCAATCACGATGCCAAACCGAGAAAGCGCCGCGTGGAGATTACCGTCATCGGTGTGCGGGGACAAAGTGACTGAGAGGAGGATTCCTTGAGCTTGTCCGCGGGAAAGACCCTGATAGTTACGGGGGCGTCACAGGGCATAGGGCGCGCATTGTCGCGCGCCCTCGCTGCCGAGGGGGTGGGTCTGGTGCTGAACGCCCGGAGGCAGAGGCCTCTCGAGGAGGTTGTCCGAGAGTGCCGGGAGGCCGGAGCAAAGGACGAGTACCTGGCTGGATCGGCCGCCTCGGAGGAAGTCGCCGCGGGTTTGGTGGGCAGGGCTCTAGACCTCGGAGGTTTCCACGGCTTCGTTCATGTGGCTGGAGTGCTGCATCCGGGGCCGCTTCTGTGGGAACTCCCGGTCCCTGATTTCCATGATGTCTTCGAGGCAAGCGTGGAGGCGGGTTTCCAGATATCAAAGGCCGCTTTCCCCCACTTGGTGAGGGCCGGGGAAGGGGTCGCCGTTTTTTTCGGATCGGGCGCCGCTGATAGGGCGGCGCCGGGTTTAGCTGCCTATTGTTCGGCAAAGGTCGCGGAAGAGCACCTTGCGAGACAGCTTGCGGCAGAGGCGCCGGCAGTCACTACCTTTGTCTTTCGACCGGGAGTGGTTGACACCAGGATGATCCGGAGCGCTCAACAGGCGGAGGGGAGTGGCGCGGCGAGACTTCGGGATCATTTCGCTGACCAAAGAAGAAGGGGAGAGTTGCTCTCCCCGGATGTCCCGGCACGGGCACTGGTTTCTATTCTCAAACATGATCCCCGGCGCTTCCATGGAAAGATAGCTACATGGAGAGATGGCGCCTGAGCTTCGCCTCTTTGAAGGCTGCTGGTTCGATACTATTCCGACGGTCGGGTCCTGCCCATTTCTGCTCTTCGGGACTGCAAGTCCCCGCATGCGTTGCCGCTCTTCCCGCCGATAAAAATTGACAAAGGCAAGCCCCTGAGTCATAAACTTTTGATTCCGGATTATGCATAATATAGCTCTTGACCCGTCCGCGGAGCATTTGAATGAAGAGATTTGCATGTGTTAGGTCGCTGCTTTTCGTGGTGGTTGTGTGTCTGGTCTCCAGTGGATGCGTTGTCGGTCCGGACTACAGGAAACCTGCGGAGGATGCGCCCGATAAGTGGGTCAGCATCTCAGAGGGCGTTTCGACTGCCGATCCCGTGGATTTGGGCCGCTGGTGGACTGTTTTCGAAGATCCTGTTCTGGACGGGCTGATAGATCGGGCCGTCAGCGCCAATAAAGATCTGAAAGTCGCAGCCTCCCGTATTCTCGAAGCGCGTTCGCAGCGGGTCATAGCCGCCGCTGCGCTTTTTCCGTCGCTTGACGCGACGGCTTCTTACACTCGTTCGAAAGCGAGCGGTAATGCTGCTCCTTCTTCTGTTCCGGATGGGAGCGGCACTTTTTCCGGAGGCCAGGATCTTTATCAGGCAGGGTTCGATGCAAGTTGGGAGTTGGACCTGTTCGGCCGGGTCAGGCGCTCTGTCGAGGCTGCCTCGGCGGAGGTGCAGGTTTCGGAGGAGAACTATCGTGACACGCTTGTGACGCTCCTTTCGGAGGTCTCGATCAATTACCTCAGCGTGAGAGGCGCCCAACTGCGGCTCGATATTGCAAGGAAGAACATCGAAGCTCAACGGCAGACGCTCAATCTCACAAGAGAACGGTTCGAGGCGGGCCTCAACAGTGAACTCGATGTCGCTCAGGCCAGGGCTCAACTTGCAGGGACCGAGGCGCAGGTCCCGATTTTCGAGACAACGATCAAACAGTCGATTTTCCGGCTTGCAACGCTGCTCGGGCAGACCCCCGAGCCGCTTGATGAGGAGCTTTCAGCAGAGGCGCCCATTCCCGGAATCCCCCATGAGGTACCCATTGGTCTTCCCTCGGATCTTCTTCGTCGCCGCCCGGATGTGCGCCGGGCAGAAAGGGAGCTTGCCGCTGCAACCGCGCGGATCGGGATCGCAACAGCGGACCTTTTTCCCCGCTTCAGCCTTACGGGCAATATCGGACAGGCAAGCATGGGTCTTGCCGATATTGCGAAGGCGTCGAGTTCTTTCTGGAGTCTCGGACCAAGTTTGAGTTGGAATATCTTCAACGCCGGGAGCGTCAAAGCCAATATCGAAGTTCAGAGAGCCAGGACCGAGCAGGCGCTTGGCCTCTATGAAAAAGCAGTCTTGACGGCGATCCAGGATGTTGAGAGCGCCCTGGTTGCATTTTCAATGGAGCAGGCGAGACGAGCGGCGCTGGTGGAGGCGGTTCAATCCAACAAACGAGCCTACGAGATTTCGAGCGAACTCTATACCAGGGGCCTGGTGGATTTCCTGAGAGTGCTGGACAGTCAGCGCTCGCTCTATCAAACCCAGGAACAGCTTGCAGTAAGCGATCAGTCGGTTTCCTCCAACCTCGTGGCTGTCTATAAGGCGCTGGGAGGCGGGTGGAATCTTTAGGCCGGCCAGGCTTCAAGGGCGGCAGTCAGTTCCCGCAACTGTTTGACAGATATTTCTTAAGCGTACATAATAGCTTTATAAATATGTATTTAGGCGCATTCTTGCTAATGCCGTCTGCGTTCTCATCCGGGGTTGGTTGTCCTATGGAAAATCACGGAATTCATGCCTACAGCCACCGCGTTCCTGATGATATGCCCGCCTCCTCCTTTGACCGGATTCTGGCGAAGCTGCGCGAGCGCCTCGAGAATCTCAAAGAGTGTTTCAGAATCTCCGGATTGATCAACTCCAGCCTGAAACTGGATGAAGTGCTGGAAAACATTATGACTACTTCCAGGTCCATTCTGAAGGCGGATGCCTGCAGTCTCATGCTGGTTGACGAGAGGAGCGATGAGCTGGTTTTCGAGGTTGCGCAGGGTCCCGCTGCCGATAAGATCAAGGGCAGCATGCGCATCAAGAGAGGACAGGGGATTGCCGGACATGTTTTCGACACGGGGAACGCTGTGTTGATTGAAGATGCTTATAGCGATCCTCGGTTCAACAAGGAATTTGACCGCAAGACCGGTTATGTGACCCGCACCATTTTGTGTGTTCCCTTGAAGATAAAGGACCGGGTGATCGGAGTTTCCCAGGTGATCAATAAGCTGGATGGCGCCTCCTTTAACGCGGAGGATGAGGAAACGCTGAGCCTTCTTTGCGCCAATGCGGCAATAGCGGTCGAAAACGCACGCCTCCACCAGGAAATTTTACGCAGGCAACAAATCGAACAGGACCTGGCCTTTGCATCCAGCATTCAGTTGAGCTTCCTTCCCCAGGAAATGCCGAAATTCGGCGGATACTCATTCGATGCCTTCTATCAGTCGGCCCAGGAAGTGGGGGGAGATTTCTACGATTTTATTGCTCTCGAAGAGAATCGTATCGGCATCCTGATTGGAGACGTTTCCGGGAAGGGTGTAGCCTCGGCTCTTTTCATGGCCAGATTCACCACCGATTTCCATCTTACGGCAATTCTCGAAAGAGACCCGGAAAAAGTGTTGAGCATAATGGGAAATAAAGTATGCAGTGAGAGCTGCCGCGGAATGTTTGTTACGCTCCTCTATATGGTGCTCGACAGGAGTACGGATGAACTCGTCTATGTGAACGCCGGTCACCTCCCCCCCGTTCTCTGGAACAGTTCGGAGGACAGGTACGTTTCCCTGAGTGGAAGCGGCGGGCCGCCTCTGGGTATACTGTCGGAGCAAAGATATCGGAGCGCAAGGGTATCGCTGCGCGCCGGAGATTGCATCCTGCTCTCTACAGACGGCTTGGTTGAAGCAAAAAATGAAGCAGGTGAAAGATTCGGCTGGGATCGGGTAGAGAAGGCGATGAGGTCCGGATCTTCCGATGTTCAGTCTGCCAGGGGTAGAATCTCGGAGGCTCTGGCCGATTTCGTGAAGGAGTGCCCCCAGGCGGACGATACCACTCTGGTGATTTTGGGGGTTGAGGAGAGATAATTGACATTGTCGGGGTTGAAAGGCCCGGTTATCCTGGAAATTCCGGCTGATCCCGCATCCCTTTTTATCGTGCGGGCGCTTGTTGGTAGAATTTCAGAGAGGCTCGGGTTTGATTCAAAGGAGTCGGACAAGCTGGTGCTTGCCATCGATGAGGCATGCACAAATGTGATCCGACATGCCTACAAGGACAACAGTGAAGGCCGGATCATTCTCACTTTCATACTTGATCCCGGCTTCCTGGAAGTTCAAATTCGTGATTTTGGGTGCGCAGCCGATCCTTCTTCTTTCCTGCCCCGGGATTTGAATGAAGTCCGTCCCGGGGGGCTGGGACTCCATTTCATAAGATCGGCAATGGATAAGCTGGAATATGAGTGTCCGGATGGCGGGGGGATGTTGCTGAAAATGATCAAGATCAGGCCAAAACAGGAGATCTCGAAAAATTGAACATTCAGGTTACTGAAAAAAGACAAGGCGTTTTTGTCATTGGCCTCGATGGTGATCTCGACATGAGCACCTCTCCACAGGTCAGGAACACACTGCTGCCCCTTTTCAGGAAAGGAGCTTCTCACATCATAGTCGACCTCTCCGGAGTGCCCTATATAGACAGCTCCGGAATAGCCAC
The DNA here is from genome assembly GCA_964539645.1 of uncultured Syntrophobacter sp. Classification (GTDB taxonomy): domain Bacteria; phylum Desulfobacterota; class Syntrophobacteria; order Syntrophobacterales; family Syntrophobacteraceae; genus SbD1. The sequence continues at coordinate 21,789 of CAZIJV010000034.1, forward strand.
TTTCGTAGAGGCTCTACAGCACTCGCGGAAAAGTGATGTCAGATTTACCCTGGCAGGAGCCGGTCAGACCGTTGAGTCGATTTTCGACCTGGCCTACCTGAAGAATGTCTTCGAGATGACGCCCAGTGTGGAGGGACTCTTCGAGGGAGAAGAAGGCAAGTGAGCGAAGCTGCCGCCCGCGAAGAGAGCAGGGTTGTCGTCTTTCTGAGGCATATAACCAGTATTTCCTGCTTTTTTAAGGAGACGATGAGGTGGGCGGTAGTAAAACCCTTCCAGGGAAAACCGCTCAGAATGAGAGCCGCGGTTCTCCAGATGGATGAAGTGGGGGTTAAGTCCATTCCCATTGTGGCGCTGGTCTCCTTTGTCATCGGTATAATCCTGGTGCTTCAGACTGCCTATCAGTTGGAAAAGTTCGGCGCAGTGACTTACGCGGCGAGCCTGGCCGCGGTTGCCCTCACCCGGGAGATGGCCCCGCTGCTCACGGCGATCGTTCTGGCCGGGCGGGTTAGCGCGGCCTTCACGGCGGAACTGGGTACAATGCTGGTGACCGAGGAGATCCTGGCGCTCGAAGTAATGGCGATTTCCCCGATCGCTTACCTGGTGGTCCCCCGCTTCATTGCCATGATCATCATGCTGCCATGTCTGACGGTGCTTGCCGATGTCATCGGAATGATCGGAGGCTATGCCGTCGGAACCACCGCCATAGGTATCCGGGCGGCGCTTTACATTCAAAACACTATTGATGCGCTGCTGATGAAGGACATCCTCAGCGGACTGGTCAAAAGCTTTGTTTTTGCCATTATTATCGCTATGGTCGGCTGTTATATGGCTTTTGTGGTGAGAGGAGGCGCCGAAGGGGTGGGGAGGGCGACAATGATCTCGGTAGTCACTTCGCTCATCAGTATTATTCTTGCCGATTGCCTCTTTACCGCGATTTTTTACCTTTTCCTGTAATCGAATATTTTGGAGTTGCATCCAGGGTGGCGGAAGCGCTGATCAAAGTAAAGCACCTGATGAAGAGCTTCGACGGGAGGATAGTCCTCGACGGGATCAACCTGAGCGTGGACCGTGGGAGCGTCTTTGCCATCATGGGAGGCAGCGGCTGTGGGAAAACAACCCTGCTGAGGCACCTGATCGGGGTCATTCGGCCCGATTCCGGGCAAATCCTGGTGGGAGGAGAAGACATCACCCATCTGGATGAAAACCAACTTGACGGATACCGAAGGCGATTCGGAATGTTATTCCAGATGGGCGCCCTGCTGAATTCGCTCAGCGTTCACGACAACATAGCGCTTCCTCTCCGCGAACATACCAAACTCGATGAGAAGATAATCGGCGTCATGGTTAAAATGAAGCTCGAACTTGTCGGACTGCGCGACTTCGAGCATCTGAAGCCGTCACAGCTCAGCGGCGGAATGCAGAAACGGGTCGCTCTTGCACGCGCTCTTGCTCTCGATCCGGAGATTGTATTTTATGACGAACCCACCTCGGGGCTCGACCCGGTCGTTACCGGCGTAATCGGCCAACTCATCATGGACTTGAGCAAGCGAATGGGAATCACCTCGGTGGTGGTTACTCATGACATTGGAAGCGCCTTCAAAATCGCCGATAAGATGGTTGTCCTTTACCGGGGAAGAGTTGTTGCGGAAGGCACGCCCCGTCAGATACAGGAGTCAACCGACCCGGTCGTGCAGCAGTTCATCAACGGAAGTCCGGACGGCCCGATTCCATTGCGCCAGTCGAGCAGGGATTATCTCGAGGATTTGTTGGACATAGAATAGACCTTTTGGACCCAGGCGAGCTGTGTTTAGGCTCGCTATCCGGGGAGAAACAGTCAGATGCAGGTATATCGATCCGATATAAGGGTGGGACTGCTGGTCCTGATTTCATTCATCATTTTTGTTATCGGGATTTTCGTGGTGAGTGATATCCGCTCTCTCTGGGACAAAAAGAAGACGCTGGTTCTTCTTTTCCCCTATGCTGATGGAATAACGCGGGGATCTCCGGTCTGGTATTCGGGCTACGAGGTGGGCGCCGTAAAGGATATTCGCATCGCCCAGGGTATTGCAGACAGGATTGCCATTACCATCCGGATAGCACCCGAGGCGCGCGTGAAGAAAGACTCCCGGACCGAAATAAGAAGTCTCGGCATGATGGGCGCCAAGTATGTTGAGATCACTCCGGGATCTGCAGAATCGCCTGAGCTGGTCTCCGGAGACACGCTGGAAGGCAAGAGCCCCGCATCGCTCTCAGAAATAATGGAAAAGGGCCAGCAGGTGGCCACCCGCCTGGTGGAAGTCGTCGATGAGGTAAAGGGCCTGGTGCAGGACGTGCGCTCCGAATACCCTATTAAGGCAACCATCGAAAACGCAAACAGCCTTATCACCCAACTCAGGCAGCAAACGGTCGAGTTGGGGCCGATCATGAAAAACATCAGGCAGGTCACTGGGGACGGAGGCAAAGAGGTCATAGCTCTGGTAAAGGATATGCGGGAGACGAATAAACATCTCCAGAAGAGGCTCTCCAACGTCGAGGCGGAGTTGACCAAGACCCTGGGACATGCCGGCAGGGGGTTCACCGAGGCTCACGGCACGGTGAAGGGGGTGAGGACCATCCTGGCGTCTAATGAAGACAAAATTGCCACTCTGCTGGAAAACCTCAACGAGACTACCCGAAACCTGGCTGCGTTGAGCGAGGATCTCCGGCTCCATCCATGGAAAGTGGTGTGGAAGGGGGAGGGCGCCATCGACACGACTGCCGCCGGGGCCGCGCAGTGGAGAGAGAAAGGCAGAATAGGGCCTTATGGGAAGAAGTAAAACCTTATTGTATATTGCCGTGCTCCTTTTTGCCTTGTCGGGATGCGCGTCAAGGAAAGCAGACCCATACAACCGCGCTGTTGAACACTACAGTATGGGCAGAATCGCCGAATCGATCGGTTCTTATAAGGCGGCTATCAGAGAGGAACCGGATGATCCCCTGGCCAGGTTCAACCTCGCGGTGATATACCAGGACGAAGGACGGCTGAAGGAAGCCGAGGCGCTTTATAGATCCATCCTGGAGATCAATCCGGACTATTCAGCCGCCTGGTCCAACCTGGCATCCATCCTGGAGAAAAAAGGTCAGCCGGAACAAGCCGAGAGTGCCTACCGGCGCGCTCTGGAAGCGAACAGCGACGATGCCTGGGCTGCCAGTCAGTTCGGATTCTTCCTGCTGAAGTCCGGCAGGCGCGAGGACGCTCGCGTGATGTTTGAAGGAGCGCTTGTAAGGAATTCCCGCTGTGCAAACGCCTGGTACGGTCTTGGGCTGATCGAGTCGGAAAAGGGCGATTTAAAGTCCGCCGTAAGAAGTTTCGAGAGAGCATTAATATACAATCCATCCGATCTGCTGGCTTACCTGCGGGCGGCGGAAATACGGATCGCGCAGGGCGACAGGGCCGCGGCCATCGGCTTGCTTCGTAAGGCTTCCGCTCTCGAGCCGGGCAGGGGAGATATCCATTTTCTGCTGGGGCGGCTGCTCCTGGAGGAAGGAAAGTTCAAGGACGCAGAGAGAGCGCTTGAGACGGCTGAAAAGTCCGGCGCTCCCCGGGCCGAATGCCAACACGAATTGAGTGTCGTTTATGGAAAGCTCATGGAGGAATCTGCGGCCAAAGCCAGTGGCGACGCTACGGCCTCCGGACCGGAGGAGTCAAAAGCAGAACGGGGTTCATAGATGACTATTCTACACCGAATCAGGGCTGTGCTGAGCCATGCGGAGGCGGGCCTGCTCGATCTCTGCCTCCCGGTGATCTGCGCCGGATGCGGCAAGATTCGGAACGATACCGAGAAAAACTGGTGCCCCGATTGCCTTGAGCAGATTGCCTGGATTACCTCCCCGCTTTGTCCCAAATGCGGCAGGCCTTACCCCGATGCTCCCGGTTCCGCCGACCACTTGTGCGGAGAATGCATTGAAGAGGCCTTTCACTTCGACTCTGCCCGGTCGGCGGTCTTTCATTCGGGAATCGTTCGGGACCTGGTTCACCAGTTCAAATTTGGAGCCCGTACGGAATGGGCGCCCCCCCTGGTCGAGTTGCTTGAAATCGCCTGGTCAGATTTCGACTTTCCTGTTCCGGACCTGGTGGTTCCGGTCCCGCTGCACTCGAGAAGGCTCAAGGAAAGGGGCTTCAATCAATCGGGACTCCTCGGCAGGGAGTTTGCGCGCCGGCTGGACCTCAGGATCTCTTTCGATATCCTTCTTAGAAAAAACCGGACTGATCCTCAGACCCGGCTGAATCGGGTAGAGCGTCTCAAAAACGTGAAGGGAGCGTTCGAGGCAGCCGGGAATTCCGCTGCTCGCGGACTGCATATTCTCCTCCTGGATGACGTTTTCACCACGGGCAGTACTCTCAGCGAATGTGCGAAAGCGCTGAAAAGGAAGGGCGCCCTCCAAGTACACGCACTCACCGTCACTCGTGCGATTCCCGGTTGATTCAGCGGTAACATTTTCCTTTAACGACAATTTATGCTGTGGTAGCTTTCATGCGGGGAGGATGATCAAAAATGAAAAAGCTGCCGATTATTTTATGCTTTATCGTTTTATTCGTTATTCCTTTCGTGGCCGATGCGGGCTATCGGGTCTTTGTCAAATCGAACTGCGTGCTCCTGTGTGAAAGGTATCCTGGAATTGAAATCTATGTCGCAAAGCCCCTGCAGAAGTCGTTGAGCCTTACGGCCTGTGATGTGAGGATCACCGACTGGAGCCTTTTCGTGCTCGCAAGGTCGAACAAACAGAAATTTATCAGCGCCAAATTCTACGAGAACGGACAGTTGCTTTTCGAGAGCGCCCCCTACTCCCTTGGTCCCGAGAAGGAGGCGATAGAAATTCCTGCTCCTTTTGACAGAAAATGCGACAGGGTATTCATCTATTAGCTTTACCGGCCGGAGCGTTGCCTCCGCTACGTTGAACGCCGGTGACGGGGGGGAACATTCACCCCCTCCCAAGCTCTTTGTAATTCTAAGTTTGCTTTCTTTGAGGCTCCGGAGGCCGGCCATGGAGTTGTCGTGCGACAAGGCAACTTAAGGCTGGATTATTCCGTATTTGGACTTAAAATAAGTGCCAGAAGAAAATTAAAGTGCCCGGCGCACGCCGCTCTTATACCCGGTTGCTCGCTCGCCTGACCGCGGAGGAGTAGAAAAATGAATGAATTGCTGGCCCCTGGCGGCAGTCTGGAGATGGTGGAAAAGGTCCTGTCCGAAGGCGCTGAGGCTGTATACGTCGGCTCCAAAGGCTTCAGCCGCCGCAAGTGCGCCTGGGAGATGGAAGACTCCCAGATACGCGAATCCATTGAGATCGGGCGGGCTTTGAAAGGAAAAATCAGAATAGCCATAAATGCCGAGATCCCACCAGAAAAATGGATGCTTTTGCTCTCCAAGGTCAACAAGTATGCTTCCTGGGGAGCAGAAGGGGTGATCGTAAAAACGCCGGGCGTCATGCAACTGGTTCGCGATAACCTTCCCGGCCTGGTCATTCACGCAAGTGTCGGCTGTAATATCCGCAATGCCGAGGAAATGGCCGCCTACAAAGCGCACGGGGCCACCCAGATAGTGGCGAGCACCCAGATCGATACGGTCGAAAAGCTGCGGATTTTCAAGGCGGAGGCCGACAGGCTGGGACTTGCATCGGAGGTGCTCATCCATGCCAACCGGTGCGTTGGCGGGGTCGGGAACTGTGTCTTCCATGAGCTGATCAGCGACTGCTATATCGAGCGCACTTACCATGACGAAGACGGAAACGAAATTGTCGAATACGAGGGTTGGCCCGACCGCAGCGGCAGTTGTTTCAGGTTGTGCCTGCTCACGGATGAGCAGCGCCGCAAGGTGCTCCGGCAGCGTTCCGTCAAATCTGATGAAATCGATGCAATAAACAGCCGTATTCGCCGCAATCCCAATGTGGCCTTTGTTATAAACGGGAAAGAACTCTGGGACTATATGGACCTGGGACTTCACACGCTGAAAGTCCAGGGGCGTGAATACTCTGTGGGCCTGATCGGCCGCATGATTGCGCTATACCGCGCATTGATTGACGCCCATCGTGCGGGCAAACCTTACGACGATCCTTCACTTATCCCCCTTCAAAACGAGTTGGATGAAATCGGCCGCGACCGCGACCGCGCCCGGATGGAAAAAACCAGGGAGCTGCACGCGAACATAAAGGGGCTGGATGCCTGACAGCATAAAGCTGCGGGGAGGGAGCGAGGGCTTTCCCGCGGATAAACTCTATGATATCTGCATTGAGTCAGGAGGATGCCTTGTCCAGTATTTCACCATTAGAGCAAGCCTCATATACTTACGACGATTATAAACGCTTTCCGGACAATCTGCGATGTGAGATCATTGGCGGTCGGGTTTTCGATATGACTCCTGCGCCATCCATCAAGCATCAGCAGGTGGTGGGCGAATTATACCGGCAGATAAAAAACCATTTAATACAAACCGGGAATCATTGCCGGGTCCATATTGCCCCAACCGATGTTGTTCTTGCGCAGAATCATATTGTACAACCCGATGTGTTGATAGTCTGTGATCACACCAGGATCAGGGAGGTTGCAGTCTTCGGACCGCCGGACGCCGTCTTCGAGGTCCTTTCCCTCGGAACGGAGGCCAAAGACCGTAGCATCAAGATGGATCTCTATGAGCGGTATGGAATTGCTGAGTACTTTCTGGTGCACCCGGATGCCGAATATGTAGAAAAACACCTGTTGGTTGATGGCGCCTATGGCAGGCCACGATTGCACAGGGGCGAGGATATCTTCAGCATCGACGGTATCGGATTGAAACTGCGGGCTGGGGATATTTTTTCAGGCTGATGGTTTGCAGGATTCCCAAACGCACCCATTAGGCAGCAAATCCCTCCATTCAACAACTTTCGCTCCGCTTCAGTCAATCCCTCACCTCCCAGTTCCACAACCTGATCTGGCTCGCTACATAATGTACCATTAATTCTCACAGGAAAGCCCGCAAACTGTGGGCGACGTTAGCGGATGTCTTTTCATTTCCTTGCGATAGGATAGGAGTCATGCTAAGGAGACAACTCGAATTAAAAGGACTGGATTCCCGAGTGAGCGAGATATTTCCGGCATCCGGCCTTCGTCCTCCAGCCTCCAACCCACGACGACTCTCGATGCAGAATGCTTTGATTATTCGAGGTTGTTCCGGGCTTAATGATTCAGTGAATTTTCAGTCGGAATGTTTTTTGCCAAGTGTCTCTCGCCGGGCCCAAACCCCCTCTCAACCCAGAGGCCATTGTGCGCACATAGTTCAGGAGCAAAATTATGGGAGCGATAAATCTCTCGCTCGATATCCGCTTGATCGAAAGCTTGAAAGAGGTTCTGCCCATATCACTGTTCGTTAAAACGGGGACATTCTAGGGAGACTCTGTTGCGGCCCCTACCATAATTCTGCGTCTTATCGAACAGAATCCCGAAATTGAGATTCTCACTTACGTGGACTCGGACATTTTCTTCTTTTCATCTCCCGATCCCATTTATGACGAATTAGGGGATCAATCGGTACTCATACACGAGCATCGCTTTCCTCCCCGCTTGGCGCACCTGGTTGAGTACGGCCGATACAATGTAGGCCTCCTGTGCTTTAGAAACGATTCATACTCGATTCGCGTCCTCAACTGGTGGCGCGAGCGTTGCCTCGAATGGTGTTATTGCCGTCTTGAAAACGGGAAGTATGCCGACCAGGCATACCTCGACGACTGGCTGACGCGGTTCGACCGTGTCGTGGTGCTGCGAAATGTCGGCGCAGGGGTCGCGCCGTGGAACCATGAACAATACGTCTACTCTTCGGACGTGAGCGGCAGAGTTCTTGTGAATGGAACGCCCCTGGTCTTCTACCATTACCACTCTTTGACCTTCGTGAATCCGGGCGTCATCATACCCGTGAAGCATACCGGCTACCCGGTAACCATGGAAATCATAAGACTGTGCTTCCTGCCCTGTTTGTACGCGCTGCGAAGAGCCATATTCTCACTGCCGTCGGAGGCGTCCACATCTGAGTTTGGCTTGCTGACCCGGAACCAGCTCACCATCGAGCACGCTTTTCTGGCTGACCGTAGGCTGACCGCAGAAATCAAAGAGGCGGGACTGCCTCAAATCCCGGCGCCGGTCGACACGGAGTGGGATTGTTTCTGCTCGGTGCAAATGGAGGATTTTGCGGCAACCGTCAAAGACGGCGATAGCCTTGCGCGTTATTTCCTGGAACTGGGATTGCGATACCAAAAGGATGGAGATGTTCGGCGAGCAGTGGAAGCCATGAAGCAGGTCCTGGCCTACGATCCCGGGAACGCTCGCGCCATGCTCGAACTGGCTAAGCTCTGCGACGAGGGTGACAATTCTACGTAAGCATTGGACTACCTGCGAGAGTTCGTCGTGATCAAACGGAGTATCTCAAGAGGGAAAAACTATCTCGTTTTCATGTTTCCTTAGGCCGCTAATGATCCGCGGTCCGCTGCGATCAGGTCCAGAAGCTCCCTGGCCTCCCGGGTATAAAGCAGGACCTTCGAGTAATCCGGCTCAGAGCGCAGCTTCTGCATGAGCAGCATGTCCCGGTCGTCCCATAGGGGGAGCAGCCCGCCCAGAAAAAACCCGGCCTCCCGGGCAGCCTGGACGCCCAGGGATACGCCGGGATGACACAGGGGGAGGACGATCTGGTGAATATGCCTGTCCGGGTAGTCGAGCACAAAACGGCCGATGTGTTCAGCGAGGTCCGTACCCACGGTCGTGACGGTCATCCTGGCCAGTGAAGCTGCGTCCATGGACTCCACGGAGCAGCGGGACATGCCCCGGGGCTGGCCGTCCTCGACAAATTCGCGCTGCAACCCTCGGGATGCATATATCCCCTGGAGCGTGTCGGCATAAGCTGAGGGGAGACGGACGGCATGGGGGGTATCTTGCCTCACAATAAAGGCATCGATCAGAGAAATTCGGCCTCCGGCCCCTTCCGAGGCGTCCTCGGGCCGCGGGGGCATGGCTTCCAGCTCGATGGCGCAGGAGAGGAATTTGTATTTGTCGGCCGCCTTCTGGCTGATTAGGTGGTCGCAGACATTTTGGGTGTAAACGACATGCAGGCCGAGATGGGCGAGCGTGTCGCCAAGGCTGCGCCTGAGAAGGCGCATGGCCAAAGTAGTGTTGCGGTAGGACGGCAGGACGATCCAGGAGCCGAGTTCCATGATGTGCTTGCCGGGAGGATTGCGAAAATAGGCGTGCAGGCCGACGACCTCCCCCGATGCCGCCCGGCCGACGACATGGTGCATCTCACGGCTGGCATTGGCCTGGATGAAATGTTCAGGGTCATATACGGAATCCACGGGAAAGGTCTCGCCATATACTGCGTAAAACAGGGCGGCAATGCCCTCTGCGTCCCGCGGATCGAAATCTTCGACCTCGAATTTCTGGCCGGGCGCTATCTCCTGCACGGAACTCCGAAGTCTCGACAGATTCTCTTCACGTGATGACATGCGGCGCAATCCTTAGAAGAGCGTTCATTGAATGGTGCTCGGTGATTCGAGGAGCATCTGTTCAACTGAGTGCGATCACGTTTTCTTCAGGGTCAGGAGATGATTGGCCACCTCGCTTATCCCGCCTTCGAGATCACATTCCCAGATAACCATCGTGCGCCATCCGGCGGATTCTAATTCCTCGCGGGTGCGTTTATCTCGATTCAGATTGCGCCCGATCTTGGCCTCCCAGTAATCCCGGTTAGTCTTGGGCATGCGCCCGCCGCGCTTGCAAGAATGTCCGTGCCAGAAGCATCCATTTATGAAAACAGCGATTTTCCATTTTCGGAAAGTTAAATCAGGATTGCCGGGAAGGTGCTTATTGTCCAGCCGAAACCGGAGACCCATTTGATGCAATGTCTTACGCACGATCAATTCGATGGACGTATCCTTCCCCTTGACCGTCGCCATAATTCGACTTCGTTGTTCTTTTGAGAATACGTCCGGCATTATGTCCCGTTACGCTTCCATTCTTCCAGCCGAATCAGAGACCGATTTAAGAAACAATCGCTCGCTTGGGCTTTTGCGGCCATGTATTCGGGAATTCGGCTGATTCTTCCGGCAAGAGGGGTCAGGAGGTGATCGGAAAGCCACCGGACAGCGGGAACTGCAACGGCATCTCCCATGGCGCGGTATGCATTGTTATAGTGCTCCGGCAACCAGAAGGCATCGGGGGCGCCCATCAGCCGGGCCAATTCGCGGCGATTCATTAACCGCGCTCTTACTGCGCCTCCCTGGATGAGCACCACGGTTTGGCGGCTTGAGCCGCCGCCGGGCGCCCTCAAGCAACCGCTCACGTGATCGTCTCTGACTTCGGCCCGTTGTTCTCCCTGTCGGATGCGCTTATAGACAGTGAGAACGGTAATCCCGTCGCTTTTTGTTCTGGCGTCTTCTATTTTCTGCCGGTGGCGATCATTCATCAATTCCAGGAGGCGGCAGACCTCTCGGTCCGAGAACCAGCCGGGATCATGTCTATCGGGTTCCGTTATCATTTCGGGGAGGAGAACCCTGTTCTCTGTGGGCTTTGGCAAATTCCACCATATCCAGGATTTTCTTAGATTCGGATCAAAGGCCTTTACATTGCCCAAAAGCTTATGAGTATGCCAGATAGATGGAATCACCGGCGGCTGTGCAAGCGTGAGACCTGAAAAATCGATGGATTCATCCACAGCCACCATGAATATTCGTGGGCGTGATTGGGGCACGAAATGCCTGGCGTCGATCACCACGGCGCCAAAGCGGTAGCCAAGCGACGCCAGCGCTTCGCAAAGACCCGTGAACCCATCACCATAAAGAAGACCAATCACGTTCTCAATGGTCAAAAGCTCCGGGGCGCGCCCTTCCTCCTGGAGTTCACGAATTATGCGCCAGAACTCCCAGAATGCCCCGCTATGCTTGGCGGTCATTCCCCGTCTCCACCCTGCAAGCGACAAATCCCGGCATGGAAAGGACGCCCAGGCCAATTGCGCCTCATCTGAGATCTCGGAACCTTTCACGTTTGAAACATTATCGATCCGTATCGAGCCCGTTCCAAAATTTCTCTCGTAGATCTCTGCCTTACGGGGATCAATATCGTTTGCCCATAAGCAAGCCCATGCATCGCCAAGCCCGAGGCCGGCCAGACCGACCCCGGCAAAGAATTCATAAAACCCGAATTGGCTACTTTGTTTTTCCATACCTTCTAACATCTTGGAACGGTTCACAAAAGGCAGACGCAACTGTACGGCTAAATTCATGGCGCACCGCCATCAAGAGACGTTTTACACCAAGATCGAGGCTCTTGAAACACTCATTTCATCATACTCGATATAACGGAGAATGGGGATATCGCGGTAAAAATGCTCAGGGCAGGCAGGTCTCCCAGCGAAAGCGTACCCGCTCGGGGCCAGGATGGCGCTTTTATCCGGGTTCATCGCATCCTTGTGGGCGATTCGCCTTCATTTCCAAACGGGGCACGGTGGAGACGACATCCAGATGAAAGCCATACGTGGTGTCGGTGATTTCATAATCCAGAATCAGCCTCTCGTTATCAGGGAAAAGCGACTCCTTGCGCTGGATGAAATAGGAGACGAAGTCTCTTCTCTCCTGAAGCTCCTCGTCGTTCGCATGCGGGCACAGGTTGGGCAGGAGTTTCTCAATTCCTTCTTTCCGGTCCTGATCGGGCAGAAAGGAAAGGTTCCAAAATATGATGGCCAGTGCTAACGCGCTCTTTTTGTTCTTGTAGCTCCCGGCGGCGTCAAGCATCGGCTTTGCATATGAAATTATTACTTCCGACATCTTCTGAACGGGATAATTTTGGACCACCAGGTTTGGTTTTGGAATAAGGTCTGATTTGCTCACTCTGTCCAGGAGAATGGCCTGTCCGGATTTCCTTTTCAGCCTTTTTTCAGCCTTGCTCAGTTTCTTTCGTTTTTCATCCTTCTTGCGGGACATCAGGTGCCTCCCCTCTATATATTCATTCCCCTCGCGTGCGTATGTACCCCTTAATCCAATCCAGCAATCAACCTGGCGCGACAGGAGAGCAAGTCGATCTCCAACTCGGCTTTTTATCCTTCAGGAAAAGCGCCGTTCTCTGCCTGCGGCTATCATATCCTTCTCGGTGCATTTATAGCATGGAAGAACTCACGTTCCGGGATCTTTTCGCAGATGGGGGACGAATACCTCTCGTCCCAGGGAAGGACTCTCCTGCATCAGCGTGGGGCGGGAATGGAGTCCACAGTGTGGTGATGAACCTCGAACAAAATCCGGCGATGGGGCGCCCCGGTCGCGTGCCGGAGACAAGAGAACTGATCATTCCCGACACCCCGTATATTGTGCCTTACCGGATCAAAGGGAAAAGAATTGAGATTTTGCGTGCTTTTCATGCGGCGAGGCGCTGGCCTGATTCTTTCTAAGAAACAGTCGAATTGCTGCCACGAAGATCGACACAAATGATTATCCGAACGATAGAGCGAGAAGGCTCTCTCTATGCCTGGTGCTATTCCCGGATCATCTCTTGAGAAGGCGCGGTGAAAACAGAAAACCCGGAATCCTGTGGGCGGACTCCGGGCTTGTTTATATCCGGTGGCGGAGAGAGAGGGATTCGAACCCTCGGTACACCTTTACAGCGTACACTCGCTTAGCAGGCGAGCGCCTTCAGCCGACTCGGCCATCTCTCCGTGATCATTTATTTGCGGTGGCGGAGGGAGTAGGATTCGAACCCACGGTTCCGCGCAAACGGAACAACGGTTTTCAAGACCGCCGCCTTAAGCCACTCGGCCATCCCTCCTGAGGGAAGGATATCTCCGCTCAGACAGATTACTTTAGCGTGCCTCTCACAAAGTGTCAAGACGGAAACGGAAGGCGGAGGACGGAGAACGGAGGGAGGAGGATATAGGAAGAACGGCGGATTGTTCTTGTCTTGTTTCGTCTTCCGCTTTCCTCCTTCCGTTCTCCGCACTCCGCTATCCGTCCTTGACCGTCGGATAGGGACGCAAGTAGAATTCCTGCTGATTTCAGGAAAGTGATCGATAAATACTCTACCCGTTCAAAGGAAACCGGATGCGAATTGCCTATTTTGACTGCTTTTCGGGGATAAGCGGGGACATGGTGCTTGGGGCGCTCGTGGACCTGGGAGTTCCCGTTGAAACGTTGGCTGCGGAGATGAAGAAGATTCCTCTGGAAAACTGGTCCATGGAGTCCAGGCGGGAGCGGCGCGGAGCAATAGAGGGGGTGCGCGTGATGATCTCGGCGCAGGACCAGCCGCACCGCACGTACTCCGACATAAAGACAATGCTGGAAGGCAGCGCTCTCGATGCCCGGGTGAAGGAGAAAAGCCTCGCGGTCTTTCAGCGCCTTGCGGAAGCCGAAGGCAAGGTTCACGGTATTTCACCGGAGGATGTGCATTTTCACGAGGTCGGTGCGGTCGATTCCATCCTGGACATTTTCGGGGCTGTGTTCTGCCTCGCATATTTGGGGATCGAAAAAGTCTTTGCCTCGCCACTTCCCATGGGAAGAGGATTTGTGAAAACACTTCATGGAACGATTCCTCTGCCTGCGCCCGCCACTTCCGCCCTGCTCGCGGGGGTCCCGGTCTACGGCGTGCCTGTGGAGCGCGAGCTGGTAACCCCTACCGGCGCCGCTCTCCTTGCGGTTCTTGCGGAATCGTTCGGGTCCTTCCCCTCCATGAGAGTACTCTCAACGGGGTATGGTGTGGGAGCCCATCCCGCCAGCGATCCGCCGAACCTGTTGCGCCTGTTTCTGGGCGAGATTTCTCCCGACCCGCTCGTTCGCGACCTGCTGATGATTGAAACCAATATTGATGATATGAACCCCGAGTTTTACGATCACATAATGGAAAAACTGTTTGCATCGGGTGCGCTGGACGTGAGTCTTGCGCCGGTTCAGATGAAGAAGAACCGTCCGGGCGTGCTGCTTCGTGTCCTGGCGGCGCCAATCCTGGAGCAGGTGATATCGAACATTCTTTTTACGGAATCCACGACTCTTGGTATCCGTTCGCACGGGGTGAAAAGAATTGAAATCCCGCGCGAGGAAGCGTTTATAATGACCAGCTTTGGCCAGTGCCGGGTAAAGCGGGTGAGGCTTCCGGACGGCGGCGTCCGGCTGATTCCGGAGTACGAAGAGTGCCGGCGCATAGCCGGAGAGACGGGGGTTCCGATTCCGGATGTCTACCGGGAAATCGCCGGGGCTTCCGAGGGGCATTCAAAGGTTTGAAATCCCCCCGGCCCCCCTTTAGAAGGGGGGGTAAAGCATTCCCCTTCCCATAAAAAGGGGAATAGGTTTAGTTGATGCTTAGATTAAGTCAGAGAAACGGGGACGGCTGAGGGCGCCTGGCCCTCGGGAGGCGGGCTTTCCGAAAGAATAGGAACGATTATGTCCCATCAAGAGTTTCAGGTTAGCGGCGCACTTCTGACCATCGGCGACGAAATTCTGCTCGGCGACATTCCGAACAGCAATGCATACCACATTGCGCTGGAGCTTCGAGCCAGGGGATTTCGCCTATCGAGGGTAATCACCATTGGTGATGCCGAAGACGACATCATCGAGCATCTGGGCGGTTGCCTTGAAAGGTCGCATTTTATCATCGTCACCGGCGGGCTGGGACCTACTGACGACGACCGGACCTGTTCAGCGGTATCCAAGGCCTTCGGACTGCCTTTGCTGATCAACAGCGACTACGAGACGTGGCTCAAAACACGTCTTACCGACTGGGGCGTGGAGTGGTCCAGGGAAGTGAAAAGAATGGCCGAGCTTCCCGAGGGGGCTGTAAAAATCGGGCTCGATATGGCAGGCTTTTTTCTGCTCTATAGAGGGCTTCCGTGCTACTTCCTTCCGGGGGTTCCCAACGAAATGAAATACCTGCTGGAACGGGTGGTCATCCCCGACCTGGAAAACCGGTTTCCGAAACGCTGCTCGTATCTCAAGCACATCGTGCGGATACAAGGGCTGATGGAGGTGGAAGTCAATCAGAAACTCCGCCAGTTCGAGCCTCTTCCGTCCGGAGTGGATATAGGCTACCTGCCGCAGGGAAGAGAAAACTGGGTCACTATATTTGCTTCGGCCCCCAATGAAGAAGAATGCCGAAGCCTGGTGAAGCAGGCCGAGGAGAAGATTATCGCCCTCATCGGACCCGGGCACGTAAGCGGACACAATGACGACTGCCTGGAAAGGGTTATCGGCAGGCATTTGCGCGAGCGGTCCTGGAAGCTGGCCACCGCGGAATCGTGTTCGGGTGGATTGTTGTCACGGAAGATCTCCGCCATTCCGGGGGCGTCCGACTACCTGGACCGCGGATTTATAACATACAGCAACCAGGCCAAGATGGACCTGCTGGCAGTCAGCCGGGAGGACCTTGATGCTTACGGCGCAGTGAGCGAACCGGTTGCGCTGGCGATGGCGGAAGGCGCGCGCAACCAAGCGGGAGTTGAAGTGGCTGTCGCCATAACGGGCATTGCGGGCCCGACGGGGGGGACTCCCGAAAAACCGGTCGGGACGGTTTACGTTGCCTGCGTCACGCCGAACCGGCGACAGGTCGAGAGGTATTCTTTCAACGGGACGCGCGAACAGATCCAGGAGAGCGCCACCCAGGCTGCGCTCGTACTCATGTGGAGGCTATTGACCGGTGATTCGGAGCTTCATTGCGATTGATCTGTCGGAGAGGGCTCGAGAGCAGATAGCCGCTCTTATCCAGGATCTCAGGAAAAGCGATGCCCAGGTGGGATGGGTGCGCGCCGAGAGTATCCACCTCACGCTCAAGTTCCTCGGGAATGTCGCCCCCGAGATGATCGACGAAATGAAGCCGGTTCTATCACAAATCGCCTCACGGACCATGCCCGTACATATCGAGCCCGCAGGTTGCGGCGCATTTCCGACGATCAAGGCGCCCCGTGTGATTTGGGTTGGGCTCAAAGGCGGCGGCGGACCGCTCTCAAAGCTCCAGCGCGAGGTGGAATCCGCCATGATTCCCTTCGGCTTCCAGCCGGAGGACCGTCCGTTCCGGCCTCATCTTACCGTCGGCCGGGTCAAAGGCAAGCGGCATCTCCTGTCCCTTCAGCAAATTCTTCTTGCGAACCGGGACTTTACGGCGGAACCCTTTGACGTTGTTGAGCTTGTATTGTATAAGAGCGATTTGAGGCCGGACGGCGCGCGCTATACTCCACAGTTCAAAGCGCCTTTCGCCGGGCGCCCCGCCTGAGCGGACGATTTAGCATATTCCATAATTATTTCGCGTGTTATACCTAATCCGAGCTGACCAGAATCAGTCACTTACAGGACCAATTTGGACCTGTATGAGATAAATTACCCGTGCTTTTGTCTGAAAATAAAGGAGATCCTGTTAATGGGACATAACGACGACCGGCAAAGAGCGATTGATGCGGCTGTTTCCCAGATAGAGCGCATGTGCGGCAAAGGCGCCATCATGCGCCTGGGAGAGGGAGCGCATGTGGAAGTTCCCGTTATCTCAACGAGTTGCCTGTCTCTCGATATCGCTCTGGGGATAGGCGGTATCGCCCGCGGCAGGATCATCGAAATCTTCGGTCCGGAGTCTTCGGGAAAGACCACTCTTGCCCTCCATATAATTGCCGAGGCGCAAAAACTTGGGGGGTTGGCCGCCTTCGTCGATGCCGAACATGCTCTGGATATTACGTATGCACGAAAACTGGGCGTGGCGGTCGAAGATCTTCTTGTCAGCCAGCCGGATTATGGCGAGCAGGCGCTCGAAATAGCCGAGGTGCTGGTGCGCAGCAATGCCATTGACGTTATCGTGGTCGACTCCGTTGCCGCCCTGGTGCCCAAGGCCGAAATCGAAGGCGAGATGGGCGACCCGCATGTCGGGCTCCAGGCGCGTCTCATGAGCCAGGCCCTGCGCAAGCTTGTTTCCGCTATCAGCAAGTCGAAGACCTGCGTCATTTTCACCAACCAGATCCGGATGAAAATTGGGGTCATGTACGGTTCTCCCGAAACCACCACTGGCGGCAATGCGCTCAAATTCTACGCCACCATGCGACTCGATATTCGTCGGATCGGGCCGATCAAGGAAGGCCAGGAAATCATCGGAAACCGTACCAAGGTCAAGGTGGTAAAAAACAAAATTGCGCCTCCTTTCAAGGAAGTAGAATTCGATATCGTCTACGGGCGCGGCATCTCAAAGGATGGCGACATACTTGACCTGGGCGTGGAGAAGAATCTGATCGACAAGTCGGGAACCTGGTATTCCTACAGTGGAGAGAGGCTGGGACAGGGAAGGGAGAACGCGAAGATGTTTCTGCGCGAGCACCCCGAGTTGCTCGGCGAGATCGAGCAGAAGATTCGCCAGCTCTACGACCTGAAGACCAACGGCGCTGCTGCTGCTCCTGCCGCCAATGAATAATGAGGAGATGTCATTAGATGAAAGCAAGCGATATTCGGAGGGCTTTCCTCCAATTCTTTAACGAGCGAGAGCATGCGATAGTAAAGAGTTCCTCGGTCATTCCCCATGACGATCCGACCCTGCTTTTTACCAATGCGGGCATGGTGCAGTTCAAGAGGACTTTTCTCGGCGAAGAGAAACGGGCTTATTCACGCGCAACCACCAGCCAGAAATGCATGCGTGCGGGCGGCAAGCACAACGATCTCGAAAATGTGGGCCGTACGGCCCGGCACCACACCTTTTTCGAGATGCTCGGCAACTTCTCCTTTGGTGACTATTTCAAGGAGGATGCGGTTGAGTACGCCTGGGTATTCTTGACCGAAACGCTTGGTCTACCCAAGGATAAGCTCTACGCGACGATCCATGAAGGGGACAGGGGTATGAATCTCGGTCCCGACGAGGAAGCACGCGGATTCTGGGCAAGGTATCTGCCGCAGGAGCGGATTCTTGCCTTCCCCACAAAGGACAACTTCTGGGCCATGGGCGATACCGGCCCCTGCGGTCCCTGCTCGGAAATACTCATCGACCAGGGCCCGGAGATGGGCTGCGGCCGGCCTGACTGCAAGCCCGGCTGCGACTGCGACCGGTATCTCGAACTCTGGAACCTCGTCTTCATGCAGTTCAACCGCACGGAAGAAGGCGAACTCATTCCATTGCCCAAGCCGAGCATCGATACCGGTATGGGGCTGGAACGGGTCGCTGCCGTTCTTCAGAAGGTTCCATCCAACTACGATACCGACCTTTTTGCCCCCATGCGGGCGAAAATCGCCGAACTTACCGGCTATCAGTATGGTACGGCGGCCGAAAAGGATGTGTCGGTAAAGGTCATTGCGGATCACAGCCGCGCGGCGGCCTTTTTGATCAGCGATGGGGCCCTGCCCAGCAACGAGGGGCGCGGGTACGTGCTGCGTCGGGTAATCCGGCGTGCCCTGAGGCATGGGCGCTTTCTGGGACTGGACAAGCCTTTCCTGAGCGAAGTGGCTGTGTCGGTAATGGAGTCCATGCAGGATGCCTATCCGGAACTGCTCGAAAACCGCAGTTTCATCACGCGGGTCATCCTGAACGAGGAAGAACGCTTCAATGAAACGCTCGACAATGGCCTGAGGCTTCTCCAGGCGGAAATCAAACGGCTCCAGGACGAAAAGGCTGCAACCGTTCCCGGCGCTCTCATCTTCAAGCTCTACGACACCTACGGGTTTCCTATCGACATCGTAACGGACATGGCCAGGGAACTAGGCTTCACAGCCGATGAGTCCGGATTCCAGGATCTCATGGAAAAACAGCGTGAGCAGTCCAGGGCGGCCTGGAAAGGGAGCGGTGAGCGCGAGATTGCCGAGGTATACCGCCAGCTTTCCACAAAGGGGGTGCGTACCGAATTCCTGGGCTATGATACCACGGAAGCTGACTCGGAAATCCTGGCCCTGGTGAGCGGCGGGGAAGAAATCGGATCGGCTTCGGAAGGAATGGCGATCGAACTGGTCGTTGCCGGAACCCCCTTCTATGGCGCCTCAGGCGGACAGGTGGGTGACAGGGGAGTGGTCACCGGACAGTCCGGGAAGCTGATTATTTCCGATACAATGAAGCTTCCCGGCGATTTGTTCGTGCACCTGGGAAAGGTGGAGTCGGGAACCCTTCACACCGGAGAAACCGTGCACCTGAGTGTTGACAGGCGGTTGCGAAAAGAGACCGAAATTCATCACACCGCAACACATATCCTGCATGCAGTGCTGCGTAAGGTGCTTGGCGACCACGTCAAGCAGGCAGGTTCGCTTGTAGCCTCCGACAGGTTACGTTTTGACTTTACCCATTTTTCGGCGCTGACTCCGGAAGAGCTTGCCGAAATCGAGCGGCTGGTAAATGAAGAAATCCTCGAAAACCAGGGTCTCCAGGTCAGAGTCATGGATATCGAGGATGCATTGAAAACCGGCGCCATGGCGCTGTTTGAGGAAAAATACGGAGACCGGGTGCGGCTGGTGGAAATCCCCGGCTTCAGCCGCGAACTCTGTGGAGGTACGCATACCAGGAATACGGGCGATCTCGGCCTGTTCATAATAGTCCAGGAAACCAGCATTGCCGCGGGCGTGAGAAGGATCGAGGCGCTTGCGGGCAGACACGCCTTCGATTATCTGAGCCAGCAGCGGCAATTCCTGAACCGGGCCGCTTCGATATTGAAAGTAGCTCCACAGGATGTAGCGGATCGCATCGAAAAGGTTGTCGCCCAGGAACGACAACTGGAAAAAGAACTGGAGGCGTTGAAAGCCTCGCTTGCGGGCAGACGTACCGCCGATCTTTTTGAGAGCACCGAAGAGATTGGCGGGGTGCGAGTCCTGGTCACCCAGATCGAGGCCGATAACCCGAAGGTGCTTCGCGAAATGAACGACAAGTTCAAGGAAAAATTCGCCAAAGGGGTGGCCGTTCTGGGCGCCGTTTCGGGCGAGAAGGTCTTCCTGCTGGCGGGAGTAACCCCGGAGCTGACCTCCACCCTGCATGCAGGCAATCTGATCAAGGAGATCGTAAAGGAGGTAGGCGGCTCGGGCGGAGGGCGGCCGGATATGGCACAGGCCGGAGGAAACAGGCCTGATAATCTCAAAAACGCACTCGAACTCGCCAGGAAGCTGATTACGGAGAAGATCGGGTAATCGCGGAAATCGAAGGGGCCGGGACAAGCGATCCCGGTCCCCTTATGGAAATCAGATCAGGTCTACTCTGCAGAAGGAAAGCTCGGCTTCCAGTTCATCAGTGAGTTCTTCACGAAAATCCATTAAGCTATATGTCGCGCCGCATTCACGGCAGCGCAAAAAGACCTTGCGTCACGCCCTTACGATAACCAGCTCGTGCTTGCATTTTCGGCAAATCAATTGCTATTCTCCTTGAGGTGAAAGACGGGAAAACAGGGCTGCATGAGAAACGTTTCGGCAAATCCAGTCTGACTCTATAATAGATTTTATAGCATGACTTCAAGGGGAATGCACGCAGGCAGGCGATCTTTTTGATCCTGCATATATGCCGTGTGGACCCGGGAAAGGGAAGTGCGCAAGACTATGCCTGCCAATCTGCCTCCTCCATATTTCGAAGCCGAGAAACGCTATAGGGAAGGAAGGACCCCGGAGGAAAAAATAGAAGCCCTCGAAGAGATGCTTACCATCATGCCCAAACACAAGGGCACGGACAAGCTGAGGGCGGATCTGCGCAAACGGATAGCCAAGCACAAGTCGGATGCCCAACAAAAGAAAGGTTCCGCAAAAGGCGTATCCCTCTATAACATAGAAAGAGAAGGAGCTGCCCAGGCCATCCTCATCGGAGTGCCGAACGTCGGGAAGTCCTCCCTCGTGGCGGCCCTTACCAATGCGAAACCCGAAGTGGCCGATTTTCCCAACTCTACCTGGAAGCCGACTCCGGGAATGGCCAACTTCGAAAACATCCAGTTCCAACTCATCGATACTCCACCGGTGCCGCCGGAGTTTACCGACCCCGGCTTTACCGACCTCCTCAGGCGCACAGACATAATAGTAGTAGTGGTGGATATTCGGGGAGACCCGATACAGCATTGGGACGAAACCCTGGCATTTTTAAAGGATTTGAGAGTATTTCCCGAAAACGTTCCAATACCGGGAGATCTGAAGAAAGCCCCATTCGTCAAGAAGATGCTCCTGGCTGTCAATAAAGTGGATGATGAAAAGACCGACGAAGATTTCCAGGTTTTTCTCGAACTCTGCGATATCCCCGTGCCGTCGATCCCCATGTCGGTGCTTGCAGGCTACAACCTCTCCGGATTCCTCAAAAAGATTTATGAGATGTCAGGTCTGATCCGCGTCTACACCAAAACACCCGGAAAAGATCCCGATCTCAAGTCTCCTTTCGTACTCCAGTCAGACAGTACGCTCGAAAACCTTGCCGAAGAAATCCACAAGGACTTCGTTACCCGGCTCAAGTTCGCCAAGGTATGGGGGAAGTCGGTGTTCGACGGTCAGATGGTCCAGCGTGATTATATTCTGCGGGACGGTGACATTGTGGAGATACACATCTAGAGCGTTTGCGGTGTATCCTTCCAAGACGGCACTGTAGAGTCCGGGCAGGTATGCGGAAAATTTTTCGCCAGGCCATGATTTTTTTGACCCAACATCACTTTTATTGTATAAGGACCAGTTCCAGGATGTAAATTTTTACATTTTGTTCCGATATATAGTATTGAGGATAAGAAGCAGAGGGCGGGGTCATACCCCGCCCTCTGCTTCTATTGAAGAAAAAAATTTCGGACCCGGGGATTAAAGTCAGTATGGGGAAGCGATTCGCCGATGTTGACTAAAGGTTTAAAGTAACTTAGCTTATTGCCTGTTGATGTTGATACGCCCGAGGTGTATTGTGCCTCGGTCCTCTATAGGAGGAAGGTTCGTGCAGCCGGGTTTCCAGCGCATTGCCGGCCGGGGTTGCCGAAAAGGAGAGGAAAATGAAATCCTACAGCTCTGAGAAGTGCCTTCCATTTGAATACTTCCTGAAAAAGAGCGATGACAAAGATGAGTTTGAAGGCCTGATCGAAGGGCAGGTGATAGAAGGCAGATTTCCCGGTTCGGATCTGGGACTGGAGGAAGTTGAACAGATAGCGGGCGGAGATGAACCTGAGGAATCTCTTCTGGCCGGCGAACAGAATGAAATGGAAGATGCCGATGAGGAAGCATTGGCGGACGTTCCCGTTTCAGCCGGCGAGGATTTCGAGGAAGATCATATCACCTGCTATCTCAAGGAAGTGTCCAGCTATCCCCTGCTGACCCAGGAACGGGAAACCGAGCTTGCCCAGATCATCCGGCACGGACAGGACGAACTGGTGCACATTGTGTCCGAGAACACCGCCCGGAACAAGATCATGGCCGATCTCAACGAGAAGGTCCTGAAGCTGCTCGAACATGAAAAGACCTTTCCGGGGGTAAGGGACAAGATCCTCAAGGTGATTGTGCGCACACTGGAAAGGGCTACCCATGACCATCCGGACAATCCTCTGTTTTCCTCCTCGCTGGCGCGGGTCCAGGCGATCATGAGAGCTGTAGACATGGCGAAGCAGGAGATGGTCAGAGCCAATCTCAGGTTGGTCCTGAGCATTGCCAAAAGGTACAGGGGCCGAGGCATGACCTTCGACGATCTCATCCAGGAGGGCAATCTCGGATTGCTCAAGGCGGTCGGGCGCTTTGACCATACCAAGGGTAACCGATTCAGCACTTACGCGACCTGGTGGGTGCGCCAGAGCATCATCCGGGGAATATACGACAAGACGAGAACAATCCGCCTTCCAGTGCACTTCATTGAATTGAAGAATCTTTTCTTCAAGGTCTACTATGAATTGCTCAAGGAATTGGGTCGTGAGCCGACTCCGCTTGAGATTGCTGAACGCTCGAAGCTCCCGGTGGAAAAGGTCCAGCAGGTGTTGACGCTGGCCGCTCAGCCGATTTCGCTTGAAACGCCCATCGGCGAGGACGAGCAAAGGCTTGGAGATTTTATCGAGGACGAGCGGGCTCTCTCTCCGATGGAGGAATGTTCGGATCGCGAACTGGCCGAAATCACCCGGACGTTGCTCTCGACTCTTCAGCCGAGAGAGGAAAAAATCCTGCGGCTCAGATTCGGGCTTGACGGTCATCCAGCAGAGACTCTTGAGAAAATCGGAAAGATTTTCAATGTCTCCAAGGAGCGAATAAGGCAAATCGAGAAAAAAGCTCTTCGCAAGCTCAAGAACCCCAACAGGCAGGCCTGCCTCAAGACCTTTATGGAATAAGAGCCAAGTCAGCTCACATCAGAGAATAAGCCAAAGGCGGATCAATCCGCCTTTTCTGTTTTGAGCAGACCTCTCTATTATTTAGCGCTTTTGCACGATTCTCAACCAACGAGCTTGACGTAAAAAGCAACCTATGCTCTAGTCTTCTTACTTCACACGTTTCCCGCCATGTTCCGAGTCAACTCATCTTTTACTGGAACGACTAATGGCAGAAGGCTGCCCACATTGATGTGTGAGCACAACGGTTACCCAGACCGGCCGATTCTCCCAGCATCCTGTGCTCCCGAATAAAGCAACCATCAGCAATAGGAGGAATTCAATGAAAAAGTCGGTGGCTTTCAATTTCGGAGCATTGATGTTTGTGGTGCTATTTTCCAGTGTGCCCGTTGCAGCCCAGGGCGACTTCTACGTTATCCCCATTGTCTCTATGACCTTCAGGGGAGACTGGAACATAGACACGAGCTACAATGCCAAGGATGTGGTCTTCTATGATGGGTCGAGTTGGTTCAGCCTTGTCGGTCCAAATAAGGGGAATGTGCCGAGCACTCCCTCAACCAACTGGACCATGCTGGCAAGGAAGGGCGATAAGGGTGACCAAGGGCCGGTTAATCCGAATGCCGACACGCTCGATGGACTGCATTCCACGGCATTTGCTCTTACCTCCCATACTCACAGCGCGGCACAACTGACTACCGGGTCCATGACCGGCAGCACCGTGGGAAATCTTTTCAGGGTGTACAATTCCGGGACCGGGAATGGCATTTATGGCCAGAGCCAGGATGGGATCGGGGTCCGGGCCTATAGCCTCACCGATTATGGAATCGTCGGAGAAGGTGGAGGAACCGCGGGCGTGATGGCCAGGCATCTTACCAGCGGGAACTGGGTCGATAACGCCCGGAGCGATTTCGCGCTCAAGGCCTACGCCTCTTCGACGGCTACCGGCGGTGGACACGGTATCGAGACTTCCTCCGTCAAAGGCGATGGACTACGCTCCTTTGCTTCCGGAGCCAACATGAGCGGACTGTATTCCGTGGTGAGCGGAACTGGTGGGTATGGTGCATATCTGATTTCAGAAAAGGGGCAGGGTATTGCAGTGTGGTCGCAATCCGGGACCCATGATGGCATTGGTTCGAACACAAACGGCGTCAACAAGAGCGCCTACTACGGGTATGCGAGCGGTTCCAACGGATACGGCGCATACCTTGTCTCGGATGCCGCGAACGGCACCGGCCTCTACGCCAGGGGCGGGACGAGCGGCTGGGCGGCGACCTTTCGTGGTAATGTCAGAATCCTGGATCGCGCTACCAATGGGACAATCATGGAACTGGGGAAGGGACTCGACTATGCGGAAGGATTCAATGTAACAAGCAAGTCGAAGATAATTCCGGGATCTGTAGTCGTCATAGATCCGCAGCACCCCGGCAAACTCTCCTTAAGCAGGACCGCATACGATTCGAGAGTGGCCGGAATCGTTGCGGGAGCCAACGGCCTCGGCTCGGGCGTGCGCCTCGGCGCCGGGGAGTTCGATCTGGATGTTGCCCTTGCGGGACGTGTTTACTGCATGGTGGATGCTTCCCGGGGAGAGATCAAGCCCGGCGACCTTTTGACTACATCGGCGATTCCCGGACACGCCATGAAAGCAAGAGACTGCAAGCGAGCGCAGGGGGCCATTCTGGGCAAAGCCATGGAGGGGCTCAAAAAGGGGGAAAAGGGCCAGATCCTTGTGCTTGTCACTCTGCAGTGAGAGCTATTCTATCTCTCCGGTCACAGACGGTGTTCCCACCATGGACACGGCAGGACAGCGGCCCTTTTGGGGATAGTCCTGTAAAAAGGGGGTAGCCGAAATGAGAAGATATCCAATCTTGCCGATACTCGTGGTTGCATGTTTGATTCTTGTGCCGTCATTCTCTCACGCCCAAGCCGACAACCAGCTTGTGGAGCAAAAGGTAAACCAACTGGTAAAGAAGCACTACATGGACGGCATCCAGTACGTGGAGGCTCATGCACTTGGAAAGGAAGCCGTACCGCATCTTCTGGAAGCGCTGAACAACCCGGCCGAGAAACAGTTCTGGGTGAATGTCATTGTCACCCTTGGTTTCATTGAGGACAGCTCTGCCCTTGACCCCCTTATCGCTTTTCTGGAGAGCGCAAAGGGCGAGGTCGACGGTTTTACCTTCAGGGCCTTGACCAGCGTTCCCTTCGCTATCGGCTGCATTGCCAGCAACGGTGACCGGAAGGCGTTCGATTTTCTCAGGCAGATGGTTATAGCGCCCCCTCCCTCAGTGCTGCAATGGAGCTTCAGGCAGCAAAAAATCGAAAACATCCTGGTCTCGGAAGCCGTCACCGGCCTGGGCGTATCAGGACGCCCCGAGGCCCGGGCTGAACTCGTGAGATTAAAAAGCGGGATAGAGAGTAGGAACGCTCCAGCAGGGCGGGAGTTCCTGCTCGACAACATCGGGGAAAGTCTCCGGACATTGGACAAAATGAACATCGAAGGCAGGTCACGAATGTTTAACCCGCAACCCGAAAGTCGATGAAGGGAGGCGCCTCACCATGCGAATACCAACTGCATTTTTATTGACTTTCGTCTGGCTTGCCGGAACCGCCTCGGCTTACAATTGGATCAGCTTTACCGTCGCCCGGCACACCCAGACTACGCTGTCGGGTGCAACCTTCGATGCCGCGTTGACGGATGTCAATGTAAGGATGCGACTTGATAACCACCGCTGCAGTGACGACACCCCTTGTACCGCACAGTTTTTCAGGGATGGTGACGTGGGGGTTTTCGGGACGAGCGGAGACGGTCTGGATAACGTCGATACGCAGGCTAAATTGGACTCGGTCTTCGCAGTCAATGGGTGGAGGGCCAAAGTTGTCACCAGCCTCTCGCGTTGCGCCGGAACCATCAATCCCTCCTTTATCGGCTGCGGCAGATGCGATGGCTTCGGGTTTATACTCGAGGATTGGGTCCAGGGAAACGTTCATGTCCATGAATTCGGACATAACGTGCTGGGTTGCGGACACCGGGACGATTGTGCCTGGAACATCATGAACGCGGTATCGAACGGGCAGAACGATTCAGTGAATTCGAGCGAGTGTTCGGGCTTTGGAGGAAAAGCTTACGTGCAGCTTTGCGGAAACGTCTATGACGGGAGCGGCGGCCCGTTAACTGCCGCAGGCGGCCCTTACTGGGTGACCTGCGATGTTGCGGTGCCCGCTGGACAAACTCTGACCGTCAATGCCGGTGTCGAGATTCAATTTCACCTTGGAACGAAGATTACCTCCAGCGGATCACTCAATGCCGACGGAAGCACAAGTAGGATTCAACTCTATTCAAATAGCCAGACCCTGGGTTTTCCCAGTATCAAGGTTAACAGCCAGCTCCAGATAGCCAATGGAGGGCAGTTGAACCCGCACTGAAGGCAGGGGCAAGTTGCCTGCACTAAAAAGCATAGTTCAACCCGGTAAGAACTGCAAAGCTCAGATCATTTTGTATACCGTTTAAGTCCTGAACGACCGGAAAGCCGGGGGATACAAAGGCGGAGAGTCGATTCCACCTGACACGCACCCCCGGTGCGATCATGAGAAGGTTGCCTCCGCTGTTCGGATCGCTCACCCCCACTATCTCCTGCTTTTGCTTGAACTCGCCGTTTATCTCCAGGATCAGATCGCAGGCGAAATCACCCGAATAGAGCCTGTAGGCGGCTGCTGCATTATAGCTGAAACCGTCGCCGAGGTTCGTAGCCTGAGCCCCATCAGTTGCAAAGCTATAGAGAAGACTGGAGTAGAAGGAAATCCTGTCCATCGATTTCTGAAAAGCCACACCGATGCTGGGATCCCAGGAACCCGAGCCGGGCTGAAACTCCGTCTCGAACCGCGTCCCGTCGATATCCTTTGCAGTGGTAAGTCCGGTTGGCATTTTGACACCCAGAAGCAAGGAACCCTGGTAATCCATCGAATTCAAAAACCGGTATTGGCCAAACAGCGACAGGTCGCCGATTCCATCGGAGTTCCCATGCCGGTGGACTTCGCCCGGTTCGTCCGCGTGGGATTCTTTTATCCCTTCGATGCGCACGTAGGGGAGCTTGAGGCTCAAGGTAAGATCCTCTGTCACGCCGTAGCTGGCGAGCAGGGCCAGGTGAAGCACGGACTCGGTGCTGTGGACATCGAAGCCGGCTGCGGCGAAGCCCAGAAGCTCGCGATCGGAGAAGGATTGAAAATCAAAGTATTCGGCCTGGAATGAAAAAGCTGCTTTCCTTTTGGGAAGAGTTTCAGCGGAAATCGTCCGGATTGGGCCTCCCTGTGCGGCGCCGGAGTCTGTGGCCGGATGATGCGCAACGGCCTGAATAGCGCTTGATAGCAGTGCGGTGACGATAATGGCGAAAGAAATGAAAAGCTGCATTTACTCTCCTTAAAGGATTGCCGGAGGATAGCCTTGCTGAAAATTTCCCGGAAGCACTCATCGGACTCGGAACCTATGCACCAATATAAGGCGTGCAAAGATGAGAGAAAGAGACTGGGTCAGTAACGAGCAGGTTTTGCTGGAGTTTTCTCTCACCCGATATTAGGATCGGACCTCCACCGCGAATGTTTTCAGTAAAGAGAGGAGATCTGGATGATATCAGCCCGAATGAAGAGCGTATTGAGCATTTCCTTGTGTCTGGCGGCTTCTATGGTTCTCGCGGGATGCGCAGAGCAGGGGAGCCAGTATAGAACCTCCCGGGATCAACTGCCCACTTCACTTTTGGAGGGACTCTCGTCGCCTTCGCCACAGGCGTTAAAAGAGAAGATCGCGATTTCGGAGGAAATAGGGGGAGAACTCTACATCAACGACAAGATGGCCGCCATCGCCGCCGATGTGCTGAGATCGAATGTCAAGGACCTCGAAAAAGCAGGCATATGCGGATACATTGTCTTCAGAGAAGGAAACGCAAAGGGCCGGCCGAGCGGCTCCTGGCTTGTCGAATTCTTTGTTGATAAAGCGGAGCCGAAGATCGGCTTCATAGTGCGAATTACGCCGCCTCCAGACTCCGGAAAAGCAAAGACGCAATTCCATGCACTTGTTCCGCCGGAAAAGCCCGGCGACTTCGAGTCCCTGCTGTTTCGTTCCACCCGCACCGCTATCGATTCTCTCCCGGAACAGCCGAAACAGCCATTGAATCCCGTGGTAGTGCCCGGAGCGGCAATGGGGAAAGAGGGCATTCTCGTTTATCTGCTGGCAGGCGCCCGAAAAGACAATGTAGCCGTATTCGGAAAACACTATCGTGTGCTGGTGTCCAAAGATGGACAAAAGGCAATCAGTATCGAACCTTTATCCGGAACGGAACTGGAGAGTGAGATCGTTCCCCCCAAGCCCGGCGACAAACCGGTATCGCTTTTCGTCACGCACAAACTGGGGGATTACCCCCTGGAGACCCACGTTTTTGTAAGCATGCGCCATCATTTGCCCGTGGTGGTGAGCACGAGCAAGTATGACTGGCAAATCACCGAAGGGAAAATCAGGCTGATGTCCTCTCAGACTGGCGGGAAATGATCCGGGGGCAAGATAGTAAATTTGAAAAGGCCGGCCCTCGTTTGGAGGGCCGGCCTTTAGGCTTAACGGTTTATGTTGCTGATTATCAGAATAACGTCCTGGCGGCCGCTTCCGTAAGGGAGACGAACTGATCGGGGAATATGCCCAGCAGGATCATGAGGATCATGAGAGCGATGCTCAAGTACCGGGTAGAAGAATCCACCTGGAGGGCGGGGTATTGCCTGACCGGCTCCAGCAGGTAGGCCGCCTTGATCACGATCAGATAATAGTAGAGGGATATGGTGGCGTTCACCATGCCGATTATGACCAGGAACAGGTAGCCTCTTTCGAGCGCCGCCGCGAACACGAGGAACTTTCCCGTAAACCCGGCTGTCGGTGGAATCCCGGCCAGGCCGAAGAGTCCGAGCATGAAGGTCAGGGCGAGGAGGGGGGCTCTTTTATGCAGGCCTGCCAGTTCCTTGATTTTGATGTTACGCCCGTCATCGGCGATTTTCATGATCACCATGAAGACCGCATAATTCATCACCAGGTAGGCCATGGCGTAATAGATCGCGCTGGCATATCCCCGTTCGGAAACCGACAGTATTCCGATGAGGATGTAGCCCGCATGGGCGATGCTCGAATAGGCAAGAAGGCGCTTGATGTCTTTTTGTATGAGGGCGACCAGGTTGCCGAAGGTCATCGACAGAATGGAAAGGGCTATCAGCAGCTTTACCATCTCGGGGCTGGCGCCTGCAGACAGGCCCGTGAAGCGGATGATCAAGGCGGCGGCTGCCATCTTGGATGCCGTGGCAATGTAGGTGGTGACCTGGTTGGCCGCGCCCTGGTAGACGTCTGGCGCCCAGATGTGAAAGGGGAAAAGGGCCAGTTTGAAGAAAAAGCCGCACAGTGCAAGCACGAGCCCGATAATCGCCGCCGGCTGAGTGATTATGCCGGGCAGCACTTTGATGATCTGGTTTACATAGGTGGTGTGGGTCATGCCGAACAGCAGGCTGATCCCGAAGATCATGAGGGCGGAAGCGGTCACGCCGATCATGAAGTACTTGATGCCCGTTTCGACATATTCGTCCGTATTGCGGCGCATGGCCACAAGCAGGTAGAGCGAGTAGGAGGAAAGCTCTATGGAAATATAGATGGTCAGAAGCTCCACCGAGCTTACCAGCATCATCATGGCCAGAGTGCAGACGAACAGGAAAAAGTAGTACTCGGCATGCTGCCGGGGATCGATTCCCTTCAACTCGCTCGATGAAAAAATGACCCACACAGTGCCGAGTGCAAGAAGGACTTTAAACAACTGGCTGAACAGGTCCACCCGGTAGCAGTCGAAAAAGAGCATCCCTTCCTGGCGGGAGGAGGCGACGGTAATCAATAACCCGACTGATGCCAGGAGCAGTGCCCATTTGTGCCAGGCGGCCGGATTGGCGGTCTTGCTCAGGGAAAAAGCGAAAAAAGCGAGCGCTGCCAAAGCGAAGAATAATTCTGGGAGGAAAAGAATAATATCTGTCATTTCGTTTCCGTATACCTCGCCTCTCCTAGAAACGGTTTACAAACGGGACAACCGTGCTCTGTATTATGTCGAGCATGAATTTCGGAAAAAGCCCAAAGAAAATGATGATACTTACCAGGATGATCCGGGGAACGGCAAGAAAGCCGTTTACATCCGGTATGTGTTCCCACCTCGGATTGCGATCGCCGTAGAAAGTCCTCTGAACGACCCGCAGCATGAACAGGGCGCTGATCACAAGGCCCGCAAGGGCAAAGATGCCGCCAACGGGAAAAACCTGGACCGCTGATATGAAGACGAGCAACTCTGCCCAGAAACTGGCCATCAGGGGTACGCCAATACCGGCGAGCGCGGCGATGATGAAGAAGGAAGATGCAATGGGCATGGTTTTCGACAATCCGCCCAGGTCCGGGATCATCTTCGTGTGGGTGCGATCATAGATGTAGCCGACAGAGGAGAAGAAAAGAGCCGTCATCACGCCGTGCGCAAACATCTGGAAGATCGCGCCGTTAATGCCGCTTACCGTCATGGTGGCAAGCCCCAGGCCGACAACGCCCATATGTGACACGCTCGAATAGCCAATGACATATTTCAGATCGGTTTGGGCCAGCCCGACCAGCGCTCCGTAAACAATGCCGATACAGGCGAGGAGCGCCATGAAGTCCGACCAGTAAGCAAGCCCTTCCGGGCACAGAGTCATGGCGATCCGGATGATTCCATAGGCGCCCAGTTTCATAAGAACGCCTGCGTGAATCATACTGACCGCCGTAGGCGCCGCGACGTGGCCGACTGGGGACCAAGTGTGGAACGGCCACACGGCGGCAAGAATGCCGAAGCCGAGGTAGAGCATCAGGAAGACGAGTTTTTGGTCAAAAGCATTGAAGCCGATTCTCTGAAGCTCGAAGAGATCAAAAGTCTGAGCCCCGCCCTGTACCCACAGGTAAATGATCCCGGGCAGAATCAGCGCGCTTCCGGCGAGCAGGTAAAGGGTCAGCTTCATGGCGCCGTATTCTTTGCGGGTGCCCCCCCAGATGGCGATCAGGGGATACATCGGAAAGAGCGAAACGTCATACCAGACGAACATCCAGAACAGGTCCATGGACATGAACATGCCGTAGACACCGGCGACCAGGAGAAAGACGAGGGCAAAGAACTCCTTTGCGCGGTTTTCCAGCTCCCACATGGTCCATATGCCCGTGAAGAGGACGACCGCCGTGAGAAGCAGCATCGGTACGTTTATGCCGTCGGCGGCATTGAACCAGTAGATACCCAGGCTTTTGACCCAGAGGACCCGTTCGACGAATTGGAGGCCGCCTTTTTGATGATCGTAAGTAAGGTAGAGCCAGATGCACAAGACCAGGCCTACTGTGGCGTAGGCAAGGCTTACCTGTTTGATAAGCTTCGTCTTTTCAGCCGGTATAAAAAGGATAGTAAGCAATCCCAGGATTGTAGACATGAGAATTGCGGTCAGGACAGGGAAACTGGCCATTTCCATCGGAATCATTTCATACCCTTGCAAAAGTTAAATGCTCAATTAGGATTTCGGACCTAGACCAGGAAATAAAGAACCAAAAACCCGGCCGCCATTATCATGATGAGCAGGTTGTATTGAAGCATTCCTGATTGAAGAAAGCTGAAAAGCCTTCCACCGGCCTGGGTGAAGAAACATATGCCGTCGATGCCGCCGTCGATGATCCTCCGGTCGTTCTTGGTAAAAAGGCGGGTAAGTCCCGCGTAAATGAAGGTGTCCAGGGTCTTTCTGAAAAGGATATCCATGTACCAGCGGAAGTCGAAGAGTTTCCAGATAGCGGGGAAACGACTGAGAAACCCTTTCCGGGCCGAACCGCCCCTGCCGAACTCGATCCAGGCCAGGATGATTCCGATCAGCCCAGAGGAGACTCCCAGGATGAGCAGCAAATTGTGGTCGAAGCCATGTTCAGCGGCGTGCTGAACAGGATGGAGCTGAGTGGCGGAACCCGAGACGAACTTCTCGAACGGATGCTCGATGAAACCGAGCACCAGGGTGATCGCCGCAAGAATCATGACCGGAACGGCCATCGCCCAGAAAGTGAAGCCATGGTGCTCTTCCTTATGCGCGTGGGCATGCTCCTCTGCGTGGTGATCGCTCTTCTCGATCCCGCCCTGGGGGAGAAGAATGAAGAAGATCAATCGAAAACTGTAATAGGCGGTGAGAAAGGCCCCGAACAGGCCTGCGGCGAGCCAGATCTTGTTGGGCTGTGCCGCGAGTACGCCCAGAACGGCTTCCTTGCTGAAAAAGCCCGAAAGAGGATAGACACCGGAAAGGGCAAGTGCGCCGACTATGATGCAAAGCATTGGAATGGTGAGTTTGCGGCCCCCTTGCTTGCCGATTATGCGCATGTCGTTGGTGTGGTATTCATGAATGAATATGCCGGAGCAGAGGAAGAGCAGGGCCTTGAACCCGGCATGAGTGGTCAGGTGGAAGACTCCGGCGAAGTAGCCGCCTGCCGCCAGGGCCATAACCATCAGTCCGAGCTGGCTGATGGTGGAGTAAGCCCAGACCTGCTTTAAATCGAAGGTAACCATGGCCATGGTAGAAGCCAGCAGCATGGTGACTGTGCCGATCGCCAGGGCGATAGCCATCGCGTCCGGAGAGGCCGAAAAGAAGGGGAAGATCCGGCTGAACATGTAGACACCGGCTGCAACCATTGTTGCCGAGTGCAGCAGTGCGCTGACCGGGGTCGGGCCTTCCATGGCGTCCGGCAACCAGGTCAGCAGCGGAAACTGGGCGCTCTTGCCGACGACGCCGCAGAAGATGAGCAGGGCCGATACGGTCAAAAGGCTCTGCGATATGGCGTTGGCGCCCGCGGCGGCATTGAGGTCGGGGATGCCCAGGTTACCGAAACCGATCACCAGGAGGATTATACCGAGAAAGAAGCCGACATCGCCGACCCGCGTCATGACGAAGGCCTTCTTCCCCGCCTGCGAGGCGCTCCACTTCTCGTAATAGAAGCCGATCAGCAGGTATGAGGCAAGGCCTACCAGTTCCCAGAATATGAAGAGCTGCAGAAGGCTTCCCGCTATGACCATATTCATCATTGCCCATGCAAACAGAGACTGGAAAGCATAGTAGCGGCTGAAACCGGGATCTCCGGCCATATAACCCAGGGAATATACCTGGACGAGAAAGGCAATGGTTGCGACTATCGTCAGCATGAGCAGGCTGAGAGGATCGAGAAAATAGCCGAACGGAACCTGAAGCGTGCCCGAGCTGAACCAGGAGATCTGGTAGGTGAGTCCCTCGGGCGCCCGGAGGAGCTTGAGAAGCAGAAAAAGCGCGCTGACCAGGGAGACGCTGATCGATCCCACGGAAATCTTTCCGGACAGCTTGGGATGGTTGCGCGTGAAAAGCAAAATTACGGCCATGGACAAAAAGGGGAGTGTGGTGCCGAGTACTGTGCCGAAAAGGACGGGATCTTTCAGGAGTGCGCCCATAGTGGTTCTATCCTTTCAGCTTCTGAGCACGTTCGATATTAATCGAGTGCATTGTGCGGAACAGGGCCAGGATGATGCTCAACCCGATTGCGGCTTCAGCCGCGGCGAGCCCCATCACAAACAGGGCGATGATCTGCCCGGTCACCGGCTCCGGAGAAAGAAAGCGGTTGAAGGCCATGAAATTGATATTGGCGGCATTGAGCATCAACTCAACCGAGATAAGCATTCCGATCAGGTTGCGGCGCTGGAGAATTCCCAGCAAACCGAGTGAAAAAAGCAGGGCCGAAATGATGAGATAAGTAGTCAGGGTATTCACGAGCTGAACCTCCGGCTGAAACCGGCGGTAACCACCGCGCCGATTATGGCTACGAGCAGTACAATCGAAATCACCTCGAAGACCAGTGCATAGCGGGTGAGCAACGCATGCCCGATCTGCTCCACCGACCAGGCAGACAGGTCAGTGGTCCGGTCCGGGGCCGGCAACCATTCAGTTCGCAGGGCTACGCTGATTCCCGCCACGAAAAAAATAGCGCTCGCTGTGAGGCCCATGGCGACTTTCGGAACCGCGCGGCTGGGTGATTCGAGATGAAGGGGGCGTGAGAGCATTATCGCAAAGACTATGGCGATACAGATCGCGCCGACGTAGATCAGCAGTTGCATAAGCGCTATGAAGAAACTGCCGAGAAAAAGGTAAAACCCCGCAACTCCCGCCATGGCTAATGCCAGGCCTAAAACGTTGTAGAGAATGTTTCGGGGAAATACCGCGAGGGCGGCGCCTGTGATCGTGAACCCGACCGTGGTCCAGAAAGCCGCTTGTGCAAGGACACTTAGGCTTGAAGTTTCCATCCTCATCCTTCGCTGAGAGTGGTGTTTAGAGCCTTCGAAACCCGTCAGGGATGGAGTTGGAAGCCGGGTTTCGATGAAAATTACGACTAAGAGGCGCCGGAATTGCGTTCCGTTACGCCCCCTGTTACGGATGCATCAGGCGGCGAGCCGCTCGGATTCCTTCTCTTCTTTCTGTTTCTGAATCCTGGCCATAAGGTCGATTATGCAGTCCCATCTGCTCTCTCCCACAATCTGGTACTCTTTGGAGTATTGAATAGTCTGGGTGGGGCAGCTCTCGACGCACAGGCCGCACAGGGAGCATTTGCTGAAATCGATCACAAAATGGGTTCCCACCTTGGGACCCTTTGCATGGGCCTTTACGCCCTGCACCTTGATTACATTGCTCGGGCACATGCGCTCGCAGGTGCCGCAGGCGATGCATTTATGAGTTCCGGTGTCGTCGAAGCATTTCAGTTCGATATGTCCGCGGTAGGCGGGAGAAATCTCGACGCGTTTACGGGGATATTGAACGGTTACAAGCGGATGGAACAGTCGCCGGAACGTGACCACCATTCCTTCCACCAGACTCAGGCCGCCTTTGACGATGTCTTTCAGATAGCTCATTTTAAACCATTCTCCACAAATCAGATTAACTTGACGACGATAGCCGTCACCACAAGATTCACCAGGCTAACGGGAATCATGACCTTCCAGGAAAAATTCATCAACTGGTCGAATCGCACGCGCGGGAAGGTCCAGCGCACCCACATGATCACAAATATCAGGATGTAGGTCTTCAGAAGAAACCAGACCACTCCGGGTATGCCGAAACTGATGCCGAAAGGCCCCTGCCAGCCTCCGAAAAACAGGCTGGTCGCAACGGCGGTGACGATAAACATATTGGTGTATTCGGCAAGGAAGAAAAGCCCGAATCCCATGCCGCTGTATTCGGTATGAAAACCGGCGACCAGTTCCGATTCCGCCTCGGGAATGTCGAAAGGCGCGCGGTTGGTCTCGGCGGTGGCGCTGATGAGGTAAATAATGCCGGCAACCGGTTGGAGGAAAATGAACCAGATCCTGCTCTGGGCATTTACCACCTCGGAAAAGCTCAGGGAGTTCACCATGAGCACCACGCTCATAACGGCAAGCAGAAGAGGGATCTCATAGGCGACGTTCTGAGCCACCGATCTGATGGCGCCGAGCAGCGCATATTTATTGTTCGAGGCCCAGCCGCCGGCAAGAATCGCCAGAACCGTGAAGGTCGAAAAGGCGAATATCAGCAAAACCCCGATGTTCATGTCATGGATGATCTGGTTCGGACCGAAAGGCAAAACCAGAAACCCGACCAGGACGGGCATGAAGACCAGTACCGGCGCCAGCAAAAAGAGCTTCTTGTCGGCCTTGACCGGAATGATGAGTTCCTTGCCGACCAGCTTCAAACCATCCATTATCGTCTGAAGCAGACCGTGAGGACCGACCTCCATGGGCCCCGGACGCAACTGGATGTGTCCCGCCACCTTGCGCTCGAGCCATACAAGAAAAAGGGCGTTCAACTGGGAAAACGCCAGGATGATTACCAGCCCTGCGATCAATCTGAACCAGGTAGATTCAAAGACTTCAGCCAATGTAGTTCCTCCTGACGAAACTATATCAAGTTCAGGACTCGAGCCGGATTACCGGATCAGAAACCTCTTTCACCGCCCGCTGCCCACTGCTCACCGCTCATCGGTCGATTTCCGGAATGACCAGGTCCACGCTGCCCAGAATCGAGATGGCGTCGGCTACAAGGGTTCCGGGCAGCACCTCGGTCAGCACATTCAGATTTCCAAAGCTGGGCACGCGAATATGGCAGCGGTACGGATTGGGACTGCCGTCGCTCACCAGGTAGTAGGCCGTCAGTCCGCGGGCACTCTCAAAGGGGAAGTATATCTCGCCTTTGGGAGGCTTGACCCGCTGCGGGACCTTTTCTGCGAGAAAGGGTCCGCCGGGCAGATGATCCAGAGCCTGGTCGATAATGCGGCAGCTCTGCTGCATTTCCCGGAACCTCACGTGGTAGCGGTCCAGTGCATCGCCCTTGGCGCCGATAGGCACCTCAAAGTCGAACCGGTCGTAGATCTCATAGGGCTCGGCTCTACGAACATCGAAGCCAACGCCCGCAGCGCGCAGATTCGGGCCGGTTACGCCGTACTGGCGGGCCAGCTCGCTGTCGATTACGCCGACATCTTTAGTGCGGTGAATAAAAATGACGTTCTTGGTGACCAGGCTGTCATAGTCGGCCCACCGTCCTTCCATTCTCTTCAGAAAGGCGCGGGTCATGTCGATGAATTTCGCATCGATGTCCCGTACGACTCCGCCGAACCTGCAATAGGAGTAGGTGAGCCTGGAGCCGCTGACCCGGTCGAGGATGTCGAGGATCTGCTCACGGTCGTCGAAGGCATAGAGAAAGGGGGTGAAGCCGCCGAGGTCCATCAAGTAGGTGCCGAACCAGAGCAGGTGACTGGAGATACGGTTGAGTTCGGAGGCGATGGTGCGGATATAGCGCGCGCGTTCGGGAACGTCGATCCCGGCCAGTTTCTCCACGGCCAGAACGAAGCCGTGATTGTAGAGCATCCCGGAGAGGTAATCCATTCTGCTGGTATTGGGAAGAAACTGCCGATAGATCCGGTTTTCTCCCATCTTCTCGTGGCCCCGGTGACCGTAGCCGACAATCGGGTCCGCCTTGATGATGAATTCGCCGTCCAGGTCGAGCAACACCCTGAGCACGCCGTGCGTACTGGGGTGCTGGGGACCGAGGTTAAGCGTGTATATCTGCTGGGACGCCGGCGGTGTTGTAATTTGTTCAGCCATATATCTCTTCCCGTTTGTGATATGTGCCCCCCTCGGTAAATTCCTTCCTGAGAGGGTAGTAATCCGCATCTTCAGGGAGCAGCAACCGCCTCAGGTCCGGATTGCCGGGGAAGGCGATTCCAAAAAACTCATGAACTTCCCTCTCGAGCCACCCCGCACCGCGAAAAATATCCGAGATGGAGGAGAGGCTCTGGTCATGGCCGCAAAGAACCCTTGCGCAAACCCGTGAGCGAGGCTCATAGCAGTTGAAATGGTAGACAACCTCGAAGGTGTCCGCAAAATCCAGCGCTGTGATGGTCTCCAGGAAAAAGCCGGCGGAATCGAAAATTTTCGCCGCATCCCGGATTCCGGAGATTGGAACCGGCACAGACCACCTGATCCCGGTGCGGGCAGCATCTTCCTGCTTCACAGAAGCCTCGGGGAAGCGCTCCAGCAATAGCCTTTCCAAATCGTTTACTCTCATTTCAGCCCTCGCCTCCAGTCCGCTGGAACCGGCGCAACAGGTTCCTGTCCTCTCCCCGCGTGATCTTGTCTTCCAGTGCGAGCAGCCCCTGGATCAGGGCTTCCGGCCTGGGGGGGCATCCGGGAATCACGATATCCACGGGAACGATGAGATGCGCTCCGGGTACGATCGCATATTGGCCCTCATACTCGAAAGGGCCGCCGGAAATGGCGCAGTTCCCCATGGCGATACACCATTTCGGATTGGGCATCTGGTCCCAGAGCATCTGGATGGCAGGGGCCATCTTCTTGGAAATGGTCCCCGCCACTATCATCACATCCGATTGTCGCGGAGATGGCCTGAAGACTCCTGCCCCGAACCGGTCGAGATCGAACCGGGAGGCGCCGGCAGCCATCATTTCGATTGCGCAACAGGCCAAGCCGAAGGTCATCGGCCACAAAGAATTGGCCCTGGCAAGGTTGAGCAGGTCGTCAAGCAGTGCGAACCGGATTGTCGGCTCGCTCGACTCCCTTTGTCTTACCTCTTGTTCCATTCAAAAACTCCTTTTCGCCAGGCATAGACTATTGCCAGCGACAGAATTCCAACAAATATAACGACCTCTATCAGGTCGCGGGCGGCATACTTTCCATATGCGAGCGCCACCGGGAAGAGGTAGAGGACGTCAACGTCGAAGGCGAGAAAGATGAGCGCGTAGATATAGTAGGCGACGGTGAACTGAATCCACGCGCTTCCGATCGTCTCCATGCCGCTCTCGTAGGTTGCGTCGCGCTGCAAGCCGTGGCTGCGTTTGACGATGAGGCGGGAGATGATGAGGGGCACAATTGCAAACAGGAGTCCAACGAGCAAATACAAGCCAACCGCCAAAAAATCGGTCATCAGCTTCTGGGAGATCACGGGCCGTTCTCCTCTGGCTTGAGCTGCAACTCGACAAACGGATTGCATCTCGGAATAGTGGTCGAATCGCACGGGTTACGACGGATTTGGTTTGCTGCGGGTTCGGCAGGAGGTAGCAAGAACCGGGGGAGCGAGTGAAGCCGCAAAAATGCACAAATCCCGTAAATAATATCATCTTTTTGCACAAAGTTCCAAAGCAAAATTTGCATGCCTTGGTCGATAATTTTATTTAACTACAATTCCAAAGACTTGCGCGGGATGGGAGATTCATTGGGAGTAGGAGAATCGCAAAAAACAGAGAATGTCACCGACCGGATTTCGACTCTGTCAGGGGCGTCTCGGGATTGTTCAAAACTGCCCTTGTTCAAAGTTTCTGAAAATGCCCGTCTTGTAGCAGATTTTGCGATATAATGCACGCACTTTTAATTCTTTTTTTCAAAACAAATCGTATGCTACATTCAGCCGGTCTGGTCCGCAGTGTCCTCACAGGAGGTGGTCCCATGCTGGTCCTTGGCGCCCGGGAAATGGCCGGGCTCGATCAAAGAACAATTCGTGAAATCGGAATCCCCGGAATCGTGCTCATGGAAAACGCCGCGCAAGGCGCCGCGGCGTTTTTCCTCCGCGCACTTCCCGATCTTCTGGATCGTCGCATTGCGGTCATCGCGGGCAGCGGAAACAACGCCGGCGACGGGTTCGCCCTGGCCAGGATTTTCCACTCCCGGGGCGCGCGGGTCGGAGTCGTATGCCTTCGCCCTCCGGAAAATCTTACCGGAGACGCCCTCACCAACTTCGGGATCTGCGAAAAGATGCAGATCCCCATAATGGTCTGGAACGAGGCCGAAGACTTCGAAGCTCAAATGGCGCTGGTCAGTCAGTGCGACGCAATCATCGACGCAATCCTGGGAACAGGTCTCAACAGCGATTTGCGGGGCCTCTACCGCGAGATGGTCGAAAGAGTCCAGAAGATAAACATCCCCGTGCTCTCTGTCGATATTCCGTCGGGGCTGGATGCATCGAGCGGCCTTCCTCTCGGAGCGGCCGTCCGGGCCACTGCAACCGCTACTTTCGGATTTCTCAAAATCGGGCACGTAATCGATCCCGGACCGGAGTATTGCGGCCAGGTCGAGGTGGTCGACATCGGAATTCCTCCGGAGATTGTCCAAAGCTCGGGAATCCGCCGCTACCTGCTCACGGAGGAACTGCTCTCTTCCTGGATTGCGCCGCGCCATGCGGCGGCTCATAAAGGGAGTGCGGGGCATGTGTGTGTTCTTGCCGGATCGGCGGGCAAGACCGGGGCTGCGGCCCTGGTATGCCTGGGCGCCGGAAGGGCGGGCGCCGGGCTGGTCACGCTTTTCATACCCGAGAGTCTCAATCCGATAATGGAAGTGAAGTTAACCGAGGCAATGACATTGCCCGTGCCGGAAACCAAAGAACACGCTTTTTCCGTTTCCGCTCTGCCCGCAATCCTGGACTTCCTGGAAGGCAAACAGGTCCTGGCGATGGGCCCCGGAATAACAACCCATCCCGATGCTGTATCGCTGGTCAAGGATCTGATCGTGAAAGCCGGCTATCCGCTCGTTCTCGATGCTGATGCGATAACCGCAATAGCCGATGATCCCGCAATACTTCGCAAAGCCTCAGCGACCCCGGTCCTCACGCCACACCCGGGAGAGATGGCGCGCATCTGCGGCTGCTCTGTCCCCGAGGTTCAGAGAAATCGCCTGGAAGCCGCAGCCCGGTTCAGCCGGGAGCACAATTCAATCCTGGCGCTCAAGGGCCGGCAGACCATCATTGCCGCCCCCGACGGCAGGCTTGCGATAAACAGCACCGGAAACCCCGCCATGGCAAGCGGAGGAATGGGGGATACGCTCACCGGGATCATCGCCGGATTCATCGCGCAGGGGTTCGAGCCTTTCGAGGCCTCATGTCTCGGGGTATACGTCCACGGCGCCGCCTCCGACCGGGTCATAAGAGGAGTATCGACCCGCGGGCTGCTGGCGACGGACATGCTGGACGAAGTTCCTGCCGTGATCGGCCTGCTCGAAGGGGAAGCGGATGTCGAGTAAAGAGTTTGTTTTCCAATCCCCGGGAGATGAATGCTCGCTGCTGCTCGGGCGTACAATAGGCCGGTTGCTCGAGCCCGGAGACATCCTGGCTCTGTGGGGAGAGCTTGCGGCGGGAAAAACGCTGCTCGCCCGCGGGATAGCACGCGGTCTGGGGGTCCCGCAGGAAACCAGGGTCACCAGCCCCACTTTCACCATCATCAATGAATACTCCGGGCGGTTGTACCTCTATCACCTGGATCTCTACCGGATCTCCGGCCCTGAGGAGTTGGAGACTCTCCCATGGCAGGAGAGCCTTTTTGGAAACGGGGTCGCCGTCATCGAATGGCCCGAGCGGCTGGACCGGCGCCTTCCCGCCTCCCGCTGGGACCTGAAATTCTCCATTACCGGGGATGATACCCGCAGGATTGCCCTTGCCGCGCGAGGCAAAAAGAACCGGGCAAGAATGGCCGAGTGGGCGGAGCAGTTGGAAGCGGCTCAAAACGATCAGGCATGCAGGGTATAGGTGCAGCTCTGCACCAGTGTTCAGTGCTGTATCGGCGCTCATGAAACTTCAATAAACTTCATTCTCGTTCAAATCACGCCATGGCGTGGCGGCTGAGCTTATATGAGACTTCATTTTTGAAGGCCATGCCATGGGAGCAAAATAAATCTTCATCCTCCTTCCAACCACGCCAAAAGCGTGGCCGGAACGTGGCTCCTCGGCTGGATTCCCGCTCAGGAACGCTGCGGGAATGACGGGGCAGGTAAATCCTGCGATAGCCCGAGAGCGCAAGTACGCCGGTTGCCCTGTACAATGTACGTCGCAACGAAACTGGCCGAACTTGCCAAGAGGCCGGGTTCCCATGGTTGTAGGTCTCCTCTCCAATGCCAAACCGGTTTGCCGGGGCGCCTCCCACTCCGTTATTCCGGCAGTTAACCGGAATCCAGCCCGGGAACTGCATCGGGTCTTCTTTTGAACTGTTTTGGAAAGCCCGGCTACGCGGCGCCCTTTAGATGATTTCCAAGTTTCGTCCTCGATAAAACCCCGTCCCAAAACGGGGCGGCGCCGCTCT